>PMAT01000034.1 GCA_003152695.1 Acidobacteriaceae bacterium
GTTCAGAGGTTCCTTAGAGGAGCGTATCGTCCCCCGTATAACGCCTATTTCTACAACTATTACCGACGCGCAGAGGCGGCTTTTCGCGAACATGATTTGGCACGGGTGGCGACCCTTGGTTTCCTTTCGGCGGGCAAGGAATCGGCTACTGGCTATGCGCTGGCATTATTCCATTGGGAAATATTCCTGGGGCAATCGTGGCACGCATTCGCTCTCTTGAAAGGGCCATTACAAATAAAGCGAATATTTACAAAAGGTGATGGATCAGTGGAAGAAAAGCTAAATGCGCTTTACAACCGAATGAAGCACGTAGAAGACGCAATCAACCACGGTAGGATACAGGACGGGGCCACTGTTCCCGTTTGGCTCGCCAATGATGGATTGATTAGCGTTGATACTGCGCTCACCTACGCCGAAACCGCCGAACTGCTCAAGGAAATCGCAAAATGGGCAGAGGTGTTTTCTGATGCCCGAGAAGCTCGGGAGAAGTTAAGTAAACTTTCTCCTGGCGGGTGGCCTAGGCAACCATCATGAGGGTGGCGCGTGGCTCGGGCACCTAACGCGCCGCTGCCCTAGTGCTTCGCCACCCTCGGGTCCACCTTGTCGGACCAGGCGAGGACGCCGCCGGCCAGGTTCTTGACTTTGGTGAAGCCGGCCTGGCGAAGTAGAGCACCGGCGCGTGAGCAACCTTATATCCAACTATGCGTTCCGCCAATTCCCAAGTATCAGATTGATCCCGGTTTCTCGAATGGCCTGGAAATCCTCGGTGTTGCCGGTTACAAGCTGCCTACCCAGCCGAACGGCTACGGCAGCAATCAAGCAGTCGGGCAGTTCAAGAGCAGAACCGTGCTTTCTTGCTGTCGCCTTAATCGTCGCGGCAGTGAGGTAGTCAGCGGAGGTAGGCGTAATTTCTTCGTTCTGGTTGAGCCATTCCACGGCCCTCTTCAACTGACTGGAGGCAGACTTAAGCTCAAGACCGTAGATGATCTCGTAAACCGTAACGCTCGTGAAGGTGAAAATGCCGTGCTCTTTAGCGTAGCGAGCCGCGTGCCGGATGACGTTCGGATTGTGCCCCTTGAGGTACTCGGAAAGGATGTCTGTGTCGAGAATGCATTTAACCATCGTCTATAGCGCGGGCACGGTTTTCGATGGCCGCCGTCTTTCCTCGTAGGCAATGGAGACAACTTCATCCAGCAGAGCGGAATCCTCGGGACTCCCGAACAATCCCAGCCCTTGCTCGAATACCGTTTTCGGAAGCGGCTTTTTGGCTGAGAGGCCAGTTTCAATGAGCCGCAGGACGGCCTCATCGTGGGTGATGTGCTCTTGCTGCGCAAACCGCTGAATGTCGCGCTCGATGTCCGTGGGGATGTCGAAGCTCATTAGTTTGCGCCTCCTGCCCCTGATATTAGGACTTTTCCGCTTCATTGTCACGGCGTCACGCCCAACCATCGTGTGGATGCGCTAGTACTTCGCCACGCTTGGATCCACTTTGTCGGACCAGGCGAGGATGCCGCCGGCCAGGTTNNNNTCGTGCGGCTCGCGCACGTCGAGCAGGAACACGTCGTCGCCCGCGTCGAGTTTGGCCTTCAGTTCCTCGGGACAAATTTCCGGCACATCGGAACTCGCCGGCGTTTCTTCGCCGCGTATGCCGCAGAACTCCTGGTAGTCGATCAGTTCGTGGATGGTAGGATTGGCGCCGCAGACCGGGCACTCCGGATTCTTGCGCAGGCGCAGCTCGCGAAAGCGCATGGCCAGCGCGTCCACCAGCAACAGGCGGCCAACCAGCGGCTCGCCCGAGCCGAGGATCAGCTTGATGACCTCGGTGGCCTGGATCACGCCCAGCAATCCGGGAAGGATGCCGAGCACGCCGCCTTCGGCGCACGACGGCACCAGCCCCGGCGGCGGCGGTTCGGGATAGAGACAGCGATAGCACGGCCCCTGCTCGGTGGCAAACACGCTGGCCTGCCCTTCGAAGCGAAAGATGGAGGCGTACACGTTGGGCTTGCCGGTGAGCACGCAGGCGTCGTTCACCAGATAGCGCGTGGGAAAGTTGTCGGTGCCATCGGCGACAATGTCGAACTGGCGAATGATGTCGAGCGCATTGTCGCTGCTGAGCCTGGTCTCGAACTTGCGAATGTCGATGAACGGATTGATGGCGGCGAGCTTCTCGGCGGCGGAGTCGAGTTTGGGACGGCCCACGTCGGCGGTGGTATGGATGATCTGGCGCTGCAAGTTGGTGAGGTCCACCACATCGAAGTCAACCAGGCCGAGCGTGCCCACGCCGGCGGCGGCCAGATACAGCGCCAGCGGCGAGCCGAGTCCGCCGGTGCCCACGCACAGCACGCGCGCCGCCTTCAGCTTCTGCTGCCCCTCCATGGCGACCTCGGGCATGATGAGGTGGCGCGAGTAGCGCAGAATTTCGTCGTTGCTGAGGGTCGCGGCTTGTACGTCAGTGGGCATAGTGATATTCGATGAAAACTTCCGAATTGTCATCACGAACGGCCTTCAGGCCGTGAGGGATCTGCTGTTTCTTCCCCATGCTCGCCGCCGCACGATCTTTCACCGATCCACCGGGATTGGTCCACTCGGCTTTGGCCAGCACCTCCACGCCTTCCGAGTTGCGCGATGCGCTGGAAGCGCAACAGCGGGGTGTTGCCGATTCGCTGGAGCAGACTTTGCCCCAACGTTTCGGAATCGGAAATGGGTATGACTTTGCGGGCCGCCTCGTTCATGGCTGTCATTCGATGAGCGGAAGCGGCGATCGGATTCTGGGTGGGGATGCAGTTTGCAATCAGGCGGCAGAAGGTCGCATAGCGGTTTTGGTGGCCTCTTGGCCACAATTGTGACTGCGGAAATCGGCCACCAGTCTGTGGTTCGCCTTGCCAGCATCCTCCAAGGAATGGCATGGGACATCGAAGAGCCGCTGACAGCAGGAGCAACGACCGGCTACGGGGACCCAACTTACGGAGCGCGTTACTTCGAGCTTACGATCTGCCATATTCCCTCGCGAGCTACCTAATAGAGGACTGCAGATCCAGTGTCCACGAACCGCAGGCCTTCTGTCTGTAACTGTGATGCCGCAAAACACACGAAGGTAACCGGCCAAATGATCGCTCTCGGTGACGGCAGTCACCTCTGGTATGTGCTACGATTTCACGCGACGCAACCTGCGCCACCACCGGACTCTGCCGCGCTTGCCGACTCACCCTCGAATGCATAAAATCTCCTGATCAACAAACTAAATCTTAGAAGAGGTGTTGCAATGGGTCTTCAGATTGGCGATGTGGCTCCGGATTTCGAAACGGAAACCACCGAGGGGCCGATTCGCTTCCATGACTGGATTGGCGACTCGTGGGCGGTGTTGTTCTCTCATCCCAAAGATTTCACGCCGGTGTGCACCACCGAGCTCGGCTACATGGCGAAACTCAAACCGGAGTTCGACAAGCGCAACACCAAGATCATTGGCCTGAGCGTCGATCCCGTGGACAACCACAAACGCTGGTCCGACGACATCAAGCAGACGCAGGGATACGCGCCCAACTATCCCATGATCGGCGACACCGACCTGAAGATTGCCAAGCTCTATGGGATGCTGCCTGCCAGCACGTCGGGGACAAGCGAGGGCAGAACGGCAGCCGACAACATGACGGTGCGCAATGTGTTCGTGGTCGGGCCCGACAAGAAAATCAAACTCATCATTGTTTATCCCATGACCACCGGGCGGAACTTCGACGAGGTGCTGCGCGTGATCGATTCGTTGCAACTGACCGCCAAGCACAAAGTGGCAACGCCGGTGAATTGGAAGGCGGGCGAGGATGTGATCATTGCGGGCTCTGTCTCCGACGAGGAGGCCAAGAAGACCTACCCGCAAGGCTGGAAGGCCCCCAGGCCGTATCTCCGGATTGTGCCGCAACCCAAGGGGTAAGGCGCAGCGGAGCGGAGCCCAGCGGCGTCCGCAATGCGTGCTACTCGCTGGCCGGCAGACCCGCGCGGGCCAGCAGGGAGCGGAGCGTGCGCTCGCCGGCGGTTCCACGCCGCGTGGCCACGATATTTCCCTCGCGGTCGATGACCACGTAGATGGGATAGGAGTTGGCGGCATACATGGCGGCCAGGTTGGTGTCTTCGGTCAGAACGATGCGGCAGCTCCGCGGGCTCTGCTCGAGATATTTTTTCACCGTTTTCTTCGACTCGTTCACGTCCACCGCCAGCACCACCAGGCCCCGGTCGCGGAACTCCTGGTCCAGACTGTCCACTAGCGGCTGCTCCTGGCGGCAGTACGGACACCAGGTTGTCCAGAATTGCAGCAGAACAACCTTGCCCTTCAGCGAATCGTTGGTGAACTTTTCGCCGGCGGTGGTTTTGGCGTTGAAGCGCGGCGCCGGCTCGCGGTCGCCAGCCAGCCCATTCATCGCCAGGCACAAGCCGATGGCCAGCAGAAGCAGCGCGTGGACGGTTCGGTAAACACGATTGTTCATGACAGCGCTCGCTCGGCGAACTGCGACCTTTGTTAGCAAAACCTGCGCGGCCGCAGGTCAGCGGCCTTCCGGGGGCACAGGCCGTGTGCAGCCGCCGGAATTCGGTCTGAGTCTAATCCGGTTGTGAGCAAAGTTCGAGGGAAAAGAGATGCCACAAGGCGGGAGAGGTTAAGGTTAGGACAGCCAGAGCCAAGAAGCTGCATGTAGGGGTGGCGAGGGGAGTCGAAGAGAGCGGGAACGCCCCCACCCCATTTTCAGCCGCTTTGGAATGGCTGTAACAAACTCGCAACCCGTTCTTCTCTGATCTTCTGCCTAAATTCGAGGGGTCACGTCATTCTTCGGTTTTCTTAGCCACCCACGGACCTCCCGGTGGCCACGACCAACGCCGCTGTTCTTCGGCTCCCATGGGCGCGATGAGCGGCATGACGAAGCGCTCGACGGCCGCCACAACTTCCTGCAGCGATATGGCTGGTACGTAAATCCTGTTCTTTGTGGTGAACGCGCTCCACTGAAGCTTCTTCGCTTCATCTTCAAAGAACTCAGGAGTGAATGCTATAGGAGGCGCAGTTGCAGGGATAGCTGTTTTTCTTCTTTCAAACGTCCGCTTAATCGCGTCGGAAAGAACTTCTCCTTCAAACGCGAAGAGATCGCCGAGTGTCCGCAGGTCATGGAAATCCTTCATCCGGCTATTTGCGATACCCAGCTTCACCATGGCCTCGAACTTTTCTGCAACTACAGTTTCTTTGGGATATGTGAGCAGCACAGGTGCCGGCCCATTCAGCATTACCGGGAACGTGGTCTCCACAGCCTCGGGCGTAACCGCATCACCGAAACCGATATCAATCTGCATGGGTATACGGGCCCGTTCGAGGAACCCTAAGAAATTGATGCGCACTCCTTCATAATCGGCATCTTCCTTAATGCGTTGCGCGGTGACAGGTTCAGGGTCAAATACCAGGCCGTCATCGGGAACAGAGATTGTACAGACTTCCTTAAAAATTGCCTGAAAGCGAGCCGGATCGTTTTCACCGTTGGAAAGGAAGTCCGCATCTCGCGTCGGACGATACCTCTGGTCCGTCCACAGTTCAAAGAGCAATGCGCCTTTGAGTACGAAGATCGCTTGATACTGTGATTGACTGATCCGGTAGAGAATGCGTTCAAGGGCATATTTGGTCAGCAGCGACCCGAAATCCTCGTTGCGTGTGCGCGCCAGGTTCAGAAGGCGTTGCCTGACGGATGCGGCGATATTGGTAATGACCTTGCTCAAGAGAGAGATTCCATATAGGGGCGCATTACGTTCGCCACACGACAGACCTTCGCAGCCGTCCAGAGCTCGTCCATAGACGCTTTTTTCTGCCGAAAGCATTCTCGTAGAGCCTGGATTGCGAGGTCCGTTCCGACCTTGGATTTGAACTTGAAGCAGTCGGCGACGGTTTTGGCCGGAGTGTAAACTCGGATATTGCCCCCTTCGACGGAATATTCTGCAACACCAAAGTCAAAGGATTGGCCGGAAAATCGCACGACGCGGATCGGCGGGTACCCTGCCCGAGGTGTCCAGGTCCCACGTTTAAGCGCAATCCAGACTTCAAATGGATTTTCTGTGGTGAGCTCATGGAAGCGCAGCGCTGATGAAAGACAAACCACTGCATGAGGCACTTTCTTGCACACTTCGAGCAGTGTTCGATGCTCAGTGGCCGAGGCCTCTGGAGAACTGTAGAGTCCCCTGCCGATTTTTTCGAGTTTCCCGGCGCGGGTCAGTCGGCCCAGGTAATTGCGCGGGATGCCGAGCCCATCGAGGTCTTTAGCGCGTATGACTGAATGTCGTCCGGCATGTTCTAGGACGCGCTCCATGGCTGTCTTCATAGGTAAACTGTACCAAAAACTCTACACTTGTCAATATCTGTATAGGTTTTGGTACAGCAAAACCGTCGGTATCGGAGGTGGCGCGACTTCTCAGGAAAGTGAAATGTTCTTCAACGTATTGATGTATCAGAAGAACTGCTGACTCCGCCCAAAGATCGGGCCATACGCCTCAAATTCTACCCGGATTACGGCACGACCGAGCCCAAGCAAGTATGATTCTGTTTGGAAGCTCTACCACCCTCGCGATTTGCCTTGAAACGCAAGTTACCCATAGCCAGTTACCGCATCCAGAGCCGTATCCACCCTTACGGTGCGAAATAGCTGGAGATGTCCAGCAGCAGTTGCGTCAGGCCCGAGGCATAGGCGTCGATGGAGCCGTTGTTGGTGGGCACAATGGCCAGGTTGGAAGTGATGGCTCCGTCCGCGGCGTTCAGCGTGGAGGCCAGGGGGCGCGGCTGCCCGTCGGGCCACAACGTCAAATATCCCAATGGGCCTATGGGGACGACGGTAGCGTTGAACACATAGGCCTGCGCGGTTGCCGGCACGCCGCAAGGACTGTCCACGACATCGACCGTGAGTTCACCACGGAAGGCGCCTGATCTCTGGCGGGTGTCGAGCACCCGACAAGGGCTGGTCGAATACAGCGAAAGCCCACCCGCTCCCGCCGCCGCGAAATAGCCGTTGATGTCGATCACCAAGTCGGTGTCCTGACTGGGATAGACGCTGATCTCCCCAGCTTGGCCCGCCGGCACAAGCGCCGCATTGGCGGTAACCGTGCCCGTCGGCGCATTCAGCGTGGACACCAGCGGCCGGCTTTGTCCCGTCGGCCACACCGTCAGGTAACCCAGCGGGCGACCCAATCGCGGTATAACGGCGAAGTTAAGCGAGTACGCGATGGCGCTATTGGCAATGCCGCACGAGCTGGCGGCCAGCACCGGAAAGTTGCGTTGCTGGCTGCCAGACAGGTACGGTCCACCGAGGGGGCCGATGGTGGAACGGGTATCCGCCACGCGGCATGGCGTCAACGGGAAGAACGCATAGGCCGAGGGATCGGGCGCAGCGACAAAGTATCCGTCGATATCCAGCACGACATCGGTGGTGTTGCTGGCATAGATCCGCACGGCGCCGTTGACCCCGGCGGGCACGATGGCGGCGTTGGCCTTGACGCGGCCGTCCAGCGAGTTCAACGTGGAAACCACCGGTTGGTCCTCGCCGGTGGGCCACATCGTTAGATAGCCCAATCCTCCGTGGGGCACGACCGCAACATTCAGCGAATAGGCGGCGGCGGTGGCGGGGATGCCGCAGCTCAGGTTGTCCGGGACGATGAAGTCGCGGAAGTTGCCGCCACCGATCGCCGGACCGCCAAATTGCCCGTTGGGGTTACGCGTGTCCACCACCCGGCAGGGAGTGGCGGGAACGAATTGCAGGGCCGTCGGGGCCCAGGCAACGGCGATCACCGCCACCGTGTTGTCGGTCAGATTGCCGGTGTACACGCGATGATTGGCGGGATCAACCGCCAAGGCATAGGGATTGCCTAGGACCGCAACCGTGGTAGTGGAACCGGTAGCTCCGTCGATTACGGTGAGGCCGCCATACGCCAAATCGTTGCTGACATAAATCTTGTCGATAACCGGGTCCACCGCCACCAGACCCGGAGAACTGCCCACAGCAGTGGTTTGGGTAAAGTTGGTGGCGCCGTCGATGACGGTCACCGTTCCGTCGGCCGCGTTGACCACGTAGATTTGGTTGGTCATCAGATTGACCGCCAGCGCATTGGGATAGAGCCCAACAGGCACGAGGGTTGTGGAGTTGGTCGCGCCATCGATCACGCTCACCGTTCCGGCACCGGCGAAATAGCTGCCATTCGTGACATAGATCTTATTGCTCAGCGGATTGACGGCTACCGCGTTGGGGAATGTACCGACGGGAACGGTAGTGGTGCCGCCGGTCACGCCATCGATCACCGTCACCGTGTAGCCGTTCAGGTTGGCAACATAGATCTTGTTGGTCACCGGATCCAAAGCTATCGCCGTGGGATAGTTGCCGACCGCTATGGTCACGGTCGAATTATTTGACCCCTTAATGGCAGTGACACTGTTGCCGTAGTAGTTGGCAACATAGATCTGGTTCGTGACCGAGTTAATGGCCAAGGCTGTCGGCGAGCGTCCCGTGGCAACGGTAGTGGTGGAATTCGTTACCCCGTCAATCACCGTGACGCTGTTGCCGTTTTGATTAGCAACATAAATCTTGTTGCTCACAGGATTGGCCGCGATGGCGGTGGGATAAGTCCCTACCGGTATAGTTACGCTGGCATAGCTAGCTTCGTCGATCACGGTTACGTTGTTACTGTACTGGTTGGCCACGTAGAGCTTGCGGTTGGCCGGATTTGTGGCCAGCGCTATCGGGTGCGAACCCGTCGGAAGCGTGGCCAGCAGGGTCTGCGCAGTCGTCGGCAAGCCTGTCAAGGCAACGCCGCAGACTAGAAGGAATAGCAGAGTATGCCGCGTCGTTGGCACGTGTTTCCTTGACAGACCAGTCAGTGAGGCGCCGCACGCAAGAAGGAATAGCAGGGTATGTCGGGTCGTTGGCACACGCGTCGGCACACGTGTCGTTGGTGCACGCGTCGTTGGCGCACGCAGCGTTGGCACACGCTTCCTTCCTGGGGGTCTTTTTTGGGTGTGGCGCGCGCCGCAGGATTCCAACCTGGACACAGCGCGTCCGCCGCCTGGGAGAAACCTGACAGTTTCTCAGCGGGTTGCCAGGCTCGACACACAGCGCGTCGTAAGGACTACGGCTCGACAGGTTGCCGTGGCCTGGCGCTAACTTTCCGAATATAACTTAACGATAGCACCGCGTAAGCGCAGGAAAAAGCTTTCCCGCGTTCCTTAGGGGCACAAAATGCTCGCCTGGTTCCAATTCGGGAATGGCGTTCTCGGTGGGAGCCCCCGCATTTATGCGGGGGAAGGAGCGCGAGCGTTGGCCTAAGGTGCAGCGCAGCAAGTAGTCACGGTAGGTGTTTGGAAGGTAGGTACGTGGAAGGCAGGTGCTTGCAAGGCAGGTACTTGGAGGACAGGCCCTTGAAAGGCGGGTACCTGGAAGGTGGGTACTTGGAAGGCAGGCCCTTGGAAAGGTATTTGGACGGCGGGTGCTGGGAAGGCAGGTGCTTGGAAAGGCATCTGGACGACGGGTAATTGGAAGGTAGGTGAGTGGAAGTCGGGCACGGATGGTGCTGATGCTAGGTTTAGCCTGCCTTTGAGACTCTCGTTCATCTCTAGAAAGCCTCCGTCCGAATCCCCTGCGTGTTCCACTGCTTCGAAATCTAGGTTCGTAGCATCACCCGCAAGCAAAGAACGTTGTCTTTCGCCATAAAGCCGAGAATACTCGCCGACCTGATACGTCTGCTGCCCCTGATCTGCGGATTCTGGAGGAGTGGAGCTATCCGGTGTTGAGAGGGGCGCCCTCTGTGGAGCGGCTTGGGTCTGGGGCTCTCCCGCTGATTCCCAAGCATGGTTGTGGTCGGTCTTTGAGGGTCGATGCCTGTGCTCGTATACAGAGATGCCTATCCCGTAAACGACAAAGGACGCAACAAAGAGCGCAGCACAGAATAGAATCTTGAGCGGTGCCTGCGCCCTTCTGTTTCGCTTCGATGCTGCCATTTCGCTTGCTCTTACGTTGGAGATGCCGTCTTGGCTCTCAACAGCCACAATATACACCCGTCGAGGAATTCTCGGCGCAACAGTTTTTCTGTGGCCGGATCCGTAAGCGGCTTATCGGAAGACCCCGCGGAGGCTCCCCGGCTACCCCTCAATGCAAAAACAGGTATCATCTGCTGAATAAAGAGGCCGGTCGGAAATTCCTTCTGTGTGCTCCGCCTTCTCCCCTCTCTTTACAATGCGCCCCGGCAAGCATTGAATAGCAGGCGGAGATATTGTTGCCCCGTGGAACTCTATCGCTCATTGCCGCCGGAGGCTGTGCAGATTCTGCTGGTGCTCTTCCTCTCGTTCATGGTCGGACTGGAACGCGAGGAGCACAAAGCCGCCGTCGGGCATTACAGCTTTGGCGGAGTGCGCACTTTCCCGCTCATCGGGCTGGTCGGCTATTCGATGGCGCTGCTTTCCGGGGCGCAAATGGTCCCGGTCACCCTCGGGTTCCTGGTCATCGCCGCATTTCTTCTGCTCTCCTACTGGCACAAGCTTTCCGCTTCCGTAGCTGCCGGGGTCACCACGGAGATGTCTGGCCTGACCACCTACCTGGTGGGCGCGCTGGTCTATCACGGCCACTTTTGGATCGCGACCGCCTTAAGCGTGGCGAGCCTGCTGCTGCTGGAGCTGAAGGTTGTTCTCGAAAATCTCGCCGACCGCATTCCAGGCGAAGAGATCCTTACCTTCGCCAAGTTCCTGCTGTTGTCAGCCGTCGTTCTGCCCATTCTGCCCCATCGTGAATTTGGTCCCTTCCATATCAACCCTTTCAGGACGTGGCTGGTGGTGGTTGCGGTCAGCGCCATCTCCTACGGCAGCTATGTACTGCAGAAGGCGACCAAAGAGCGAGGTGGAGTTCTGCTGGCCGCGCTCCTGGGAGGCGCATACTCCTCCACGGTTACAACTGTGGTGCTGGCACGGCGGGCGGCGCACGAGGAGCATCCGCACCTGTTTTCGGGCGGCATCTTGATGGCTTGCGGCGTCATGTATCTCCGCCTGATTGCTCTGCTGGGATTATTCAACCGCCAACTGATGATAATTTTGCTGCCTGCGTTCCTCGGGTTGGCGGGCGTGGCGATCGCGAGCGGCTTCATCTGGGCGCGCCGGCCGGATAAAACCGGGACCAAGCTAGCCAGGGAATACGAGCCTAGGAATCCGCTGGAGTTGCGGGCAGCCTTTCTGTTTGCTTTTCTTTTTCTGCTAATGATCACCGCGACCCAGTTGGCGGTCGCCTACCTCGGTAGGGCCGGAATCAATACGCTGGCCGCCATCATGGGCGTGGCCGACGTGGACCCGTTTATTCTGGGGATCACCCAGACCGCCGGCGCCGGCACGGTTCTGAAGCTGGGGGCGGAAGCGATTTTGATTGCCGCCGCCAGCAACAATTTCGTCAAAGGAATCTACGCCTACTTTTTTGCCGATCGCAAGACGGGCTTGACGAGCTTCTGCCTGCTGGCGACCCTGGGAGCCCTCGGCCTAGTGCCACTGTTCTGGATCTAACCGTGGCCGTCACGGCAAGTGCGGCAGCGACTTTTGGTGGGAGCCCCCCTGCAGTCCTGAAGGCAATTGATACGGCCGATGAGGGGAATTGTTACCTTTTTTTGGAATGGTGTTTCTAAGCTTAAGACGTGCATTACGGAATGGCAAGAGCGGCTCAAAAAAGTGTCGGTTATTGCGGGGATTGAGGGCGGGGATTCGCGCACCGTTGTAGGGCCTCTTTTTCAGTCGAGCTGCTGAATAAAGGGATCGCAGTTGAAATGGTCGCCACAATCTTGGCGAATTCTCCTCACATCGTCGAAAAACACTACTCGATGTTCGTTCAATCGCGGCAGGTTTCCCTTGAGGCAGCAGTGAAGGCGACGTGGGTATAGACAATGGGAGGCGGCTATGAATCCTTGGTGGTGCAAAACGCTGTTCGATCCTAGCGTTTTTTGGGTGATGGTCACGGGTGCTGCAACCGCTGTCCTGACGGTCGTGGCCGCATGGCAGTTGTCCGCATTAGCTAGGACAAGTCGTGCGGATTTCATATTCCGCTTAAAGAACGAGTTCTTCACCGAGAGAGCGCGCCGGTTGATCTGCCTGATTGATGGCGACCTGTTGGAATATGTGAGTGAGGGCCAGGGGTATTTCAGGATTAAGAATTTCAATAGCGACGCGACTCAAAGGGAAATTGGGTATTACGTTTTCGAAGGCCCGAACATTCCTTCTCAGGAAATCGACGATCTTATCCTCGGAATTTTCGAAGACCTTGGGATGTTCAAACGTAAGAAGGCAATTCAACTCGAAGATGTTTATGTGATCTTCGACACTTATATCGTGGACTGTTTGAAGAATGCGACGATCAAGGAATATTTGAATCTTTCACGTCGTGGACGCGATAACACCGATGTGTACGCAGAGCTGCGATTACTTTCAAGGCGGTTGAAGAACATCGAGCCGAAAATGAGAAAGAAATACGGCCACTTGCTCAAAACCCAAAAACCTCTCTCTTCTTAGCTCTCTTTTGCCGTTCCCTAGAGCATAGCGACTTCCCCGCCGAAAAAATTCGGTCGGAGAAGTCGCAATTTCTTTCGTGTTCCCTTTTCGCTATTGTGATCAAACGGTGTAGGAGTAATTCGTTGAGAGCTGGCAACTTGACCGCATCGGCGGCTCCGATGCAAGTTTGTGTTCGCGTAACCGAAACTATGTAGGGCAGAGTCGGCACACGGCGTGAGTTGCGACACTTGGCTTGCTGCGAGCGCCCGTGTGGCCTCGCGTTTCTGGCAAACGGAGACGGAAGTACGACACGCTATCGGTTCCTCATAACGAACTGGTCCGTTTTGAGCGGGCGAATATGACCTCCTGAATAGAGGCGGGGACGCAAGTCCCGCTATAATGTCAGTAGGGAGAGGTGGCCGAGTGGTTGATGGCACCGGTCTTGAAAACCGGCAAGGGCGAAAGTCCTTCGGGGGTTCAAATCCCTCCCTCTCCGCCATAACCCGTGTTGCAAGGCGCGGTTGTGCACATGGAGGATAGATGGAAAACGCGAGGCGAGTTGTTTTTAACTATGGGAGCGAGTCTATTCCGGACGAAGGCGATATTGTGTTCAATCAGCCAATACCGGAGATCGGACAGATCGTCATGCGAAATGGCAAGCAATGGAAGGTAAGGGATGCTATCGAACGGTATCCGTTGAGTTCGAATGAGCCGCTATTATTTTTGTATCTGAGTGCGGTGGAGTGAGATTACAGCGAAAGCCGAAAAGTCAACGTGTAATACACGTACAACGATTAGCCATTTTTCGAGCTTTGAGCGTTTTTAGCTGCCTTAAAAATCAACAACTTCCGCGCTATCAGTAGGTTGTTTGAAAGCGAATCCCTCTCCCTCCGCCATCCGTTTAGAATCAGTATCTGCTTGAAAAGCGGCCTCACAGCCCTCCGCGGAACCGTCCGAATGAGCGGGCAAGCATCAGCGACATAATCAAGATGCCTGCCCCGAGGACGAGCACGTGGCGGGTGCTACGCAGATTGAAGCTGCCGACACGACAGATGAGCAGGTAGGCGACGGCAAGGTTGAAGAGTCCCCATAAAACATTGACTGTTGAGGAGGATAAGCCTACCCCGGGTGGCGATGCGAAAGGACTCTGGAAAGCATACCCGGAAATCCCATTGCCGAGATGAGGCAGCGTGTTCGCGAGGAATGCGCCCCCAAAGAAATACGCGACATAGTGATACCAGCGCATTATTGCTCCCTCCAAATATCCTCTCATACCCCGTTAAGACACAAGGCAACTTTCCGAAGATCAGCATCCTTCTTGCTCGGGCTTTGGTACTCTTGGGTGCGACCGCGGAATACCGCTATAGGGAGATTCCCACACGCGGACTTTTTGGGCAAGAGATTGAGGATGAGCGATTCCTGGGGGAAGAGCAGATGAGCTACGTAGAGTCGAACTTGGTTCCCGGTGAAGTCGTAATTTACCAGACCCGGCTGCACTGGATCGTGATGTTGGGGCACGTTGTCCTAGGCTGCTTGCTCCTCGGTTTGTCGGGAGTGCCGCTTTATTACGCACTCAGCCAGACCGGGATTCAGGGCGGGAGGTTGCACATCATGGAGGGCGGGGGCGTTGGGTTGCTCGTTTGCGGCGTGGTGGCGATTCTGCTGGGCATGGTGCGGCGGAACGCCACGGAAATGGCGGTGACGAACCGGCGTGTGGTGATCAAGACGGGCTTGGCCAGCCGGACGACAATTGAAATGCTGCTGAACAAGGTGGAGAGCATCGAGGTGAGCGAGACTGCTTTCGGCAGGATGCTGGGTTACGGAACGATTGTGGTGATCGGGACAGGAGGAACTCCCGAGCCCTTTCACAAAGTCGCGCATCCGCTGGAATTTCGCAGCCAAGTGCAACAGCAGATTGAGAAGCTGGCGCTCCCCGCCTCAATGTCCTGAGCTTCTCTCAGCTATCACTGTGCGCGAGCCCGTTTAACAATAATTGATCAAATCAGGCGTATTGTTCATGTATAAGTGATATTATTGCCATATTATGTTCATCTATAAATGAACAAAATTATTGAAGTAAAACCTATGAGGCCTGAATTCAGAAGGTTACGGAGCTCCCAACTGGAACGAGCATTAACCCCATTTTTGGCTGCAAGGGATTCAGCGCGACCGCAAAAGGGCTGGATTCGCGCCATTCGTGAGGCAACCGGCGTCACCACCCGCGAGATGGCAGAGCGCCTTGGCAGAAAGGCTCCTTCTCTAGTGAGCTCTCTTGAGAAGTCGGAAGCGGAGTACCGCATTTCTCTGGGAAGCCTGCGCGAAGCGGCGGATGTGCTTGGGTGCCATCTGGTCTACGCATTGGTCCCAAAGAAGGGAAACGTCCACGAGCTTTTAGAGCAACGGGCTAGAACTAAGGCCTCAGAAAATGTTCACGCAGTTGAACACAGCATGGCCTTGGAAGACCAAGCGGTCGGAGGCATAGACGAGAAGATCGAGGAACAGACGAAACGCATTCTGAAACGAACCTAGAGCAAATCATGCCACTGCTGAAGACCAGTGACGGTAACACTCCCCTCTCCGCTGAAGAGCTTGCTGACTTGATTCCCAACCTCGCCACCAGGGAAGAATTGAATGAGTGGGAAAGAGAAAACATATTGCAGGCGAGGGAGTGGGGCAACCGAGGTCGTACAAGTCCGTACGAAATGGTCTCCGACGAATACATCAGGAAGCTGCACGAGAGAATGTTTGATCAGACATGGAAGTGGGCGGGGCAATACCGGACGACCGAAAAGAACAGTGGAGTTCCCTTCCATGAGATTCGCGAAAGACTTGGTGTGTTGTTTGGCGATGTCCGCTACTGGATTGAGAACCGCACGTTTTCGTTGGACGAGATAGCCGTTCGGTTCCACCACCGCCTTGCCGCCATTCATCCGTTCCCCAACGGCAACGGCAGACACGCTCGCCTCATTGCTGACCTACTCATAATGAAGCTTGGTGGTCCCGCGTTCACATGGGGTTCGAGGGACCTCATGACGCAGGGCGAAGCGCGCGCCCGGTACCTGGACGCCCAGCGAGCAGCCGACAATGGCGACATCCAGCCACTGCTGAAGTTCGCGCGTTCATGATGGACATGGCGGGATCACTTGATCCAGATGTTGGTGTTGATTCCGC
The DNA here is from genome assembly GCA_003152695.1 of Acidobacteriaceae bacterium. GTDB lineage: Bacteria > Acidobacteriota > Terriglobia > Terriglobales > Acidobacteriaceae > Bog-257. The sequence goes on from PMAT01000034.1 coordinate 15,683, forward strand.
CGAGTTCCAGCACGATCCTGTCGCCATCCACAGCCACGTTATTCCACACCGGATCCATTCCCGGTACAAGCGTTTGATCAAATTCGTACACTGGCATGGCTGCTCCGACGGGATGCTTGTTTGCACCATCAATTCGGTGGGCATCCAAGAACCGCAAATTCCCTCCTTGTTGGTGGGAGGACAGGGTGTAAAACAAGTCACTGTGGGCCGACCAGAACGCGTAGAAGAATCCGTTGGAGACGGTCGTGACCGGAACCCACTCCGGCGGGCCGGGTGTGTGCTCCGAAACCGGAACCACGAATGCCTGCCAGCTTTGCGTGTCCACCTGGGCGACGAAGAGAATCCAACGGCCGTCGGCTGAAAAATTTGGCGCCATCAACGGTTTCGAGGCCGATACGATGGGAGTGATCTTGCGCGACGACAGGTCGATAATGTCGATGCGCTGCTGCGCCGGGGAATCCAGCCAGAGCAGCAACTGCTGTCCGTCTGGCGAGAATTGACGCGGCATTCCGCAGCTTTCACAGAGCGTCGTGGACCAGAACGACCACCAGCGTTGTGACTTGAGATATACATTGAGCTGTTCCTTAACGCCTTCGCCGTAGGCATAGCGTGAGCCGTCACCGGCCAGCACGGAGAAGAAAGCATCGCGCAGCTTTTCTCCATTCCCGTCCTTGCGTTGCCCCTCATCCTTCAGAAAAAGCGAGTAACGATCTCCGGTCTCGGCGCTATACAACAGCTCTGTGCCTGCGGCCGACGGCTGACCCTTGCGGGCAGGAGTCGAAGTCAGCGGCTCCGGCGACGCTTTGGCATGTTCGCCGGTCGCGTCAAGAGGAAGGGCCCAGATGTTGGAGTCCACTCGCGTACGGGCGAAGACAACTTTCCCGCCGGTGGACGAAGCGTCGAAGTCGCCCTCAGCATCGGCCGTGGCGCGAATGGCTTTGCCGGCGGGCCTTCCATCGGGACCAAGCTGCACCTTCCAGACGGTCTGGGTTTCGCCTTGACGGCCAGTGAAGACAATCCAATCGTTTTGCAGCCACGCATTCGTGGCAATGTAGTTGAAGCCCTGCAGTCTCAGATCGGCGCCCAGTGACGTCTTGCGCGCCTCTCCACCGGCGGCCGGTACAATCCACCATTCCGGATCACGTTGTTGCTGCGTTGACGAGGTGACCAGAATGTTCTTGCCGTCGGGAGACCACAAAGGGGCGTAAGAGTTGGCGATGTTGGGCAGCACCGGAGTGGCATCGCCACCCACCAGGGCGCGCCGGACAAGCTGGCCTCGATAGCCGTACAGGATGGTGTTGCCATCGGGTGATATTTTCGCTGAATACCCGTTCGGTATCACCAGTTCAGGTGTTCCGCCGAAAGATGGCACTCGATAAATACCCTGTGGCTCGCGTGACGAAGTGAAGTATAAGCTGCGACCGTCGGGAGAAAACTCCGGCGCGTAATTTTTAGAAGCGTCGTTGGTAAGCGGTCGCGGAGGCGCCGATCCATCGGCGCGTCCCACCCATATTTGTGGATTGGTGTAGCCTTGCGCAACCCCTGCGAAGGCGACCGCGGTTCCGTCGCGCGAAAGAACAGGGGATTGGGCGGCGCCGACGCCGCTGGTGATTTGCCGCTCCGCGATAGGCGAAGACGGCGTCGAACAGGATGCCAGTAGAGAAAGCGGCAACAGAAATCACCAACATCGCATAGTCGCCTACCTGCGTACGTAGAGTGGAGGTGCTGGCCAAAAGTCTAGTTGGGCCCTGGGGGCCGACATCGTTAATCATTACACAAGCAATCTTCTGCCGTTCCGATTGGTTGTGAAATTCTATGGTTCGTCGCACAACGTCACCCGCCCCGCTGTTTATAAGATGGCTTCTGGTAGCCAAACACCTTCGCTGCGCTCGAAGCGGACGCACTTTCCTTACTCTAACCATGAGTCCCGACCGCAGCAGATTTTCCCGAGCGCGAAAAAGTTTCCTACTGCTGGCCGAAGCGGGTGGATAACCCTCGTGTTTGCTTTGCCCTCATTCTTGGCAACATTCGTGCAAGCTAGTAATTCAAATTTTGCCAGGAGGGCAAGTATGAAAAAGATGATTTTGGCTGGATTATTACTGGGGTTGCTGACCGGTGTCTCCGTCGCGCAGCGTGCAGCGGCGCGTTCATCTCCGAGTGCCGCCCGGATAGTTCCCAGCGCGCCCCGGATAACCCCGAATGCAACAAATGCTCCTCGCGCGACCGCGGTAGCTCCCAAGGCAACCACTACCTCTGGCGCGAAGACGGTAGATCCCAGCGCGACAGCGGATCGTGACGCTAGCGCCGTAGCTCCCGACGCGACAGCGGATCGTGATGCTAGCGCCATAGATCCCAAGGCAACAACTGTTCCCGATGCGAGCGCCGTAGCTCCCAAGGCAACGAGTACTTCTGGCGCGAAGACGGTTGCTCCTGCGGCGACAGCGGTTCCTCGCGCGACTAGCGTGGCCCCTGATGCCGGCGTGAAGCCAGATGCACGGCCGCAGTAACTACTGCAAGAAGAGCGTGAGTGTTGTTTCATCGAAAATGGGCCCGGCGTGGGGTCGGGCCCGAAACAAAAAATCGGCAGGTCATTCTACGTTGACCTGGCTGTACGAATCGGCAGATATCTCAGCGGTCGAATCTGACCGTTTGTATTCGAGACCGCAACACTTTCCCTCAGGGAAGGAGGGAGCTAATGAGTCATCGAAACCATAGACTGACCGTGCTGTTCATCGGACTTGCAGCCGCAGCCGGCGCTGTGATCACGCTGCTGATCGCGCCACAAAGTGGCAAGCAGATGCGCCGGACGTTGCGCCGCAAGTACGAAGGCGCGCGCGACACCGTGGAAGGCCTCGGCAATCGGGCCAGCGACTGGATTGACAAGGGCTCGGAGTTGGCCGAGAAAGCGAAGAGAAAGATCGCCTGAAGACGGCTGTGATTGCTCTAGCGCCCCAGGCCCGCCCCTCGGTTGGATCTGGGGCCGCTGCTTCTGCCATCAAGCGCGGACGGCCATCAAGCGCGCAGCCATCAAGCGCTGACGGCAGCACCGCTTTCTGCTGGCAGTTTCGCCTCCAGCCACGCGTCAAAGCCGCCGATCACGTTGATGACGTTGTCATAGCCCTCCCGTTGCAGCAGGCTACATGCAATTGCGCTGCGATAACCGCCCTTGCAATGGACAGCCAGCGGCTGCTTCGATACGATCGCTGGCAGCGCGGTCTTGAAACGGTCCAGCGGATACCAATCGGCGCCGCTGATGTGCCCACCCTCCCATTCGCCCTCGCGGCGGACATCGAGCACCTGCACAGTGTTCGCTCGCAGGCGCGAGTTGAGTTCCTGCACCGTGATCTGCGGCAACTGCTGCAACGCAAATCCTGCCCGCTCCCAACCGGCGGGCCCGCCGTCGAGATAGCCCGCTAGATTTTCAATCCCAACGCGCGCCAGACGAAGCCGGGCCTCGTCCAGTTGCTCGGTGGTTTCGGCGATCAACACCGGGTTGGCCGACAACCCCAGCACCGCTCCTGCCCACGAAGCAAACTGACCGGAGAGCGCGACGTTGATCGAGCCCGGCACGTGGCCCGCGGCAAACTCATCATTGGGGCGCACATCAAGCGCAATCGCGCCGCGCTCCAGCATGAGACTCAACTCGGCGGCTGAAATCGGCTGCAACTCTGGCAATTCCGTCATCGCCGTGGCCCCGGCGCGGTTAATCGCGGCGTCCTCCAGAAAGTAATCGGGCCGCGCCGGCAGATTGCTGGTCATCTGCCGCACAAAATCTTCGCGGCGCTTGATCTGCAGCGCATAGTTGGTGAGCCGTTCGGTCCCGACGGTGGAGAAGCGTTCGGCGCGCATGTTCCGCCCGCACAGCGAGCCTGCGCCGTGCGCGGGATAGACCAGCACGTCATCGGGCAACGTCAGCAGCTTGCCGTGCAAGGAGTCGTACATCAGCCCGGCGAGTTCCTGGGGGGTGTGCGTCTTCGACAGATCGGGGCGCCCCACATCTCCGATGAACAGCGTGTCGCCGGTGAGCACCGCCCAGGGCCGCTGCGATTTCTCCTCGTCGGTGATGACGAGGCAAATGCTTTCGGGAGTGTGGCCCGGAGTTTCGAGTCCGTCGATGCGCAGCCTTCCCACCCGCAACGCGAAACCATCTTTCACCGCGACGTGCGGAAACATCGCTCCGGCGCTGCCGCCGATGTAGATGGTGGCGCCGGTGCGGGCGGCCAACTCTTTGTGGCCAGAGACGAAATCGGCGTGCAGGTGGGTCTCGAAAATGTGGCGGATGCTGACGCCGTGTTGCTTCGCCGCCTCCAGATAAATCTCGACATCACGCTGCGGATCGACGACGATGGCCTCGCCTTCCGAGGCCAGCAGGTAGGAGGCGTGGGCCAGACATCCCAGGTAGAACTGCTCGAAGTACATGGCTACTCCCGCGCGCAGATGGTAATCGGAATTTCTGGTTTAGATCCAATCAGCCTCACACTATATACATCATGGAATTTCAGCGCATTAGATTTCCTCGTTCTACGTGCGTGTCCGTTATCTAACTCGCGAGTTACCTCGCCAACACCTTAGTGCTATTTAATGCTGCGCTTTTAGGCTAAAAAACTATAGCCTATGATTACCAACCTGTTGTAAGATTCCCTTCAATTTAACGCGCTGCGCGTCAATCTGAAAAAGCTGCACTCGTATTTACCACCAACTCAACGTTAAGAGGAGCGACCACAATGCGGATCGAATCTGTTCTGCCCCAATCGCACACGACCTTTCGGCTCATCAGTGCGGTGACAATCTTGCTCGCATGTGCCACCTTGCTCAGCGGCCAAGTCCGCGTCGGCGACGGCATTTACCCCGCGTCCAGCATCGAGCAACCCGCGGACGTCGGCCTGCGTATGCACACCAACTACATTATTTATGCACCCACCGGCTCCATCCTCCCGGCAGCCCAACCGGCGGGAGAAACTCCCGCTTCCCTGGGATGCGTCTATAACGTGGTTTCCAATCCTCTGTCGGGCTGCCCCATCAACGGCACGACGCAGGTCCCCACCGGGGGCGGCGGCGTAATTGTAATCGTCGATGCCTACGACTATCCCTCGGCGGCCGCCGACCTGGCGACTTTCTCCACAACTTTTGGTCTGCCGCAGGCTAACTTCTCCGTGAAATATGCCAGCGGGAGTAAGCCAACCAACGGCTGCCGTTCCGGCTGGCAAGGTGAGGAGTCGCTCGACATCGAATGGGCCCATGCCATGGCGCCCAATGCCCAGATTGTTTTGATGGAAGCCTCTTCGGCCTCCAACAGCGCCTTGTACACCGCAGTACAAGCTGCAAATAGCTATATCGCGGCCCATGGTGGCAAGGGCGAAGTCTCCATGAGCTGGGGTGGAAGCGAAACCAGCGGGGAGGCGAGTTCCGACCACTACTTCACGCAGGCCGGAGTAGTGTACTTCGCCTCGTCGGGCGATTCTCCCGGCGTCATTTATCCCAGCTCTTCGGTGAATGTGGTTTCGGCCGGGGGCACGCAAGTGAATCGCAACAGCGGCGGCTCCTACACCAACCAGACTGCCTGGAGCGACGGCGGCGGCGGAGCCAGCAAGTACGAGTCGCGGCCCTCATTCCAGAATGCCATTCAAAGCATCGTGGGCAGCAAACGAGGCACACCCGACCTTTCCTTTGACTCCAGTGGCGGCTCTCCGGTTGCGGTGTACAACTCGAATTGCTATGGCGGCTGGCTTGAGGTCTATGGCACCAGTGTGGCTTCACCTTCGCTGGCAGGAATCATTAACGACGCGGGAGGCTTCAAGACCAGCAGCAACGCAGAAAATACCCTGATCTACAGCAACTTGGGATTCAGCTCGTACTTTACCGATATCACGTCGGGAAGCTGCGGCACTCACAGCGCGGTTGCCGGTTGGGATTTTTGCACCGGCGTGGGAGTTGACAACGGATTGGTCGGGAAGTGAAGTAGCCGACCCCATGCACTATGGGCCCGCTCCGGCAGGAGCGGGCTTTTTCTGGCGTGGCGGGTGCCCACCCTTTGGGCGTGAATCCTTTTGGGGGTGGCCCCACACATTCGCGTCGTTCGAATGTGTGGGGACAACAAGGTTCCCAATAGATCAGATAAGAGAAAAGGTGAATTTCGTAACTCCCACTCATTCCAAAATCAGGAATGAGTTGATTGGATA
>PMAT01000129.1 GCA_003152695.1 Acidobacteriaceae bacterium
ACAACCTATTGAAACATCACATTAGAGACCGCTGGTAACGCGCGAGGAGCTCCTTGCGATTCTGGCGTAGGTCCATTTCGCTCGGCGCGGCAGGATAAGGCTTGTTGCCCATCAGCCCTTTCCAGAGGATGCGGTTGTAGTCTGCGAAATCCATGCGATCTTCGGATGTGAAATCCATGTCCTTCGTGGCCCGTGCCCAGTACTTCGCATTGTGGGTCGGCTTGGGCACGATCAGGCTGGCCGGTTTGGCAGGGAGCGGCAGCTCCGTACCGTAGAGAAACGCCGAAGGAGTTGCGGTAAAGCTCCACGAGCTGGGCTTCGTGTTGAAGATGTCGGCCATGGGCCTGGCCAGTGCGTCGTTCAGGTTCATCGGCGGGAGACCCAGGACCTCTTCCATGGTGCGCACCAAGTTGATGGTGTTGTACTGCGCCGAGACCAGCGCTCCGTGCTTCACGTAGGCGCCCGCCACAAACGCGACACTGCGGTGCGAATCGACGTGATCGCCGGCATCCTGCGAGTCGTCTTCCACTACAAAGATCAGAGTGTTGTTCGCGTAAATGCTGTTGGCAATCTTCTGGACAAGCAAGCCAACCGCATAGTCGTTATCGGCTTGCTGCAGCTCCGGAGTATTCACGCCGTCAATCGCGGCAGCGAAACTGCCGGTGTGATCGTGCATGAAGCGCACCAGGCTCAACGAAGGCAGTTGCCCGTTGGCATAATTGGCATCGAAATCTCGCGCCCACTCCGTGTAACGGTAATAATCGGGAAACTGGTTGTCGAAACCGCGAAAGTACGGGTCGGTGTACGGCGTCAGGGAAGCGCTCGCCGGGAACGCCACCGTCGTGTGGGTTGCGAACGGATTCCGGTCAAGGGCAATGGGCACGACGTGGGTCCCGGCCGGCGGTTTCACCGGATAAAGGGTCGTGTCCACGAAGAAACCATAGTTGCGGACCGTAAGGTTCGCTCGCAGCGCGGAGTCCCACAAATAGCCGGTATTCACTTCATCGTCCGGTCCATCCGGCGCAGCCACGTCGGTCTGGCCGGGCAATAGATCCGGATCGTCCGGGGTGAGGGGATCGGCGGCCCGGCGTTTGGCGAGGGTCGGAATCGCAACGTTGACATTACGATTCACTCCCTCGGAATCCAAGCTCAGGCCGCGTCCCGCATAGGCCACCGGGAATTGGCGTTCGATCACGTCGGGAGCGCGGGCCGACGTGGTCCATGGCCAGCCGTCATTGCTGGTTTCGGCGCTGTCGAAGAAGTTGTCGAGGGTGACGAAGCTACGCGCCAGGTTATGCAGATTCGGCGTGAGCGGCTGTCCAAACTCTGCCAGATCAGGATCGCCATTGCCGATTTCCAGGTCGCCCAGAATCTGGTCGTAACTGCGATTTTCCTTGATGATGAAGATAACGTGCTTGACGCCTTGACGCACGGCCGCCATAACGGCGGCGTCGTTGGCGCTCTCGGTGCTGGAGAACCGGTTGTTCGTGGCTACCTGCGCCGTCAGCGTCGTCAGCTGCGCCGGGCTGGGGCGCGGGAAGCTCTGGAAGCCTGCTTTGATCAACTGGGGATTGTACTGGCCCGAAGCAACGCAATTTCTGTGGGTCGGCGGTCCGTTGCTATAGCAGAAGCCGGGATTCGGACCCGTCGGCGACTTCCCATTGACCACATACACCCACTTGCCATCGCCGCTGAAGCTCACCGAGTTGGGATACCAACCGGTCGGAATGAGACCCACTACCTGATCGCCGCTATTGCTTCCGCCCAGTGCCACCACCGCGACGGAATTCAGATTGCCGTTCGTCACGTAGAGTTGCGTCTCATCCGGCGAGAGCGTCACGCTGTTGGGGTTCGCGCCCGTATATCGCGTCAGCGCGGAAGGCACTACCGACGCCGGAGCGATCACCGGGATGGTTTCGAGTATCACATTGTTCGCGGTGTCGATTACGTCAATGGTGTCCGACTGGTCTTCGACGACATACAGCAGCGACTGGGCCGCGTTCAGCGTCATCTTGCCGGGTTGGCCTTTCACGTGGATTCGCGCCGTTACCTTGGGCTTCGGCGACAGGCCCAAATTGACCACGTCGATCTCGCGGTCGCGAATGCTTGACACATACGCCGTCGCGCTCGATCCGGTGCCCTTCACCACTACCCAAAAGGGATATTCGCCGCCCGGCGTACCCGCCTGCGAGGGGTCGCCCTTGCCGGGGCGCAGATCGAGTTCCGTTCCCTTCGACCAACTGCCCAAGCCTCCACTGAACACGGTTATCGAGTCGTTATAGTAATTCGCTACCACCAGCGTCTTGCCATCATTCGAAATAGCCACGCCGGCGGCGCAGGGCTGCACGAAAACCATGCTGTTGATCGGGACTAATCCGTCGTTAGGCACGGCAAGGCCAAGGCCGGCACGATGGCCCAAGGCAAGCTCCGTTCCAGGCCGCTCGACCCAAGTTCCGTCCGCGCTCAGGACAACGATGTGGACATTGTCACCGGCCTTGTCAAAGGGGAAGTCACCCATGCCGCCGGACACGTAGAAGGCCTTGCCGGATGGATCGAAGACAATTCCGCTGTAGGTATTTGGAATCTGCACTACTTGCTTCTTGACCGGGGTGTACTTCGAAATGTCGTAGATGAACACGTACTCTTTCGAGTCCGACAATTTAAAAGGCGTGCCGTTGGCGTTGTAAACGCGGTTGTACCCGCTGGTCAGGACCAGCAGGGTCTTGCCATCCGGACTCACTACGGTGGTGACCGCTTGCCCGGCCAGCCAGGCTGGATTGTCGGGCAGATCGGGGTTCATGGGCTCGAAGCGGGAATTCGAGGGCGCTAGCGGGGTAATCTGCTGGCCCAGGTTGGGCAGGGCCTGCGCCGGGGGCGCGTCCATCGGGGGTGCGTATGATGCATTGAGCGGGTAGTTGCCGCCGGCAGGGCTGTCAGCACTCAGCGGAGCGGGAGCTAGCAGCGCTGATGGACCGCCGCAGCCTGCGAGCAGCGTCAGGACCAGAACCAGGAGCCGTACAACAGTACCTTTATTCATAATAGCCGTGAGTCTGCATATCCTTTCGCTCGATTTGCGACCGCGAGCAGTGTGTTGCGGATAGTGTTGCTCTTGACGGTCTGCGAGGCGACCGGCCCCTCCTGAACGATCTGATCTGATGTGATATTGCTGTCTTTTCAGGTGGAACTGGCCTTACCAATGAACTCATGCTGATGGCCATGCATAAGACCCAATGATAGGCAAGTGCTGCCTCGGTATCTGTGATGTCACTTACGTATCCGCACGAAAGTAACTACCTTCTGAGGGCTGACGGCTTCCACCTCATTCCCATTCTGGGACTTAGTAAGCAGATTGGTACCTTCGTAATCTTGACGTGATTGTGAGGCAGTCGAATACTGGATGGTTAGGGTAGGATTCGCCTGCACCCCGGCGCTCCTGCCCTATTTGTGTTTATGGAGGAGCAGTTGTCAGTNNGACTGCAAGTCCTTATTCCGCAGTACTTTGACTGCAAGCTGCCGGGAATCAATACTTTGCATGGGTCCGGTCAAAGTATTCAAAACAGGCAACTTACGGATTGGAATAACTACAATGCAATCAATACTTTGCAGGCAAAGTATTCATACTAAATACTTTATTGGAGGGGGAGGGGGGTAGCACTTATGGGTCTTACAACGATTGAAGATGTCACGCCGGAGAGTCCGGCCAGCAGCCAAGAGGAAACGGCAAGTCGTCCGATGGGCGACGAGGCTGAATTCTCGCTGGCAATCTGCGAGCACATCAGGCCAAGCGGGACGCGCTGCGGCATGCTCGCCTTACGCGATCAGAAGTTTTGCTATTACCACGCGAAGGTGCGCCAGACCGTACCCAAGAACAACCTGTTCGTCTTCCTGGCGAATCCCGGCCGCAAAGAGAATGACCCTTACGACGCGTTCGAGTTTCCGTATCTGGAGGACGCGGCTGCGGTGCAGATTGGGTTCATGCAGTTCATCTATGGCGTGTCGCAGCAGCGGATTGAGGAGTGGCGGGCGCGGATGATCTTGTCGGCGTTGCACGGCGCAGCGGCCAACCTGAGGCTAATGGATGCAGCCACTGCTCCCTACGAAAAAGTGCAGCCTGAGAAGAAGCAGCCTTCGAGCGTGAAAGTCGGAGAGGTGAAGCAGGAAGGGACTGCATGAGGGGTTCGGGACACTCACTCATAGACCTGCAGCTCTTTCCCTCTGGTCTCGGGCAGCAGGAGTACGGCCAGGATCATGATCAGGTAGGCGGTCACCGCAAATGCCGAGATGGCGTGTCCCAGGCTGATGCGCGCGCTGAGGTAGCCAACCGATGTCGGAAACAGCGCGCCGATGGCGCGTCCATAATTGTAGGAAAATCCCTGGCCCGAGCCGCGCAACCGGCTGGGAAACAGTTCGGTAAAGAATGCGCCCATGGGACTGAACGATCCGGACGCGAAGAAGCCGAGCGGGAATCCCAGCACCAGCATCAGCGAGTTGCTGATGGGCAGAAAAGTGTACGCCGTCACCGTCACGAACGAACAGACGGCAAACAGTATCAGCGTCCGCTTGCGGCCAAGGTGATCGGCCAGCCAGGCGCTGATTATGTAGCCGACGAACGAGCCCACAATCACAACGAACAGATAACCGCCGGTGTTGAGCACCGACAGGCCGCGGCTGGTCTTCAGGAACGTGGGCAACCAGGTGGTGATGGCGTAATAGCCGCCCTGTGCGCCGGTGGCAAGCATCGCGGTGAGGAAGGTGGTTTTCAGCAGCGCGGGGCTGAAGATTTCCAGGAAATGGCTGCCTTCGCCGACGCGCGCTCGGGTCTGGCTGAAGACTTCCGGCTCGGGAACATTGCGCCGGATGTAGAAGACCAGCAGCGCGGGAAGAATGCCGATCCAGAACATGGCGCGCCACGCAGTTGCGGCAGGCAGTACGGAGAAGAGCACGGTATAGCAGATGGCCGCGATGCCCCATCCGATGGCCCATCCACCTTGCACGGTGCCGACCGCCTTGCCGCGGTGCTGCGCGCGGATAGCTTCACCCATCAGCACAGAGCCCACCGCCCACTCCCCGCCGAACCCCAGGCCTTGCAGTCCGCGCGTCATCAGCAATTGCCAGAAGGAGTTGGTGAATCCGCTCAAGAAGGTGAAGAACGCAAACCACAGGATCGTGATCTGCAGGACGCGTACGCGGCCGAAGCGGTCGGCGAGCAATCCGGCCAGCCAACCGCCAACCGCGGAAATCAGCAGAGCGGCCGTGCCCAGCAAGCCTGCTTGCCCTTTGCTGATGTGCCAGGCGGCGATGAGCGTGGGAATGACGAAGCTATAGACCATCACGTCCATGCCGTCCAGCGCCCAGCCGCCGAAGGTTGCGACCAGAGTGCTGCGCTCTCGTGCGGTGAGATCGAGGACCCAAGGCCGCGGGTTGGGAGGGGCTGCGACTCCAGGTTGGCTGGTATTCATGCGGCCTCCTTGACTGGATACACCGTAGAGCCCGGCCCAAACCTATTTGCTGTCCGCCACCGGTGGCGGAGTTTCAACTTTTGCTTCGCGCAGATACTTGGCAGCTTCCTCGGGAGGTGTGGGGTTCTGGTAGAAGCCTGTTCCCCGCTCGAAGCCCGCCGTCTTGGTGAGCCTCGGCATGAACTCGATGTGCCAGTGGTAATGGTCCATGGCCGGCTCCTGGATAGGGGCGGTGTGGACCACCAGGTTGTAGGCTGGATGGTCGAGCACCTGGTCGGCGCGCACCAGGAGGTTCTTCAAGGCCTTGGCCAAGCCCTCATAAACCTGCGAGGACGAATTCTCAAAAGCCGATTCGTGCCGCTTGGGCAAGATCCAGGTTTCGAAGGGGAAACGGGGCGCGTAAGGAGCGACGGTCAAGAAGCTGTCGCTGTCGGCAATGACGCGCACTCCGGACTCGGTCTCCTGCCGTACGATGTCACAAAAAACGCAGCGCTCTTTGTATATGTAATATTGCTTCGAGCCTTCCAGTTCCTCGGCGACATACTTGGGAACAATCGGCAGCGCGATCAGTTGCCCATGGGAATGCTCCAGCGTTGCCCCCGCCGCTATCCCATGGTTCTTGAAGATCAGGATGTACTTGAAGCGACGGTCCTTCTTCAGATCGACAATGCGGTCGCGGTACGCCCACAAGACATCTTCAATGCGCTTCTCCGAAATGGTGGCCAAGGTAGCGTTGTGGTCGGGCGTTTCGATGATGACCTCGTGCGCCCCAATCCCGCTCATCTTGTCGAACATGCCTTCGGCCTGACGGTTCAGGCTGCCTTCGATTCCGAGGGCGGGAAACTTGTTGGGCACCACGCGTACCGTCCAGTCCGAGGTGTCACGCGCCGCCCCATTTGGGCGATACGCCAGCACTTCGGGAGGCGTCTTGCTTTCATTGCCGTAGCAGAACGGGCAAAAGCCGCCCTTCAATTTCACCGGCTCACGGCTGAAGTCGTTAGGGCGTTTGGCGCGATCGGTAGAAATGATTACCCATCTTCCCAGGATTGGATCTTTGCGTAACTCAGGCACAGCGGACCTCGGTCAAAAGCGTTCTATTATCCTACGCCCCGATGGGAGCGCGCCAGGTGATGCGGCGAAGAGAATCGCAAGCGGGAGAGTCAACTTGCATGAGATCGTCGGGTCAACCGAGATTAAAGGGGCACGACTCTCAGCCGTGCCCCTGCTCGGAGATGGTCTAGTTGTGTCGCTCCTTACCGGCAATCGTAATGCACTCTTCCAGCACATCCATGGCGATGTCGGCTTGCTCGCTGGTCACGATGAGCGGTGGAGCAACACGGATGCTGTTGGGCCCGCATCCCAGAAAGAGCACACCGCGCTCGAAGGCGAGCTCGACGATGCGATCGCGTTCCGCGCTGCCTTGGGTCTTGGCTTTCTTGTCGGTGACGATCTCGACTCCGATCATCAAGCCGCGTCCGCGGACGTCGCCCACCAGATCGAGCCGCTGCGGCCAATCGGCGATGCGCTGCATGATGTGTTTGCCCACTACTTCGGCATTCTTGATGGCTTCACGTTCGAGCACATCCATGGTGGCCAGCGCCGCCGCAATGGACACCGGGTTTCCGCCGAACGTCGAAGCGTGCGAACCCGGTACCCAGTCCATGATTTCCGCCTTCGACATCATGATGCCGAGCGGCATCCCGCTGGCAATCCCCTTGGCGCTGCAGAAGATGTCGGGCTCGACGCCAGTGTGCTGGATGGCCCACCACTTCCCGGTGCGGCCCGCGCCCGATTGCACTTCGTCGGCGACCAGCAGAATGCCATGGCGATCGCAGATGCGCCGCAGCTCCTGCATGAATACCGTCGGCGCGACCACGTAGCCTCCCTCACCCTGAATCGGCTCGACAAAAATCGCGGCCACTTCCTCGGGAGGCAGCGTCGTCTTGAACAATTTTTCTTCGATGAAGCGGGCGCAGCCCAGCGCGAACGCCTCCGCTTCCTGGCTTCCGCCCACGCATCCGCGATACACATCGGGATAGCGCACGTGGGTTACACCGGGAAGCATCGGCGAGAAGCGGCGCTTCTGTTGCGGCTTCGAGGCCGTCAGCGACAAAGCGCCCATGGTGCGCCCGTGGAACGCCCCGTAGAACGCGATGACGTTCTGCCGCTTAGTATGGTAGCGAGCCAGTTTCAGCGCAGCCTCGATGGCCTCCGCGCCCGAGTTGCCGTAGTAAACCTTGTGCGGCCCTTTCATGGGCGCGACCTTCGACAGGCGCTCGCCCAGGGTCACCATGCTCTCGTAGTAGAAGTCGGTGCCCGACATGTGAATCAGTTCAGCCGCCTGCTTCTGGATGGCGGCCACGACTTCCGGATGGCAATGTCCGGTGGAGGTCACCGCGATGCCGGCAGAAAAATCGAGGAACTCGTTGCCATCCACGTCTTCGACGATGACGCCACGTCCGCGCTTGGCGACCATGGGATACGAGCGAGTGTAGGACGGGGAAATATAGCGCTGATCGCTTTCGAGAATGCGCCGGGCATTGGGGCCGGGCAGAGCGGTCTTGATGTTCGGACCGGCAACTTGAGTCAGAGTATGAGTGGTCATGATGTTTCTCCTTCGCGGAAGGCTTGCGGCGCCAGCTTGGTGCCGGAGCTTCTGTCTGCCCGCGACGACAATCTGGTTGGATTGGGGACGACGCGGGGGGCCGACGGAAAGACGAAAGACAGGAAGCTAGCTAGTCGCCGGAGAAGAGGTTGGGACGGGCCATGCAGGGCGCCAGTCTGGACCAGGTTGCACGCACACCTGTGCCGCACCTCGGATTGGAGGCGGCAGCAAAGGCGTTCGGCTGGTTCGAGCGGCTGGTCAAGCGGTACTCCTGAGCTGATTATAGTCGCCTTCGAAGCACGGCGTAACCCCCAAAAAAGCGGTCCGTAGCGCACTGCGGGGATATCGGCTAGGTGAGATCGATCGTGCCGTGAAAACAACTCTTGGCAGGAGTTCGCCAGTTGGGGACAGCCTCAACGTGTTCAAATGAGGTGAGCAGGTTAGAAGGCTTTGATTTCGATTGTTTTCGCGAACTAACTGTCGCAAGGGGGTGCTGTGTGGTGAATCCCGAAGGAGTAACTCTTACGAAATGGCTAAGGTCGCAGATTGAGGCGGAGCCCTACTGGTTTCATCGCATGGAATTGCCGGGCGGTCTGGTTACGCCGGGATGGAGCGATCCAAAGGTCGACAAGCTTCCCTACTTCGGCTTGCCGGACGACATGAGCGGCCTGCGCGTCTTAGACATCGGACACGCTGAAGGCTTCTTTTCCTTCGAGGCAGAGCGGCGCGGTGCGGCGGAAGTGGTGGCTCTTGATCGCAGCCCCGACCATGCCCGAAAATTCAATATCTGCCGCACGGCCCTCGGCTCGCGTGTGCGGTCGCAGATCGCCAGTGTTTATGACATCAGCCCCGAAAGGTTCGGCACTTTCGATCTGGTGATGTTCTTTGGAGTGCTTTATCACCTTCGCCATCCGCTGCTGGCGTTGGAAAAAATCCAGGCTGTGTGTTCCGGTACGCTGTTAATGCAAACCGCGATCTGCGCGGACACGTCGGACACTCCGATGGCGGAGTTTCATCCTCACGGCATCGAGAGTGGACCACCCGACAACCGGGTTTGCGACACAACCTGCGTTTGGTTTCCCAGCCCCGCCTGCTGTATTGGAATGCTTGACCATCTGGGATTTAAAGGGCCCGAGCGCATCTCGACCGATGCTCCTGTGGGCGGAGTCTTCCGGGCCAAGGCGGCCACCCCAACCAAAGGCCAACCCCCGCTTCCGGAGAAGAACATGTGGCTCTAGGATGGTTGTCCCATTGATAGGTGATAAAAAGTAATGCGGATCAGATCATGACTCCAGATTCAGGCTGAACTCCCAGCCGCAATATTTGCCTTCCGGAGACTCCGGTGGGCAGTGCAGACACCTCGTCTGAATACGAGGGTCAACGGTGCGCGCGAAAGTCTCGAACTCGACTGTGCCGACGGGCTTGCAAGGGAAATCCGGGAGCCCCTTGCGCCGCCGGGTTTCCTGGACGCGGCAAACATCCATGAAGAGGCGCAGGCGTGTGCCGTCTTGCGACCACTCGGTCCGCTGAGAGTTGATCAAGCTGTACTGCCGCAATCCCAAAGCGCGTTCCAGCGCTCCCAAGCCGCCCGCAGAAGGAATGCTGAACGCCGCCATAATGCGGTTTGCCTCGGTCGCCGCGAACCGCCGCCACGCCGCCGTGTCCAACTCGATAGCGGCATCCATCCCAAGACTTTCCTCCGCTGCGAGAAACCAGCACCCATCGTGGGCCAGCCAGTTCTTGGCAAACATCTCCAGCGCCAGCAGCAACTGCTCGCGCGTCATCGAGTGAAACGCGGTCTTGCCCGGCTGGACCGCACTTTCTGTTGGGTTCGGCATTTACTACTCCTTAAGTTCGCGGGCCGTCACTTCCAGCTTCTTCCTTCGCCCACCTTGCTTTCATTATCGCTGATAATTCCTTTCGCGGACGAGAACTGGTGGACCTGCGCCACAGCATGGACTGGCGGATGTGGAGGGGCGCAGTTTGCTGTAAACTAGCTGACTTCCGTCCGGATTACGACCGTCTTACGAGGTGTACCGATGCGCCGCTTGGCCCTGTTCGTACTCTTGTGTACTTCCCTCGCAATTGCACAAGCCCAGAATCCTAACGGCATCGCGCCGTTTGTAACCGTCAGCGCACCAGTCTTCGTTGTGAATCACGTCCGGATCATCGATGGAACGGGCGCAGCACCGCGGGAAGACCAGACGATCGTGATTGCCAACGGAAAAATCCAGTCAATCGGACCCGCTGCGACGGTTCAAGTGCCCGCCGGTGCGCAGCAGTTCGACCGCGCCGGGTACACCATCATCCCTGGACTGGTTGGAATGCACGACCACCTCTACTACACAGATTCGGTTTCGGTACAGCGCGGGGCCGACGGCAAGATCGGAGAGCCGGGACTCTATGTCGCAGAAATTCCGTTCACGGCGCCGCGGCTCTATCTGGCCGCCGGTGTCACTACGTTGCGCACCACCGGCAGCGTGGAACCGTACACCGACCTCAAGGTCAAGCAGCGCATTGATGCGAACCTGATGCCGGGCCCGAAAATCGATGCGACTGCGCCTTACCTTGAAAGTGCTCCCACGGTGTTCGCGCAGATGCACGAATTGACCGGCACTGATGACGCCAAGCGCCTGGTGGATTACTGGGCCGCCGAGGGGATGACCTCGTACAAGGCTTACATGAACATCACGCGAGAAGAACTGGCGGCGGCGATCCAGCAGACCCATGAGCACAAGTTCAAGCTGACGGGACATCTCTGCTCCGTGACCTGGCACGAAGCCATCGCGATGGGCATCGACGATCTGGAGCATGGCCCGGTCTTCAGCGATACCGAATTTTTCGCGGACAAGAAACCGGACGTTTGTCCCCAAGTGGCCGGCGCTCGCGACAGTTGGGCGAAACTCGATGTCAACGGCTCCCAGGTGCAAGCGCTGATCCATGATCTTGTCGCTCATCATGTGGCAGTCACATCCACGCTGCCGGTGTTCGAGGCATACGTGCCGGGGCGGCCGAAATTGCAGCAAAGGGTGCTGGATGCCATGTCGTCTGAATCCGCGCAGAGTTATCTCATCGCCCGCTCGCGCATTTCGATGGATTCGCCGTTTGCCGCGTTGTTCAAGAAGGAGATGGATTTCGAACTTGCGTTCGTGAAGGCTGGCGGCCTGCTGCTCGCAGGGCCGGATCCAACCGGGAATGGCGCCACGCTCCCTGGATTCGGCGATCAGCGCGAAATCGAACTGCTGGTCGAGGCTGGATTCACTCCCGTTGAAGCCATCCAGATTGGCACCGGAAATGGCGCGATTTATCTCGGCAAGCAGGACCGCATCGGTACGCTCGCGGCCGGCAAGGATGCAGACTTTGTTCTGATCAAGGGCGATCCCGCCAAAAAGATCGAAGACATCGAAAATGTCGAGACGGTGTTCAAGGATGGAGTCGGCTATGACTCCAGCAAGTTGATCGAGAGCGTACGCGGCCAGGTCGGAATCCGGTAGCGACCGCGGCGCTGAACTTGGATATTCATGAGCACACGTAATTTCTTGGAGTGTCATCCTGAGCGACGAGGTCGCCGTGGCGACCGAGGAGTCGAAGGAACCCTTTGGCCGCCACGCAGTTCACTTTCGCTGCTGCGCAACTAAGCCACATTGGGATTTCTGCGGTAATAGGGGTCCTTCGACTCCGTGCCCGCCCGACCCGCAAAAGAAGCGGGTCGGAAATTCTTTGCGGGCGCTCCTCTCAGGATGACACACCGGAATCGCTCTAATCCCATAATTTCTTGCGCGAGCTTAGAGCATGGAATATTGCGCCTTGCTTGGTTGACCCTCTCTCTTTCAGCCCCCTACAATCAAGATTCTCCACCTGCACAGGGAAGGTCCATGCCGCTTCAGCTTTTTAACACGCTGTCCGGAAAAGTCGAGGAGTTCCGTCCGCTGGAAGACGATCTGGTCCGCATGTACGCCTGCGGGCCCACGGTTTACGACTACGGNNGTGGACACGCTGCGGCGATTTCTGAAGCAGAGTGGCTACAAGCTGAAGCACGTGATGAACATCACCGACGTGGATGACAAGATCATCCGCAACGCCGCCGCGGCGGGCGTCAGCGTCCAGGAGTACACCAAGAAGTACAAGCAGGCGTTTCTGGAAGATGCCGACGCGCTGAACATCCAGCATCCCGAATTCCTGGTGAATGCCACCGACCACATTCAAGAGATGGCCCACTTCATCGCCGGACTTGTGGAGAAGGGGTATGCCTACCGCACGGAAGACGGTTCCTACTACTTCCGAATCGCGAAATTTCCCGAGTACGGCAAGCTCTCCAAGAAAGACTTTGCCGGGATGAACGATGGCGCACGGGTGGACGTGGACGAATACGACAAGGACAACGCCCGCGACTTCGCGCTGTGGAAGGCGCCGAAACCGGGCGAGGCGCAATGGGACACCGAGATCGGCCCCGGCCGACCGGGTTGGCACATCGAGTGCTCGCAAATGTCGATGAAGTACCTCGGCGAGAGCTTCGACATTCATGCCGGGGGCGAAGACCTCATCTTTCCGCATCACGAAAATGAGATCGCGCAATCGGAAGCGCTGACCGGCAAACCATTCGTGCACGTCTGGGTTCATGCGCGCTTCCTGCTCGTGGAAGGCGAGAAGATGTCCAAGAGCGCGGGCAACTTCTTCACTGTCCGCGATCTCATCCTGATGGGACACAAGCCATCGTCCATCCGATTTCTGCTGATGTCGGTCCCGTACCGCAAACAGCTCAACTTCACCTTCGATGGGCTGACGCAGGCGGCCAATTCGGTTGAGCGTCTGCGCAACTTCAAGCTGCGGCTGGAGACTTCGCAGTTCGCCGACGACGGCAATGTGATCATTGCCGAAATCGCGGAGAGGACTTCGGCTGAAATGCGCGCCGGCTTGGACGATGACTTGAACACAGCGCGCGCGTTAGGCGCCGTTTTTGACATGGTAAGGGACGTAAACGCTGCCGCCGATGCCGGAGAAGTCCGGAAAGCCAACGTACCTCAACTGCTCAGAGTGCTCGAAGAATTCGAAGAGATCTTTGCGGTGCTGAAGGACGACGATGCCGCCAAGGTGCGTGCAATCGTCGAGTGGGCAAAGGCAGAAGGCCTGGAGGCCAGGATCAGCCCGCAAACGGCCGAGTTGGCCAAGGCTGCGGCGCTCTCGGATGCCGAGGTCGAGCGACTCGTCGCCGAGCATTCGCAAGCCCGCAAGACCCGTGATTTCGCACGCTCAGACGCTATCCGAGCCCAGTTGGCGGAAAACGGCATCATCCTGGAAAACACCAAGGACGGGGTGCGGTGGAGGAGGAAGTAGGTTGTCAAGATGTCCGCTTCGAATCTAACATTCACGGTTTTCGTGTCGCGATATCGGCTCGGACCACATTCAAGTAGTTTCCTGCGGCTTCCAGCGCTTGTTCGGCGTCATACCGAGAAACAAACCCGGTGTCGTCGTAAAGGGCCAGATTACGTTTACGCCGAAGGCGATCAAAAACCGTTAGAAGACCGGCGTGTTTCTTGTCGAGGCGCGACCGCACAAACAGGATGATGGCGATGTGGTGCCCAGGCTGGCTTCTCGCACGAAATCCATGGCTGAACATGAAGCCGAGAGAAGCTTTCAACATCGCCTCGTATGCTTGTTGAAGGCTAGCCTCCTCGTCAAAAGTCAAAATCCTGTGGGCCGAGGCGAGCTTCTTGTCAGCGCTCGCCAGGAAGCGTTCGATCTGCGCCCAGTCAACGGTGTGCGGTTTTAGCTTCTTCATCTGGAGCTATGAGTGAAACACGCTTATTGTGCCAGACGTTTTCCAGAAACGCATCCTTGCGGTCGCGGCGCGACTCGAATTCTTTTGGTGTCAGAACTGTGTAATTGATTTCACGGCCCAGCTGCCGCTCAAGTTTTTGCACAGCTTGCGCCAAGGCTTCCGCACGGGGAACGCCAATGATGAGGACGTCAACGTCGCTGGCAGCATCTTGCTGGTTCCTGGCAAACGAACCGTACAAATATGCCTTCTCGATTCCCTCGAGTTTTCTGAGGGATTCCCGGATTACAGTTACCGCACCGATCGTTTTTTCAACGATCTTCTTAACTTCAGCGAAAAGCGGATACTCACGATTCAGATGAAAATACTTTTGGCGGCCACTGATTTCTGACCGAAACAAGCCCTCGCGTTCCAGCCGTCCCAACTCTTTCGAGAGGTTAGAAGGATCGGTACTCAGCCTCGCCGCCAAGTCCCGCAGATGGTGGCGGGCGGTGGGATTGGTAAAGTAATAGGCAAGCAATCGCCGGCGTGCCGTGGAGCGAAGGTCAAGCATCATGGTATAAAGTTACCACAAATGTGGTAATGGAAGACCTGAAAAGGGCGCTTCCGGCTGATCTGCGCTCAGGGCGGGAAGAAGCAAAACCGTGCGAGATCGCGACCGACGCGCAAGAAAAGCGCTTTAAGGCCATTGCGCAAAACAATTCTGGAACTGCTGTAGCCCTACACCTCCGATTCCAGTTCGGGCAGGCCTACCGCTTGCTCGCCCGGTTCGCGGTGGTGAACTTTTGCCGTGGTGACCAAGGCCACGGCGGCGATGATTACGACGCTCCCGGCGAAGATGTATCCATCGAAGCGCTCGCGCAGCACCAGCCATCCCAGGAAAACCGCGACGATGGGATTCACATAGGCGTACGTCGCCACCTTCTGCGTGGATACGTGCTTCAGCAACCAGATGTACGCCGTGTAGCCGACCCACGAGCCGAAAACCACCAGGTAGAGCACCGCCATCAGTGCGCGGGAAGTCAGCACGATGCGATGCTGCTGGCCCGTCGCCAATACGACCAGGACATTGCCGATGGCGGCAAACGACATTTCCCAGCCGGTTGCTGCGAACGGGTCAACTTTCATGTGCCATTTGTGCGACAGCACCGAACCGATGGCCCAGCTCATGGAAGAGAGCAAAAGTGTGAACGAAGCCACCAGTTGCATGGTGCCAAGCGTATTGCGGTCGGCAAACTTGGGCCAGAAGAGAATGGCAATACCCGCGATGCCCAGCGCCAGCCCGATCAACCCGCGGCGCGAAAGCCGGTCTCCGCGGAAGACGAAGGTTTCCAGCACCATAAACCAGATGGGCGTAATCGCTACGATCAGCGCCGCGAGCCCCGTAGGCACCCATTGCTCCGCCCAGGCCAGACCTCCGTTGCCGCCCACCAGTAACAGGCAGCCGATGGTGGCCAGCCGCACTGCTTCCGTCCAGGTAATGCGAATGCTGCGGCCCAAGGCGGCACACGCGGCCAGCATCAGCGGACCGGCGATCAGGAATCGCATTGCGCACAGCACGTAAGGCGGAAGATGCTCGTCGTCGGCAATCCCGATGGCCAGGTAGGTCGAGCCCCAGAACACGTACACCAAGGCAAACGCGATGATCACGTGCAGACGGTGATGGCGATCGGTGGTCATACGATGGCCGCAGCCCAAGTCAGCTTGCCGCACTCTGGCGTCGGGCTAGGCGACCGGCTTTTGGTCCTGATGACGTAAACGCTGTCCTGTAATCAAGACATAGTGGACGCCCGAAACGGTTGCGAAGGTAAAGGTGGCGTAGAGAAAGAACGTTTCCAGATACACCACCCAAGGAGCGCGCAACACTTGCGCCAGGACAACGAAGAAGACAGCCGCGATCTGCGAACCGGTACTCAGCTTGCCATAAATGCTGGGCCGGAAATCGCGAAACCCGACCGTGGCATACAAAACCACGGCGGTGGCGACGATGCACAGGTCGCGGCTGAACACCAGGATGGTGTACTTCCACGGGACCTTCTTGACGAACGAAAGCACCAGAAACAGCGAACTCAGCAACAGCTTGTCGGCGATGGGATCCAGATATTGCCCGAGCATGGTTTGTTGGTGCAAGACCCGCGCCAACAGTCCGTCGAGGGCGTCGCTGAGTGCCGCCGCAACCAGAAGGCCGAGCGCCCAAGTCCATTGCCCGTCAAACACCGTAATGATGACAAACGGGATGAAGATCAGGCGCAGCAGTGTGATCTGGTTCGGCGCCGTCCAGAATTGACTCTTCATGCGGCTACTCCGAAAACGAAATCCGCTACTGCCAGATGTTCCACGCGCACCTTTCCTGCGGGTCTCCGAACCTACGTTGGCATCGCTACCGGGCGACTGTCGCAAACCGGCACGCAAACCAACCTCAACCGGCGATTCTTGATTCTGACGGCTTTGTCGCCGGCTGGCAACCAGGTTAACGGAATTTCCCAAAGCACGGCGATGCGCCCTTTCTTCCCCCAGCACGACTTCCAGTGACGCTCATCACAACAGGAGAGGCTAGAAACCAGTAGAGTCAGGCGTATCGGAGGCGCACTCGCCTCATGGTGTCGCTGACCAAGTTCGTCATCCGCAGTCTGGAATTCGCTAGTCGTCTCTTGCCGGCGCGCAAGCCCAAACATCTGCTGACCGGCAAACGCGGCGAACTCGAGGCGTACCTGCACTTGCGCAGCCTGGGTTACAAAATCGTTGCCGCAAACGTTCGTGTGCCTTACGACCGGGGCGAAATTGATCTGATTGGGTGGGACGATGACATCCTCTGCTTCATCGAGGTGAAGACCCGAACGAACGAGGGATTAGCGCCACCAGTGACCGCAGTCGATCGGAGCAAGCAGCGGCACATCTTATCGGTCGCTCGCCGATATGTTCGTCGCATCCCCGGCGACCGTCCGCCGTGCCGCTTCGACATAGTTAGCATCATTCTGGAAGGGGAAGGCGGCAAACCTCAGATCACGGTGCACAAGGGCGCCTTCTCCTGGGACACCGATAGGCCACGAAACTACTGGCGGCGAGACTTCCGCGATCGCCACTTCTGGCGGCGAAGATGATGAACAATCCAGGGGTTCACGCCGGCTTCAGGGCTCCGCAGTTTCAAGCAGTGGAGCAAGATTGTTCGTCTGAGGGCGCTTGCGGACCGTGGCGATTGCGAACTTGCCCACACAGCGCCAGCCCGCTAGAATAAAGGTCGTCCCACGCGTAGGCGCGTAGCTCAGTTGGTTAGAGCGCTACCTTGACACGGTAGAGGTCAGGAGTTCGAGTCTCCTCGTGCCTACCATTTCTTCTTTAGATTCAGTGTCTTCACGCGAGCCCAACCGTGAGCGCTACCGCAACTCGTCACCAATTGCGCCGCAATCAGCCCCGCAACCCGCTCCTAACACACCAGATACTTCGTTTGAGGCAAACCTTAGGCGAAAGCCTCGGGACTTGTTTCGGAATTAGATAGTCGGTTCGACCGAATCTTGCAGCAAAGGGCTATGCGAAGGTATAGAGTGTCACCCTGTTTCTGTCCCCGTTAGAAATCTCCATCAAGGAGGCTTCCCACGAACAATCAAAGAAAGGGTATCGTCGCGTATCTGCTGATCGCGTTCGGACTGGCATGGGCCGGTTGGGAGACAGCTTACCGATTAAAAGGAATCCCACACCTCGCCGTGATACTGCTCGCCGCACCCTCGGCCTTCGGGCCGGCAATCGCGTGCTTTGTCGTGCGCAAGTGGGTTACACGCGAAGGATTCGCCGATGCCGGACTTCGGCTTCATCTGCGCAAAGGGCCATACTATCTGGTGGCATGGCTATTGCCACTGGGAGTAATGGCTTGCGTCGTAATTCTGGCGCCGCTATTCGGCGCAGGTACCGCGGACTTTTCCCTGGAGCGAGGGTTCAGGTACATGGCGTCGTTAGGGAAGCCACTTCCTCCCTGGTATCCCCACGGCCTGTTGCCCGTGCTTTGCATCTGGCTTGTACAAGCGATCCTAGGCGCTCCGATCTCGTTCGGCGAGGAGTTCGGCTGGCGCGGCTATTTGCAGCTGCGACTATTTCCGAATAACCCGGTACTCAGCGCGGTGGGTACAGGGGTCATCTGGGGATACTGGCATTTCCCAATCGCTATACGCGGCTACAGCTACCCGGATAATCCAATTGTCGGCGCCTTGATCATGTACCCCATTTTCGGAATCGTCCTGTCCATCATCTTCGGATGGCTGGTGCAGAAGACCGGAAGCATCTGGTCATCCAGTCTTGCGCACGCGGCAACCAATGTTGTTGGAGGGGGACTTTCTATATTTTTGTTTGGCGGTGCGAACTTGCTCTATGCGTCGATTGGGGGGATTCTGGGCCTCCTCCCGTTGGGCGCTCTAAGCGCGTGGATCGTGCTGGCTGGACAGTTAAATCCTGCAACGGAAAAGACGAACATCGCAACAGCAGCGGTTCTCTAGTTAGCGACTTCGACTGCAAACTCCGTTTATCTGGACGCAGGTGGTCGGACGCGAGCATATTACCCACGCGAGGCGTTCTCCCGTGCGTTCTGACGGACGCGAAGACCCAGTCGGAGGGGGCGCGCCGCGAGTAGCTAAGGGTTAACTGTTGCAAAATCGCCTTGTCACAACTGATCGGCGCCGCGACTCCCATTTCAGGGTCGCTTGTGAAACGGTCTATTTGCAACATCTATTCGTGGGGAGCCCCCAATCCTGTTTGCCCGTTATCCGACCGGAATCAACTGCGGTGATACGCTCATCCCTGCGGCCGGGCGGAATTGCAGGGGGACCGCAGCGCTCCAGATTATAATGCGCGCATGTCATTGATCGCGGGCACGAGACTGGGGCCATACGAGATCCAATCGCTGCTCGGCGCGGGCGGCATGGGCGAAGTGTATCTGGCCCGCGACACCAGGCTACAGCGCACGGTCGCGATTAAGATCCTCCCCGCTCATCTGTCGTCGGACCCAAATCTGCGAACGCGCTTCGAGCAGGAAGCGAAATCCATCTCCGCCCTCCAACATCCCAACATCTGCGTAATTCACGACATCGGCTCTCAGGGCGGCGTTGACTTCATGGTCATGGAGTACGTCGCCGGGAAACCCTTGGACAAACTGATTCCTCGCGGTGGTTTGCCAACCGCTGTGGCTGTCAAGTACGCGGTACAGATTGCCGAGGCCCTGGCGCGCGCGCATGCCGTCGGCATCGTACACCGCGACCTGAAACCGGCGAACATCATGGTGGACGAGAGCGGGCTGGTCAAAGTACTGGACTTTGGTCTGGCCAAACTCGCCGCACCAACCTCCGCGATAAGTGACGGGGCGACAATGGCGACGGGTTCGACCACGCCCGGAATGCGTTCCACGACGCCCGGGATGATCGTCGGCACCTTGGCCTATATGTCGCCGGAGCAAGCCGAAGGGAAGGTCATCGACGCCCGCAGCGATGTCTTCTCCTTTGGTTCAGTGTTCTACGAGATGCTGACGGGCAGCAGAGCTTTTGATGGCCAATCCAGCGCTGCGCTGCTGGCGGCGGTCATGCGGGACGATCCGAAGCCGGTGAACGAACTCAAGCGCGATGTTCCGACCGAGGTGCGCAAGATCGTCACCCGCTGCCTGAAGAAAGATCCCGCAGTTCGCTACGCCTCAGGCGCCGAACTGGCGCAGGAACTGAAGAGCTGTCGCGACCTGCTATTTCCTGAGTCTGGCGCGACACTAAGTCCGGCCCGGATTGTGCGCGAGGCAAAGCGTCCGCGGGTACTGGTTCCACTCCTGCTGGTGATCATCCTCCTTGGCTTCGGAGCCGCGTGGCTGGTGAAGCGCTCTCGCGACGCACGCTGGGCGCGCGACGTGGCGGTGCCGGAGATCTCGCAACTGGGCGACCAGGGAAAATTCGGCGCTGCCTATGCGCTCGCCGTCAAGGCCGAGAAATCGATCGTCGGCGATCCCGCGCTGGAGAAGCTATGGCCTCTGATTTCCTACCAGGCTTCGCTGCAGACGACACCGCCGGGCGTGACTGTCTCCCGTCGAGACTACGCAGACGCCAACGCGCCGTGGGAGTTGGTGGGAACCACTCCGCTGACGAATGTCCGCCAGCCGCGCGGGATGTTTGTCTGGAAGTTCGAGAAACCGGGCTTCGGGACGGTCTTGCGGACGACCGCTGCCTTGTTCGGCTGGTATCCGCCACCTCCCGGTCGTCCGGTAGCGGGGGCCGTAACTCTCGACGAAGCCGGAAAAATTCCGTCCGGCATGGTGCGGGTTTCGCCCGCGAACTATTCCAAGACCCTTTTCATTCCCGGTTATGAAGGAATGCCGGAGTTGGACCTGAAAGATTATTGGATCGACCAATATGAGGTGACCAACCACCAGTTCAAGGCCTTCGTCGATCAGGGAGGATACCAAAAGCGCGAGTACTGGAAGGTCGATTTTCAGCAAGAGGGAAAACATCTGTCGTGGGACCAGGCGATGGCGCTATTCCGTGATGGGACGGGGCGGCCGGGGCCGAAGGACTGGTCGCAGGGCGAATATCCCAAAGGCCAAGATGACTACCCGGTCACCGGCATAAGCTGGTACGAAGCCGCGGCCTATGCCGAGTTTGCCGGCAAGAGTTTGCCCACCATCTATCACTGGAACCGTGCTGCAGGGCCGTTTTCTGCAGCGTTCATCGTGCCCGCAAGCAACTTCGGCGGCGCGGGAGTTTTGCCCGTGGGCAGCAAGCAGGACATGAGTCCGTGGGGCAACTACGACATGGCTGGCAACGTTAAGGAGTGGATCTGGACCGAAGCCGAGAAGGGCAAGCGTTATGTTCTGGGTGGAGCTTGGGACGAGCCCAACTATATGTTCGTCGATCCCGACGCGCAGTCGCCGTTTCTGCGTGCCGCGAATACCGGCTTCCGTTGCGTAAGGTACATTGAGCCGGAGTCGGTCTCCAAAGTCGCCACCGCCGCAATGCCTTCACCTCGGCGCGATCTCAGCAAAGAGAAGCCCGCCTCCGCCGAGTTATTTCAGGCCTATCGCAGTTTGTATTCCTACGACAAGACACCGCTGAACGCTTCGGTCGAGCCTTACGGCAAGGGCGAAGACGATTGGACGGCGCAGAAGATTACCTACACGGCGGCTTACGGCAACGAGCGGGCCATCGCTTACCTGTTCCTTCCCAAGAAAGGCAAGCCGCCTTACCAGACCGTGCTCTTCTTTCCCGGATCGAATGCGCTCTTGCTGCGCACCTTCTCGATTTACGCGACATCGGCCCTGGACGCCGTTCTCAAGAGCGGGCGCGCCGTGTTGTATCCCGTATATAAGGGCACGTATGAACGCGGCGACGGCTTTGAATCGGATGTCGCCAGCATGACCAG
This sequence comes from Acidobacteriaceae bacterium, assembly GCA_003152695.1. Taxonomy (GTDB): domain Bacteria; phylum Acidobacteriota; class Terriglobia; order Terriglobales; family Acidobacteriaceae; genus Bog-257. Next base: position 21,218 of record PMAT01000129.1, read on the forward strand.
CGACTGGCGGGACCACGTCATCATGTGGGCCAAGGATGCCTCGCGCGCCATCGACTATGCTGAGACCCGTCCTGACCTCGACCACAACAAACTGGCCTACTACGGCTATAGCTGGGGTGCGGAAATGGGAGGCATCGTGCCCGCGGTGGAACCGCGCATCAAGGTTTGTGTCTTTGCGCTGGGTGGACTCGACTTCCATCGCTCGCTGCCCGAAGTCGATACCATTAACTTCGTTTCCCGCGTGAAGCAGCCGGTCCTGATGCTGAATGGACGCTACGATTTCTTCTTCCCGGTGGAATCGACCCAGGACCCGTTCTACAAGCTACTCGGTTCGAAGAAGGACCAGAAGAAGCATCTGCTCTTCGACACCGGTCACAACATCCCGCGCAACGAACTCATCAAGCAAACCCTGGACTGGCTCGACCAGTATTTGGGGCCGGTGAACTAGCTCATCGCAGATCGGTCGCCCTCCGTTTAGATAGGCTGACTTTTTGACGCAACGCGAGTGGCCGGTTGTCTGCGGCTTCCTGGTCGTCCACGAACTCGCCGCAACTACTTCTTCCCCACTTGGCAGCCCGAGAAAACCAGCTGAATCGCGAACGGCGAGGTGCCGTAGCTGCCGCTCAAAGATAAGTTTTGCGGAAGGTAGAAGCCCTCGACAACCTGGTAGTCCATGGCGACGGCAAGCTTGGTGGTCTCTTCCGGCTTGTCGGTTTGATAGACGGCGCCGTACTTATTCAACAAGAAAGCGCCTTTGTGGGTCCTGGCAAAAGCGAGGCGCAGCGCGCTGTCAAATTGTGGCGTGGAGACGGCCAGGTCGCGGATGACAAAATCCTTGCCCATCACCGTGACCACGTTGGCGGCGCCTTCTTTGTAAATCAGGCGATAGCTGGCCCCGGCGTCTTCCAGGCGGTAGTCGCTGTTGACCGCAGGAAACGGGCTGTCCCACGCGAATAATCTCCACGTGTCAAAAAATCCCTCGGTCATTTGCTGCATCCCGGAATAAATCTGGCTGAGCGCCTCCTGCATTTTCGCGTTTTCCCCCGACAGCTCGTTGTGCGTGATGGTCGTCTTGTTCGCCAGGACGCTGACGGTGAAGCGAAGCTGGTTTAGCGTCTTGAGCGCCGTGTCCGCGCCGGCGGGGTTGCTTTTCCACTCATCCGCTAACACCGCATCCCAGTTCGGTGTGAGGTCGCACCGGAAGGAAGCCAGTCCCTGGTCTTGCAGGCTGTAGTAGGCTTGGCGGGCGTTGGAAAGCACGGCCTGCTGGTTGCCCACATCTTGGGCGAAGGCAACAATGCAAAGCCAAGACAACAACAGAATGAGTCGCAATTTCATCCTTGGCCTCGGATCCAGCATTCGTCCGCCCCTGACTCTCCATCGGACAACGAAGCCAATCTCTTGAATAAAGTCCGCCTTGTCAGCGATCCGCCCCCCGTTCTCGTCGGTTCTAGGGTGCGAAGTAGCTGGAGATGTCCAGGATCAGTTGGGTGAGCCCATTCGCGAAGGCATCGACCTTTCCGTTGCCTGGCGGGTGAAGATCGCCTCCAGCTCGTGGGTGCCGGCGAACAGTAACCCGCAGTGCGGCGGCTGATCCAACAGTTCCCGTATGGTCTCCAGGCATGCAATCGACAGATGCTGGGCTTCGTCAAAGACGACAGCACCTTGCGCTGGCCGAGATCGAAACGCAGATTGCGCAGAATCCGGTCGACCGTGCCCAATCCAATCGCCCCGCAGCTCTCCGCTACCCGCTTCATCAGGTCCAGCGAGTGGATCCCCTGACGAACATAGACGTTGTAAGCTCTTCGACCTTCACCGTTCTTGGCGATCTCCGAGCGGTTCAACTCCGCGATCAGATGCTGCAGTACGTAGGTCTTCTGGGTTCCCGGGACGCCGTAGAGGTAATAGGCCCGCCCATGATCCAGCGCCTCGTAGAAGTACCGTCGCAGCAAACGGGCATTCTCGGTTTCGTAGAGCTTGCCTGAGCTGATTACGGGAGCCGCAATCGGATGAGCGGCAATGAAGTCGCGAATCGCGGTCCGGATGAGTCCGTCGTTGGAGTCCGGCTGGAGACGCGGCGCAGCCGCAAAGGATTCCAGGGACAGCCGAATCCGTTCCTCATCAACCTGCCGCCTACTCGGTAGTGAAGACGATAGCCGGACCGCAACACGACTGAGGTTTGTGGATCAGGAGGAAACGCAAGACGATTTACCAATCACATGAGGGCGTGGGTACTCAGCAGCTGAAACTCGGCGGTAGGAGTGCCCTCAGCGAAGAAAAATGGTGCGCCGCAGTTCAGATGTCAGTATAGTGTGAAGCTACTTCAAAAAAGCAAAGCTGTCTTAGCAGTGCTTTTTAGCCGGTTCCTGCTGCCAGGTGTGTCTTGGGATAGGTCCAGCCTGAAGGGGCGGACTGGGCCTCGAGCGTCATGCATTCATAACTCTGGAATCGTCTGTAGAAATTTTGAACTGTAGGTGAATCCATGAAGCTTCGACTCGGCTGTGTGGGAATTGCATTCGTGTCACTGGTTCTGTCAATGACAGCCCAGACAACCGGCGGCAACGTTGTGGCAACAACTGCTGCGTTAGCGACGACCGCTGGCGTAGCAACAACAGCTCAGGTACCGCGACTGGTGCGCTTCAGCGGAACGGCGACCGACGTCGGCGGTAACGCGGCCAGCAGCATCGTCGGCGTGACCTTCTCGTTGTACGCCGAACCGACCGGTGGGGCGCCTCTGTGGTCCGAAGTCCAGAACGTGCAGGTTGACAAGGCCGGCCACTACACGGCGATGCTCGGTTCCAGCAAGCCCGATGGCCTGCCGCTGAACCTGTTCACCGCCGCCCAGGCGCAGTGGCTGGGGGTGCGCGTGGAAGCGCAGGCCGAACAGCCTCGCGTCATGTTGTTGAGCGTGCCGTACGCGCTGAAGGCGGCCGACGCAGAGACCTTTGGTGGCAAGCCGCCATCGGCCTTCATGCCGGCTTCGACTCCCGACCCAAGTGTTGCCGCCCACCGTTCCGGTCTCAGTACCAATGTAAAAAATGAGCATCCATTAACGCTGACCGGCAGCGGCACCACGGACTACATCCCACTATGGACGAACGCTTCCAACTTGACCAGCTCGGTCATATTCCAGGGCGCCGGTCACGAAATCGGAATAGGAACCTCCAACCCGGTCACTCCGCTCGAAGTGACAGGAAACAACTCCATCTCCATCGTGGATGTCACGCAGACTGGCTCCTCAGGCGGCTCGGCTGTCTCCGGTGATGTCACCGCTACCAGTGGAAACGGCTACGGCGTGACGGGATCCACTGCCAGCCCGGCAGGCACCGGCGTTGTCGGCGTAAATACCGCCACCACCGGAAACGCGGTAGGTACGGCTGGGAGCAGCAGTAGTTCAACTGGCGTCGGAGTTCTGGGCGTGGCGGCAAGTCCATCTGGCGCCGCCTTCGGCGTGCAAGGGACCACCGCAAGTCCAGTTGGCGTGGGCGTTATCGGCGAGAACCTGAATACCTCGGGCATCGGCTATGGCGTGGTGGGAAACAGTTCGAGTCCGGTCGGTGTCGGGCTCAACGGCAACGCTACCTCCACCACCGGTGCCAACTTCGGCATGTTTGGGCAGAGTTTCAGCACTTCCGGTACAGGAGTCAGCGGAGCTGCCTTGGCAACGACTGGATTTGCGATTGGAGTCTCCGGCGAAAGTGACAGCACCTCGGGTGTAGGTGTCGTGGGGAGCGCGCTTGCCGACAGCGGTTCTGCTTTTGGAGTGAAAGGAGTCACCGCCAGTTCCACTGGCGTCGGGGTATATGGCATCGCGAGCAGCGATACTGGCGCAAACCTGGGTGTGGAGGGCTCGGCTTCGAGTCCAGCAGGGGCGGGCGTACAGGGTACAAACAACAGTACCACCGGCAGCGCCTTCGGCGTCACTGCTTTAACTGTCAGCACGGCGGGGATTGGCCTTTATGGAGTCGCGGTCGAGCCCAGCATAACCACAGGCGCAGCACGCCCGGTCGCAGTGTGGGGATCGACCAATCAGACCGGCGGTGTCGCCGTAGCGGGAACTGCCGACGACGGCTACGCCATGGCAGCGGCCAACTACTCAGTCGAATCGGCCACAGTGCGTTTCGAGAACCAGGAGGCCGATGACGAGGGAAGCTTCGTGCTCAGGACGCTCGGTACTGCCTTTGACGGGGATTGCATCATCGACGTCAGCGGAGACCTGTTCTGTAGCGGCACAGTCAGTGGCTCGGTTCGCGTGGACAACGGCGCACGCAGGGTAGCGCTTTACGCCATGCAGGCTGCGGACAACTGGTTTGAAGATGCCGGCTCGGCTCGTCTGACGCATGGTGCGACTGTGGTCCACCTCGACTCGACCTTCGCGCAGACGGTCAACAGTGGCGTCGAGTATCACGTCTTTCTGACGCCCAAGGGCGACTGCAAGGGACTTTACGTTACCAACGAAAGCGCGGACAGCTTTGAGGTGCGCGAGTTGGGAGGCGGCACCGCGAACATCGCTTTCGACTATCGCATCATGGCGCGGCGCAAAGGCTATGAGAATGTCCGCTTGGCCGATAAGACGGAACGCTTCGCGAAATCGGCGGCACAGGACAAGCAGATGCAGCGCAAACCACCTACACTGCCCGCCAGGCCGAGCCCAACTGGAAGCGCGGTGCAACCGCCCCAGAGGGGCCCCAGGATGGTGGAATCCGTTCCTCATCAGCCTCCAGCGTACTCGGTGACGAAGAAGATTGCCGTACCGCAACCTAACTAACGTTTGTGGCTAAAAGCATGCCGGTAGAAGATACGAACTACCGGATTTATGTGGCGCGGGTTCGATTGAATTCAGGAGGCGCAATCCGTAGGGTGCTGCGCTTGTGGTATGACCGTTGTCCTGCTGCAGACGAGCGCCTCAGATGCCGTTTCTAGCGCTGAACTGGCTATCACTTCATTATGTAGCGGAAATCACTGACAACCCCTCGGCAAGACTGCATTCTAACCGCTGTTCCTGGGGAGAAGACTCCTAGCCTCCTTCAAACTTCCGGGAAGGTGCGTAAACAACGGCCAACCTCTGCGGAAGAGGACCCCTGCAGTTAACTCCCCATTCCTGATCATATTTCTGGGTACAAATCTCATCGCGTGGAGCTTGCCGTGAAGATTCGACTCGTATCTATCGCTCTAATTCTTGCTTGCGTAACCTTGCCGCTTGTAGCCCAAACCTCTAATACCAGCGCCTTGGCGACGGCTGCCGCGCAGGTGCCGCGACTGGTGAAGTTCACCGGAACGGTCAAAGGTGCTGTTGCGGACAGCACGACGAATGGAATCATTTTGGGGCGGGGCGTTGCTCCTACGAATGTGGTTGCGATTACATTCTCCCTGTACGCGGAGCAAAGTGGAGGCGTCCCGCTCTGGTCGGAGGTACAGAATGTGCGGGTTGACGCTGCAGGCCACTACACCATACAGCTAGGCTCAACCAAAGCCGACGGCCTTCCGGTAGAACTGTTCAGCTCCGCGCAGGCGCAATGGCTCGGAGTTCAACTGCAAGGGCAGGCGGAACAGCCGCGAGTCATGCTGGTGAGCGTTCCGTACGCATTAAAAGCGGCCGATGCCGAAACCTTCGGCGGCAAGCCGCCATCGGCGTACATGCAGACTGCCAGCAGTGATGGGAGCGGCAGCGGTGGCGTTGGGTTGGCGCAAAAGGTAAAGAACGACCACCCATTGACGCTCAGCGGCAGCGGCACGACCGACTACGTTCCCTTGTGGACGAATGCTTCCACGCTGGCGAGCTCGGTCATCTATCAGTCGCCCGGTCACGATATCGGCATCGGAACGATCGAACCCGAGTTTCCACTTGACGTTGAGGCCCCCGGTACAGCGATCAGTGGCACCTCCAGCGAGTCCGTTGGAACCAACATTGGCGTGCAGGGAAAGAGCGCGGGCAATGAAGGCATCGGTGTCGAAGGCCTCGCGACCGATACCACGGGATCCAACATCGGAGTGCAAGGGCAGAGCGCGAGCGACGACGGCATTGGTGTCGAAGGCCTAGCGACAGCTACCTCCGCGGGCGTGACCTATGGAGTGCACGGCGTGAGCGACAGCCCTGAGGGGTATGGGGTCATTGGTGACGCCACCAGCGAAACCGGGAGCAACTATGGCGTGGCGGGTAACAGCGATAGCGCAGGCGGCATCGGCGTTGTGGGCAATGCCAACAGTGAGACCGGTGCCACGTATGGCATCTATGGCACCGCGGTGAGTCCCACCGGTGTTGGGGTTGGTGGCGCGGCCAACAGCTTGACCGGCTTTGCTGTCGGCGTCTACGGAACCAGTGACAGCACGTCGGGAGCGGGGGTGGTGGGAAGCGCAACCGCGGAGACGGGAGCGAGCGCCTTCGGAGTCAAGGGAGTCACGACCAGCACGGAGGGCGTCGGAGTGTTTGGCCTCGCTAATACGGACACCGGAGCCAACATTGGTGTACAGGGTTCGGCTACGAGTCCCGATGCTGCGGGCGCCGCGGGCTATAACACCGGTACAACTGGGAACGCTCTCGGACTCGCGGCTTTTACTGCCAGCACGGAAGGTGTGAGCCTGTATGCAGTCGCGGTCGCTCCCGCCGTAACAACGGGGAGTCAACGCCCAGTCGGAATGGTGGGAACGACGAATCAGACCGCAGGCGTCGGCGTGGCGGGCCTTACAGACGACGGCTGGGCCGTGGCAGGGGACAACTATTCGGAAAGGTCGACTGCGTATTTCACTAACCAGATTGATACGGATCCCGGTGCCGAAGTCTTTAGGACGCAAGGTACTGGCTACAACGGATACTGTTACGTCGACGTGAGCGGCAACCTGACTTGTTCGGGCAACATCACCGGCAACCAAGCGCTGGATGGTGGTCAGCGCACGGTGTCTTTATATGCGGTGCAAGCGGCCGAGAACTGGAACGAAGATGCCGGCTCCGCTCGTTTGGCGAACGGTTCGGCTGTGGTGCAGCTCGAATCAACCTTCGCACAGACGATCGACAGCGCCGCCGAGTATCACGTGTTCCTGACGCCGAATGGAGACTGCAAGGGTCTCTACGTCGCCAACAAGACGCCGAATAGTTTCGAGGTGCGGGAATTAGGCGGAGGTAAGGCGAGCATTGGTTTCGATTATCGCATCATGGCGCACCGCAGGGGCCGCGAGAATGTCCGCATGGCCGACCAGACGGAACACCTCGCGATGATGGCAGCACTGGAGAAGCCGGTGCTGCGCAAGCCACTGAAACTGCCCGGCAATCTACACCCGTCGGCAGGCGCGGTCCCGAAGCCCAGGAGAACGCCAAGGATGATGAGACCTGTTCCTCATCAGCCTCCGGCTTACTCGGGGGCGAAGAAAGTTGCTTCACCGAAACATAACTAATATTTCTAACCAGGCATCCGGGTGGAAGGTACAATCAGCTACCTGACAGATAAGGGTGGGTTCGGTTGAATCCAGGAGGCACAATCTTGAATGAGAAAATAGCAACTACACGTCTTTTCCCGCTGTGCTTTCTTGTCTTCAGCTTCCTGGTGACCGGGGCCAGTGCCGCGGCGCAAACCCTGATTGGGACCGTGGACACGGGTGGCACTCCGATCGCCGCGGCGGCCAACCGCGCTACCAACCAGATCTATGTCGCCAACTACACCGGCAACAACGTGACGGTCATTGATGGCGCAACCAACAGCACCACCACCGTCACGGCAGGACAGTCCCCCTACGATGTCAGGGTGAATCCGCTCACCAACAAAATCTATGTGTCCAACTTTTGCGGTAACGATCCCTCCTGCGTGAGCAACGGAACCGTTACCGTGATCGACGGCGCAACCAATCACACCACCACAGTAAACGTCGGCCTTGCGCCCTACCAGGCGGCGGTGAATACCGTCACCAACAAGATTTACGTGGCTAACAGCGGAGGCAACACGGTCACCGTGATTGATGGCGCGACCAATCAAACCAGCAATGTCACTGTGGGCAACCGTCCCCAGGGTTTGGCGGTCAATACCGTCACCAACAAGATCTACGTGCCTAATTCTGCCGACAACACCGTAACTGTCATAGACGGCGCGACACTTGCGACCACCATGGTCGCAGCTGGTGGTGATCCCGTCGAAGTGGCCGTCAACTCGGTGACCAACCAGATTTACGTGGCTAACAACAGCGGTAACACCGTGACCGTCATCGATGGTGCCACCAATAACACCAGCACCGTTAACGTCGATCTCAATCCGGCGTGGCTGGCGGTGAATCAAGTGACCAACCAGATTTATGTGGCTAACTTCGGATCCAATACCGTCACTGTGATTGACGGAGCCACCCTGAATCCTACCTCTGTCACCGTGGGGAATTCTCCCAGCATGGTAGTCGTCGATCCCGTCACCAACAAAATCTATGTTGCCAACTACGCCGACGGCACCATGACCATGATCGATGGAGCGACGAACAACACTACAACCCTGGCGGTCGGTAATACCCCAGGCGCGATCGAGGCCAATGTAGTCACCAACAAGGTCTATGTGCCCAACCAGGGTGACAACACGGTATCCGTAATCGCCGGGGCCAATGCCCCACCTTTGCAATTCGTCAACGTCACTCCCTGCCGCGTGTATGACTCGCGGCCCCAGCACGGAGGCACCGGTGCGATTCCGGGAGGAACGTCCGAGAGTTTTAACCTTCCACAGTTATCGCAATCGCGAGGCTGTGGGGACCTTTCCGCCGCCGCCGCCTACTCCCTGAATGTCACGGTCATCCCTCACGTCACCTTGGGATACCTGTCGATCTGGCCGACCGGCGAAGATCAGCCCGTGGTCTCGACCATGAACTCCGTGGATGGGCGGGTCAAAGCCGATGCCGCGATCGTACCCGGCGGATACCAGGGCGCCATCAGCGTCTATGTCACCAATACCGCCGATGTAGCACTGGACATCGACGGCTACTTCGCGCCGGTCAGCAACTCTACGCTCGCCTTTTATCCGCTCACGCCCTGCCGGGTAGCGGACACGCGAAAATCCACCTTCCCTCAGGGCTTGGGTACACCCCAGTTGTTCGCCGGGCAGCCGCGCAATTTTCCAGTGCTGGAGAGTTCCTGCATTCCGGCCGGTGCCAATGCGGCCGCGTACTCGTTCAACTTCACAGTCGTTCCCATCCACCAACATTCAGTTGGCTACCTCTCGGTGTGGCCGACTGGTCAAACGCAGCCGGTAGTCTCGACGCTGAATGACCAGACGGGGACTATCGTGGCCAACGCAGCCATGGTGCCCGCCGGAACGAACGGCGGGATCTCCGCGTACGCGACCGACGACACCAACCTGCTGATTGACATTGACGGATACTTCGCGCCCGCAGGCCCAGGCGCACTCTCTCTGTATTCGGTGGCGCCTTGCCGGGTGTTGGACACCCGCAAAGCGGGCGGCGCCTTCAGCGGAGAACTTACCGTGGATGTGCTGAACAGCGTCTGTGGTCCGCCCAGCACGGCACAGGCCTATGTGTTCAATGCAACGGTTGTGCCGGTGGGATCACTCGGCTATCTGGCACTGTGGCCGGACGGGCAGCAGCAGCCGGTCGTCTCCACGCTGAATGCAACCGACGCAGCCATTACCTCGAACATGGCGATCGTGCC
>PMAT01000111.1 GCA_003152695.1 Acidobacteriaceae bacterium
AGCCTGCCCTGTTAGGGTGGCTCCGGCATTGTTTTGTTAACAGCTTGCCGGGAAGGCTCGGGAGTGCAGATTACTTTGCCGGCAGAAACTCTACCTTGATAGCTGTCCCAGCGCTCTTAAAGTCATAGTCGGCAGTTACCAGGGTCACATTCTCGCGGCGAGCCAGCGCTCCGGCAAAGGCATCGGCGTAGGGAACCTTGAACTGCTCCTTGAACCAGGCAGCTTCTTCGGCGTGTGCGGCGGTAGCGCTCACAATTTTCAAAGGAAGGCTGGCCAGGCCATCCACCACGGGTCGAGCTTTTGCCGGACCGTGCGTGCGAACCAGAACGTAGACGACCTCGCCCCAATTGATCGCCGAAAGCAGCAGTTCATTTCCGCCCGTCCTGGCTTTGTTGAGCAGATCCTCGATCCGCCCGGCCCCTGCCTCATCGTCGAGAAACCGGAGCAGACTGCTGGCATCGAGCATGTGCGTCATCGTTCTCGCCTGTGTTCCTGTTCACGGATTTGTCCCATCGATTTCCCCTTTCCGAAACAGCCGCGCAGACTGCGGATGAACGCCGCGGTCACCGGACGCAGGATAATAGCATCACCCTCGCGACGCATCGCCACCTGCGTGCCCGGCGCAATCTGCAAGGCTTCTCGGAGTTCCGCGGGAATGACAACCTGACCCTTGGTGCTAACTTGAGAGTAGGTCTGTTTCATTCTTACAATATAGCATAGGTAAGAAATAGGAAAAGGTATAGGTCATAGACCCCAGGGTAAGAATAATTCTCCAGAAGAGAGCACTGCAACCTTGCTATGGAGTCAAGCGCGGGGTGGCCTCTGNNNNGCAGCGGGTCGGGCAAGACGACTTGCCTGAAGATGATCAATCGCCTGCTGGCTCCGACGCGCGGCGAAGTTCGCGTGGACGGAATCCCGGTCGAACAGTGGGACGCGATCAAGCTGCGACGAAGCATCGGCTATGCCATCCAGGAGGTCGGGTTGTTTCCCCATTACATGGTGCGGCAAAACGTGGCTTTGGTGCCCAAGCTGGAGCAGTGGGATCGCCAAGAAATCGCCGCGCGGGTTACCGAGGTGCTGGACTTGGTGGGCCTGCCGGGTCCGGAATTCGCCGGCCGCTATCCCCACCAGCTTTCCGNNGCGGCCAGCGCCAGCGCGTCGGGCTGGCCCGTTCCCTGGCCGCCGACCCTCCTATCCTTCTGATGGACGAACCCTTCGGGGCGCTCGATCCCATTACCCGTGCGGAGCTGCAGGTGGAGTTCAGGAAACTGCAGCAGAAACTGGGAAAGACCATTGTGTTTGTGACCCATGACGTGGGCGAGGCCTTGCTGCTGGGTGATCGCATCGGGTTGATGGAAAGCGGCAATCTGCGCGGAATCTACACTCCGGATGAGTTCCTGCGCGCCCCCGACGCCGTCGCCAAAGCTTACGTGGATGTGTTCCGGGCCGGGCAGCAGATGTTCCGCAGTTGAGAGAGCCGAGGCCGGGCGGTGTAGAAAAAGGGAGCAGCGTTCGCTGCTCCCTTTTTCGCGCAATCAGTCTCTGACCTACTACGGTTTCTTGTGGGTTGCCGGATGGTGCACGGGTGCCGCGGTGGTGAGGGGGTTACCGCTCTTGTCCAGCAGCACGCCATCGGTCATGGTTATCAGGAACGGATTCGGCGTATAGCTGGAGACCGTACCCTGGAACGCCATCATGGCGCCGGCTTGCGGTATTAGGCGCGCCGGGATGGCCTTGTCCATGTTCAAAGTGATGTCGGGCTTCTTGGCTTGGATGTCGTCGTCGCTGCCGGCCAGCTGGACCGTGTTGGCGGTGGCGCTGATGACGGCGGCCTGCAACTTCACGGCTTTGCCCTTGATCGTGTTCCACACCGTGTCAGCAGCTTGCTGGTTACCGGAAGAAAGCACCAGCTCCCATTCGGCAAAGCTCATCTGCTTGGGGTCCTTGCTCTTCACCAGGTCGGCAGCCTGCTCGGCGGGAGACGGTGGCGGCGGCGCTGCCACCACGGCGAAGCCGGCCGGGGGCAGGATGCTCTGCGACGATTGCGCTTGCGCTACCAGGGCACTCCAGCCATCTTCGGAGCCGTGGTAGCGGATGTACTTTTTCCGGCCGTAGTCCAGGATCTGTGCCTGGCCGGTTCCCTGGGCCAATTGCGAAGCCTTGACGATGAACCAGAAGCCTTCCGGGTTCATCGGATTGGACTCCAGGTCGGCCGTGGCCAAGGGGTAGATGTCCATAATGTTGGGTTGCGACTCTTCGCCTACGGCGTCACGCAGGTCCTTCTGCGCGGTGGCGAAATCCTTCAGCTGCAACGCCGCGAATCCCACCGCCCCTTCGAAGATGGCGCCCGTCTCGTTGTGGAGCTTGGTGAAATCAGCATCGCTCATGCCGTCGGGTTTGGGCATATTGGTCAGTGCCTGCAACCCCTTCTGGCCGTATTGCTGCGCCTGCTGCAGGTTCTGCTGCATCTGCGGGCCGCCTTGCGAGCCCGCGGCGCGATAGTTGTAAGCCAGCAGCGCCAACGCCCGAATGTTATTGGGGTTGGCTTGCAGCACCCGGTTGGCGGCGTCAATGGTCTTCTTGGCGTCATTGGCCTGCTGGTAGGCCACCATCAACTGTTCCAAAGCATCTTCCTTCATCACGCTGTTGGGATACGTTTGCAGAAACGCTTCCAGTCCTTGCGCTTTAAACTGCGGGTTGGACTGCTGAATCGCGTTCACGTAGGAGTTATACTCAGCCGGATCTTTGATCTCCTTCTTCTGCGTCGATTGGGCCGGCTGACCGGCTTGCGCGGGCTGTGCCGCCCCCTGAGCTGCCGATTGCTGGACCAGCGCCGCCGTGGCGAGCACCAGCAACATGGTGACTAGCGACTTCTTCATTCGTTTGGCTCCTTGACGATGTTCATGCAGACACGTTCACTTATGCGCAGGGATTTCAGCCCGAGGTATCCCACTCGGACTGCATAATAGCCGTCCCTCCCCGCATTACCGCCCCGGAACGTCGAATCGAAATGCAAATCATGCGGAGACGGGATTATAAGTACCGGCATCGAGGTAAGGCAAGTAACCTATCACTTTACACAATTTCTTGTGTTTCTGGGATGCCGGACGCTTAATCTTCCGATGTGCGCATTATTACATGCGCCCAGGCCACGCCGCCTGCCTAATGCGGCCGGGATGCGGAAGCGCCAGCCGGGCACGTCTGGGGCAGTGTAGTATTGCCGGGCAACCAGGGACTGGCTCGGCGGCTTCGATCAGCTTGGGAGCGGGGCAAATGGCCGCCGGTTCCGCGGCGGGGCGACGCTGGAGCAAAATCGCATCCAGTGCTGGGGACGGAAAAACCTTTGGGAGACGATATCTATGCAGCCTACTGAGTTGGTTTCGCTATCGGGGTCGGTCGCCGTGGTGACCGGGGGTGGGCGCGGCATCGGGCAGGCCATTGCGACCAGGCTGGCCGCGATGGATGCCACAGTTGTTCTCACCGGCCGGGATGAAGCTCGGGTCCAGCAGGGGGCACGCGATCTGGAGGGGCGCGGGCACCGGGCCGAGGGCGTCGCCTGCGACCTCACCGATCTGGCCAGCGTGGAAGCGCTGGGTGAGCATATGCGCAAAACCTACGGACGCGTCGACATCCTGGTGAACAACGCCGGCATTGGTGGCCCTTCGGCCCTGCTGCATGAGCTTGTCCCGGACGACTGGGACGCCATTTTCCATACCAACCTGCGCGGCGTGTATTACATGATACGCAGCGTCGTGCCGCTGATGATCGCCACCGGGGCCGGCCACATTATCAACATCTCGTCGCTGGCGGGGAAAAACGCGCTGCCTCGCGGCGCCGCCTATTCCGCTTCCAAATGGGGACTGAACGGGCTCAGCTACGGAGTCGCAGAAGAGTTGCGCGGGCAGAATATCCGGGTCAGCGTCATCTGTCCGGGCTCGGTGGACACCGACTTCAGCCCGCGCCGCGGCGGCAAAGACACGCGCAAGATGCTCAAGCCTGACGATGTGGCGAGCGCCGTCGCCATGCTGGTGAGCCAGGAACCGCAATCGTTCATCAGCGAGATCCTGCTGCGTCCCACGCAGAAGCCCTAGCGGGCGAATGGTGGATTAGTGTCACGCGGGTGTGGACCGCATGTGGTAATTGCAAATGGAATTGGCTTCCGAAACTCCAGCCCTTGAGTCCTTTTATTCTAACCTATAATATTATCTTTGGAGGTTAGGAGGAAAACATGAGCGAGACGCAACGCATACTCAATCAATATGACATCGTGATGCACGGCTCAGCCTGGCACGGCGATGCCATCTGGCAGATTCTTGGCGGCATCTCGGCGGAAACGGCCGCGCTGCGTCCCATCGCCAATGCGCACAGCATCTGGGAAATCGTCGGCCACATGGCGTTCTGGGAGGGTGCAACTGCCAAGCGGCTTGCCGGTTTACGCGCCGGACGCGAGGAGGAACGCAACTTTCCTGCCACGCCCGACATTACGGATGCCAATTGGCAGAGACCCTCGACCATTTCCGCTCCTCCAACCAGGCATTCCGGGAGGCGCTGCAAAAACTCAGTCCTGCCCGACTGGACGAGCTGTCGGCCGCCGGCAAGCGGTCGTTTTACGCTGAGGCGCACGGGTTGATCGAACACCATGTGTACCACGCCGGGCAAATCGCCCTGCTGGCCAAGGCGATGAATCAAAGCTGACGTTTTCGCCCCGGAGAAGCTGGCATGCCTTCCTGGGCAGGTTTGTAATTCTGCAAACCGGGTGCTACCATCCGGCTCGTGAAGGTTTTTTGAGGAGGCAATCATGTCGGAACGTGACGGAAGTGGTTTCCTGTGGTTCCTGGCCGGCCTGGGCATCGGCGCGGCAGTGGGGATTCTGTATGCTCCAAAGTCGGGTGATGAGACGCGCCAGCGTCTTCGTGAGGTCGCGGAAGAGGGGCGCGAGTCCGTCAAAGAGCGCGCGCGTCAGGCGCGTGAACAGGCGGGAACCTGGGCCGACAAAGGGCGCGACTATCTGAGCCAGCAAAAAGAGCAGATCCGCTCCGCCTACGAGGCGGGCCGCCAGGCTTACCGTGAAGCGACCAGCGAAGAGGCCGAGGGCGCCAAGCCTAACGTTCCCTAGGGCGGCGGTTGTGTCACCCAGCTAGCGCTGCGGGCAGGAAAGGAATATGTCTGACAATCTGACACTTTTTGTCGCTGTTACCGCAGCCGCTGTGGTGCTGCAGATGCTGATTCTCCTGGTCATGTGCGTGGTGATCTTTAACCTCAGCAAGAAGCTGCGATCGGTTACCGACGAGACCCAGTCGCGGCTGATTCCCCTGCTGGAAAACGCCAAGGTGATGCAGCAGGAAGTGAAGTCCTTCCTGGAGGTTTCGCGTCCCAAAATCGACGTCATCCTGGATAATCTTGCCCATGTGACCACCACGACGCGCACCGAGGTCGAGCGGGTTGATGCCACCGTGCATGATCTGCTGGATCGCCTTCGCCTCCAGGTGATCCGCGTCGATGAGATGGTGACCCACACCTTGGACCGAGTGGAAGAAACCTCGGAGAAGGTGCAGAACTCCGTGATGTCGCCGGTCCGCCAGGTTTCGGGGATTGTGCAGGCCATCAGCGTCGGAGTGGGCGCGTTCTTCAACAGTCAGAGGCGCGGCCGCAACGGCGGCCCCTCCGACGAGATGTTCATTTAGTTCGTTTGAAGGGGCGCACCTTAAGGCGCGCCGCCACACGCCTTTCTCTATTTGTCATCCCGAACCGACTTCAGTCCGGTGAGGGACCTGCTTTTTCGCGCGTTCGGCAAACCATTTCTCCGCTGCCCCTATGCGCGCTCCAAAGCACTTGCCGTTTACTTCAGCAGCGCCGCTTCCTTTTCTTCCGCCTCGGCCACCGCGCGAATGGAAACATGTTCGCGGCGGGCCAGCAGCAACCCCATAGGGATGACCGACATAAAGGTAATGGCCCAGAGCAGCACGCCGCAACTTACCGCCAGTTCCTTCTCAATGCCGAATCCCGAGCTGAGCATGCTGATGGCCGCCAGTTGCGAGCCGCCGCCGACGGCCGGCAATTGCAGCATAGAACCGACCATGGTGGAACCCATCAGCACTACCTGATGCGGCAGGGTAAGACTGCGAAGTTCGCCGGGATAGGCGTGCGTGACCGCGTAATACGCGAAGGCGATCAGCACCCACATCAAGAGCGAGACGCCGGTCAGCTGCAGAGCGGATGCAAGGTCGTGGATGGTCGCCAAACCTTCGCTGAAGGAGCGCACCTTCTCCCGCAAGTGGTGCGCGAACTTGGGCGCGAAGCCGGCGAACAGATCGTGCAGAAACTGGCCCACGCGATCACCCCAGCGCCGCACCACAAACGCTCCCACACACAACCCGCCCACCAGCACAATCAGCGCGAACGCGGCTTCGCGCAAGCCGTGATAGAAGGGAAGCGCCCGCAAATCGGGCGACAAGAAGCTCAGGGCCAAGAGTACGGCAAAGGACCCCATGTCGAAGATGCGCTCCACTCCCCAGACCGCCACCTGTGAGGTGAAGGTGAGACGCTCCTTCTTGGCGATGATGTAGGGCCGGATCATTTCGCCAGCGCGGCCCAGCAGCGCCAGGGCGGCGAAGCCGACGAATTGCGGCGCCAGCAAGCGGGCCGTGGTCGTCTGGCGGACCGGCTTCAGGAAGATGCGCCAGCGCACGGCACGCAGTACATAGGCGAAGTAGGTCAGCGCCAGTCCGTAGAAAGCATAGAGCCAGTCAATGTGTTCGGTGCGGCTCCAGAACATGTGCCAGTCGAACGTCTTCCAGGCGCGGACCTGCAGGTAAATCAGCAGGCATAACGCGATCAGGACTGCGCCGAAGATGAGCGTGCGTTTCTTGTTCATGGAAGAAAATCAGGGCCCATCGGCATGGGTTGCCTTTTCGTGGGTTGTGACGGAGGCCTGCGGCTGAGGCCCAGTCGTCAAGGTATATGACGGCATGAGTGGGGTCAAACGGGCGGCTATTCGCTGCCCGCGGCAGGAGCGGCCGTGCTTTGCGCAATCTCTGGCTTGACCGCTGTCGCGCCTCGCACCGGGGGTTTCTGCTGATGCTTGCGTTGGGCCAGCTTCTTGCGGTTGTAATCGTTGATGACACGCGCCACGTAAGCATGGGTCTCGTGGTAGGGCGGCACGCCCTGGTACTGCTGGACGCGCTGCGGACCAGCATTGTACGCGGCCAGCGCTTTGATCATGTCGTTGTTGTAAAGCAGCAGAAGTTCGCGCAGGTAGCGCACTCCACCATCGACATTCTCCGCCGGATCGAAGCTGTTCTTCACCCCCAGCTTGCCGGCCGTGCCAGGCATAAGTTGCATCAGTCCCTGCGCGCCTGTGCGCGAAACGGCGCGCGGATTGTTGCCGCTCTCGGCACGGATGACGCTGGCAATGAAGTCGGCATCCACCTCGCTGCGCGTGCTGGCTTCGCTGATGATGGCGCTTAAGTCCAGCGGCGTCTGCCCCCGCGATGTGGCCGCTTGCGGCTCGGGCGGCGCCGGCTCAAAGCTCTCGATCTGGGCGCTGGGCACGTCGATGTATCCACTGCCCGGTTCCGCGCTCATGTACAGGCGCGTAGTATCGCCGACCACGTCATGCCGCGCGTGGGGAATGCTGAAACCGTTGCGCAAGTTGGCAATTTCGGCAGCGTGAAGCTGCGCCGTCATCAGCAAGCCCAGCAAGCCGAGTTGTAAGAGTTTACGCATTCACGCTCGCAGTATTAGCGTCGAGTACCTGTTCGATGGCCGCCGCCACTCCGCTTTGGTCGTTATGCAGGGTGATGGTCCAGCCATTCTGCTTCAGGTCGTCGGATGCATTTCCCATGATGACTGGATGGCCGGAGAAGGTCAACATCTCGATGTCATTGTAATTATCGCCGATGGCCATCACCTCGGAGCGATCGATGCCGCGATAGTTGGCCCAGCGCTCCAGCGCGTGCCCCTTCGAACAGCCCGCGTTGAGAATGTCAACGATGCACAAATTGCGCACATCATATTGCGTGCGCAGCATGGTGAACTCGCCGGCGAAATCGCAGGACAGGAGAGCTTGCTGTGCCTGCCGCATCAGTTCGACCGGGCCGCAGAACATGGCCTGGATGGGGTCTTCCGTCAGCGCCTTTGCAATGGGGCTGACATATTCGGTATAGGGCGCATTCTTCTCCATCCAGCGCTGGATGACCTCGTACAGACGCTCGCGATTTTCGCACACGATTGCCCCCATCCCTTCGCGGTCGAAGGTGAGCACCATGTGGTTGCGATACTCCGCCATGTGCCGGCAGAGCTTGATGGCCGTTTCCTTGGGCAGCAGGTCCTGGTGGAACAGTTCTCCGCGCGTGGAACGGGTCACCGCCCCATTCGAACTCATCAGCCACAGGTCAAAGCCCAGCGACTCCGCCATGGGCAAGGCGAAGCGGTGCCTGCGTCCCGTTACCAGCACGATTTCAATGCCGGCTTCATGGGCCCGGCGCAACGCCTTCAAATTGGCTTCAGGGACCTGGACACTGGAGTCCAGCAGGGTGCCATCCAGATCGATGGCGATGAGGCGTATGGAGCGTGGCACGCGATAATTCTAACAGCAGCCAGCAATGAGCACTTGGCAGTTAGCACTTAGCACTTGGTAAGGGCAGCCAAGTGCCAAGTGCTAAGTGCCAAATGCGGACTGGCTGGCTACTGATCGCTGGTTGCTGATTGCTTGCTTCCCACCCCGAGACGTAAAGTAAAGAACGATGGAATTACGCAAGGACCCCATTACGCGCTCCTGGGTCATTTGTGGCGACGAGCCCGAAGCGGCCGCCTCGCCTGACTCCTTCTGCCCCTTCTGCCCCGAATCTGGCCTGCCGCTGCAGGTGGTCGCCACCGCGCCGACCGTGAATGGCATTCCCTGGTCGGCGCGCGCCGTGGTCCATCCTCATCCCCTGTACGGAATCGATGGCGAGCCGTCACGCACGGGCAACGGTTTGTATGACAAGATGCGCCCGGTTGGCGCCCACGAAGTGATCGTCGAAAATGCCCGCCACGACCGCCATTTGTGGAACGCCGACGACCGCGAAATCGAGGAGTACCTGGCGCTCTGCGCCCAACGTATCCAGGACTTGAAGGGCGACGTCCGTTTCAAATACGTCAGCGTCTTCAAGAATTTCGGTCCGCAGTCGGGGCAGGAGTTTGACCATCCTACCTCGGAGGTCGTGGCTACCACGTTTGTTCCGCGGCGGGTCCTGTACGAGTTGCGGGCGGCGCGGCAACACTACCAGGTGAAGGAGCGCTGCGTCTTTTGCGACATTCTGCACCAGGAGCAGGAACAGAAGCTGCGCGTCATCGAGCTCCGCGGCGACTACATCGCCTGCTGTCCTTACGCTCCGCGGGTGCCCTACGAAACCTGGATTGCGCCCCACACCCACGAAGCCTACTTCGAGCGCATGGCGCTGAAGTCAGGAGCCATCCGCGACCTGGCGGCCCTGCTGCGGCGCACCCTGTACCGCATTCGCACCATCGCCGATGGCTTCCACATGGTGCTGCATACTTCGCCCAACACCATGCACCGCTCGGAGACGCTCGGGTTTTGGAAGACCATACAGGACGACTATCACTGGCACATCGAGATCTTGCCCATCCTCGGCGCCAAGGCAAAGTCCTACACCTTCAAGGAGGTGTACTACTCGCCCGTCAGCTCGGAGACGTCGGCGGCCATCCTGCGCGAGCGGCCGACCGAGCGGTAGCCGCGGACGGACTAGAATATGCCTTCGCTGGCAAACCACGTATGACCATCCGCCGCGTCAAAACCTATACCGGACAGACCGGCTACGTTTACCAGTACTACTTCGTCGGCAAGCGGCCCGCCATCGACAGCGATCCCGAAGCCCCCTCCACTGAATTCATCTTCGACGTGACTTCGGACCGCAAGACAATTTTCGCGGTCAGCATCTTTCTGCACCCGGAGGCGCTCTCCGCCTGGGCGGCGGGCCGGGGCCGCACCCTCAGCGAGTCGGAACAGTATGCGGCGGTGAAGCTGCGCCTGATGCAAGCCTTCGACGAGATTCTCGACATGCTTAACCATGGCCGCCGCTTGCGCCTTGAGGTGGACGAACTGCCGGTGTTGCTGGACTCGATCGGAGTGGAATAGCGCTACAATCGTTGCAGCTAACGCCTTCTGATGGCTTGCGTCCAATCGAAGCAGAAGTGGGGCGGACGAAGCCTTAGCGCAGAGAGGCGCTGGTTTCCGAGGGTGGGGAATTCCTGATGTTCACGCAGACTCAGTGGCCCGGTCGCCAGCGATGGAATCGTGCTCTGCTCGCTTCCTTCGCAGTCCACTGCCTGCTTCTGTTTCTGCTCGTCCATCGCGGCGCTGCGATTTTTGTTACTCCTTCTGACGTTGACCTGGGAATTAAGGGATCTTCCGGATCGACATCCATCGTTTACCTTGCGCCTGTGGGACCCGAGAAGACGCAGGCACCGCGGGACGAGCAACGGCCAGAACTGCGCGCTGCGCTGGCGCCCAAGCCGAACCCGCACAAGTCTGACACGAAGAGCCGGCAAACGGTTCAACCCACGCGGGACGATGCGCCCGAGCAGACCGCGCGCGGCGGTTCTCCTTACGGGCGCGTGCCCGGCTCGCCGCTTACCGGAGATGAAGTGGTGCCCGCGCTGCCGGAAGTTTTTCCCGATCCTCCGGTCTCGCGCTCCGACATCCCTGCGGGCGTGCAAGGCGATGTGATCGTCGAGGTCACGATTGACGCGCAAGGAAACGTGGTCCAAACCAAACTGCTGCAAGGCATCGGATACGGCATTGAGCAAAAAGTGCTTTCCGTGTTGCCGCGCTGGCACTTTCGCCCGGCCTCGAAGGATGGGGTCACCATCGCCTCGCAGCACATCGTGTACTTCCACTACCCCAGCTAGAGGAGCCGCTTCTGCCTTTCTGCTTCCCGCAGTGGCCAACGCCTTTGTGACACAGGTCACACCCGGACGTGATAACTATACTGCTCCCTCTACGCCATCCCGTTATACTTATCTGTAGCAGAAAGAATCGAGCCTAAGCATTACAATCGTGGGGTTTATGCCGTTAATCTGGCTCCGAGTCGCGGTCGTTTGTTATGGCGTGGGGCTGCTCTATTCGCTGCTCCTGCTCAGCAAGCGAGGCAACGTTCTGGCCAAGGTGGTAGAGCCGGCCGTGGGGCTGGGGCTTATCTTCCACTTCGTTTCTCTGGTCGAGTCCACCGTCCTGATCGGTCATCTTTCGCTGGCTTCGATCCACTACTCGGAATCCATCCTGGCGTTCCTGGCCATGGTGGTGTTCTTCGTCTTCTTCGTGGGCTATCGCACCGTCTCGCCGGGCGTCGTAATCTTCCCCATCGTTTTCATTTTGACCTTCGCCTCGGCCATCGGACAGAAGCCGGTCACGTTGAGCTCGCCGCTGCTGCGCAGTGGTTGGATCTTCGTGCATGTGGTGCTCATCTTCACCGGCTACGCCGGGCTGTTCCTCAGCTTTGGCGCCAGTTTGCTCTACCTGGTGCAGGAGCGGGCGTTAAAGTCCAAGCGTCCGGCGCCGCTGCTTACCTGGCTGCCTCCGTTGCAGACCATTGACGAAATCTGCTATCGCTCGTTGCTCTTCGGTTTCCCGTTTATGACGCTGGGGCTAATCGCGGGTTCCGTGCTGGCCATCGACAAGTATGGCCCGCTGTTCTTTTACGATCCGAAGATCTTGTTGTCGTTCACCATGTGGGCGGTGTACATGCTGCTGCTGTACACCCGCTGGAGTTCCGGATGGCGCGGCCGCCGCGCGGCGTTTCTGGCGACCTTTGCCTTCATTATCGCCTTAGGCGCATGGGCGGCGAATAGTTTCAGCCGTACGCACAGGTTTCTTTCATGAACTTCGTCGTCATCGGCGTGAACCACCAGACCGCACCGGTCGAAGTGCGCGAGCAGTTTGCCATTCCCGAGGCGCGGCTGGCGGAAGCGGTCAAGTCGCTGGCAGCCTATCCCGGCATCGAGGAGGGCATGATCGTCTCCACCTGCAACCGGGTGGAGATGTTGGCCCGCACCACCAACGGTTCCGCCGATCTGCAGGGTTTCTTGCGCCAGCTTTACGGCTTCGATCCCGAGCCCTATCGCAAGTATTTGTACGAACATCACTCGCGCGATGCGGTGCGCCATATTTTTCGCGTGGCCTCGAGCCTGGATTCCATGATTGTGGGCGAGCCCCAAATCCTGGGACAGGTCAAGGAGGCTTACGCCACAGCGCGCGCGGTGGGCGCGGTCAACTCGCAACTCGATGCGTTGCTGACTCGTTCCTTCGCCGTCGCCAAACGCGTGCGGAACGAGACCGCGGTTGCCACCTCAGCAGTATCCATCGCGTCGGTGGCCGTGGACTTGGCCAAGAAGATCTTTGGCAACTTGCAGGGCACGAGCGTTTACCTGGTAGGCGCCGGCAAGATGTGCGAACTGGCTGCCCGCCATTTGCTGGCGCATGGCGCCACGCAGATCTACGTTGCCAACCGCACCTTCGAGCGGGCTGCGGCGCTGGCGAAAAAGTTCAACGGCACGGCGATCCCATTCGAAAGGCTTTACGAGACCGTGCCCAATGCCGACATCGTCATCAGTTCCACGGGCGCGCCCCACGCCATCTTCCGCAAGGAGCACGGCGAAAGATTCCTGAGCCAGCGCCGCAACCGTCCCATGTTCTTCATCGACATCGCGGTGCCGCGCGATATTGATCCGGAGCTGAACAAGCTGGACGGCATCTTCGTTTACGACATCGATGACCTGCAGCAGGTGGTTTCATCGCACATTGCCGATCGCAGGACCGAAGCTGACCGCGCCGAAGCCATCGTGCAGCTGGAAGTGGACAAGTTCGAATCGCGGCTGCAAACACTCGATGTCGTGCCTACCATCGTTTCGCTGCAGGAGCACCTGGAAACGGTTCGCCAGGCTGAGATAGACCGGGTACGCGGCCGGCTGGGAGCGCTCTCGCCCGAACAGGAACTGGCGGTGGAAGCGCTGTCACGCGGCATCATCAATAAAATTATGCACACGCCCATTACTACCCTCAAGAGTGCGGCCCGCGAATCGTCGGAAGCCACCACCGTGGTCGATCTAGTGCGCAAGCTCTTCGGCCTGCGCGATCCCAGAAAACCCGCCGACGAAGATGCCACCACAGTGAGCGCTGGAAAACCGGGAGCGCGAAACTGATGGCGCTCATCCGGATTGGTTCCCGCGGATCACAACTGGCGCTCTGGCAGGCCAATCACATCTCGGCGCTGCTGCGCGAGCGCGGCCACCAGGTCGAGCTCGAGATCATCAAGACTACGGGCGACAAAATCACCGACGTTGCCCTCGCCCAGGTCGGCACCAAGGGCATGTTCACCAAGGAGATCGAAGAGGCGCTGGCCGAAGGCCGGGTTGATGTCGCGGTGCATAGCCTTAAGGACCTGCCTACCCGGCTGCCCGCGGGATTCGAGCTGGTCGCCATCACCAAGCGGGTCAATCCGCGCGACGTGTTTCTGTCGGTCAAGTACGACAGCGTCAAAGCGCTGCCCCATGGGGCGCGCGTGGGTACCAGTAGCCTGCGCCGCCAGGCGCAGTTGAAGGCCTCGCGGCCCGACCTGGTGATTCATCCGCTGCGGGGCAATGTTGACACGCGCATGCGCAAGCTGGAGGAAGGCGAGTACGATGCCATCATTCTGGCTGCCGCCGGACTGACACGGCTCGGCAAAACCGAACTGGTGAAGGAAGTCCTCTCGGAAGAATTCATGTGTCCTGCGGCGGGACAGGGCGCACTCGGCATCGAAATCCGCGAAGGCGATGTGGAGATGCGCGAACATCTCGTATTTCTCGACGACTCGGCGGCCCACGCTGCGACGACCTGCGAGCGCTCGTTGTTGAACAAGTTGGGCGGCGGATGCCAGGTACCGATTGGCGCGTTCGCTGAGATGAAGGATGGCAAGTTGCAGCTAACTGCGATTGTTGCGCGTCCGGACGGCACGGAGGTTCTGCGCGAGCGGCAGAGCGGTAGTGACCCGGTTACGCTGGGCGAAAACGTAGGCGACACGTTGCTGCGCCGGGGCGCCACCAGGATTCTCGAAGATGTGTATGGTGCGGCCGCAGCCGTGGTACAGCAGCCGTAAGAAGCAGTTGCCAGTTGCCAGTTGCCAGTCGTCAGTAGTCAGTTGTTGGTAGTCAGCAGCCAGGTTGCGAAGTGGTCATGGTGTCATCCTGAGCGGAGGCGGCGCTGGTTTTGCGACTCCGGAGTCGAAGGACCCCTACTTTGGCAAACAATCCTCGTACAAACATTTCTCGGAGCGTCTTGCCCCTGGCTGGATGCCGCATTCTGGTCTCGCGCGCGAGGAAGCAGGCGGGCGCTCTTTCGTCGGCGCTGCGCGAACTGGGCTGCCGGGTGATTGAGATTC
This sequence comes from Acidobacteriaceae bacterium, assembly GCA_003152695.1. Taxonomy (GTDB): domain Bacteria; phylum Acidobacteriota; class Terriglobia; order Terriglobales; family Acidobacteriaceae; genus Bog-257. Next base: position 14,418 of record PMAT01000111.1, read on the forward strand.
CGTTTATCGAGATTCGCAAGCCCGTCTCCTATCAGCCGCTGGATTCCGCCTTGCGAAGTCTTGCCACTTACGATTGGTTAATTCTCACCAGCGTGAATGGCGTTGAGGCGCTGTTCGCACGCCTGGCAAAGAAGCAGGTCGATGTCTCAGCGCTGGCGCACTTGAAGATCGCCGCCATCGGCCCTGCAACCAGCAAAGCGATCGAACAACATGGCCTGCGCGTGGCGGTCACGCCGAAGGAATACGTAGCCGAGTCCGTCGTCGCTGCGCTGCGGCGCAGGGTGAAAGGGAAGCGGGTGCTGCTGGTGCGAGCCAAGATTGCGCGTGATGTTATCCCGCGCGAATTGCGCAAAGCCGGCGCCGAGGTCGATGTAGTCGAAGCTTACGAGACGGTCGCGCCCAAGTCGTCCGAGAAGCGGCTGCGTGCCCTATTGGCCAACCGGACACTGAGGCCGCACGCTATCACCTTCACCAGTTCCTCGACCGTGAAGAACTTCGTAGCGTTGCTGGGATTGCGCAGCGCGCGTGCCGCCTTGAAGAAGCCGGCGCGCTACCATGGCGGGCATACGGCATCCATCGGGCCCGTAACCTCCGCCACGCTGCGCGAGTTCGGATTGCCCGTGGACATCGAAGCCAAGGAATACACAATTCCAGGCCTGGTCGCGGCGATCATCAAAGAGAGAAATCGGATTCTGGGCGCGCAGCAAAAGAGCTGATAGCTGACGGCTATTCATAAATCGAGCACCCGCATCCCGGCGACGGCACATGTACCTTGAGGAAATCCGAAACTCGCTGGTACGCATCAATCTGGTTCTCCACCCGCGCGAAGCCGTGACCTTCGTTTTCGTAAATCTTTAGCTGCACCGACCCGCCCCGTTTCTTGACAGCATCAGCCACCTGTTGCGCCTCTTCGTGCGGACAGCGTGGATCGTTGCCGCCCGCCAGCAGCAGCAGCGGGGCCTTGATGCGGTCCACGAAGTTGATCGGCGAGCGATCGTCGTACAGCGCTTTGTTCTTCACCGGATCGCCCATGGTCGCCAGGTCGTACTCGCGCAGCAGGGGGTCTTCGTTGGCGATCTCCGTGGCCCAGTTCACAAACGGCACAATGGGCACGCCCGCGGCCCACATGTCGGGGGCCTTGGTCACCGCCATCATGCTCAAATAGCCGCCGTAGCTGCCGCCCATGACAATCAGTTTCTTGGGATCGACGAAGCCGCTCTTCTCGATCCACTGGGCCGCGTCGAGCACGTCGTGCAACTCGCCGCCGCCGGCGTCGCCGCGGTTGGCGTCGGTGAACTCCTTGCCGTATCCGGTTGAGCCGCGATAGTTCGGCGCGATCACGAGATATCCCTGGTTCACGATGTACTGGACGAAGCGGTTGAACGAGTTGACCGTCTGCGCGGCCGGCCCGCCGTGGATGTAAACGATCGCCGGAAACTTGCCGTTGCGCTGAATGTTGTTTGGCACATAGGCAAGCGCCGAGAGCGTCCACTTACCGTCGCGGCTGGGATAGTGCACTAAGTAAGGCTCAACCATGTCGGCGCTGTTTAAGCCTGCCACCAGCGAGTGCGTCACCTGCTGCGACTGCTTCGACGCGATGTCATAGACCCAAACATCGCTAGGGGCGTCGGCGCCGTTGTGGTAGTACGAAAGCTTCGACCCATCGCGGCTGTAGGGCAGGGGATTGCCGCCGAGCGAATTCACGCCCGGCTTCAGCGGCAACGCGTCCGCGCGCCGGTTCGCCACGTCGTACAGATAAATGCCGGTGTCGCCGTCAACATTGGCCGTCCACGTCAGCGATTTGCCATCGGGCGAAAACGTTCCTGCACGGAGCCGCCATTTCTCGGCGGTCAACCAATCAATCTTCTTGTTTGCGATGTCGAGCAGGCCGACATTGTCGTAGCCGTTATGTGCGTCCGCAGTCATGAGGACCGTCTTGCCATCCGGCGAGATGGCATCCGCTTCGTAGGTATGTTCGCCCTCATGCTGCGTCAGATTTGTGCTCTCGCCGCTGGCCAGGTCGAGTACAAAGATGTTGGAGTCCTTACCGCTGGCGTGCGACTGCGTGAAAACCAGGAACTTGCCATCGCGCGAAAAAATAGGCTTCCAGTTGCTCAGTTCCTTGGGCGTGTTCTTGGTTAGATGGCAAACGTGGCGCGTGGCAACATCCATCAGCTCGATCTCAAAGGTCGAGCCGGTCTTGGACTTGGTGATGTAAGCAAGCTGCCGGCCGTCGGGCGACCACGTCGGATCTTCCTCCGCGCTCTCCGGAGAAGTCGTCAGGTTGACCACGTCGCCGCTCTTGGGCGACACCAGGAAGATGTCCCACTGCTCGTCGCCATCGTGATCTGAGATGAACGCGATCCAGGTCCCGTCGGGCGACCACACCGGCTGCGTCTGCCGCTGATCGCTGATGGTCAACTGCGTCGGCCATCCGCCGGTAGCCGGAACCAGCCAGAGATTGTTGCGTCCGCTGATGTTGGAGATGAACGCGATCTGCTTGCCGTCGGGCGACCACGTCGAGTCGCCGATCATCCGCGTCATGTAGAGCTTCTCGATGGAGAACGTCTGCATGTCGGCAACGGTCTTGCTCTGGAGCTTGGTGGGGTCGGTAATGGCTTGCGGCGCGGTGAGCGGTTGCTGGGCAAATGCGGTCAGAGTCATGGCGAGAACGATTGCGAACAGGGAAGTAATGAGTGTCAAGTTTCGGGTTTCCAGTTTCATTGCTGGATTCTATTGTAGATTGTGTCGTGGGGCCCATGAAGCGCGAAGAGTTTACCAAGCTGGTCGAAGAGGTGCTGGATTCTCTGCCGAAGGAGTTTCGCAGCCGGATCCGCAACGTCGCCGTTCTGGTCGAGGACCTGCCTCCAGACCAGAAACCACCCGAACCGGGCAAACCGACGCAGTTACGTCTGGGTCTCTTTCACGGCGTGCCCATGACCCACAAGAGCGTTTTCAACCTGGGGACAGGCCCTGACTACGTCGTGCTCTACCAGAAGAACATCGAGGCAATTTGTCCCAACGACGCCGCAGTGCGCGAACAAGTTCGGCGCACGGTGATCCACGAATTCGGACACTACTTCGGAATGACGGAAGAGCAGTTGAGGGATGTGTAAGGAAGGGTACCTGGGTGGGCCTTGACGATCAGTTATTCCGCCCCGCGATCCTACTCATTCGAAAACCGCGAATGAGTTGGGTGCCCGACGATTTCTCGCCACTATCTCGGCGATGATTTCGGTTCAGCGGTCGCATGCTTGGAGTTGAATCCCCACATATACCATCCGAAGAAGGCGCCGGTTGCTGACCACCACGCTAGGTGAAACACAATTGACGCAGCCGACGCGTGAAGCCCCCAATGACCCGAAAACCCCCATTCGAGGTATTCATCCACCAGAGAAGAGATAGACACCCCGACGCCAACTGACACTACGCCAACCAGCCAGATGTATTGACCAAAACTCAATTGCCGGATTGCAGCGTTTCGTTTTCGGAGGTTTATCGGTAATCGCACGCCGAATAGGCGGGAAACAATTGGGACGAAGACTCCAATCCACAAGAGACCTGCAGTGACCGATACTACAAAAGGTAAGTAATGCGTCATGGCGTACATTCTCACGCCAACTCCGTCCGCTCTCTGCGCAGCGCCCGCTTCCGTACGACACTTTAGGTTGTCGTGGTCCTCGTCGGGTGGTCCCTGTTCCACTTCTTCGTCGCCTTCTTCTGGGCTTTTAGTTGTTTCTTCTGCGCTTTGGCTTGTCGCTTGCCGGCTTTCTTCCAATATTTCTGGGTCTTCTTCTGTGCCTCGCTTTGCGCGGAAACCGTCCGGGCATGAGCAACCGTCGGCCCGGCGAGCGCCAGACCGAGAAGGACAAACAGGACACCAGCTGCGACTTTTTTCACAAGATCACCCTTAAAATTGGATTCTACACTGCGCGCGCTACCTCAGAAAAGGCAAAATGTAGCTCTGAACGTTTAGGTGGGAAAAAGCAGGTACCTGGACTCGTTGCCTTGCGACGTCGCTCGAGACGACGGTTCTAAAGATTATGTCAGCTATAGAGGTCCTTCGACTCCGGCGGCCAAAAAGCGGCCGCCTCCGCTCAGGACGACAATTCTTAAACTATCCACCATCCACTATCCACTCACCCGCACTGATTGTTCTTCTACTTTGCTCCCCTGTGAATCTCCACCGTGCTCCAGGTCTTGTCGGCAGCGTGGCAGAGGTCCTCCAGCGGACAATCGGCGCACTTGGGTTTGCGCGCGCTGCACAATGCGCGACCGTGCAGGATGATCTGGTGCGCGAAAATAATCCACTTGTCGCGCGGGACCACCTTCATCAGGTCCTGCTCGATCTTCTGTGGATCTTCGTTCTTGGTCAGCTCCAGGCGGCGCGAGATGCGTTGCACATGCGTGTCCACCACCACACCGTCGGCGATCTTGTACCACGTGCCCAGCACGACATTGGCGGTCTTGCGCGCCACGCCGGGCAGTTGCAGAAGCTCGTCCATGGTGCGCGGCACCTGGCCGCCGAATTCGCTGATCAGCTTGCGGGCGGCGCCGACCACCGACTTCGATTTGTTACGGAAAAATCCGGTGGAGCGAATGTCACCTTCCAGCTCTTCTGGCTGGAGCGCGGCAAACGCCTCGGGCGTCGGGTATTTCTCGAAAAGGACCGGCGTGACCATGTTGACGCGCACGTCGGTGCATTGCGCCGAAAGAATGGTCGCCACCAGCAACTCCCAGGCGCTGTTGTGATGCAGAGCGCAGGTCGCGTTGGGATAGCGCTGGTCGAGCCGCCTCAGGATCTCGGTGACGCGCTCCGGCGCCAGCGGATTGTAGCCCTTAACTGTGGTGGCCTTAGTCTTAGCGGCGGGCTGCTTCGGCGCAGCTATTCTTGCGGGAACCGGCGCGACCTTAGCCACTCTTTTCCGGACGGTCGCGACTCTGTTGGTCTTGACCTTGGCCCGCAGTGGTTTGCCCGAAACTTTGTCCTGACGTCCTAAACGTGAAGGCTGGCGAGGGGTGACGCCGCGTGGCATGAGTTATTCTCCTGTCGGCAGATTACAATGAGACAAGCATCAGCATCAATTCAGCGCGGAGTTTCGCAATGTCTTCCAGCAATGCCGTCGTGCAGACTGTGTCCACCGAACTGCCCGCGATGCCGCTTACCCTTGAGGGACTGAGCGTGCTGCATCAGATGTTCCGCTTCCGCTGGCCGGAGTGGTGCAAGCTGGACTCGTCGCGCCAAGCGGACATTGCGCGTGAGGCCGCCGTGGTGTTTGCCGCCAGCGAAGAACTTGGGCAGACCGCCGTCTATTCCATGCTGGGGCACAAAGGCGATCTGATGATCGTCCACTTCCGCGACTCCTTCGACGAGCTTAACGCCGCTGAGTTGCAACTGAACCGGGCAGCTTTGCAGGATTTTCTCGAGCCCATGCACTCGTATTTGTCGGTGATCGAGCTGGGCTTGTACGACTCCAGCGTGAAGCTGTTTCGGCAGCTCGCCGATCGCGGGGTGAAGCCGCTGTCCAAGGAGTGGAACGAAGCCGTGGAAGAGACACTGGAACGCCAGCGTGAAGCCATGCGTCCACGGCTCTATCCCAGGATTCCCGACAGCCGCTATCTATGTTTCTATCCCATGGATCGCAAGCGCGGCGAGGTAAAGAATTGGTACCTACTGCCCATTGAGGAGCGCCAGCGGCAAATGGAAGAGCATGGCATGGTTGGCCGCCGTTACGCTGGCAAGGTGCAGCAGATTATTACCGGCTCCATCGGCTTTGACGATTGGGAGTGGGGCGTGGACTTGTTTGCTCCCGATCCGCTGGTATTCAAGAAACTGATTTACGAAATGCGCTTCGACGAAGTCAGCGCGGTGTATGCGATTTTCGGCCAGTTCTTCCTCGGAGTGCGGCTTCCGGTGCAAAAGCTGGATGAATGGCTGAGCGGAAGGTTGCCGAAATAGCAATCAGCAGTCAGCATTCAGCCATCTCGCCTTTGATGTGAAGTATGGTACCGTCGAAATAATTTCACAACTAACTCAGGGGAAGGTCTGTACTAAACCACATGGTTGCTCACATTCTTGAAATAGTCGGGGCGTGGATCGTCAGCGTCATTTCGGCGGGCGGCTACGGCGGCGTGATGCTGCTGATGGCCATCGAGTCGGCCTGCATTCCGCTGCCCTCGGAAATCATCATGCCGTTCTCGGGATACCTGGTGTACACCGGCCGCTTTTCGCTGCTGGCGGTGGCCACCTGGGGCGCGATTGGCTGCAACCTGGGGTCCGTGCTGGCCTACGAGATTGGCTACTTTGGCGGCCGCCCGCTGGTGGAGCGCTATGGCCGCTACATTTTTCTCAGCCATCGCGAGCTCAGCATCGCCGACCGGTTCTTCGAGCGGAGCGGCTCCATTGCCGTGCTGATCGCTCGCCTGCTGCCCGTGATCCGCACTTTTATCGCGCTTCCTGCTGGTGTCGCGCGCATGCCGCGCCTCAGGTTCCATATCTACACGTTTGTCGGATCGTGGCCCTGGTGCTTCATGCTGGCCTACATCGGCATGCGGTTGGGCGAACAATGGGACAAAGACGCGCGCTTGAAGATGTGGTTTCACCGCCTTGACGCCGTGATCCTGGCGGTGGTCATCCTCGCGGTGGTGTACTTCGTGTGGTCGCACCTGCAGCATCGGGTGGGCAGGGAAGCGGGCGAAGCGGCGGAATGAAGAAGCAGTCAGCATTCAGCACTCAGCATTCAGCACTCAGCATTCAGCACTCTCGCTGGCTGAATACCGAATGCCAAGTGCCAAGTGCTTCTTCAGTCGATCTTCACCGCTTTGGCGATCATGCGTTCATATTTTCGCCAGGGCACGATCCTCTTCAGCCAGACCTGCACCTTGGCGTCAGTGCCGATCAAGTATCGGAGCTTGGGATTAGGATCGCGCGCGATGCGAACGATCAACTTCGCCACCTCGCGAGCGTCGCGCCGGTGTTTGGCGCTGTTCTTGACGAATTCGGCGAAGCGTTGGCTGCGCTCCTTGTTCGGCGATGCCGGATCGAGCGCGCCCTTCGCGATCATTACGTTGCGCGTCCAGATATCGGTGTCGTAAGAGCCAGGTTCGACCAGCACCACCCGAATGCCGAGCGAGTGGGTTTCGATGCGCAGCGACTCGCTCCATCCCTCAAGAGCATATTTCGATGCGCAGTAGGCACTCAGCATCGGCTGGCCCAAACGTCCGGCGACGGATGTAACGGTGATGATGTGGCCCGACTTCTGCCTGCGCATAACGGGCAGAACGGCCTTGGTCATCGCCACATTGCCGAAGAAGTTAGTTTCCAGTTGGTGGCGGAGCTCGTCGAGAGCCATGTCCTCGGCAAATCCAGCCACGCTGAAACCGGCGTTGTTTACCAGCACGTCAATGCGAGCGTGATCGCGGACGATGGCCTCCACCGCACCCGGCAGCGAGTCGAATTCGGTGATGTCGAGCCGGCGTAGGTCGAGCCGGTCGCGTACCCCGGCCTTCTGCGCGGCCTCCTCCAGACGGCCTCGGCTTTCGAGATTGCGCATGGTCGCCACCACGCGATGGCCGTTGAGCGCCAACTCGACGGCGGCTAGCAGTCCAATGCCGCTTGAGCTTCCGGTTACGAGTGCAATTTTTTCTTCAGCCATGGCTTTCCACCAAATCCTGCAAATTGCCGCACGATGCGCAAACCCGCCCGTTCCGCTGTGTTCATTTGCGCCGACGAGTACGATTACGAGAAGATAACAGGTTTGTACATTCTTTCGTGAAACGGACTGATAGCCATGCCTACAAGTAAGAAGCAGGGAAACACGAATACCGCCAAGGGCGAGATCGCCCCCGCCCGAGGAAAGCTGGGGATCATGATCCCTGGCATGGGCGCCGTCGCCACCACGTTTGTCGCGGGCGTCGAAGCAGTGCGCAAAGGAATTGCCAGCCCCATCGGCTCGCTCACGCAGATGGGCACCATCCGGCTGGGCAAACGTACCGAAGGCCGCTTTCCCAAGATCAACGAATTCGTGCCACTGGCCGGGCTGAACGACCTGGTCTTCACCGGCTGGGACATCTTCGAAGACAACATGTACTCCGCCGCGCGCAACGCGGGCGTGCTGGAGCTTTCGCTGCTGGACCAGGTCAAACCTTTTCTCTCCAAGATCAAGCCGCGCAAAGCCGTGTTCGACAAGAACTACGTGAAGAGGCTCGACGGGCCCAACGTAAAGAAGGGCAAGAACAAGATGGAACTGGCCGAGCAACTGCGCGACGACATCCGCGACTTCCGGAAGTCCAGCGGCGCCGAGCGCCTGATCATGATCTGGTGCGCCTCGACCGAGACCTTCATTGAGGCGGGCCCGGTGCATCAATCGGTGGCGGCGTTCGAGAAGGGCCTGCGCGCAAGCGACGAGAACATTGCGCCGTCGATGATTTACGCTTACGCCGCGCTGAAGGAAGGCGTGCCCTTCGCTAATGGGGCCCCCAACCTTACGGTCGACATTCCCGTGATGCACCACCTGTCGAAGCAAATGGAAGCGCCCATCTGCGGCAAGGACTACAAGACTGGTCAGACGCTGATCAAGACCATCCTCGCGCCGGGATTCAAAGCGCGCATGATCGGCCTGAATGGATGGTTCTCCACCAACATCCTGGGCAACCGCGATGGCGAAGTGCTAGACGATCCCGGCTCCTTCAAGACCAAGGAGGAGTCGAAGCTATCGGTGCTGGAGCACATTCTGCAGCCCGAACTTTATCCCGAGCTTTACGGCAACATCTGCCACAAGGTCCGCATTAACTATTATCCGCCACGCGGTGATAACAAAGAGGGTTGGGACAACATCGACATCTTCGGTTGGCTCGGCTATCCGATGCAAATCAAGGTCGATTTCCTGTGCCGCGACTCCATCCTGGCTGCCCCTATCGTGCTCGATCTGGTGCTCTTCCTCGACCTGGCGAAGCGGTCGTCTGAGCTGCGCGGCATCGGCATCCAGGAGTGGCTAAGCTTCTACTTCAAGTCGCCGATGACGGCGCCCGGGCTGTATCCCGAGCATGACTTGTTCATCCAGTCTATGAAGCTGAAAAACACGCTGCGCCACCTCAAGGGCGAAGAGATGATCACGCACCTAGGGCTGGAGTATTACGACTGAGATGAGCGACGGCACGGAATAACCGCAGATCCTCTCGGCTGCGCTCGGGGCAGGCACTTCGACTCCGCCGGCGCAAACCCGGCGCCGCCCCCGCTCAGGATGACAATTCAATGCTACTGGCTGGGCGGAGCTTTCGGCTTCGCTGCAGCATGACGCGGATCGATGATCTTGATGCGGATGATCTTCGGCGGGTCGTAGGGGCGATCGGTGCGAGGATCGGCCGCCACGCGCGCGATCTTCTTCACCACGTCGAGATCCTGGCATTGTCCGAAGATGGTGTGTTTGCCGTTGAGGTGAGGCGTGGGGACTTCAGTGATAAAAAATTGCGATCCATTGGTATTGGGCCCGCTATTCGCCATCGCCAGGCGTCCCGGCTGATTGAAGGTGAGCGAGGAGCTGGTCTCATCTTTGAAGGTATATCCGGGATCACCTGTCCCATTACCGATGGGGTCGCCGCCCTGAATCATGAAGTTCGGGATGACCCGGTGGAAGATGGTGCCGCTGTACAACGGGACGCCCTTCACCATCTTGCCGGTCTTGGGATCTTTCCAGTCTTTGGTTCCAGTCGCCAGCCCGATGAAGTTGGCCACCGTCAGCGGCGCTTGACCAGGAAAGAGCGTGCAGGTGATGTTGCCCGCCGTAGTTTCGAAGATAGCGGTCGGCTCCTTCGGCTGGGTCACGGTTCCCTGGGCACTCTTCTCGGTATTCGCGTGTTGCGCCGATGTGGAACTGTCATTCGGAGCCTGGGCTGCCGCCAGGCCGGTGAGGCTGAGGCATAGAAGTGCTGCTAACAGGTTGCGCATAAATCCTCCCCAACGAAAAGTCTTTTACGGCTGCGCCGTGGGTGCAATCTCGCGGCGCGTGTCTGGATTGGTTTCCGCCTGAATCTGCCGGGCAAGCTTTTCCACGTCGGCGAACACCCGCATCAGGTTGCCGCCCAGAATTTTATCAAGGTCGGCGGCCTTGTAGCCGCGATCGTAGAGCGCCTGCGTGATCTTCGGCAGGTCGGCGGCGGAGTCGAGCCCCTGCGGCGAGCAATCGATGCCATCGAAATCAGAGCCCAGACCGACGTGGTCCACGCCCGCCACTTTCACCATGTGGTCAATGTGATCGATCAGGTCGCTTAGCGGCGGACGCGGCAGCTTGACCAGGAGCCGGGCCTTGGCCTCATCCAACTCCTGCTTGACCTCAGGGGTTTGCGCCTTGAGGAAGAGCGACTGCACCTTCTCGTAATCGGGATCGTGCTGCTCCTTAAGCTGCTTTTCGCGGTCCACATACTTCTGCGAGATAAAACCGCAGTAGAAGTTTACCTGCGCCACGCCGCCGTTGCGGGCCAGCGCGATCAGCATGTCGTCGGTCATATCGCGCGGAACGTTGGTGAGCGCGCGCGATGAAGAATGCGAGGCGATGACCGGCGCGCGGCTGGCCACCAGCGCCTGGTAGAAGGTGCGGTCTGCGACGTGCGAGATGTCCACCATCATGCCCAGGCGGTTCATCTCGCGCACCACCTGCCGCCCGAAGTTGGTGATGCCATCGTGGTGCTCGACACTCTTGTCGTTGAGATCGCCGCTGGAGTCGCCCAGTTCGTTGGTGTTCGACCAGGTCAGCGTCATGTAGCGTACGCCGAGGCGGTAATAGTCGCGCAGGATGCGCATGTCGCCTTGGATGGCGTGTCCGCCCTCAACCCCCAACAGCGCTGCCAGCTTGTGCTGGCGATGCGCAGCGAGAATGTCCTGGGTGCTGAAGGCCATCATCATCTTGTCGGGATGAAGGCGGGCCTGCTCGTACACCGAGTCGATCATGTCGAGCGCGCGCTTGACTTCGTGGCCCTTGTTGGCTTTCGGCTCGACCCAGATGGAGAAGAACTCAGCGCCGAGATTGCCGGCCTTGATCTTGTTGAAATCGAGATAGCCGGTGCCGGCGTCTTGCGAGAGATCAAAATTCTCATCGACGAAACGGCCGGGCGTGTCGGCGTGGGTGTCAATGACAAGCGCCGAATTGTGGATGGCGCGCGCGCCCGTGGCTACGCCGTTGGGTGAAAGCGTGACGGCTTTGGATGTGGATTTCTTCTGCTGCGTTGGCGGCGTGTTGCCGGGCGCATTGGCGTTCTGCGCAACCGCGAGGGAGGCGAACAGCACGGAGGAAAGGAGCAGCCGAAAGAGCGTCTGCATAAGCGCGAGGAAGGCCTCCAGAAAGCAACGATGGTTCGCTTGGATTGTAAACGAAAGCCGGGGCAAGAGGGAGCGGGCGCGAGTTTCGATGGCTTACGACGCCGTTGAACTTTCCCGATAGACGGCATACATTCAGGAGAATCGGGTGCGAGCTGGCGAATCTGATAGAGCTGTAAGGCATCGGATTGAGAAGCGGATAAGGATAGCCAGGAATGATTGCGATTGTCGGCGGCACGGGACCGGAAGGGTCGGGGCTGGCGCTGCGCTGGGCGCGCGCCGGCGAGTCGGTCATCATCGGCTCGCGCGATGCGGAACGCGCCAAGGCGGCTGCGGCGCGGATCGCGGAGAAGGTCGGACCTTTGGGCAGCGTGGAAGGTGCGGACAACGCCACCGCCGTCAAGATGTCTGACATTGTGGTACTCACGGTGCCCTTCGCCGGACAGGCCGAATTGCTGAAGCAACTGAAGCCGTTGTTCCGGCCGGGTACCGTGCTGATTGACGCGACCGTTCCATTGGCCGCTGCGGTGGGCGGACGGCCTACGCGCGTGCTGGGGGTGTGGCAAGGTTCGGCGGCCGAACAGGCAGCCGAGATCGTTGGCAAGAGCATTGCCGTCGCTGGGGCGTTTCACAGCCTCTCCGCAACGGTGCTGCAAGGCGACCAGCCGGTGGATTGCGACGTCATCGTGTGCAGCGACGATGACCGCGCGCGGCAAGTTGCGTCGGAGCTGGCGACCAAGATTCCCGGCGTGCGCGCCATCGATGGCGGCAAGCTGGAGAACGCGCGCATCGTGGAAGCCATGACCGCGCTGCTGATCACGCTCAACATCCGCCACAGAGTGCACGGCGCGGGATGGAGAGTGACCGGGCTGGGAATTTGAAGGCAGTGGATAGTGGTTAGTGGATAGTGGCTAGTGGAGAAGCGGATACCGCTGTCCCTTAGGTCCCAGCGCAGGAAAAGACCCACCCAAGCACAAGAAGCTGGGGGGGGCACCCCGCTTGGCGGGCACCCGGCGGTGAGGAATTAAAACCCGATACCTTCTGACCTATCCAAGAATAGAGGTCCTTCGACTCCTCGCTACGCTCGTCGCTCAGGATGACAGCCGGGAAGAGTTTTTCATCCCTATAGGTGGGCCGCAGGCCCATGTGCCACTCAGGACGACAGGTGCGGAGGTTCGTGTTCGAAACTTGAAACTAGCCCTAGCCCCTAAGCCCCAGCCCCCGCTCCCTACGCTTCGCGCAGCGCTCGCGTGATCGGCATTCTGGCGGCGCGAAAGGCCGGCAGCAATCCGCCGACGAATCCCATCAGCACGGCGAAGCTGAGCCCGATGATCAGCAGCCCTGGCGTGACCTTGAAGGCGAATGCCAGTTCGCTGAAGGCGTTGGTTCCGGTGGCGGCGGTGTAGCCGTTCATCGGCAAGGCGATCAGGCAGCCCAGCACTCCTCCGATGATGGCGAGCAGCACCGATTCCATCACGAAGGAAAACAGGATGCTGAAGCGCGAGAAGCCGAGCGCGCGCAGGGTGCCGATCTCGCGGGTGCGCTGCGACACAATGGCGTACATGGTGTTCATGGCGCCAAACACCGCGCCGATGCCCATCACGATGGCGACGAACGAGGCCAGCATGATCAGCGCCGTGGCCACGCTTCCAGCCAGGTTCTCGTAGTATTTCTTCTCCGAGTCGGCCTGCACCTGCACCTGCGGATTGCCCCGGATGTCTTTATCGAACGACGCAAGTACGGTTGGGTTCGTGAGGCGCACGGTCAGCGACTCGCAGCCGCCATTGCGGCCAATGGCCGGCGCCATGGCGTCATAGTCGCCCCAGATCTCGCTCTCGAACGAGCTGTCCTCGGCGGCGAACAGCCCCACCACTTTCCAATTCTTGCGCTGGATGTTAATGGTCGAGCCGATGTCCACCCCGCTGACGCGGTCGGCGATCCTCTTGCCGACAATCACCTCGAACAGTCCAGGCGTGAACGTCCTGCCCTCGACAACCTTGATGTTGTTGCGCACGTTGAAGGCGGTGGGCGTCACCCCGCGGAAGGTGATGTTGGTGGGGATGTTGGTCCCTTTCCTGGGGCGGGTGGTGATGACGACGACTTCGCACGAAGCCAGGGGCTTGCCGTCAGCGCCGCGTGCAACCCGCGGATCGACCGCGATCAGGTTGGCATTGCCAATGTCGATCCACGAGGTCAGCTCCGACATCGAGCCGCGCTGGGTCACAATCGCATTGTTGTCGGAACCAGTGGAACTCAAAGCGATGTTGAAGCCGCGGGCCATCGACAGAATCGTCACAAACGCCGCCACCACCAGGGCAATGCCGAAGATGGCCAGCAGGGTGACTTTCCAGCGGGCGCGCAGGTTGCGAACGTTATAGCTGAGAGGAAGTGCCATCAGACTTGCCTCAACACTTCGGTTATGCGGGCGCGATACGCCAGCAGCGCCGGGACTAGCCCAGCCAGCAGCCCCAGCAGCAAAGCAGCGCCCAGTCCATAGAAAACAATTTTGGGCGACAATCCCAGTCCGGGGAACTGACTCACGACATCGCCGATGAAGGGAACGTTGGGCAATGCATGGATCGCCCCTCCGGCAAGGATCAGGCCGAGCGCGCCGCCCATCAATCCCAGCAGCAGCGCTTCGATCAAGACGAGCGCCATGACCAGACCGCTCGGGAACCCCAGCGTCTTGAGCACACCAATTTCCTGCTGCCGTTCACGGACGGCGATGCTCATCGTATTGGCTGTTACCAACAAAATAGTGAACGCCACGGCCAGGCCGATGCCGTTCAGCAGCAGCGCAAGGTTTCCCGCCATGGCGATAAAGCTGGCGCGGAAGGCCTGCTCGGTCTCGGTCTTGGTTTGGACATCGCTGTTTTCAAATTCGGCGTCGATGGCCTTGCTGATGCGGCCCGCGTTCTTGGGATCGTCAATCAATTCCGTTATAGTGCCGACGCCGGCCCTCTGCCCCGTGGCTTCGTAGAGGTACTTGTAGTTGAAGTACATCGCGGTCAGGTCCCATCCGGGATACTTCACCGGGTCGGTGTCGAAAATTCCATCCACGATAAAGTCGAAGGGCTTGCCCACGCGATATGGGGGGATGAAGCTTTCCAACTGGAAATGGTCGCCGACCTTCCAGCCCCATTTTTCGGCGAGCTTCCGCCCGATGATGCAACCGCGCCCGTCGTGCAGCCACGCCTGCTTCTGGTCTTCGGGAAGCATGGCCTCGGGATAAATTTGCAGGAAGGGTTCCGGCTCGACCGCCATGTTGGGGAAGAAGTACTTCATGTCGCCGCGGTATATGCCGCCAAACCAGTTATTGATGGTGGTGTTCTGCACGCCGGGAATGGCAGCGATCTTGTTTTTGTAGGAGTTGGGCAGATTGAAGACCAGGCTCACATAATGGCGGGTCACCAGGCGCGACGCGTTGCCCAGATGCAAACCGTAGTTCACCGCGTCCACCACCGTCTGCAGGGTGCAGATGAGGAAGATGCAAACTGCCATCGCCAGCACGGTGCTGAGCGTGCGGAGCCAATTCTTGCGCAGATGTTTGAGAATCAGGGGCGCGAATTTCATATCAGTTGGTCAGCACTCCCTTGTCCAGATGGCGCTGGACGTGCGCCCGCGCAGCCGCTCGGGGATCGTGGGTCACCATCACGATGGTCTTGCCGAACTCCTGGTTGAAGGTCTGCATCAGGTCGAGGATTTCCTCCGCGCTCTGATGGTCGAGGTCACCGGTAGGCTCATCGGCCACCAGCACCGTGGGATCGGTGACTACGGCGCGCGCGATGGCGACGCGCTGCTCCTGTCCGCCGGAGAGTTGGCCCGGGTAATGCTTGGAGCGGTCGGCCAGTCCGACAATACGCAGCGCGGTCATGGCGCGCTCGCGGCGCTCGCGCTTGGAAAGCGGGCTGAGCAGCAGCGGCAGCTCGACATTCTCGAGCGCGTTCAGCACGGGAATGAGGTTGTAGAACTGGAAGATGAAGCCGACGTTACGGCTGCGCCATTTGGCGAGTTGGCCCTCGGACAGCGAACCAAGCTCGGTTCCGGCGACCACCACGCGGCCTGAAGTGGCGCGGTCAATTCCCGCGATCAGGTTCAACAACGTGGTCTTGCCCGAGCCCGACGGCCCCATCAGAGCCAGAAATTCACCCTGCGGCACCTCGAGGTTCAGGCCGTCCAGCACCTTGATCTGCATACTGTCGCGCTGGTAAAACTTGCGAACATTCTGCACGCTGACCGCGGTAGTCTTGTTGGCCACTTCGGTTGCACTCATGATCTCTCCAAAATTTGCTTAACTCTTTACCTTCACCGAATCGCCGTCCTTCAGTTTCTCCGGCGGATTACTCACCAGCGTCTCCGATCCCACCAGCCCGCTGGTGACGATCACCCCTCCGCGCAGATCGGCTCCGGTCACCACGGGCAGCTGATGGACTTTCCTGTCCTCCACCTGGAACACCACCGACTTACCGTCACGCGTAACGATTGCGTCTTTCGGAATGGTCACAATGCGCCTGGGCTCGGCCGTCGTTTTTTCCGCTCGCTTCGGCGGCTGCAAGAACGTGACGTTGCAGCTCATCTCCGGCTTCAGATACTTGTCCTTGTCGAGGATCGCAGTCTTCACCGTGACCGTCGCCTTGGTGCGATCGGCGGTGGGGATGATCTGGCGCAACACCCCCTTGTAAGTATGGTTGGGAATGGCCTGCACCGTGATCTCCGCCGGCTGGCCCGACTGAAGCTGCGCGACGTTGGCCTCGTTCACGTCCACCTCGGCTTCCAGCGAATTCATGTCGGCAATGGCCACGATGGCGCCTGACGACGTCGAGATATTCACCCCCGGAGGAATAGGCGCTACGCTCTCGCCCGCCTCCGTCATCTTTTTCACTACGATGCCGGCGAACGGCGCGCGAATGGTGGTGAAGTCGAAGTTGGCCTGCTGCATCTGCAAGGCTGCCTTGTCCTGCTCGATGGTGGCGGCGGCGAGGGCGACCTTGGCTTTGGCGGCGTCGAGCGCGTCCTGCGATACCACCTTGTCGCGAAACAGGCCCTCCTGCAAACGCTCTTGCCGCTGCGCCTCCGCCAGGTCGGCCTTGGCGTACTCGATATCGGCCTTGGCCTTGGCGATGCCGGCCACGTAGTCCTCGTTTTCCAGCGTCGCCAACACGTCGCCTGTCTTTACAATGCTGCCCTCTTCCACGAGCAACTTGCCGATGCGTCCCTGGATCTTCGACGACACCACCGACTGCCGCCGCGCCACCAGATAGCCGGAGGCTGTAAGAATTGGCGTGCCTGCCATGGGCCCGCTGCCGCTTTGCACGCTGGGCTGCACGGTTTGGACCTCGACGGCGCCGAAGACAGGCCGGGCGCGCGAGAAGTACAGTCCACCGGCGGCGACGATGGCAAGCAGCAGCAAGACAACCAGCCAGCGCCATCGTCCCCGGCGCGGCGCGTCCCGCTCGATCCGCAACGATGCGAGTTCGTCTTTCAGGTCCCGCATAGATGGTGTCCAACACTCCTTGGCGGCGCTACTAGCATCGCATTGTTGCCCCAAGTTTGGAAGAGCGCGACCGTCGATTACTGCGTGCCGGCGCCGGTCTAGGCTTAGCTATTTTCTACCGCTTCAACTGACAGGGATGATTGTCGCCGAGTCGCACGCGCGGCGCTAGTGTGGATTGTCAACGTTGCAGGATGACAAATGTCATGCAGCGAGGCGGCCGGATGGCCGAGGGCGCGCAGCGCCCCCGGCACTCGGTCAGCGGAGACCAGACGCGGAGGTCCGGTGCGGTATGATGTGTGCATGGCGTCGCGACTCAGGTTCGTCTCTGCCGTCCTGGCAATCCTCGCGTTTGCTGGCCTCAGCGGCTGCAAGCCCAAGACTAAGAAGACCACCGTGGTGCGGGTGGCGCGCAACCTCAGCTCCCCTTACGGCAGCGAAATGGATCGCCGCATCGTGGAGTTTCAACTCAGCAATCCGCGCTTGCCATCGGGCAACCCGATTGTGATACAGACGGTAGAGAGTGACTATCACGATCTGCTGCAGAATCATCTCAGCAATGCCGACCTGGTCATTCTGGATGCGCCGGCCGATGCCGACCTGAATCCCGCCTTGCAGGCCAATATGGCGCGTGCGGTGAACATCTGCGCGGCGGTGAAGGCTTGTCCGGCCGAGGTCCCGGCGCTGATTCCGTCTTCCGGCTCGCCCGATCGCAAGGAAGCAGCACAGAAGTTTCTCGACGCGCTGCAGAAACAACCGTAGCGGCGCGCCATTTTTCGTGGCCCGGAGGCGATACAGCAGGACAGCTCAACGAGGGTGTGTGAGAACTCGTTTTGAGTTGGCTCATCCTGAAACCAGGAAGTATGGAAGTGATGACGAGCCGCCAGCCGTTGAGCGGAATGAACACGGGCAAGACCAGCATCGTCAGTGTTTGTCTCCTACCCCAGGTCGGCGTCTAATCGCTAAGAGACCGATAGCGATCGTCACGACAACTAAGAAGAGAAGCAAGTCCAGAACGAAGTGCATCGCGTCGGGCGCGGGGTGTCCGATGGAAGATGGAAATAACTTGTACGTTTTTTGGAGGGCCTTCTGATTGCTCAGGGCGCGCTCGTCGGCGCCGAAAATCCACGGTATCCACCAACTCTGAATCTGCATAACAGCCCAAAAGCCATTGCCAATCAGCCCCACCCAAATCAGCCAAACCCAGCGTTTCCAAATGGACAAGGAGAAAAGCAGAACTGGGAGCAGCATCGCGAGCGCAGAACCCATCACGCCCAATGCCTGACCTTCGTTAAGAAGTGTGATCAGCCGCTTTCCAGGCTGGTCGTTCCAGGAGCCGAGCGGAAACCAGAGAATCGCCTGAAAGTACGCCGCTAAGAGAATTTGAACCAGCAACGACGCTTTGAGCCACTTCATTGAGGATACTGGCACACCCTTGCTCCCTTCTGGTTCCCCTCTCATAATGGCGATATCAAGTAAACAGGCTTGCAACAGGTATCACGAGGTTGCTCAGATTGTGGCCAAACACACATGGCCAGACGCTATTCGTGCGCTCGCGTACCCATCCTGAAACCAAGCTCAACATAATCGGGGCAATAGCCGCGTGGGGAACGATGTGGGCATGAAGTCGCGGGTCCACAACGACAAGGCCGTTGGACCCGGCGAAAAGTATGGCAGTGATGATGAGCCCCCAGCCGAACTCCGCGTTGGCCAGTCGCCACGGTTTCCCGAAAACACGGTTCAACAGGGACTGATACACACCCCGGAATACCAGTTCCTCGGCGAGCCCGGGCATGATCAGGAGGAAGGCCCAGCCCTCGGCGTCCAGTGTCTTGCGGCCCCGAGAATGAAGAAGACTGCGGGCACCGCCAGAGCCAGGAGCAAAGCGACGAGCGACGGCTTCAACCAACCTGGCCGGAAGCGCGACGTGACGCCAACTGAGGCCAGCGAAATTCCGGGGACGAGAGCTACCAGCAAGAACGGCCATGCCGTCGAGAGGAGGCACTCCTGCCAACTCCAGTGCAGGTGCTGGAAACCATCGACCCGAGGTATTTCTACGAGCGCAAACTCCAGCACGACTAAGGATGCTACGAATAGCAATAGGCCCCAACGCCGCGTGCGGGAGCGCCAGACGGCAATCAACACAAAGGGCAGGACGCAGGCCAGGGTGAGCCCCGCTTCCAGGACCACACGACAGAGATAACTGCGCAGCGGCACGCCGCATTCTAACTCTTTGTCCCCGCACAAAGCTGTTCGAACAACAAAGCCGGCTTTCTCGAAAAGCCGACCAGTCTACCTCGAGTTTTCCCGCAACCTGCTGGAAGATTTCTTGCGGCCTTGGGCGGCGGGCTTTCTGGATTGGCGCGGCGAAGTTTTCTTGGCAACCGAACCTTTCTTGGCGCTGGGTACGGCTGTCTTCTTTGCCGCATCGCTCGCCAGCGGAAGGTCCTTCATCTCGGCGGCGCGCCACAAGTACCAGCAAGCGACGCTGCGATAGGGACGCCAGCGCTCGCCGTAGGCCAGCAACTCTTTGGGCTTGGGCAGTTCGGCGAGTTTGTGCACTTTGGCGAAGCCCTTGCGGATGCCGTAATCGTCAACCGCCAGCACGTCAGGGCGCGCCAGGCGAAAGATCAGCAGCATTTCCACCGTCCAGCGGCCGATGCCGCGCACGGTGTCGAGGCGTTCGATCAGCTCCTCATCGCTCATGCGATGGGCTTGCTTGACCGTCGGCACCGTGCCGTCAATCGTCTTGGCCGCGAGATCGCGAATGGCCAGCATCTTGGCGCGCGAGAGCCCCGCCGAACGCAGCAATTCTTCCGGCGCCGCCAGGATCTGTTGCGGGCTGGGAAAACCAGCGACCAGTCCCCGGCGGGTACGCAGCCGCTTAACATTCTCGGGGAACAGCGCCTTCACGCGCGCGGTAATGGTGGCGGCAACCTTCCCGTTGAGCTGCTGGTAGATGATGGACTCCAGCAGCGCCTCGAAGATGCTCTGCGTGGTTTCCTGTTGCAGGCAGCATTCGCCCGCGCGAACAATGATCCGCGCCAGGCGACGGTCGGCCCGCGCAAGATGTTCCAGAGCGGCGGTGTGGTCGAGTTTCTTGGGCATGATCCAGTTAGCAGTAGTCAGTTGCCAGCTCGTCGTAAAACGTGTCAGGCGGGCGTGAGTGGGCAGTATAACGCGGCAGCAGGATAGGGGGCCTTCGACTCCTCGTCCGGTCGCCACGACGGCCCGACTCGTCGCTCAGGATGACAGACTATTAAAGATTTTTCGTCCACCCATGAGTGCGGCAGGCCCATGCGACGCTCCGGATGGCAGCAGAGACCTGACCACTGGCAACTGACTACTGGCTACTGGCCACTCACTTCCTCTTCCAACGCTGACAGCGTCTCGTCATCCACGTCCCACTTCTTCAGGATGCGAAAGATAATCCCGCTGCTGAATCCGGCGCGCATCAGGGTGCGAAACACGCGCGCCGCCTGCTTCTGGCTGACGGGTTTCACCATGCGCTTGCGCTGCAAAAACTCGCGCGCCAGTCGCTCCTCGTTGACATCGCCGTAGGCCGCACTGACCACGCTGTCGATGATGTCGCCGTGCACGCCTTTGATCTTCAGGTCCTGGATGACGCGCAGCCGCCCGAACTTTTCGTTCTCCTTGCGGAAGCGCGAATAGTTTTCGGCGTAGCTGGTGTCGTTGAGATATTTCTGTTCCTTCAGGCGGGCCACCACCATCTCGACCAGCAGTTCACCGTGCTCCTGGTCGCGCACCCGGTTGCGCATCAGGCGCTTGATTTCCGCCACCGTGCGCATCTGCCGCGCCAGCGCTCCCACGGCGTATTCGTAGAGCGATTCTCCGTCGTAGGTTTTGCGCGCGCGCTTGAACGGCATGACGAAGATTATAGGCGGCAGGAAGCAGTAGCCAGTAGTCAGTAGTCAGTTGCCAGAGGCTAAAGTCATATTTCTGAGGAGGAAGCCCAGATTGCAGTTCAGCTTGGCCACAATTTGATCCTGGGCCTCCTCGAGATCGAAAACGCGTACTTCAAACTTGGCTTAGAAAAAAAGATTGAGGAGCGCACGAAGAAAGCCGAACAGATATGGGAACGGGGCATCTAGCCAGAGTCAGCCTCGCGGCGGATCTGCGGGATTTCGATGACGGACCTACATCGTCGCACCAGAGTTTAAGCACCGATGCGCGATGTCAGCCTGCAAGACGACAAAATCAAAGGCCGGCAGCCAATCCGGATGCCGGCCGCAAAGCCGTCCGAAGTATATTTCGCTAATACACCTTCCAGATGGTACCAAGGCCGTACTCCCCACAGCCTTTTGTTGTGCCATAGACGTTGCCGTTTGCGTCGACCGCCAAAGGACCAACTGACGAAAATGCCACATCGTTGCCGCTATACCAAAGTTCCTGGAAGCCGTTACCACCGGGCGGCCGCATCATCACTGCGCCCCAGACGTAATCATCAGGTGCAGGCGCACTGCAGGACCCACGTGGGCAAGGAGTAGCGTGATTTATGCTGAAATAGACGTCCCCCGTGGCGTCGATTGCCAGGGGTTCGATCCAGGTCTCGTCGTAACCTTCGTAAGGGTCCTGGAAGCTGTAAAGCACGCTATATGCCCAGTCCCCATTGGTGGGTGAGAGCATGAAAACCAGGTGGGAATACCAACCCTGGTCAAAGCCGTAGGCGACTCCGTAGAGGTTACCAGAGGCGTCTTGCACAAGGCTTTGGGGGCCCTCGGTGAACTGTTGGCTTTGCCAATTTCCGGGGAAGCTGTAGATGTCCTGTTCTGTCCATCCATTCTCGGTCGGTACGAGCTGAAAAACGGCACCAAAGCCGTAGGCGCCGCCTCCGACACCGCCATACAAGTTACCGTCACTGCCGAACACCAGTGAGTAAGGACCAGAGTCGTTTCCAGTGAAGCTGTAGAGAACCTGCTCGGTCCAGCCGCCACCGGACGGCGTCAGTTTAAAGACCGCACCTGCAGTGGTTCCGTACAGATTGCCCGCCTCATCGGAGACGAGCCTGTCGTTAGGATCCGATGTATCGTTGCCTCCGGCAAACTGGTAAAGCACATCTTCTATCCAGCTGCCCCCCATTGCCGTGCGGACGGCGTCCGCCGTGGGCCTCAACCTGTAAACCAAGCCGCAGTAGGAGCTTCCGTTGCTCCCGCAGTTCTGGATGCCTCCATTCGGCGTGTCACCGTAAAGCGCGCCCCCCGGGCCAACGATGACGGTCCCCGGCCCGGCTCCCTTTGAGCCTCCCGTGAAACTGTACAAGGGAGTGAACACCCAGTCTTGCCCTTTCGGCGAAAGCCTGTACGCCATGCCCAAGCCATTGTTGCCGCCATTATTGCCTGTTCCGTAGAGGTTCCCAACTTTGTCAATGGTCACGCCATTCGGTAGCCATCCTACGAGATCCTGGGCCGTGAAGTCGTGGATGATCTGGAGACCTCCTCCCGATCCAAAGCAAGCCGGCGGCGGCGGGACGCTTGAGAGCGTGAACGATTCCCCGCCCAATCCGCAATTCCCAAAGTTGGTGCCACTTTGCCGGAAGTTGCAAGTCGCGGGACCGCCGAGACCGCCATCCGGGATGTCCCACGCCGTGGATCCCGAGCTAGCGTTGTCGTTGGTATTACTAATGGAGACCCAGTACACTTGGCCTGCTGTCATGGCTCCAGAGTTGACGGGGACGGTAACGTCCCAAACGTCGTAACCGAAGGAGTTGTAGCCGAGTTTCACACACGTGGCACCAGGACACGATAGCGCATTGGTTCCGCTGCCGAGATGGGTGCCGAACTTCGAGTTGCCGAGTTTCACACACGTAGCACTGGGGCACGATAGCGCATTGGTTCCGCTGCCGAGGTCGGTGCCGAACGCCGAGGTGCCCAGCTCATAGCTCATAGTCGTCGGCGTGTCCCCGGTGAATACCCACATAGCGAATTCTAAGGTGCCGGGGGTGCCGGAATTCGCCGCAATAAACCCGTTCGAAATGTCTTGGACAGACCCTAAGAAATTTGGGTTGTTGGGGCCGGTGGTATAGAACGCATTGTCGTTGCCATCAATCGGACCCTCGCTATAGATAACTTGTCCGAAGGCCGGAGCGCTCAACGCGAGACACAGTAATGTCCCAACCACCAGAGTTACGCTTGTCACGCGCCCCAGCGCGCAAGGTATTCTGAAGAATCGCTGCTTCCTGTACATGGGCCTGGCCTCCTTGCCAGGTGGCTTGAAATGAACCGGAATTTCCGTTTTAGCTCCCAACGGCCAACCTAATTGCTAGTTGCTGTTAGGCGGTCACGTGTCTCCGGCGGGATGGCTGCGCGGGGCCCGTGACGCAAACGGTCTGCACGCGATAAGTAGAAACTCGGTCGCCCGCCGTCGCGAACAGTAGTTTCGTACCCTCGTCGGAGGGCAGGACCCCAATCGCTCGATTTTTTCCAAACGTCTTCGCTTCATAAAGCCCCTGGTCAGCCAACCCCAGGACCGCCTCCAAGGGTACGGCCTTAGCTTCTCGTGGGTCCCAGGGGAAAACCGCCCAGCCAATCGAGCAGGTCTGGCGCAAGTCGATGCCGGTGTTGGCCATGCCGGCTTCTCCATCCGCAACTGCCGTCAATATCCGCCAGGCAAAGGCCGGCGCTTCGGCCCGATTGGAATAGCGGGACACGATCAGGAATTCGTCGCCGCCCCAACGCACCAGGACGTCGGAGCTGCGGATGACGGAATTGATTCGCCGGGTCACCTCCAGCAACACTTTATCTCCCACCCCGTGTCCGCAGCGATCGTTGACCTCCTTGAAATCGTCCAGATCAACCATATAGAAGATCAAGTCACTCACGCGGAGTTCCTGGACCTCGTACGATCGCAGAGCCTGATTGGCGTCGCCAGCGATGGTAGTGTCAAAGAATCTTCGATTTCGAGCGCCGGTAAGCGGGTCCGTGGCCGAGGCTTCCTGGAGTACCTGGTTGGTCTCGGCCAATTCCATCCTCATCCGATGCAGCTTGGCAAACACGAGAAAGGTCATTACCAGCATAATGCCCCGCGTAACCAGTTCTCGGAACTCGGTAACCGGCGAAGGCGAATTCCGATTGAGGACTGCCCATGCGC
>PMAT01000035.1 GCA_003152695.1 Acidobacteriaceae bacterium
GTTTTAACCGGACAGCAGTGGGTTTTCTGGTGACCGCCCAATAATCGCACAAGGAATGAAATCAAACCTAAAAACGGCGTGCGTCTGCCACGATTGCAATACTGGATGGATGAGCCAACTAGAGGCAGACGGCAGACTGATCTTGGGGCCGCTAATGGAAGACATAGGACTCCAGCTCAAGGGTAATCAGCAATTAACAATCGCGAAATGGGCAGTCAAAACGGCCATTACAGTAGCGTCGTTTAATCGCAAGACACGCAAACCTTTCTACACTCATGACGAATGCGCACGTTTCAGAAAGTCATGGGATTTCCCGCCGCACACGCTCGTATGGCTCGGTCGCTATAGCGGCGTGTTCGAGATTGGCATCTTTGGAATTGACGGATGGGACAACCATCCCAAACATCCTGAAGTAACGCATAGCTACATAACCACCCTTACGTTCCAGCGGGTTGTTATCCAAGTTATTTCCATACATGCTCGGAGGAATCTGCAGGGAGGAATCATTAATATGCGACTCATCCCCGGACGTTGGCCGGAATCCCTCCTTGAGCTTCGCCCTAGTGGGAGTCTTTTTTGGCCCCCGTCCCTGTCTTTTGTCGATGAGGGAGAGCTCTCGCTGAGACAGTTGGCTCAAAGGTTCAGCATCGGGAGAAGTCCGATGAGGCCGCTTACGCCTGACGATTGATGTTTGGGCAGGTGGCCCAGGTCTCCTGCCAGGAGCCATCCTTAATTTTGGGCAACGAAATCAGGTAACTGTGGGTGCCCCAGAGCCTGCCCTGAGCTTGTCGAAGGGTCTCGTGCTTTTCGAGACCTGGGTGGGTGCGAGGCTTGGCCGGCCGGGTGATCGATGACGGACCTCCCGGGTCTCGAACCCCGCGAGACCCGGGGCACCCGGCGCCGGCTTCCGTGCTATTCTGGGCTGTAGGAGATAGGGTTTGAGGAGTTACGTTTTCAAAGTCGTCATCGAGGAAGATCAACACGAAGACGGGCGCAGGGCCTACCAGGCGTACTGTCCCGAGATCGAAGAAGCGGTGACGTGGGGCGATACCCCAGAAGAGGCGCTCCAGCGCATTAACGAGTTGCTGCAAGCGCTCGTCCAGATGCGGATCGAGGAAGGGCGCAAGATTCCCACCGCCCTCGAGCTTGAATCCTCCGCCGTGGTGGTCACCGTTTGAACATCCCTCGCGGGGTCACCGCCCGCGACTTTACTCGTGCTCTCGAATCTGACGGATTCATCCTCAACCGCACCGCAGGTTTACCATATTGAATGCTGGTATTGAGTATGGTATGTTGAGACTGCCATGCCAGCCGCGCGAAAAATCACCGTCGAGATACCTGCTGAACTTCTAGAGAAAGCACAAAAGGCCAGCGGAACCGGCATCACCCAGACGGTCCGTACCGGACTGCAGTTGCTGGCGGCATCCCAGGCCTATGCCCGGCTGCGCCAGATGCGAGGCAAGGTCCGCTTTAGCCGCACGTTGGGGGAGCTGAAAGCTGACCGATGATCGCCGCCGATACCAGCACGTGGATCGCGTTTCTGGAGGGCAGCGGCGGCGCGGACACGCGTTTGTTGGACCAGGCACTGGGCGACCACCAGGTCCTCATGGCGCCGGTCGTGCTGACCGAACTCCTAAGCGACCCTAAACTTCCTGCCAGCGTGTCCGCAGCGCTGTCGGAAGTGCCAATGCTGGAGGTAGAACCAGGGTATTGGCAACGGGCGGCAGTACTGCGCGCAAAAGCAATTGCCAAGCACCGAAAAGCGCGACTCGGAGACGCCTTGATTGCCCAAAGCTGCATTGATAGGGGCGCTCCGCTTCTCACGCGTGACCGGGACTTTCGCGCCTTCGCAGAGGCTGCGGATTTGGACCTGGTGCTGAAGTTGTGAGCGACTAGCGGCTCCTGGGAATTGTGGTTACCTTCGTTCTGCGGAATGCGTTTTCTTCTCAGCTCCGCTGCTCCCCGCAAAATACAATGAGAAACGCTGGAGTCAGTCTCCGGCGCCGTGAGCGCCCGTCTGAGCTGTTGCCGTTATGGTGAACGGCTTTCCGGGCGGCGGCAGCGATCTTTGAGAACCAGCGACCCAACAAATTCCCACCCTAGCCAAAAAGAAGGCTAGGATGGGGCACCCCTTGGGCACCAGATAAGTGCTTTGTTCGGAATACTTTGCATGTATCTGCTTTAGATAGAATACTTTGGCGGGAATCGTGCAAAGTATTCAGCAGCAAGGACTTACGGCTGCTCGTAAATCGCCTGCTATGAATACTTTGCGGGCAAAGTATTGAAAACAAAGATGCTGTCTGGCGGGGGGGACCCAATCCCCGCCGTGATCAGGGCTGGACATAGATCGGATTGTTGGGCGACGGCGGCTGGTAATCCTGGCCGTACTTGTTCTTGTGCGGCGCAGACGCGGCCATGGTCACGCGCACGTGAATCAGGCCCAGCGCGTGGGAAGCGTCGCTCACCATTACCTCGCGCGAAAGCGCACGGAGCGTGGCGGGCAGCGCATTCTCATTCCAAACGTGCAGCCGGTAGCGGCCGGGCGGGACGGAGGCGATTGCGAACTCGCCCTGCTTGTTGGGGACGGCGAAGTATGCGCTGGACAGAACCACCACCACCGCGCTCATCTCGGGATGAATGTTGCAGAAGATGTACGACACTCCTTCGCGGTCGAAGTGGACGGTGCGGCTGGTTCCCGCCTCGTAGAGCCCGAGATCGAAACGCTTGCCGTTGAATAAGGAAAACACATTGTGAAACCAGGGATCGCGATTGGGAAAATCCACGGTCGAGCCCTTGGTGACGACCAGCAGGTGGGGCTCGAAGGCCTTGTTCTTCTGTTGCAGCACGGCGTGCATGGGAGGGGCGATGGCCGGGTCGCCCGGCGCAGCGGCGATCGGGGCCAGCCAGACGACCGTGGCGCTGGCAGGAGACAGGTTGCCGCCTGCCTCGGCCACCACGCGACCGGATACGCTGATGTCTTGCGACCACAAGGCTGGCATCGCGCACAGCGCTAACGCGACAGTCAACGAGAGCGCGAATTTTCTGGCGGTCGGCATAGTTCGGCTCAGAACAATATCCCCATCGCCATGTTCAACTGCCCAGCCTCATAGCTGTGATCGTAGATCGAGAAGGTTTGCAACCGGCGGTATTCCAGCGACAACAGCAAATCGGAACGCGGCCGGTAGATGACGTTGCCAAACCCGGCGCGGTTGCGGGTCAAGAAAGGATTGGCATAGCTCTGAGCCTGCTCGCCGAAGAAGCGAATGTCTGCCGCAAAAGGATTGTCCTGCCCAAACGCGGCGTTGAACTCAAGCTTCGGCAGCGGCTGATACTTCAACTGGGCCCAGCCGCCGACGGAATTCAGCGGCAGCACGCTGGTGGCCGGATCGGTGAGCGGCCCGTTATAGACGACACTGCGACTGAGGGCAGCGCCAAGTCCGCCGATGGCTTGTCCGCGGTAGAAGAAGCCGCTCAGCGTGAACCAACGGTTAAGCGGCAGGTTCAAGTCTGCGGTTGCGGCGTATCCATTCACGTTTCGGTTGAAGCCCCAGTACTCGCGGCTGTAATAGCCTCCGGTCCCCAGCGTGAAGGTCCGGCCCAACAACGGATGCGAGTAAGCAACTCGCGCCGCGAAAGCCGGCTGGCGCGATTCTTCTCCGGCATCGGGAGTCCGGTACCAAACGTAGTTGAAATTGTTGGGGGTTTCGCCGGTCACGGGATCGAGCACACCCGCTTGCAGACTCACATTGGAATGGTTCGCAAACTCAAACCGGTGCTCGATGCGCAATTGCGGAGTCCACGACCAGAGATTGCCCGAGTAGGTGAGCGCCGGAACGATCAGCGACGCGAACGAAGTTGGAGACTGCGGCGAGAGGAACAAGCCTTCCTGCCCGGCGATCACGGAGGTGTCTTTCCAATCCAGGCGAACGGCGGCAGTACGCAATCGCACCACACCGGAGTTCACGCCGTTGTTGGTGGCGGGAAATCCGCCCCCGAAATCAAGGTTGACGTTGCCGCTGGAGTGCGCCCCGAACAGGTCTGGCCCGAAGACCTCGAAGCCGAGAATCGATTGCCGCAGCGTGCCGCCCACCGAGCCCGGCGAGTCCATGGGATCAGGTCTGAGCACCCACGTGGGGACGTCCGCGTTATCCGGATAGCCGCTGTTGCCGAACAAGTTGAAGAGCACGATGCCCGAAAAGCGCACCCGGTATTTCGAGGCGCTCTCCAGCTTCGTCTGATACTGTTCGTTCACCTTGTCGGAGAGCAATTGCTGATCTTCGGCCATCTGGTCCACGCGATGCTGCAATTGGGCGGTGGTCGACGAAGACGTTGCCGGCGATGGTTCGTCGAGCGCGGATTCAGCGCCGGTTACGGTGCTGCTGGCGCTGTGTTGCGCTTCGAGTTCCTGTCGCAGGTTGGAGATCTCAGCGCGGCCGGCCATGGTCTGCTGTTGCAGTTGCAGGACCATTTCCTTCAGTTCGCGGACTTGGGATTGAAGTTCTCCCAAGGACGCGTTCACGCTGGCGTTGTCTCCGGCCGTGGCGTTGGATTGAGCAGTCTGCGCCAAACCCGGCACAGCTGCCGCCAAGGCAAGTGCCACCAGCAGCGCCGGACGCGAAACCTGCAAACACCTGGTGAATTTCATGTCACACCTCGCGCAACGAGTTTTGAATGCCCCGACACGTGCGGGTCTCGGCCCGCGGGTTTAGGCTGTGAACGGTTGAGAGGCGTCCGCGGTCCGGCCATTCCACGTGACGATCTTCTTGCACATCCGGGGAAGCACGATCTGCATCACCGTGCGCCCCGGTACCGAGCTTTCCAGTTCCAGGGTGCCGTCATGGTCCTGCACGATCTTCTGCGCGATCGTAAGACCCAGTCCGGTGCCGTTCTCCTTGCCCTGGCTGACGAATGGCTGAAACAGCTTGTCGCGGAGAGAGGATTCTACTCCGGGACCATCGTCGGTGGTGCGGATTTCCAGGTTGCCGTTGACCTCAGCCACGTGGACCGCGACGTGGCCGCCGCAAACCTGGGCAGCCTGGCAGCCATTCAGCAGCAGGTTGTAGAAGACACGCTCCATTTTCCGCGAATCGAATTGCGCGCTGTGCAGCCCCGGCGATTCGATGCTGACCATAATCCTGTGGAATTGAGGATGCGCTTGCACCAGCTCAATGGCACGGCTGATGGTCCGCTCGATGGGAGCTTCGCTGACGTTCAACGAATCGGCGGGACGTGACAGCTCCAGCAGCGAATCCACCAGATCGGTCAGCCGGTTCACCGCAATGCGGATCTCCTGATAAAGCTCTTCGCGCTGTTGCCGGGTCAGATCGGCATCGGCCAGAAACTCGGCATTGGCCAGGACCGCGGTCAGGGGATGGCGCAAGTCATGCGAAATCGAACTGGCCATTCTGCCAATGGTCGCCAATCGTTCGGCATTGAGCAGGCGCTGCTGCGCTTGATGCAGGCTCTCGCGCATGAGCGAGAAAGCATTGGTAAGCTCGGCGATCTCACTCGCCCCGCGCGCCTCGACCGGGTAACGAAAGTCGCCTTTGCCCAGGGCCCGCACTCCGTCCACCAGTTCCTCCAAGGGACGGGTGAAGGTCCTAGCTGTAACGTACACCAGCACGCTCCCTACGAACACCGCGCCCAGTCCTACCGCCAGCAACAGCCGCCGTAGATGGTTGAGGAATGCCGTGGCTTCGTCGTACGACTTCATCACCAGCATGGTGACCGGCGGCGTCTCGCCGGGATCCAGAGCGAGCAACGAAACCACGAAGCTTTCGCCGCCCAGCTTCCAATCGATGGGACCCCGCGGAATGGCTTGGCCCTTCAGGTAGGCGCCGACTTCGCTTCGCTGACCGGCATTGAGCGTACTGACAACCATCTCAGACCCGCAAACGATGGTCACCTGGCTGGCCGCGATCTGGCTCACCTGGCGGGCAACGGCGGCGTTCATCTCGTCGCCGACCGCAACCACCCCGAGCAGCGAATTGTCAGTGCTGGGCCCGAAGTAGATTGGGGCCAGGACAACTTCATAGAGATGCCCGCCGGCAAACCACCACTGCAACGGCTGGTCGAGGGAGTTGCGATGTTCCAGCAGTTGCTGGGCCTGCTCGCGGGTGATGCCTGGCGCTTTGGTGTGAAATCCCACAAACTGGCCGGACGGAT
This sequence comes from Acidobacteriaceae bacterium, assembly GCA_003152695.1. GTDB lineage: Bacteria > Acidobacteriota > Terriglobia > Terriglobales > Acidobacteriaceae > Bog-257. The sequence continues at coordinate 6,166 of PMAT01000035.1, forward strand.
CGAGTAGAGCGAACAGATCGCCGCCGGAAAGGCGGAACATCTCACCCGACGCATCCTGGATGGTGGGCGGGTGATGGGATGTCATGAGCGCCTTCAGGCTGGGAAGATCAGCCATCAGCTTGGCGGAACGCGCCAAGGCCGCCTCGCGCTCCTTCTGGGCATTGCGGAAGGTCTCGACGGAGTTGGCCAGGTCGTTGCTGAGGTCGCGCCGGACTTGGTTTTCCACGGTGCGTTGCACAATCAGCAGGGAGACTGCCGTCAATCCCGCCGAAGTCAGCAGCATGGCGATCAGGAACTTGGTCCGCAACCGCACCCGACCCATCGCCCATCTCCTCCCCGCTCCGCTTAGCGGACGAACTTGTAGCCCGTGCCGTGGACAGTACGGAAATGTACTGGATCGGTGGGGTCTTTTTCCAATTTTTGGCGCAAGCGCAGAATGTGGGTATCGACCGTGCGCGTGGTTGGGTAATTGGTGTAGCCCCACACTTCATTGAGCAGTTCGGTGCGCGAGACTACCCGCTCCTGGTGGTTGAGGAAGAAGCGCAGCATCTTGAACTCTTGCGGAGTCAGAGGAACCGACTGGCCATCACGGCGCAACTCCATCTTGGAGAAGTTCACTTCCACATCATCGAAGCTAAAAATGTCGGACTTGTCCGAAGCCTGGTTCAAGCGGCGCATGGCGGCGCGCACCCGCGCCAGCAGTTCGCGGGGACTGAAGGGCTTGGTGACATAGTCGTCCGCACCGATTTCCAACAGCAGCACTTTGTCCAGCACATCGCTGGCGGCGCTCAACACCAGGATAGGAACGCTGGAAAATTCATGCTTGATCTCACGACAGAGATCCTGGCCCGACTTTCCCGGCAAACGCAAATCCAGGATGACGATCCGCGGCAGGGTGGCGCGGAAGGTGTCCATGGCAACCGCCCCATCGGCAGCTACCGTCACCTCGAAACCGGCGGATTCAAAGGTCCGCCGCAAAGCGCGCTGCACTGCCAAATCATCTTCAATGACCAGAATTTTTTCCATGCGTCAGTTCCCCACAGCGTCTGAGCTACAGCTAACAACACCTCGAAACGGCAGTCAACGGGTTGTTGACAATTCCGTGACATCCTTCGCACCCGAGTGAATTGCTTTCCTGAAGGCATGTCTACAAACTTTGACAAGGTGTTGACGTGGCCACGACAACTCCCACTTCTGTCCTCGATAGATTGCAGAAGACTCATGGCAACAAAGTTCCACCGGGATCCCGCGTTGCCTAAGTGAATTCTCGACTGAAATTGATGGAGGAACCATGCTGAGCACCTACACGTTCAACCAATCCCAAACCGCTTCTCGGCTGCTCTTGAATGCCGCCGCGTTGCTGGTAGCGGCTACGTTATTTAGCCTGCCGGCAGCGGCCCAGAAGGGCCAGGCGACGATTCTCACATCCGACATCGTCAACATCAGCGTCAATACCGATGCCAACCTGGTCAATCCATGGGGCATGTCTTTCAACCCCACGGGCCCCTGGTGGGTCTCCGACAATGGCACAGGACTTTCCACCCTGTACAACGCCGCCGGAACACCCCAGGGTCTGGTGGTTACTATTCCTTCGGGAAACGGGTCAGACACGGGGACCCCGTCGGGACAGGTTTATAACAGCACGACAGACTTCAAGATCGCCGGCACTCCCGCGCACTTCCTCTTTGCCACCGAGGACGGAACCATCTCGGGATGGTACACCGGCACGACTGCACAGCTGGTGGTCAACAACAGCGGTAGTGGAAATGCCGTCTATAAAGGAATTGCTTTGGCCTCGGCGGGCGGCGCCAACTACTTTTATGTGGCCAACTTCCACAACGGCTCGGTAGATGTGTTTGACGCGAACTTTGCCCCGCACTCGTTTGGGGGAAGCGCATTCACGGACAACAGGGTTCCGACCGGCTTTGCACCTTTCAACGTTGCCAATATCGGAAATGGCAAGCTGGCCGTTACCTTCGCCAAACAAGATGCCGCCAAGCATGATGACGTGGCGGGTCCGGGAAATGGCTACGTTGATATCTTTGACACCTCAGGCAATCTGCTTATGCGCTTTGACCACACCTTCTACCTGAACTCTCCCTGGGCCGTGGTGGTCGCCCCCGCGACCGGCTTCGGCGGATTTAGCGGGAAGATTCTGGTGGGGCAATTCGGCAGTGGTGCAATCCTGGCGTTCGATCCGAGCACGGGTAGGTTCGGCGGGCTGCTATTTGATCCTAATCTCCTGTATTCGCAGATTAACGGGTTGTGGGGCTTGGGGTTTGGCAACGGTGGCTCGGCCGGTCCGACGAATACTCTGTTCTTTACCGCGGGAGTTTTCGGGGAAGCTCACGGACTGTTTGGATCGATCGTGGCGCTGCCCGGCATCCCCCAACCCACTCAGAAGTGATCGAAACCGCAGTAAAACCAATCTCCAGGAGGGCGAACGCGCCCTCCTTTTTCTTGTGGCCGCGAATGCTTGACGCGCAGGGTTCACAGCCTGACGGAAATTGTCGTAGAAATCTCGCTCTCACCGAGCCAGGTATTTCCATGCCACAGCGACGACAAAAATAACTATTCCGACTGCGTAAGCCCAAGCTCGCCCTTTTTGGAGCTTTTCGTGATCGATCATGGAAGCACCTCGCAAGGTCGCGTCTACTATGCCACAGACGGGACGCTGAAGCGAGCCTGCGGAAATCCAAACTGACCCACCACCGCAAGCTGCTCCCGTTTGCCCGGAAGGGACAGCATCCGGTAGAATCAATTATCCGGCTCACGTCGAGATTTCCTACAAGGACCACAGCAGAATATGGCAGACCATTTTTCGGCGCTCAAGCGTGCGCGTCAAACCGAGACCAAAACTACGCGCAATCGCGCCAACAAGTCACGTCTGCGCAGCGCCTTGCGTGCCCTGCGCGAGGCCATTGCCAAGGGCGAGAAGGAAACCGCCCAGGTCGCCTATCGCGAGACGGTTTCCGTGGTGGACAAGGGCGTCCAGAAGGGCATTCTGCACAAGAACACCGCCAGCCGCTACAAGTCCCGCCTCAGCAAGCGGGTGAAGGCCGTCGGCGCGGCGAAGTAGGGAACGTCTCAGGAAAGAGGCCAGCTTCGCTTCTAAGGCGCGCCCGCAGCTGCTGACACCAGGTCGTCCACCTCGACGCCCATGTGGCGCAGATGGTGCAGCATGTGGTCCACATAATCATCGAAAACGAACTGCAGCGTCAGCGGCGCCGAGTCGGCGATGGTGCAAGTTCGCGACCATGCCGCGTCCGGCACAGCTTCGGCAGCGGCCAGTAGTTGGCGATTGAGACCCACCCAGATCGCAATCAACGAAGACCAGTCCCGGCGCTGATAGCGATGCAATGCCACCCAGCGATCGCCGTCGTATTCCGGCATGGCTGGAGTGTCCTCCAGTTGCGTCCGCACAATTCTCTGGTGATTATTGGCTGCGGAGTCCAGCAGATGCCCAAGCTCCTCTTTGAGCGACCACGCCGAGGAGGAGGGCTTGCGTTGGACTTGATCGAAGGGCAGATTGTTCAGGCGGGCGGGCAACCGATCGAGGAGGGCGCGCAGCAGCAACAAGCTTTGCATTATGAGACTCCCACCGCCGCTATGATGGCCTTTCGGTGTTGGCTGGTGAAACTTGCGGTCCAGCTATGCTGCTCGCGCTGACTTCTGCTGCTGGTTCAACTCCTGTGCCGACGGGTCCATCGGTGCGGCTGCCTGGTGGATCTCGCGATAGTGCTTGGGGGTGACCCCCGAGAGCCGGCGAAACACGCTGGTAAAGTGGCTCTGGGTTTCGAACCCCACGTGGGTGGCCACCTCGGCCAGTGGGGTCAGGCCCGCACGCAATATTTCCTGGGCGCGCTCCACCCTTTGCCGCATAACGTATTGGTGCGGGGTGGTGCCGGTGCTCAACTTGAACAGCTTGGAGAAGTAATACTGACTCATGCCCACCACCTGCGCCAACTCCGCCACCACCAGTTCCTGGGCAATGTTCTCGCGTACGTGGGAAAACACGCGCTGCAAACGGCGAGGCGGTAAACCGCCGACCACCTCGACCGGCGCCAGGCTTGCGCCCAGGTAGGCATCCACCACCTCCTGTGCGTGGTCCGGCTGCAACGAATGCATAGCCAGCACCAGCACGTTCATGCCTTCCGCTTTGGCGCCGACGGCCGCCGAATGGGCGTCATGGCACGCGGCGGCTCGAATACCCGGCACCCGGTTGGCGGCCACGGAAGCTCCCACCACTCGACTGGTGACGATAATGCCGCGTTCTGCATGGTGGCGCAGCACCAACATGGCCACTTGTTCGGCGTAGTCGGCACTGCTGTGCGGCTGCACCGCCAAGGTTGCATCCGTCACCTCATGTCCCGCCTCGACTAGCTTTGCCGCGATTTGCTCTTTAGCGGCATGGCCTGCTTGATCGGATCCGATTGCGATGCGCACGTTTGCTCTCCTCCATTTTGTCAGACTGTTTTTGATTCGCTGTGCTGGGCACGGGAAACAGGGAGCGCTGGCCGGTCGCACCCGCGTGTTGTTCCAATAAACATTCCTGCAAACGCCTTCCATGGTTCCGACAATGTGGCGGGATCTCGCGACGTACACAGGCGACCTTCGCGGTTGCCCATGCCGTTCTATAGGTTGCGGTGGTCATAATCCAACATCGACCGATTACACGGTCACCTTGATTGTTGGATGCGCCGGCAACGACGCACCCGTCGCGCGACACAACATTCTGCGAACACGTACGGTTAATGGTTCCACCCCAGCGTGGCACTTGGGGAAGCGCCCTGATGTGCATAATGATATCAAGTACACGCCACCACCGGCTGCCGCCATTCACTTCATATTTACAATTATTTACAATTCGCAGCTTCTAACGCGAAGAAGTCGCCGCTCGCGATACACTGCGGAAACGGTAGGTTAGAGCAACGTCTGGCAATCCGAGAATGGCAAACCCTAGTCAGAGGATCGGCAAGAATCCAGCGCCCGGCGGGCCGGGCATTGTGCCTCGCTGGACGCGAGGAGCTAAAGATGCGGTCGGGACCGCGTACGCCGTTTCCAGTCGTGTCTGGTACACCATGGCCAGCGGGGTGATCACCGAAGTCTATTACCCCACCATTGATACGCCGCAAATCCGCGACCTGCAATTTCTGGTCACCGATGGCGAGTCGTTCTTCCACGACGAGCGCCGGCACATGGCAACCCACCTCGACTGCTTCGGCACGTTCGGCCTGGGCTTCAAGGTCACCAACACGGACCCGGATGGGCGCTACTCCATCGAGAAGGTGATCATCGGCGATCCGCACCTGAGCTGCCTGCTGGTGCACACGAAATTCAATGTCGCACCCGAGTGGCAAGGACGGCTGCATCTCTTCGTTCTCTGCGCCCCTCACCTGCAGATTGGCGGTTATCACAACAATGGACTGGTGATGAAGGAGCGAGGGCGAAGGTTCCTGATGGCCTATCGCGACGATGCCTTCCTGGCGATTGCCGCCACTGCGCATTTCTGCAAGGCGTCATGCGGATACGTAGGCGTGAACGATGGCTGGACGGACTTGTCCAATAACTTCGAAATGAATTGGGAATACGACGCCGCGTTGGACGGCAATATCGCGCTCACCGCCGAAATCGATCTTTCTCGCGGCACCGAGTTCACCCTCGGCGTCGGTTTCGGACATACCGGCCACCATGCCGGCGCCACCCTGTTTCAGTCGCTGAGCATCCCGTTCGATGCGGCGCTAGAGAACTTCCTCGAGCAGTGGCAACGGACCAACAAGCGCCTTGCCTTGATGGACAAACTTGACCGGCGCGAGTCGTCGCTGTTCGCCCGCAGCGTCAACCTGCTGCTGGCCCACGAGGACAAGGTCTATCCCGGGGCCATGATCGCCAGCTTGAGCATACCCTGGGGAGAAGACCGAGGCGACGACGATCTGGGCGGCTATCACCTGGTATGGACGCGTGACCTGGTAAACGCCGCGACCGCACTGCTCGCCGTGGGCGACACCGCGACTCCGCTGCGCGCTCTGATTTATCTGGCCATCACGCAACGCGAGGATGGCGGCTTCTATCAGAATTTCTGGATCGATGGACGTCCTTTCTGGACAGGGGTACAGCTCGACGAGGTTTCTTTCCCCATCATGCTGGCGTGGCGACTGTGGAAAGCCAACGCACTCGCCAACTTCGATCCCTATGTAACCGTGGTGCGCGCTTGCGGGTATCTGATTCGCGAAGGACCAGCGACGCCCCAGGAGCGCTGGGAGGAAGCCGCAGGCTATTCTCCTTCTACCCTAGCCAGCAACATTGCGGCCCTGATCTGTGCGGCGGAGTTCATCGAGGCGCACGGTGACAAGGATGGCGCCGAATTCGTACGCACCTACGCCGACTTCCTTGAGTCGCACGTGGAGAAGTGGACCGTCACCAATCAAGGAACGTTGGTGCCCGGCATCGCGCGGCACTATATCCGCATCAATCCAGCCAACAGCTCGCAAGGCGATCGCGGCGATGAGGATCCCGACGGTGGCGAGCTGGTGCTGGCCAATCAGCGTCCCGGAAATCGCTACCAGTATCCAGCCAACCAAATCGTCGACGCGGGCTTCCTCGAATTGGTGCGCTTGGGCATCCGTAAGGCAGGCGATCCGCTCATCGAGGCCTCCTTGAAAGTCGTGGACGCGGTGTTGAAGGTAGATACCCCGAAGGGACCTTGCTGGAAGCGCTACAACCATGATGGGTATGGGCAGCGCGATGATGGCGAATCGTTTGACGGCTGGGGCGTGGGACGCCCCTGGCCTCTGCTGACGGGCGAGCGTGCCACCTACGAATTGGCGGCGGGACGCAATGTTGATCTGTACTTGCGGGCCATCGAGAATTTCACCACCGGCATCGGGCTTATTCCGGAACAGATTTGGGACGGTCCGGACATGCCCGACAAGTTCCTGACCCGCGGGGGCGCGACCGGAGCGGCCATCCCTTTGATGTGGGCGCACTCGGAGTATGTAAAATTGTTGCGCTCGGTCGTGGACAATCGGCTGTTCGACTTGATCGACCCGGTGGCGGAGCGATATCGCAACGATAGGCCACGCCGGGTAATCGAAGTTTGGAAGATGAATCGGCAAGTCCAGGCAGTTCCCGCCGGAGGCTTGCTGCGGGTGCAGGCCTCTTCTCCATTTATGCTGCATTGGAGTAACGACGAGTGGAAGACGGTACAGGAAACAGCGTCCACGCCGACTGCGGTGGGGGTAGAGTACGCGGACATCGAGGTTGCGGCCTCGCAAACGATGCCGCTGAAGTTCACTTTTTTCTGGCGGCAACAGGCCGAGTGGCAAGGCACCAATTATCAGGTTAACGTTCAACCAGCAGCACCAACTGTTATGGACACCGGAAAGGCGGCAACGGGTTGAGTAGCCAAGTGGAAGTCACCGCTCCTGGAAACGAGCAGACGAGCCCGAAGGGAATGGCAGTCAGTATCGCAGTGGGCCCCAAAGATGGGTTCGACGACGAAACGCTGGAGCAGCGTCAACTCAACTGCCTCTGCATTAACACCATTCGTACGCTCTCCATGGATGCGGTGCAGAAGGCCAACAGCGGACATCCGGGAACTCCGATGGCACTGGCGCCGCTGGCGTTTACGCTGTGGAACCGCTATCTGCGCCACAATCCCAGAAATCCGCATTGGCCGGGCCGTGACCGCTTCATTCTCTCCAATGGGCATGCCTCCATGCTGCTTTACTCCATGTTGTACTTGACGGGCTACGATCTTTCGCTCGACGACATCAAGCAGTTCCGGCAATGGGGATCCAAGACCCCGGGACATCCGGAGTACGGCGTGGTGCCGGGAGCGGAAGCCACCACGGGCCCGCTGGGCCAGGGCGTTGGCAATTCGGTCGGCATGGCAATTGCCCAGCGCTGGCTGGCTTCGCAGTTCAACCAGGATGGCCACGACGTTTTCGACTACCGTGTTTACGCTTTTTGCGGCGACGGCGATTTGATGGAAGGCGTGAGCAACGAAGCCGCCTCCATCGCCGGACATCTTGGACTCTCCAACCTGATCTGGTTCTACGACAACAACCACATCACCATCGAGGGCAACACCTCGCTGGCCTTCAGCGATGACGTAGGCACGCGCTTCCTCGGCTGGCACTGGAATGTGCAACACGTGAGCAACGTCAACGATCTCCCGCAGCTTGATCGTGCCATTCAGACCGCGCTGAAAGAGACCGAACGCCCGTCGCTGATCATCGTTGACACCCACATCGCCTATGGCTCTCCCCATCGCCAGGACACCAAGGAGGCGCATGGCGAGCCTCTGGGCGTAGAAGAAGTCCGCCTCACGAAAATGTTTTATGGCTGGCCGCCCGATGCGCAGTTCCTGGTTCCCGACGAGGCGAAGGCCTACCTGGGCAAGGCCCTCGAGCGCGGCGCGCAGTGGGAGGAGGGCTGGGACAGTCGCTACAACGGGTGGGCGAAAGAGTTCCCTGATCTGGCGAAGACCTGCCAGCAGATGCTCAATCAGGAGTTGCCCGATGGCTGGGACAAGGACATTCCGTCTTTCCCTGCCGACGCCAAAGGTCTGGCTACGCGCGAGTCGGGTAGCAAGGTGCTGAACGCAGTGGCGAAGAACGTGCCGTGGTTGCTGGGCGGGGCGGCTGACCTGGATCCTTCGACCAAGACCAAGCTCAGCGGCACTACAAGCTTCGAGAAGAATAGCTATGGGGGCCGCAACTTCCATTTCGGCATTCGCGAGCACGCCATGGGCTCCATCGTCAACGGCATGGCGCTGTCGAAGCTGCGTCCGTTTGGATCGACCTTCTTTGTGTTTTCCGATTACATGCGGCCGGTGCATCGACTGGCTGCGATGATGGACCAGCCGGTCATTTGGATCTACACGCACGATTCCTTCTGCCTCGGCGAGGACGGACCCACCCACCAGCCGATCGAGCATCTTATGTCCCTGCGCGCGATTCCGCGGCTGCTGCTGATCCGGCCGGCGGATGCCAACGAGGTCGCCGAAGCCTGGCGCTACATCATGCCGTTAAAGACGGTGCCGGTAGCGCTGGTGCTTACCCGCCAGGCCGTCCCCACATTCGATCGCACCAAGTATGCGTCGGCGGCCGGCCTGGCCAAGGGCGCATACATCATGGCGGATTCCGGCGGCACGCCTGACATCATCTTGATTGGGACCGGCTCGGAGGTGCAGCTTTGCGTGGGCGCGTATGAAAAGCTCACTGCCAACGGCGTGAAGGCGCGCGTGGTCTCCATGCCGTGCTGGAGACTGCTCGGTGAGCAGCCCGAAGAGTACAAGCGTCAAGTGTTCCCGCCCGAGGTGCGCGCTCGGGTGGCCGTGGAGGCGGGCACCGACCTGGGCTGGAAGGAATACGTCGGAAATGACGGATATGTTGTCGCCAGGACCGACTTTGGCGCATCTGCTCCTTATAAAGACCTGTTGAAGCACTTCGGCTTCACGGTGGATGACGTGGTGGCGAAGGCCCAGGACGTCATGAAAAAAACCAAGCGTTAATCTTGCAGGCGTAGGATGAGCATGAAGATAGCCGTGGGCGCTGACCACGCCGGAGTTCCCCTCAACGAGACCGTTATTGCCGAGCTCAAACGGCTGGGGCATGAGGTGGTTGACTGCGGGACCCACGACGCCAGCAAGCCCGACGACTATCCTGATTACGCGGAGGCGGTCGGCCGCGCTGTACTCGAGGGCAAGGCGGAGCGCGCGGTACTCATCTGCGGCAGCGGCGTGGGTGCGTCGGTGGCAGCCAACAAGCTTCCCGGCATCCGCGCTGCGCTTTGCCACGATTGTTATTCGGCGCATCAGGCCGTCGAACATGACAACATGAATGTGCTCTGCCTGGGCTCGCGCGTCATCGGACCGGAGCTGGCATTGGACTTGGTACGTATTTTCCTTGGGGCGAAATTCAGCGGAGAAGAGCGCCACCGTCGGCGCCTGGCGAAAATTACTGCGCTCGAACAGCAAGATTTGCGAGGACTACTAAAATGAGCAGCAACCCCTTACTGCAGCTTCGTGAGTTAGGACAAAGTGTTTGGCTCGATCAGCTTAGCCGGTCTCTGTTGACAACAGGCGGACTCAAGCGCCTGATCGACGAAGATGGGCTTCGCGGTGTGACGTCGAACCCTACCATCTTCCAAAAGGCCATTAGCGGCAGCCAGGATTATGCCGAGCAACTGGAACGGCTGGCGCGCGCTGGCGGTAACGTCTCCCATATCTATGAAGAACTCGTCCTCCAGGACATTGGCAATGCCGCCGACGTGCTGCGCGGTGTTTACGACGCCAACGACGGCGCCGACGGGTTCATCAGCCTGGAAGTTTCTCCGCTCCTGGCCAACGACACCAAAGCGACGATCGAGGAAGCCAAGCGGCTGTTCGCCCGTCTGAATCGGCCCAACGTAATGATCAAGGTGCCGGGCACGCCTGCCGGTCTTCCGGCGGTTGAGGAGTTGCTGTTCTCTGGCCTGAACATAAACATCACGCTCATCTTCGCGGTCGAAGTATACGAGCAGGTTGCTGAGGCCTACCTCAAGGCGCTGGAGCGCCGCGTCGCCGCCGGACTGCCGGTGGACCGTATCGCCTCGGTGGCCAGCTTCTTCGTCAGCCGCATTGACAGCATGGCGGACAAACAGCTCGGACAGCTCGCCGAACAAGCCACCGACGATGAGCAAAAGCAGCGTATCGAGGCTCTCCTGGGCAAAGCTGCGATCGCTAACGCGAAGCTGGCCTACGAATCGTTCAAGCGCATCTTTGGCAGTGGCAGCGACCGTTTCGCCAAGCTGAAGGAAAAAGGCGCCAGGGTGCAGCGCCCGCTGTGGGCGTCCACCAGCACCAAGAATCCGGCCTATCCCGACACCATGTATATCGATACCTTGATCGGCGCCGACACCGTGAACACGGTTCCCCCCGCGACTTTGGACGCCTTCCGCGATCACGGCATCGCAAAGCCGACGCTGGAGGCCGGACTTGAGGAAGCCCATCACGCGTTCGACGAACTGAAGGCGGTCGGCATTGATATGACGGCGGTCACCACCAAGCTGACGGAAGAGGGCGTGGCCTCTTTTTCGGACTCGTTCGACGAGTTGTTCGAAGTGATCGAAGCACGTCGTGTCGAGGTAATGCGCTCCATCGTCGCGCGTCACGGCGCGGCGCTCGGCCACTACCAGGCCGGTTTCGAAAGCACCCTCAAGGACCTCGACAAACAGAAGGTTGTCTCCCGCATGTGGAAGAAGGACCCCACGGTGTGGAAGGACGATCCCGAGCACGAGAAGATCATCGGCAACGCGCTGGGCTGGCTCAAAGTTGCACAGACTATGCAGCCGCATGTTACCGAACTGGTGGCGTTCGCGGAGGAAATTCGCAAGGCCGAATTCGAATATGCCGTGGTGCTGGGCATGGGCGGATCGAGCCTGTGTCCCGAGGTGCTGGGCCGCACCTTCGCCAAGAAAGACGGTTACCCGCAGCTCTACGTCCTCGACTCCACCGTGCCTACGGCCATACGTCACCTGGAGCAGAAGATCAATGCCGGCAAGACGCTATTTATCGTCTCGTCGAAGTCGGGCGACACCACCGAACCGCAAATGTTTCAGCGCTATTTTCACGAGCGGGTAAAGCGGGTCAAGGGCGACACAGCGGGTGAAAACTTTATCGCCGTCACCGATCCCGGGACCCAGCTCACCAAGGACGCCGCGCACTACCGCTTCCGCCGCGTCTTCCTCAACATGCCCGACATTGGCGGGCGCTACTCGGCGTTGTCGTACTTCGGCATGGTCCCATTCGCCGTGATGGGCGGCGACGTAAAGACCTTGCTCGACCGTGCTCTGCAGGCTGGCCACGCCTGCGCAGGACCGGTCGGCGTCAACGAAAATCCAGGTGCTCGGCTGGGCGCGATACTTGGCTCGCTTGCCAAGGCGGGACGCAATAAGGTGACTTTCGTTACGCCTGCGCCTCTTGACTCGCTAGGCCTCTGGATCGAACAGCTCATTGCCGAGAGCACCGGCAAAGAAGGAAAAGGCATTGTCCCGGTTGCCGGCGAGCCGCTGGGTTCGCCCGACGATTACGGCGACGACCGCGTGTTTGCATTCATTCACACGCAGTCGTCCAAGACCGGAGATATTGATGCCAAACTGGCCGCGCTCGAGGCCGCCGGCCATCCGGTGTTACGCCATGCGCTGCACGATCCGCTCGACCTGGGCGAGGAATTCTTCCTGTGGGAATTTGCCACCGCGATTGCGGGAGCGCTGCTTGGCATCGATGCCTTCGATCAACCCAATGTGCAGGAATCGAAGGACAACACCAAGCGCCTGCTCGGCGAGTATGTGCAGAACGGTTCGCTGGCGCAGCAGAAGCTGATCATTGCCGAGGAATCGATGCGCATCTTTGGTGACGAAGCCACTCGCGACCTGCTGCGGCGGAGCGGCTCGTCGATGCAGCAGATCGTTACCGCGCATCTCTCGCGGATCAAACCGGGCGATTACTTCGCGGTCACCCAATACATCGAAGAACTGAACAACTACGAGGGCCTGCTGCAGCAGGTCCGCATCGCCGTGCGCGATGAAAAGAAAGTGGCGACCACCAGCGGCTACGGGCCTCGCTTCCTCCATTCCACCGGGCAATTACATAAGGGCGGTCCCGATACCGGCGTGTTTGTCCAAATCACTTCCGAGGACATCAATGACATCGAGATTCCCGGCGAGAAGTTCACCTTCGGAGTGCTCAAGCAGGCCCAGGCGCTGGGTGATTTCGAGTCGCTGGCGGCCCGCGGACGCCGGGCCATTCGCGTTGATCTCGGACGCGACGTGGAGAAAGGCCTGCGCCGCTTGGCGGCGCTGATCAAGGAAGCGGTGTCTCAGGCCGCCGCCGCCGAAGCCGGCGTCCGCCACTAAGGAGCGACTCATGCCGACCACGAGCCCAGCCGTGAAGACGGCGCAGTTCGGCGTCATCGGTCTTGGCGTCATGGGCGAGAACCTGGCGCTCAACCTTGATGACCACCATCACAGCGTCGCGGTGTGGAACCTGGAGCCGGAGTGGGTTGACCGCTTCGTACGCAAGAACTCTGACCGGGCTTTCGTCGGCGCCAAGTCGCTGCCGCAATTCTGCCACTCTTTGGAACGGCCGCGCCGCATCTTGATGATGATCACGGCTGGCGATCCGGTGGACCAGACGCTGCAGAAGATCATTCCGTACCTGACGCCTGGCGACATTGTCATGGACGGTGGCAACTCCTTCTTCAAAGACACCATGCGTCGCGAAGCCGGCGCGCGCCAAACCATGGTGCATTACTTCGGTATGGGCGTTTCCGGAGGCGAGGAAGGGGCGCGGCACGGTCCCTCGCTAATGCTGGGCGGACCGCATGTCGCTTACGATCACGTCGCCCCGATTCTGCAAGCCATTGCCGCCAAGACCGACTCCGGCCCGTGCGTCGCTTACGTTGGCCCCGATGGCGCCGGACACTTCGTAAAGATGGTCCACAATGGCATCGAGTACGGCGACATGCAACTCATCGCCGAGGCTTACGAGATCCTTCACAAAGCGCTCGATCTGGATGCGCAGGAACTCTCCGACATTTTCGGTGAATGGAACCGCGGCCCGCTGGAGTCGTACCTGATTGAGATCACCTCACAGATCCTCGGTGTCGTCGATCCGGAGAGCGGCAAGCCGCTGGTCCACATGATTCTCGATAAGGCCGGACAAAAAGGCACTGGCAAGTGGACAGCCCAGGTGGCCCTTGACTTGGCGGTGCCTATTCCAACCATCGCCGCCGCGCTGGACGCGCGCATGATCTCCGGCATGAAGGACGAGCGCGTCATCGCCAGCCGCCTGATCAACTCGTCCGCGACGGTATCGTATTCCGGAGCTAAGAAGGAATTGATTCAAGCTGTGCACGACGCCCTGTATGCATCCAAGATTTGCTCGTATGCGCAGGGCATGAGCCTCATCCGCGCCGGGTCGAACGAGTGGAAGTGGGACATTAACCTGCGCGAGATGGCGCGCGTCTGGAAAGGCGGGTGCATCATTCGCGCGCGCTTCCTCGATGACATCATGCGCGCCTTCGAGCGTCAGCCCGGCCTGCCCAATCTGCTGCTGGATGCGGAGTTCATGTCGTGGTTGCAGAGGTTCGAGGGAGCCTGGCGCAAGCTGATTGCCACCGCCGTGCAGATGGGAATTCCCGTTCCGGCGATGTCCGCGTCACTTTCGTATTTCGACAGCTATCGCAGCGCGCAGTTGCCGCAGAACCTGACCCAGGCGCAGCGCGATTTCTTCGGGGCGCACACCTATCAGCGCGCTGACCGGCCCAGCGCGGAATTCGTCCATACAGACTGGCTCAGCCTATTACCCAAGGCATCGAAGCCACGCGGAGCGAAATAGAATATGGGCACACTCGTTCAACCGAAGCCGCACAAACTGGCGCAGCCTTCCCTGCCCCAGGGTGACTCCTGTCTGCTGGTTATCTTCGGCGCAACCGGCGACCTCACGCATCGCAAGCTGGTCCCTGCGCTCTACGATCTGGCTTGTGTCGGCTGCACGAGCCGCAACTTCGACGTGCTCGGCATCGGCCGTACCAAGCTCACCGATGAGGAGTTCCGGGGGCGACTCCGCGAAGGCGCCGCCAACTCAAAAGACGCGCGCAACTTCAACGCCGACGCGTGGAACGATTTCGCCAAGCGCCTGCACTATCTGGTCGGCGATGCCAGCCAGCCGGAGTTCTATCCTCACCTAAAGGCGAAGCTGGAAGACATGCAGAAGAACGGCGCAAGCAAGAATGTGCTGTTCTACATCTCGACTTCAGCCTCGCTGGCGCCGCCGATTGTCGAAGGTCTCGACGCAGCGGGCCTGGCGCGCAATACCCAAGGCTGGACACGAATCATTCTGGAAAAGCCCTTCGGACGCGACCTGCAAAGCGCGCATGAGCTGAACGAAATTGTTTCGCGCGTCTTCGATGAGCCATCGGTTTACCGCATCGATCACTACCTCGGCAAGGAAACGGTGCAGAACATCATGATGTTCCGCTTTGGTAACTCGATGTTCGAGCCGATTTGGAACCGAAATTACATCGAGTACATCGAGATCACCGCCGCCGAAACTTTGGGAGTGGAGAATCGCGCCGCGTTCTATGAAGAGACCGGCGCGCTGCGCGATATGGTGGCGAATCATCTGCTCCAGTTGCTGACGTTGACGGCGATGGAGCCTCCCGTCGCCTTCGACGCCGACGCCGTTCGCGGCCACAAGGTGGAAGTGCTGCGCGCCATTGCTCCCCTGTCGAAGGATGACGTGGCTCGCCACACGATTCGAGGGCAGTACGGGCCGGGACAGATCGAGGACAAGCCGGTGCCCGGCTATCGCCAGGAAAAAGGCGCGGACCCGAATTCGCGCACCGAAACTTACGTTGCGGTCGAGTTCCACATCAACAACTGGCGCTGGGCGGGAGTTCCCTTCTATGTGCGCGCCGGCAAACGGCTGGCCAATCAGTTGACCGAGATTGCGGTCCACTTCAAGCGCACGCCGCAAGCGCTGTTCTCTCGCAGCCCCAAGGACGTCCACCACAATGTCATCACCATGCGCATTCAGCCGAACGAAGGCATCGCAGTGAGTTTTGGGGCCAAGCAGCCTGGGCCACAGATGCGCGCCATCCGCGTGAACATGGACTTTTCGTATCGCGATGCTTTCGGCGGTGAAACGCCCACGGCCTACGAAACGCTCCTGCTCGACGCCATGCGAGGTGACGCGACGCTGTTCACTCGTCGCGATGAAGTGGAAGCCGAGTGGCGCATCATTACGCCGATTGAGGAGGCCTGGGCCGAGTTGCCGCCGCCGCAATTCCCCAACTACGCCGCTGGCAGTGAAGGGCCGGAGGCTGCCGACGGGCTCATCCAGTACGACCGTCATCGCTGGCGCCGGCTGAAGCCGAACAGCCCTGAGGACTTGTAATGGCTGGCGCGAGCGCCCGGCCGGGCGTGGCATTAGTCGTGTCGGATGTTGACGGCACGCTGCTCGATCCAGAGAGGAACCTCAGTCCCGGCGCGCCCGCCGCGGTCGAGCACCTCAAGCAGGCGGGAATTCGATTCACCATTGCCAGCGCACGGCCGCCACGCCTGACGCAGCCACTGTTGCGCAGTCTCCATGTCTCCGAGCCCTCGGCGTGTTTCAATGGGGCGCTGCTGATTGATCCTGACCTCAACATCCTGCACCAGTTGCCGATGACTTCGACCGACGCGCAGACCGTGGCCGACCACATCCACAAAAGCCAGCTCGATCTGTGGGTCTATACCGAGACGGATTGGTACGTCAGCAATCCGGCTGGTCCGCATGTGGAGCACCAGGAAAAGCTGATGCAGGGCAAAGCCGCGCCATTGCTCAGCTACGATATGGCGCAATTTCATGTCTTGAAGCTGGTCGGCGTCAGCGACGATTACGGCGCGGTAAAGCGCGCGCAGTTCGAAATCGATCATTTGCTTGGCGCCGCAATTTCAGCCACCTGTTCGTCCGACTACTATCTCGACGTGACCCATGCCGACGCTAACAAAGGCATGGTCGTCCTCGCGCTATCGAAGATGTTGAACATCCCCGCGAAGCAGATTGCCACCCTTGGCGATATGCCGACCGATGTGCTGATGTTTCGCCAAAGCGGCGTCAGCATCGCCATGGGCAATGCAACCGACGAAGTGAAGAAGCAGGCGACGTACGTTACGAAGAGCAACTCGGAAGATGGGTTTGCCTACGCCATCGAACACTTCATTCTTGGTGGCGAGCAGAACAAGTAAACCCAGGTCTTTTTTCGGTGTGTCCATCCTGAGGGCTACATGTGCCTGCGGAGCAGCTATTCAGAAACGTACCAGGCGAGAGTGAGTAGGCAGTATAGGGGTCCTTCGACTCCTCGTCCGGTCGCCGTGGCGACCGGACTCGTCGCTCAGGATGACAGGCTATAAGGGTCACGGTCAGCGGCTGGCCAGCCCGCCGGCGGTCTCGGCGCCGTCGATCACGTACACCTGCCCGTTAACGTAGGCGGCATCGTCCGAGGCCAGGAACGCAAACAGGGCAGCAACTTCTTCAGGCTGGGCGTGGCGACGAAGGGGCAGCTTTTGGTTGACGGCCTCCAGCATTTCATCGGAGTACTCGGCGCGTTGCATCGGGGTCAGCACATATCCGGGCGCGACCGCGTTCACCCGCACCTTGGGAGCCAGCTCCAGCGCCATGGAGCGCGTCAGCTCAATCACGCCGGCCTTGGTGGCGTTGTAATCGGAGTAGTAGGGATAACCCACGATGCCATTGGTGGACGCGGTATTCAGGATGACGCCGCCATCGTGCTCCATCATGTAGCGGGCGGCGGTTTGCGCGACGTAGAAAACGCCGGTGAGGTTCACGGCGAGCACCCGGCCCCATTCCTCGGGAGTGATGTCGAGGAACTTGTGACGAATACTGATGCCGGCGTTGTTGATGACGACGTCCAGCCCGCCCAGATCGCGCACTATGGCTGCGAAGGCGCGCTGTACTTGTCCGTGGTCGGCGACATCGGCGAGGAATGTTCCCGCGATGCCGGGCTGTTGCGCGCGGATCTTTTCGCACGCGGCAGGGTCGCGGTCGAGGACCGCGACTAGCGAACCTTCCTCCAGGAACCGCGCCGCCGTGGCCGCGCCGATGCCGCTGGCGCCTCCGGTGATGACCACGCGCTTGCCCTTGAGTCCCCGCATAAGCTCCTCGATTGGCGCGGCTAATCTCCGCCAGACAGAATAACAAACGCTGTCTGCCCGTTGTCGGTCCCGGTATAAGTCATCATTTGTTACACTTTTGCGCACACCAATGGCACAGCAAGCGGAAGGTCTTCGCACCCAGCTCTACGGCAATCCCGAGGGCAGGTTTGTCCACGATGTCATCCTCGATTCCTGCCGCCAACATGCGGCGAAGGTCGCCATGGTCGATACTTCCTGCACGCCCGCGAGGCGCATCACCTACGCGGCGTACGGCGAACTGGTGGAACGCGCCGCGCGCGGTCTGGTCGCGGCCGGGGTTCGCCCCGGAGAGATGATCGGCATCTACCTGCCGAATTGCTGGGAGTTCGGCATCGCCTACCACGCTGCGACCTTGGCCGGGGCCGTGCCGACAACCATGAACCCGACCTACCGCGAGCGCGAAGTCCGCTATCAGTTGGAGACGGCGGACGCGGTCGCTCTCATCAGCGACGGCGCATTGCTCACCGGCATCGATCTCGCGGGGCTTCCCGCATTGAGGAAGGTTTACACCGTCCGCAATCCGGGGCCAAGCGGCTCGGAGATGTGGGAGTCTCTCCTCGAGCCCAACCTCAGCGTGCGGCTGCCGGAACCGCAGCAGGATTCCCGCGAGGCGCTGGCCACTCTTCCCTTCTCCAGCGGGACCACGGGCCTGCCCAAAGGAGTCATGCTGTCGCATTTCAACCTGGTCGCCAACGTTTTTCAGACGCTCACCCCGGGCGAATTTGGGGCCATCAGCGACCCGGATGTGCTGTTGTGTTTCCTTCCGCTCTATCACATTTACGGTTTGACGGTGGGCCTGAATCTCACGCTGATGCGGGGTTGCACCGTGGTATTGATGCCGCGTTTCGACTGCGAACGTTCGCTGGAAACCATCGTGGAGGAGGGCGTGACCGTCACCCTTTGCGTGCCTCCCACGCTGCTGGCCTATTGCCAGGCTGCAGAACAGGGGAAATTTCCCCACCAGCATCGCCTGCGCTGGGTGAAGTCAGGAGCAGCTCCGCTGGCCCCGGAACTGGCGCGCCGTTTTACTCAGAGCACCGGCATTCCCATTCGCCAAGGCTACGGGATGACGGAAGCCTCGCCGGTTACGCACATGGGATTTCTTCTCCCCGAGCTGTACAAACCCGATTCCGTCGGCGCACCCGTGGCGCATACCGAGTGCCGGATTGTGGATGAAAAGGAGAATGACGCAGCGCCGGGAGAAATTGGCGAGTTGGTAATGCGCGGACCGCAATTCATGCTGGGCTACTGGAAATCTCCCGACGCCAGCGCCGCGGTGTTGCGCGACGGCTGGTATTGGTCCGGCGACATCGTTCGCGTGGACGACAGCGGCCAGTATTACGTGGTCGATCGGCGCAAGGAAATGATGAAGTACAAGGGCTTCTCGATTGCGCCGGCCGAGGTGGAAAGCGTGCTGCTGGAACATCCCGGAGTGCGCGACTGCGGCGTGGTTTCGCGAGTCGATAGCGCGGGCGAAGAGATTCCCTGCGCCTTCGTGGTGTTGCGCGAAGAAGAGTTAGCCAGCCCGCAAACCGCGTCTCGCCTGCAGGAGTTCGTCGCCGACCGCCTGACCCATTACAAGATGCCGCGCGAAGTCTATTTCGTGCAAACACTTCCGCGTACCGCCTCCGGGAAGATCCTGCGGCGCGAGCTGCGCAAGCTGCTCTGACCACCCGCTGTGCCCACAACTCACATTGCTTTGTGATTGGCGACACACCACTTTTTGGCCAGTTTATCTACACTGAAGTTGGACTATTACTCGCCCACAACTGATGGGCTTCATTGGAGGCATATGTACACCCGGAAAAGAATGTTCGTCGTCCTAATCGGACTGGTCTTAGTGCTGCTGGGCAGCATGGCGGCAAAAGACAATCCCATGGGCATCGCTACAAAACAAACTCTTAACTTTACCCAGCCGACCGTGGTTGCCGGAACCTTGCTGCCGGCGGGCGACTACAACGTCACCCATGAAATGCAGGGCCAGACCCACATCATGATCTTCAAGCAGAAAGGCGGGACCGCCCAGGCCAAAGCCAAGTGCACGCTGATGCCGCTCGCTTCCAAAGCCATGGTGTCAGAGCAGCGTTTTACTGAGAACGCGCAGAACCAACGGGTGCTGGTGCAAATGACATTCTACGGTGATAAAGCAATCCACGTGCTCGAACCGTAGCGGTCTGAACTGTCGCGCAAATATCAACGGCGGCCAAGGGGCCGCCGTGCGATACCACCCTGCGCTTGCGTTTCAGATACTGGTCCGGATTAACGTAAACTATGAGGCCACAGGCTTGCCCCATGAATGGCCGCGACTTGCGGAGGTTCGCCCTTTTCTTAACGGCCGTTGCTTGTCTGCTTTCTGCTCCAACCCTGGCTGCACAGCAAGGGCCGGCGACGCCTCCACCTGACATTTCGAAGTGGGACTTAATTTGTTTTTGCATCACCTCGGTTAGTACTCCCCATTTTGCAGTTCGTGCCGACGCGAATGGACAGATTCTCTATTATGCGCAGAGTGGCGCCACCAAATCGCAGCTTGAGCAAGCAATGCGAGCGCCTGTATTAAACAGCCAACTCTATCTGCTGCGAGACTGGCGCCTTCTCAAGCACGACGGCGATGTCTATACCACGAACATTCCGGTCCTCGGTCCCGACAAAAGTGCTCAGCTACGGGAGGATATGAGGAATCTGGCAAGCGAGATCCTGCCTAAAATGCGGCCGCAGGTACGGAAAATTGCCGCTGAGCTTCAGCAGAGAAAACTTTCAGATCATCTCTACTCGGTACTTTTCTCCTATGTTCTTGATGGGCTGACGTGGGACGAGTTGAAGGCGAGCAAAGCTATTCCGGAGATGCAGATTACCGCCGATCATCCCTTTTGGGACGGAACCTTCTGGGCCCGCTATCCAACGCGGGCTGCGGAACCCGGCACCAATTCAACGGGACCTCACGGAATTACGCTGTTGATGACATGGACCGACCCTGTGCTGAAGCAACTCCTCGCGTTGCAGGATGCGCCTAAACTTACGGCTATGTTGCAGCGAGCTGCCAAGGGGGATTGCCGCGGCCTGTCGGTCGAAGACGCTACGCATAACGAATGGAGCCTAGGAACCGCCGACGGGTCGTGTCTTTTCCCAGTGATCCATGAGGATACGCACGACCCGATTTATGCGACCGGTGAGCAAATCGCCCAACAGATCGCAAGAGCCGTGCTCGCAAATGACGTGCAGAAGCTGATTGGAGGCGGAGCAAGCTTGCAACAAGCGCACCTGATCGAAGCTCACGAATTAATGTGGGAAGTGCTCGACATCATGGTGCGGGAAGGTATGGTGCACGAGCCATCTGTTCTGCGCACCGGTACAGCAACAACAACCGTCCTTTCGCGACTGCTCGTCGTCACTGTACAAAAACAAACGGATTAGACGTGGAGCTGCCCGACTGGCAAACCTGGCCTTAGGCTAGGGCGCGAAGGTCCTCTCCCGCTGCACGTAATGTTTCTGGAAGTAGTCGCGGTACTGGCCGGTACGCAGGTCATCGAGCCAGGGCATATTTTCGCGATACCACGCGATGGTCCGCTCCAATCCCTGATCGAAACCAATTTCGGGCCGCCAGCCCAGCTCTCGTTCCAGCTTTTCACAGTTGATGGCGTAGCGCAGGTCGTGTCCCTTACGATCGCTCACGAACTGAATGAGCGATTCGGAGCGGCCCAGGGTGGCGAGAATCAGCTTGGCCACCTCGAGGTTGCGCTTCTCACATCGTCCACCGATGTTGTAAACCTGGCCTTCGCGCCCGCGCTGCAACACGGCGTCCAGGGCGGTGCAGTGATCGCTGACATGGATCCAGTCACGCACGTTGCTGCCTTTGCCATACACCGGCAGCGGTTCGCCCGCCATCGCCTGCGCGATCATCAGCGGGATGAACTTCTCGGGAAACTGATACGGCCCATAGTTATTGGAGCAGCGCGTCACCACCGCGGCAAACTTGTGGGTGCGCACATAGGCCAGCACTAGCAGATCGGAAGCCGCTTTGGTGGCCGCGTACGGGCTGTTGGGCTGCAGCGGAGATTCTTCCGTGAACTCGCCTTCCTCGCCGAGGCTGCCATACACTTCGTCGGTGCTGACATGCAAGAAGCGCGGCACCCCTGCTTCGCGGCAGGCCTGGATGAGGTTGTGCGTGCCATCTACATTGGTGCGGACGAAGGCCGCCGCGTCCTCAATGCTGCGGTCCACGTGGCTCTCGGCAGCAAAGTGAATGACGGCGTCGCATCCCCGAAGGGCATCCAGCACCGCGGGATCGCAGATGTCGAGCTGCACAAACTCGCACCTGCCCTGTTGCAGAGCCGGTTCCAGGTTCTTCAAGTTGCCAGCATAGGTCAGCTTGTCGAGGACCACCAGCTTCCATTGCGGATGCGTGGCCAGCGTGTGATGGACGAAGTTGGAGCCAATGAATCCGGCACCGCCTGTGACCAGCAGCTTCATAGGCTGCGCACCGCCGCCGGCTCTTCCGCGTTGCGCAGCACCTTGTCGCGCACCATGTTGCTGGCGTGCCACAGCGATTCGAAGGTGCCGGCGTCGGTCCACCAGCCTTCCAGGAGCGTGTGGTGCAGCGAGCCATCCGCAATGTAGCTGTTGTTGATGTCGGTGATTTCATACTCGCCGCGGCCCGACGGCTTTAGCGTGCGTATGCGGTCGAAGACGGTCCCGTCGTAGAAATAGATGCCGACGACGGCATACGACGAGAGCGGCTTCTTGGGCTTCTCCTCAATGCGAACGACGCGCCCTTGGTCAAAGACGGGCACGCCGAAGCGCTCGGGATCTGTCACTTCTTTCAGCATCACCATGGCGCCCTTTTCGAGCCGGTCGAAGGACGTGGCCGCCTCGCGAATGTCGCCTTCAATGATGTTGTCGCCCAAAACCACGCAGATTTTGTCGCCCTTGGCCCAGGGCTCGGCCAGGCGCAGCGCATCGGCGATTCCAGCTTCTCCCTCCTGATAGGCAAAGCTGAGTTGCTGCAGACCGAATTCCTTACCGTTCTGTAGCAGGCGGAGAAAATCGCCGGCGTTCTGCCCGCCGGTCACGATCAAAATGTCGCGAATGCCTGCGTCCACCAGCGTCTGCAAGGGATAGAAGATCATCGGTTTGTCATACACGGGCAGCAGGTGCTTGTTGGTGACGCGGGTCAGCGGATACAGGCGCGTACCGATGCCTCCCGCCAGGACTATTCCCTTCATCAGATCTCCATTCTTGTGCCGTGAACAGTGGGGGTTCGCGCAACGGGGTTCGCCGGTCTTCCTCTGCCAAACCCTGCGGAAGCGCGCGCTGCCGAAGCGCGAGAAGATGAACTGTTCAGCAACCGAATAATCACGATTATCAGCGAATCGCGTCCTGCATGGCAAGCCGTAGCTGGCTCCGCCAATCCGGCAGCGTAACCCCAAAGGTGGCCTGCACCTTGGCGTTGGAGAGCACAGAATTTCGCGGCCGGCGCGCCGCCGCCTGAAATTGCTCGCTGGTGATGGGGACAACCCGCTTGGCCTTCAACGGCCCGCCAAATTCACCGGTGTCGGCCGGCCAATCGAGGAGCGCGTCGTAATCCTCAAGGATGGCCCGCGCAAATCCCACCCATGAGGTCTGCTGCGCCGCCGTGAGATGGAAAAGCCCGCTCGGCCAAGCGCCGGTTTCGCTGTTGCGCTCCAGGGACCTGGCCAGAATGATGGCGGTTGCCTCGGCGATTGTCCGGGCCCAGGTGGGCGCGCCGTACTGGTCGCCCACCATGCGCAGCTCGTCCTTCTCGCGGGCCAGACGCAAAACCGTGCGCAGAAAATTCTTGCCGCGGGTGTCGTACACCCAGGTGATCCGCAGGATGATGTAAGGGCATCCAGCGGCGACGATCAACCGCTCGCCTTCCAGTTTGGTCCGGCCATAGACATTGATCGGCCCGGTCGCATCGTTCTCTTCGTAGGCCTGGGCCGTCGGCTTGTTGCCGTCGAAAACATAATCGGTGGAGTAGTGAATGAGCAGACAGGCGTTGCGCGCCAACTCCTCGGCCATGCGCGCGGGGGCCAGGGCGTTGATGGTCCGCGCCAGTTCTGGCTCGCTTTCGGCCTTGTCCACCGCGGTGTAGGCGGCAGCGTTTACCAGCACATCAGGCTCGAACTCGCGCACCGCTCGCGTCACGGCGTCAAGATCGGACAGGTCTAGTTGATCGCGGGTGAGGGCTGTCACGTTGCCGAGCGGCGCCAGAGTGCGCTGCAAATGCCAGCCTATCTGGCCGGTCGCGCCGGTGATGAGCACTCGCAAACTCATGGCTGGAAGCGCGGCAACTGGTCGCGCGCAATCTGTGAAAGCGGAAGGTAACGGCTGTCCTTCTCCGACAGGAGGGGCGAAGGCGTTTGCCAATCGATGCCGATTTGCGGATCGTTCCACAGCACGCCCCGGTCGTCGCCGGCATCGTAGTAGTCGCCACATTTGTAGAGGAAGTCGGCGGTCTCGGACTGCACCACAAAGCCGTGCGCGAATCCCTTCGGAATATAGAGCTGCAAATGGTTTTCTGCGGAGAGCAACACGCTGACCCATTGGCCAAAGTGCGGCGACCCGAGGCGAACATCCACCGCGATGTCGAGCACCTCGCCCTGCACCACGCGACAAAGCTTGGCCTGCGGATTCCGCAGCTGGTAGTGCAACCCGCGCAGCACTCCCCGCGACGAATGCGAATGGTTGTCTTGCACGAACTGGTCATGGATGCCGGCACCCGCCAGCACCTTCTGGCGATAGGTTTCCATGAAGAAGCCGCGCGCGTCCTGGTGGACTCGCGGTTTCACCACCACCACGCCGGGCAGCCGGGTTTCGATGATTTCCAAGTTCTCTCCAGGCGCGGCCACCGCGTGAGACGTGCGCGCCCCTTCGAAGAATAGACGAAGCGACGATTATAATGCGTGCTTCCTCCCTATGTTGCGCTGCTCCGCCATCATCGTGACCTACAACTCCGGCGATAGTATCTGGGCCTGCCTGGAGGCTCTGGTGAATCAGGACTGCGAGATCGTAATCGTGGACAATGCTTCGCGCGACGAGACCGTGCCGCGGGTGGAAGAATTTGTCGCCTGGCATCCGGTGCATCTGGCGGCAAATCCGGAAAATCTCGGCTTTGCCGCAGCCGTGAACCATGGAGCTCGCGAGAGCGCCGGAGATGTTCTGCTGATCCTCAATCCCGACGCCATCGCCGAGCCCGGGGCCGTCAAAGCGCTGCTGCAGTGCCTGGAAACGACCGGCGCAGTCGCAGTTGGGGGCGCCCTGCTGGAGAACGACGGACAACCGGCGCGCGGCTTCGCCTTTCGACGGCTGCCCACTCTCATCAGCTTGCTCTATGAGGCGATGCTGGTGAACCGGCTTTGGCCGGGCAATCCGGTGAATCGACGTTATCGCTGCCTCGACGCCGACTATTCACAGCAACAGGAGGTCGAGCAGCCGGCGGGAGCGTGCCTCGCCATCACACGCGCGGCATGGGAGTCGGCTGGCGGTTTCGACGAGCAGTTCTTTCCCGTGTGGTTCGAGGATGTCGATCTCTGTCAGCGGCTGCTGGAACACGGCGGGAAGATCGTGTATTGCCCGGCAGCGCGTTTCCGCCATAGCGGCGGGCACAGCGTGGGCCAGTTGCCGTTCCGTGATCAGCAATTGTTCTGGTACGGAAATATGCTGCGCTACGCGCGCAAACATTTTTCCGGTGCGCAGGTAGCAACGTTGCGCGCGGGGATCGTTGCGGGAATGTTGTTGCGTTCGCTGGCTGCCTTGTTCGGCGCTCGCCAAGCTCCCTTCGGCGAAACCTTATCGGCATACTGGGCGGTGATACGCAGCGCGTTTTAGCCGGGCAGTTGTTCCGCTGCAATGTTCGCCATGGTTTATGCTCCTTGTTGCGGGCGAATCTCCGCAATGGGTGAGTTATGGAAAGGCACTCCGTGAAGTCCTCAGTAAGATTCTGCTTCGATGTGGCTGTGCTGGCGACATTCGCTGCACTGTTCGTGACTGCCGGTTACGCCGCCGCGAATGGGTGGACTGGCCCTGGTGCGGCGCCGACCCCGCAAATGCAGGCCCAGTCTGCATCTGAATTAGCGCCGGGCAGCGCCCAACTGATCAATCCCGAGGACCTGGTCAAAATTCTGCAATCGCCCAAAGGCGAAAAGCCGCTGGTCCTCAACGTTGGCCCTCATCTTCTGTACATGCAGGCGCACATTCCCGGCTCTGAGTACATCGGGGCCGGTTCGGATTCGCAGGGCATCGAATCTTTGCGCAGGCGGGTAAAACCACTGCCCCGCAAAACGTTCATTGTTCTCTATTGCGGGTGTTGCCCCTGGAGCCATTGTCCCAACGTGCAGCCGGCCTACAACGAGTTGCACAAAGCGGGCTTCACCAATGTGAAGGTCCTCTATATTGCCGACAACTTCGGCACCGACTGGGTGTACAAGGGCTACCCCACCATCAAAGGCCAATAGTCAATGAGGCGAGCTGTCCTGATTGTCGTCGCGATCATACTCGCGGCCGGCATCTACGAAGTGGGCCGGCGGAGTTCCGCACACTCCAAACTCGGCGTCCCGTCAGCCGTGGTTCATTCGGCCGCGCCCGATTTCTCGCTGCAGGATTTGGATGGGCAGTCGCTGGCGCTTGCAAACTATCGAGGGAAGGTCGTGCTGCTCGACTTCTGGGCGACCTGGTGTGCGCCCTGCCGAGATGAGATCCCGCACTTTGTGGCGTTGCAAAACGAGTATCGCGAACAGGGCCTGCAAGTGATCGGCATTTCCATGGATGATGGCCCCAAGCCGGTGCGCGAGTTCTACCAGCAATTCAAGATGAATTATCCCGTCGCGTTGGGAACTGAAAAGCTGGCGGAAGCCTACGGCGGTGTCCTGGGACTGCCGGTTACTTTCCTGATCGGCCGCGATGGCCAGGTTGCGGCCAAGTATGTCGGCGAGGTGCAGATGCCCGTCCTGGAACAGGAGATCAAGTCTCTGCTTCAGGCGAAGTGAGGACCGTGCGGGTGCGCTTCGCGCGCGACTATTTCAGCGAGCGTCGGGATACGGCGTGAACTCCACGACCCAGATCTCGTCGAACCTTCCTAATACACGATAGGTGTGCGTGCTTTGCGAGTCATAAGCAATGAGATCAAGGATTCGCAAAGACGGCCAGGGCACCAGCACCAGGAAACGAGTGTGCTCCTGGGCCGCCTTCAGCAGGAATTGTTTGGCTTGGCGCTCAGCTTCCGCATTCAAGGTACGCGGAAGTGGAACCACGGGCGCGCTCACGTTGTAGTAGCTCAAGGGCGAATACAACACGCTCTCACTGGCGACCGCTGGCATGGGCTGAAAGTCGGCTTCCACCAAAGGGCTGCACATCAGCAGAGGCGCGTGGTCTGCGGCCGCGTTGGCATCGGCAAAGGCAAGCGCTTCCTTCCACGACTCTTCGTGCCTGCGTGAAAGTGGCGAGGAATAGGCCTGCGACACGCACAACGCCACAAAGGCGAAATAGAAAAAAGCGCGAAGAGCGCGCGAATCGATAAGGCTGCACAGCCCTCCCCAGCACAAGGCAATGCCGGGCACCGCTACCAGCAGATAGCGTGGGATAAAAACATGCACCGAGGTGCTTACGCTGATCGCATACAGACACAAAGTGGGGACCAGCGCCAGGCTAACGCACAGCAGAAGCTTGTCTAACCTCTCGCGCCCGGGAGGGACCAACCGGCGTGCCACCACCGCGAGGAGGAGGACGCCAGCCAATATCAACAACTGCCCGGTTCCAGGATTCAGCACCTGAAAGAATGATGTCCATTGCGGCGCCGGGGCGAAGGAGTGCGTAGTCCGCGTCTGGTAAATGTACTGGAGCCGCGGCAAGACCGGAAGCAGGACGATGGCAAAGCAGCCGAGCGCGACACCGATTTGTCGCAGATCGGCCCGCAGCGAAGAACGCCGAGTCAACAGGTAATAAACTGCCAGCGCTGCCAGAATGCTGGCGAACAAATAGTGGAAGTAGAAGATTCCCGCGGCCGCGATGCCAAACAGCGCAGCGTACAGCGTCCGATTGGTTTTCATCCAGCGCAGGAATAGGAAAATCGTAAGGTTGGTCACCAGTAGCGCGAACGGATAAGGACGCACGTCGATGGCGGCAAAGGCGATTCCTCTGGGCAGGATGAACACCATGGTCGCGATGAGCGACACATCCCAGTCGAACAGCTCCCTGGCGCACCGGTAAAACACATACACAGCGGCGAGCATCGCCAGGATGGAAGGAATCCTGAGGACGAGCTCGCTGCTGCCGAACAATGTCTTGGTAAGCCACAGAATGTAGGCGTAAGCAGCGAACGAATTGCCCTGTACGGAGCGCACCCAAATCTGCTTGAAGCCACCGGCGATCTGCCAGTAGGAAAGAGTTTCATCCGTCCACAATGGCGCGCGTACCGCCAGAAACCAAACGGAAAGGCAAACTAACAGAGCCACGCCATAGGCCGCGGCGAGCCAAGTCTCGTATTTCGGGCGTGACGTGGCGTCCACTTCGGAACTTGCTGCTACTGCCATTTCGAGGGTCGCGCTTGTCATGGCCTACCTGCCCAAAAAATGAACCTCGGGCCCGTTATCCCTTTGGTTGGGTCGAAGACTGCGCGGTATTTTTTTGCTGCTGGGCCTGGGCGATCAACTGCTCGATCACCGCCTTCTGCGGGAAGTTCGGGTTGAGCTTGAGCAGCTTCTCCCAAGCGGCCACTGCGCCGTTGACGTCGTTCTTGCCTCGCCACTTGATGATTCCGATGTTCATCAGCGTTCCCGGGTGCTTCGGATCATAGGCCAGCGACTTGTCCAGTTCTGTGAGAGCGCCATCCACGTCGCCGGTGTAGTACATGCACGAAGCCATGTCGGTGCGGATCGGCACGTTCTTGGGATCGACATCCAGAGCCTTCTGGAAGTACGCGACGGCCTCTTTGAATTGATGGGTCGCTTTGTAGGTAAGGGCAATCTTGTTGAGCAGATCGACATTCTTGGGATCGGTCTTCAGCTTGGCCACCAGCGGGTCTGCTTGTTTGTCGGCCATGCGCTTCATGTCATCCAGGGTCGGCATCTTCTCTTGTTGTCCGGCGGCGGAGGGCGGGGCGGTTGCAGCCTGCTGCATTTCGGCGGAAGCCGGACTCACCTGGGCCGCGGGTTTGGCCGAGCCGCGCACCAAATATCCCACCAACACGCCGATCAGCAGGCAGACGGCTGCCATGGCGTAGGTTTGGGTTGCCGTCCAGTTGGTGGTTGTGGTGCCGCTTTGCTTCGATTCCGCTTCCATCTTCACTGCTCCTTCGTAACAATCTGGGAGGGGCT
The DNA here is from genome assembly GCA_003152695.1 of Acidobacteriaceae bacterium. Classification (GTDB taxonomy): domain Bacteria; phylum Acidobacteriota; class Terriglobia; order Terriglobales; family Acidobacteriaceae; genus Bog-257. The sequence goes on from PMAT01000035.1 coordinate 35,235, forward strand.
CCCCCCAGCTTCTCTTCTTGGATAGAGAGTGCGAGGGCGCACACTTGCAGGAACCTATGGAAAGTGCACACGGCTTGCCAAACACTGCAGATCGGAAATTCGCAGCTAGTCATTCTTATTCAGTAACTTAGCGGAATGAGCAGAGCCGATCCAGAGCGGCAGTACCCTTGCGGAAGCGTCTTTGTCCGCACTGCGCGTGTGATTTGGCGCGGACTAGGTGGGCTTTCGGGCCCTTCGAGGCGTGTAATCCGCTGTACAGCTTAGACTTATTCCAGTTCTTCTTTGGAAGGCCACCTGCATCTTAGGCAGATATGAGTGTTGTCGCCGACGAATCCCGGCCATTGCCGTCGACGAAGGGCGAAGACTCCCTGGCGAAACGCGGTGGCGTGGGTTTTGTCAACGAGCTGCGCCCGCTCCTCGGTCTGCGCTGGCTGCAAGTGCTTACCCTGGCCGGCCTGCTGGTCACGGTGGGCGTGATCGCCTTCAATCTGAAATTCTCGGTGCTCGACCTCGACATCTGGTGGCACCTCAAAGTTGGCGATTGGATCATCCAGCACAAGGCGGTGCCCCACACCGGCCTGTTCTCGTGGACGGCGGCCGATCGCCCGTGGGTGGCTTACAGTTGGGGCTACGAAGTTCTGATGTCGCGCGCCTACGCCTGGTTCGGGCTGGTCGGCGTCGGAGTGTACGGAACGCTGCTGACCCTCGGAGTCGCCTACTTCATTTATTGGATGACGCGCCGCCTTTCTGGCCGGTTCTGGCTGGCGTGCATCCTGGCAATCGTTACCTGCTCGGCGTTCCTCTTTAACCTGATGCCGCGGCCGGTCTTCCTTTCCATGATGCTGTTCTGCGTGACGCTGACACTGGTGTTGGAAGCGCACCGCACGGGCCGTGTACACCTTCTCTATTGGCTGCCGCTGATTTTTCTGTTGTGGGCGAACCTGCACATCCAGTTCATCTACGGATTGTTTGTGGTCGGATTGCTGCTGGCGACGAACCTTGCGCAGCGGCTGGCCGCCCGCCTTGGATGGGAGCCCACATGGCTGCTGCCTCCTAGCCTTCCGGCTGCAACATTGGCCGCGGTTTTTGCGGCGTGCGTCATCGCCACCTGCATCGGACCATACTCCTACCATCTTTACCAGGTGATCTTCCAATATTCTCAGGCGAAAGTCCCATACCGCATGATCCGGGAGCTGCAGCCGATAAACTTCCGGGCCGGCAGCCATTATGTGGAGCTTCTTCTGATGGCTTTCGCGTTCTTCGCCGTGGGGCGGCGACGCCAGGTTGACGTCTTCAAACTCCTGCTGCTGTCCATTGCCGGGGCAGTAGCCTTCCGCACCATGCGCGACGCCTGGTTCATCTGCATTCCGGCAGCAGCTTGCATCGCTGACGCGCTGGCCGACGAGACCACGCGTGAGGCGAAAGAAACCTGGCGGCAGAAAGTTGCGGTGGCGGCGGTGGTCGCCGTATCACTGTTCGTTTTTGCGGGCAGCACTGACTTCAACACGCGCGGCCTCGACCGCGCCATCAGTGGCTTTCTGCCCGTCAACGCGGTGAACTACCTGCGCAAGAATCCGGCGCCGGGGCCGCTCTACAACACGCTGGACTGGGGCGGCTTCCTCACTTGGTACATGCCGGATTATCCGGTGGCCATCGACGGGCGCACCGATCTTTACGGCGACGAGCTGGATGAGCAGTTCTTCGATACAGCCAATGGGGCGCCGTCGTACATCAACGATGCTTACCTCAACCAGGCGGGCGTGGTGATTCTGCAGAAGAGCAACAACCTGGTAAGTGTTTTGCAGGCGGACCCACGATTCCAGCTGGTGTACGAGGACCAGCTCGCGGCGGTGTTCGTGCGCAGCGGCCCACGCTAGAGGAGATTTTCTGAATTGGTATGTCCGGATTGTCCTTATCCGGGCACGATGCCGAAAAGCTAATGGCCCCGCAAAGCTGGAGGTGACCCCTCTTTGGCCGAACTAATTAATCCAGGTCGTTTTGTCACCTGTCCGTCAATTGGAAGAGTTGAACGCGAGCATTCGCCGTGTCGGTGACATAGAATCGGTCGCTGGCATCGAACCACAGCCCTCTGGGAGCGCTGAACTCGCCCGCTTTGGAACCGGCCTGACCGAACGACGCCACCAATTTGCCAACCCGGTTGTACATTCTGACTTCGGAAGTATCGGCGTACGCGACATAGATATTGCCCCGGCTATCTAATGCCAGCCCATTGTCCCTATCCCGGTCATCAGCCGAAGGGTTCGCAATATTGAAGCCTGAAAGCAGGTTGCATTCCAAATCCATGATCTGAACCCGCGTGCCGGCGGTGTCCAAAACGGCAACCTCGTCACCGCTCACCGCAATCTCGGTTGGATTATTGAACGGTTGGGCGTCGTCTCGCCGCTTTAACTCGAATCCAGCGCTATCGTCCCATTGCACTCCATTACGTCTCAAGAGATTGCCTTGCAGGTCGAGCAAAAGAACCAGATGGCGAGGGCTGTCAACAAGGTATAGATGGCCCGCCTTGCGGTCGATCGCAATTCCACTTGGGCCTTGATACATCCTCTCGCCATGGAAGTTGCCGATGTAGCGCAGAAACTGTCCGTGCGGGTCGTACACCAGAATCATCCCCAGCTCAGAATCAGCAACATAAATATTGTCTTCCTGATCTACGGCGACCCCGGCCGGTGACTGAAGGCGACGGCCGGGCCCTCCCAGAATGCTGAATGAGCTCTTACCCTTTGCGTCCAGCACATGAATAGCCGGGACGCCTGGATCGCTAATGATAATGCGCTGTTGTGAGTCGGTCGTCAGGTGTTGAGGCGTTTTCAGCACGGGGAGCCGACCGTAGACAAAGGAAACAATGCCGTTTCGAACTTCACCAGCAAGGGACTGCACTTCCGGCAGAGCGATTGCGTGTCCGGGCGGCGCAACATCGTCCACCCGCCGCACGTAGGACGATAGCATTGATGGCGGAACGTCGCGTTGCCTCGCGGCTCGCGCCTCTGGACTCCAGGAGAGCGTGGTGCTTCTCGCGTCCATAAAACGTGTGCGCCTGGACGTCCTGCGAAACTTTCCGTCAGGCTGGAACATGCCAACATAGTCGAGCTCACGGCCGCTTCCAACGTCGAGATGGGGAAGGGTCCGCGCCCGTTGGGTGGCATCCCGAGTGGTTGCAAGCGAAGACGTGCTCCCACCATCAAAATTCTGACCCTGCGCTGAGTGAGGAAATATCACGGTTAGCGCAAACATGATCGCCATCGCTATCGTCAGCCGATGGGCCTGTGTGGGGGATCTGGGATGGAAAAAGGTGCAAGCCCGCGTGAAACGCATTGGTTCACCTCTCGGCCAGGAGGAGATTCACCGAAGGCACTGGCGAGCTTCGACGCCTGGCGGGCATCGACCACGCTGCTAAATTGTTTACAAACTACCCACGTCGGCCGACCCGAGAGGAGGAGAACATCGAGGGCTGGCCGCAAATTCTTGCCTGGCAATTACTCCAAAGATGAGTTGCCAGGGGGCAGGGAGAAATCCGGTACAGGATTCTAGTGCGTGTCTCGACCCTGTCACCTGCACCCACAGCTTGCGTTCGCCGGGGACAAAGAGCAAGTGCAAAGCTGCTCATGTTGTCTTAAATTGATTATTCGTTCCCATTTTAGGAAACGGTGCTAACAGCAAAACCATCCCTTCAGATCGATTATTCATGAAGGCCTCACCCCTTGAAGGGGCACGGCTGAAGCCGTGCCCTGATACAAAACGACTCATGAGGTACCTTAGATAGCTTTTAGTCTCTATCAACGTATCTGTTGATACTCGGCCTTGGCTTGTCTCATTACAGGCAGGTCGGGGTCGGCATCTTTCCAGAGAGCGAAAAACTCCTGGTAGCTGCCACGCGCCTTGATGGAGTCTCCTGCCAGCGCATAGGCCCGGCCAAGCTGAAGGCGGGCCAACGCCGCTAACGGACAATTGACTGCGACACCGCGCTGATCCAGAAACTTGCGAAATTCGGCGGCGGCTTCTTTACCTTTTTTCAGCGACAAGTAGGCCATGCCGCGGATATACACCGGGTAGAGCGACCCGCCCACTTCGAACTGGGGAAGTGGAGTGCCGAGTTCGTACGGTTCGGTTGTCTGGAGGATATCGAGGGCCTTGGCCGGATCGCCGCGCCCGATTTCGATGGAAGCATAAATGGCGGGCAGCCAATAGTGATTGATGACCGTGTTCAGCGGAAAGCGCTCAGCCAAATCATCCGCCATATGTTTCGCCCGGTCGGCATCTCCGATACGGGCCAGTGCCAAAGCTGCCAGAATGTCCACATCACGAGTGGGCGCGGCAGCAAGCGCTGCGGCGATGTCTTGCCGGCTGCGGGCAGGATCGTTAAACTCCGCCTCCCGTAACGCGGCATCCATCTGCCATGCTGCCGCGGTTTCCGCTGAGCCATCGCGCCGGGCCGACTCGGCCGCCCGTTTGGATAATTCCCGCGCAGCGTTGAGGCGTCCATAGAAAGCTTCGGTATCGGATGCGAACGAAAGAAGAATGTCCTCCCCCGGTTTGCCGCTCGCGGCCGCGACTTGCCGCTTCATCTCGGCGGTGTCGCTGTCAAGAAAGGCAACGCCATAGCGGTTGCCGTGGAGAAACGGATTGTCAACCTTGTGCTCTACCGCTTCCTTATACGTCCTCTTCGCATCATCAAGACGGTCCAAGGCGGCATACAATCCCACCAGGTTGGTGTAGGCTGCTGCGCTACCCGGGTTAAGACGAAGATCCTCGAGGCTCGCGGCAACCGCCTTTTCGTATTGTCCTAAGTAGCTGTAATCAACCCCTAGGTTGCCGTAAGGTTCGCCGTTGCGCGGATAGGTCTGGGCCCACATCTCATACGCCTGGATGGCTTTCTCCAGTTCGCCCGTAACCAGCAGATAGTAGGTGCCCGAAATGCGAAACCTTTCCCGCTCGCTCACTTTGTCCCGCAGGTCATAAGCCTTCTGCAGGTTCTGACTGGCGAGGCCGGGCTCTCTGAGGTTGGAGTATGAGATTCCCAAGGCTGCGTAGGCAGCCGAGAAGTCAGGATCGAGTTCGATGGCGCGGTTAAAGAAGGGAACGGCTGCCAGACTGCCTTGTTCCTGCAACGTCTTCCTTCCTTCGGAGAGGGCCTTCAGAGCTTCCAGGGAGGGAGTGGTGGCTTGATCCAAAGGAGTGTCGAATTTCTCCACCGTGCTCAGCGACTCGCCGAGTTTTTCCCGCAGCTTGGTCGATGCCTCGCCCAACGCTTTTAAGACGTGTTCCTTGTTTTCCGCCGTGACTTGTTCCTGCGCCAGCGGATCACCCGACGTGCAGTTGACGGCGTCGAGACCGATTACATACTGCCTTCCCAGACTGGCAATGGCGCCTGCGATGTAGGCTTTTGCGCCGGCGCGCTGACAGAGATCGCGCGCTACCTCCGGAGTCAGCTTGGTACCACGGGGTTTTGCCATCAGCTTCAGGGTGGCGCGAATTCTCGCATCGGACAGGATGTTCAGAAAGGGAGACTGGCCCAGTTGCACCGAAATCGCCTGCTTCAAAGTGTCATCGAAGACGGGATCTCCAGTCGTATTGTCGAAGTCGGCCAGCATCAGGGTGTCCTGCTCGGTCAACTTAGGGGCGCGGTGCGAGCGCCAGTACAAACCAGCGGCAATAATTACCGCGATTAACAACAGGACGGGCGCGCCTGTCTTCCACGAGAAAGCGCGCGGAGCTTTGGTGATCGCCGCCTGAGAGACGCTCTCTTTTGACGACGCAACCTGGCTTTTGAGATGGGATGGTCCGCTTGCAGCAACCTGCTCAGCCGGCAGTTCATTGTCTGCGGCGACAACGACCGAGCGTTGCGAGGAGTCCGTGTCGCGCTTAAGGCGACGCAGTTCGGCGCGCATGTCCGAGGCATTCTGGTAGCGCAGGGTGCGGTCTTTCTCCAGCGCGCGGTTGATGATGTCTTCCAGTTTCGGAGGCAGGTCGGGGTTCAGTCGAACCGGTGCGACGGGAGCTTTGTGAAGGATGGCGTCGAACAACAAAGCGGAGGTGTCGCCGCGAAACGGCATTACTCCCGTCGCCATCTGATACAGCACTGCGCCAAAGGAGAAAAGATCGGTGCGGCTATCCAGCGGCTTTCCTCGCGCCTGCTCAGGAGACATATAGGCGAGCGTGCCCAGGGTGGTGCCGGGGCTGGTGAGATGCTCCTCACCCGCCGCGCTGAGCGTGAGTCCCGATTGATCACTGGCAGAACTCGTACGGACAACGGTTACTTTTGCCAAACCAAAATCCAGGATCTTAGCGTGGCCGTTCTCGGTCACGAAGATGTTGGCCGGCTTGATATCGCGATGAACGATCCCCTTGGAGTGGGCCGCATCCAATCCATCGGCGACCCCAATGGCGATGTCGAGCAGCCGCTCCATCTCCATGGGCCCTTTGTCGACCAGATGCTTTAGTGTGGTTCCGTCGAGAAACTCCATGACCAGGAATGCGCGACCGTCCTCTTCGCCAATGTCATAGAGGACGCAGATGTTGGGATGGTTCAGGGCGGAGGCGGCACGGGCCTCGCGGCGAAACCGTTCCAGCGCCTCGGGGTCGCGTTCGACCTGCTCAGGAAGGAACTTGAGTGCGACCAGACGGCCCAGGCGGATGTCTTCGGCCTTATACACGACCCCCATTCCGCCACCGCCGATTTTCTCGACGATGCGATAGTGCGAAATGGTCTTGCCCACCACCTGGGAGAGCCCCCTTAGCGTGCGGACTATGTTAGGAGTTGCGCGTGCGGCAAGTCAATGCGTTCTCTAGTGTCTGATGGGAAGGCCTGCCCCGCCCTTGTTCTTCTGCGTGGCTTGGTTGATGGAGCCGTCTGGGTTATGTGCGACATTGTGACACACCAGGGTGCAAGTATTGGTGGCGCGGGTGTAGGAGACCGGGGTGCCCCCATTGGCAGCCACCACATTGATGTCGAAGTTCACCAGACGCTCGCCGGAGATGGTGCCGCTTCTCGCGCCCATGCCGTGGGCGGTATGGCAAACCGAGCAGGTGAAGCCGGTGTTGATGTGGTCACCGTGATGGTTCCAGCTTGCATTGGAGACGATGTTGTTAAGGTCGTGGCACTTGCCGCACATGGCGTACGGGCCCTTGATGCTAAGGTCGGGGTTCGGATACAGGTTCGTAATCAACTGACCGGGTCCGGGCGTCTGGCTGAACTCATAGTCTCTTTCGAGGATGTGCTTGTTGGTCGATCCATGCGGACCGTTGGGACCCAGGCCCCCAAACTCGCGATTGTCGTCGCTGTTGTGGCAATCGGTGCAGAAAATCTGGTTGCCCATGGAACGCCCGTGAGTGGTACCGCCATTCAAATCCAACATCGTAATCAGCAAGCTGGGCTGGGGTAGCGAACTGGTGCGGGGGTGGGTCACGGGATGGCTCGAGGTAGCGGTGGCAGCGAATTGCGGGATCACATTCAGAGGATCGCCCGCCGAAACCGCCCTTAGCGGCAGATAGCCGAATACGGGATTGGCAAGTTTTCCCGAACTTGAGCCGTGGCAGCGCAGACAATTCTCGTATTGATTGACGGACGGATTAAGGATGGTTATGCCGTCCGTGGCACTGATTCCGGCAACGCCATTTTGCGACACGCGGATGGCGGGAGGCGGCGGGAAGACAGACACCTGATTGGAGGAATGTCCGTTGTGGCAGTCCGCGCAGGTGGCATGCCGGTTGTTGTTCAGCAGAACATCTTCGGCAGCGTCGTGGGCATTGTTCCCCGCGGGAAACGGATGTCCCACCTTGGCAAACTCGGCATAGACATTGGGGATCGCAGGATCGATATTCGCACTGCCGTTGTGGCAGGCGATGCAGTCCTGCTCATTGGGCCCGCGCAGCAGGCGCATCGGGCCCTGCGCGTTGTGGGGCACATGGCAGGAGATACACGCGTCTTGCCCAACGGTGCCATAGCCGCCAAGTTTCGCCTGCCCGGCTACTTTGTTGGTCGCCAGGGCATGCGCGCTGGTGGCCCATCCCGCGAGCGGGTTGACCTGGCCGGACATCGTCCGGGTGGGATCGTGGCAGGCAAGGCACATCTGCGCGTTCGAACTGTCGCGCACCAAAAAGTTCTGCGATAACCTATCGATGGCCTGCACATGAGGGTTATGACAGGACGTGCACTCAATGTTGCCATCGATCAGTGTCACTTTCCCCAACGGATCGCCGGTCTTACCCTGCGAAGCCAGCGACGCGATCAGGTCGATCGTATCCTTGATGGGCAGAACCAGGCTGAAAGGATGCGAACTCTGGAGGTTGGTCCCGAAGACGTCGGCGGGATACATGGACCCAGTCATGGTGATCTGGCCATAGACAATCGTCTGACCGGGTGCGACAGTTCCGTCGTGACAGCTCAAACACAAGTTGCTGTCGGCGCCCAAGGTAGGTTGGGTGCCTTTTTGGTGATAGGTAGTGCTGGTATAGAGCGAATAGGTCGCCGTAGTCTGCGTCTGGTTCCAAAGCGGAGTTCTTCCCCCAGCCCCGTTGTGCGGCTCATGGCAATAGGTGCAGGAACCAGGGCGCGCGCCGGTAATCGGCGATTTGCTGCTCGGCCCCAGGTCATGCATGCCGATTACATCGCCCGTGATTTGCGCCAGCAGGGCAGGCCCAGCCAACATCAGCACCGCGCAAACAGATAACAAGCGCCGCTTCACTGGGACCCTCCCTTGCCCGGCTTGGCGACGCCGTAGTAATGAAAGACCTGGACCCGCCGGTTGAAGGAATCCACCACGAAAATCCGGTCGTTATGGTCGATAAACAAGCCGGCCGGCAACTGAAATTCACCTGCACCGGTGCCGCGATTGCCAAAGTAGTACAGCAGATTGCCGTCGCGGTTGAAGACCTGCACCACGCCCCACAAGCCATCCACCACGTAGAGATCGCCCTCCGAGTCGAGCCCAATCCCTTTGGGACGGAACATTGTCCCGGGAGCGTCGCCGATCCTCCCCACCGCGTACTTAAAAGCCCCGGAACGGTCCAGCACCTGCACGCTGAAGTTCATCGCGTCCACCACGATCAGGTTCTGGCCGTCCAAGCGCAGCTCGGTCGGGAAATTGAACTTGCCGGGGCCTTCGCCGTTATCCCCGATGGTCTGCACCACGCCGCCCTGCATGTCCAGAACAAATATCTTGTTGCGCAGCGTGTCGGTGACATAGATCCGCTGGGCCGCTGAATCCACCGCAATCCCGGTGGGACGCTTGAAGAAACCTTCGCCGCCCTTCAGGCTCCCGATGGCCCGCTGATACTTCCCGTCGGAGTTGAAGACGAACACCTTGCCCACCTCGGAATCGGTCACGTAGATGTTGTCCTGGGCATCCACGGCGACGCACTGCGGCGCCAGCATCGGGTCCTTCCCTTTGCCGGCGCGCGACAGAAACTTGTACTTCTGTTGCTGGAAATCGAAGACGTGGACCCCGATGGCTCCCGGGTCCGTCACGATGATGCGCCCGCGGGAATCGACGGCGACGCTGTAGGGACGGACCAGACTGTGGAACTCCGGCTCGCCGGCTACGAAGTCAACCACTTTGTTCCAGAAGCTGCGCTTCGGCTTCACTTCGCGCTGCGAGCTGAAGCTACGCTCGTAGCTAAGCTTGCGGCCGCCTTCCAGCAACATATCCGGAGGCGCCGGCTGGGTGGGCTTCTCTTTGGGCTTGGACGCCCACGCCGGGGTCAGCAGGAGAAGAACAATGCAGGCGGCGTTGGAGAAAAAATGTGAGGTTCTCGTGCGCGCTCCCCCTAGAAGAAATTGAACCACCTGGTCACCCCAATAAAGAACGAGGAAATGTTGGCGGGCGGAAGTCCAGACGCGCTGAAACCCTGCGACAGGTTTGCGTATCCCCCTACCAAATTCATTTTACGGAATTGGTATTGGAATTGCGCATTCATTCCTTCAAATTGGTTGGAAGACCCAATTCCGGCATTCACCGTGTTGGTCGATGATTTGGAGTAACTGGCCGAGACCGTCAGCTTGCGCAGCGGGGTGCTTCCAAGGCCGAATCCGTAGCTGGTCCCACCGTAAAGGGTGATCAGGTCCGATGGTATGATCGGCGACAGGTTCAGCGGCAGTATCCCGCCCCCGGTAATAAGTCCGATGCCATTCGATTTGGCGTAATTACCGGTGAGATTGATGTACTGTTTCCACCCGAAGCCGGTCGAATAGCCTTGGCTGTTGCTGTTGGTACCGGGTAGGTTGGTCAGACCACTGTGGCCGACGTTTGCGGCCGCGCTCCAATTGAAATCGCCGAGGCGGCGCCTCACGTTCCCCGAATAACTGTAATACGAAGTCGTGTAGCTGATCAGCAGGGTGGAGACATTCTGCGCATAGTTGAAGGACCCGCCCACGAACCAGGGGCCGATGCGGCGGTTATAGCTGGCGCTGGTCGCGAACCCGAGCGCGTTCTGGTTGCTGCGGTCCACCATGCTGTCAATCAAGCTCAGAGCAGTGTTCAGGGAGCCGCCCAAAAGACCATGCGAGTAGGTGACGCCCGCGCTAAAGGAAGTTGCTCCGAAGTTGTCACCCAGGTAAGTCTGATCGCGGCGATCGGCTTGCGCCTGGAGTTGCAGGTTCGACGCCAGGGAATAGCTCGCCCCCCCGGTCAGGTCCCAGGCATGGGACGATTCCAGATTGTTTGCCGGTACCAGGCTGTTGCCCGATTGGAGCAGCGATTGAAACAGAATTCCAGCCAGATTATCGGTGTAGCTGGTGGTCACCGACATCTGCAGTTTGTCGTTAGGTTGCACCGCCGCCGCGGCGACCAGGGTGTCAAAGTCGCCCTTGTAGCTATATCCAAGATAGTCCGTATCGATATTTGACCGGTAGAAGCTGGTGGAAAAATTTCCATTCAGGGGAAGCCTATGCGACGCATTCACCCCGTAACCGCTGTTGTCGGTGGTGATGGTTCCCGTCTGCTCGCCCTGGAATACCTGTGGAACAATGGAGTTGGAAGCGCCCTTCTGATAAGAAGCGCCCAGATTGAAACCTGCAATCGAATAACTCGAACTCAGGCCGAAGGAATGAAAGTCCGAACTGCCATTGCTATTCTCCCCATACACCGAGTACTGGTTATTGCCCGTCTGGAAATTTGCCGTGAGGGAGGGCCAGTCGGGAAGGAACTCGCTCCAGTTAATCCCAAAGGTGTCGCTATTGCCATGGGTAGTGAAGTTGGGCAGGCCGGGCACCGCAAACTGCCCCTCGCTGTTATACGCCTTGGCATAACTGATCGATCCCGGAAAATGGCTGCCGCTGAAGATGGAACTGGAGAAATTGACGCCGCTGCTGTCGGAGATGGACTGGAAGTTGGAGTTGGCCCGCGATTGCCCGTAATAAGGGGAGAGATTGAAGGACACGAAATTGGGACTGTAGTAGTACCCGGAGGCGGTGGCATTGCCCCCGAAATTGAGGCCGTGTGACGACTGGATATCATTGCCAAAGTCGCCGCTGTAGCCGGCGGAAATGACACCGCTCAGGTTGGTGCTCAGCTCGCCCACTTGGATCTGGCCGACGGCCGGCAGCGCCCAAAGCAGCAGCCCGGCTATCCCGCAAAACGCATCTCGGATCCTACGGCGCACAGCCTATACCTCGTCCCTACAACACCTCGACCTTGGCGCCCTGGTGCAGTTGTTTATCGAAGCTGGCGCGCAGGTCGTTGGTCTTCTTCTGCTGCAGCTCTTTTTGCAGCGAGGCTTTGACATCGTCAAATTTCGTTTTGCCAGCCGGGACGTGCTTGACCAGCCGAACGATGGTGTAGGCCTGCTCCACCTGGATAATGTTGCTGATCTGCCCCGTCTGCATGGCTGCCAGCGCCTGCACCACGGAGGGCGGCAGCTTGGCGCGATCCACCGGCTTGTGGTAGCCCATCATCACGCGGTAGTCATCCTCGGAGATTTTTTCCGCCAGCATGCCAAAGGCTTCATCCGTGTTCGCCGCCTTCGCCTGCTTGAGCGCGTCCTCGGCCCGCTTGCGCTGCTCTTTCAACAGGCTTGGGGTGGGCTTCTCCGGCGGCAGAATGGTAATGGTCTGGAAGGCGAAGGCTTCGGGATACTTGAAGCGGTCAGGGTTCTTATCGTAATAGGCCTTTAGCTCGGCCAGGCCCACCGTGGACTTTTTGTCCACCTCGGCCTTCAGCAGTTGGTCGATCAACAGCGAGCGCTTGATCTTTTCGCGCAGTTGCTGTTCCGAGCCTTGAAACTCTACCTTCAAGAGCTGTTGGTACTCCTCGGGAGTGGCGAATTGTTTACGGAAATCTGTCTCGGCGCTTTTCAGACGCTCCGGCGAGACCGTCATTTTCCGCCGCTGCGCCTCCTGATACACCAGTTCCTCGAAGATGATCATCTGCAGCGCGCCGCGGCGGATGTCTGGTGCCATCTCCGCGGGAATGTTGCCGTTATGCTGGCGCGCATAAGGAAACATGGTAAACATTTCCCTCTGCAAATCGCGGTCGGTAAGCACCGCGCCGTTCACGCGCACCACCGGCTTGCCGCTGGGTTGGCTGACTGTCTTTTGCGGTGTTGAGAACTGTGAGGGGGCGTGCGAGGCAACCTGGGCAACTGCGGCGGTGACGGTAAGCAGAACTATTGCGATTGCATTCCGGTACTTCATCACTTCTCCTCACCCCTGAGGTTAAAGATTGAGGGGAGGGAGTTCCTCCCCTCGGATAAGCCGACAAACTAGAAGGTCGTCGGAATGGCGTCGCCGCCGTTCATTTCGTTGGCTTCGCCACCATGGCACTGACGGCAGAACTGCGCCGTCTGGTTGGAGCCAGCCGTTCCGCTGCCCGGGTTGTAAGGCGCGCGGATGAAGAACATCGTCTTGTAGTTGCCCGCAGGCAGACCTGAATTCGAACTCTTGACAGGCACTACGTTCATGAGGTGCTGGTTGTGGCAGGTCGTGCAGGTTACGACGGCCGTGTTGTTATAGGCGCTCAGGCTGACGAAGAAGCCATAGTTCGTAAAGAACTCAGACGACTTCGGGCCGTTCATGGAGATGACGCCGTTGGTTTCGGTGCAATCCCAGTTATGCGAGCCACCGCAGCCAACCGCCGCAGTCAGGCCCACCGGGTGATCGTTGAGGTAATCGCCAGCGCCGTTGCCGTCCTTGCCGAGCAGGGTCGGAATGATGTTCTTGGTTCCATAAGTTGGCGGCAGGGTCTCATAGACCTGGTTTCTCATCATGGCGCCCTGGGCGTAGTTGCCGTCGTGGCAGCTCAGGCACAAGGTGATGTTGAGGTCAGGCGTAGTAGCGGTGAATCCAACCAGCGTCTCCGCGTAATTGTGGCCCGGGCCGGTCCCGCCGAAGTTGAAGGTCTTTCCAACCAGATTGCCTACGTCCTGGCCCCACAGCGCGACGTCGCCAGAAGTAGTATCGCCAGAGGTCATGTTGCCGTTGCCCCATGCGCCGCTGTGCGGAGCGTGGCACGCAGCGCAGCCGCGGCCGTAGTTAAGGTGAGCGCCCAACACGTCAGACGTTGGGTTTCCGATCTGGGCCATCGCGAACATCCCGAAGGCCAGAATCGTGAGGGTTACTAAGATTACTTTTTTCATGAGATCGATCTCCTGATATGAACTGCAGTTTTTGATTCCGTACTCCTGGAGACCCTAGGCCCCAAATGGCCTCCGCTGGTGGTAAGAGCAACTGGCTGGCCGAAAAATGAACAGCGCCTCATTTTTATACAAGTTGCTGATAATAAGCTGCTTGCTTGACAATTAAAACCTTGTGACGGCGGTCACAAATGGGTGAAAAGAGCCACTTGGCAGGACTGGCTGGTTAAATGCCCCAATTGCAGCAAAAGCTGGGGTAAGTTTGGTACGGGGAAACACCGGGAGGAGACTACGGCGTAGCCTTCGACGTCGCGCCAGTCGGGCTCACAAAATACAACTTTAGCCGTAGGCCCCTGGGAAGGCAATGGACCAAGAATTCACCACGGAGGCACGGAGGGCACTGAGAAAACTCCATGGAGACTAAGAACTCGTTTCTTCGCGGCTCCGTGGTGAATGATTCGTTGAAACTTACTTCTTGACCTCGGGCACGGCTTGCGTGTCGGGTTTGGCCTGCGCGGCCTGCTGCGTGGTGGCAGGCTGCTCGTTGGCCGACTTCTGGCCGCCTCTCTGCGCTTCCTTCTCCTTCTTGAGCTGTTCGGCTTCGGCATCGGTGATGTAGCGGAACTGCTGCACCCGGCCGGGGTATTGCTCCGAGGTGAAAACGCGATTGTCCTTGTCGATCGCAACCCCGACCAGCGATTCAAACTGGCCCGGATAGTGACCAGGTCCGCCGATGTACGTCAGCAGTTGTCCCGCGCGGTTGAAAACCTGCAACTGATTCTGCATCGCGTCAGCCACCCAGATGTGCCCATCGCCGTCCACCGCGATTCCCTTGGGCCGCGCAAAATAGCCCGGGCCGTCGCCGTTCTTGCCGAAGGTGCTGAGGAAGTTGCCGTCAGCGTCGAAAATTTCCACCCGGTCGTTGAGCGTGTCGGTGACGTAAACGTTGCCGTCCTTGTCCACAGCCACACCCTGGGGCGCGGCAAAATTTCCCGCATCCATGAGGAAGTGGTTCTTGCCGGCGGTGCCAATCTTGCGCAACAACTTGAGGCTGTCTGCGTCATAAACCAGCACCTGGTCCTGTTGGGTATCCACGATGTAAAGGAACCGGTTCTCCTTGTCAATCGCCAGTCCCACCGGATCGATGAGGCCTTTGTCAATCTGGTCCACCACCTCATGCTTGGCGTTGAAAATCAGCACGCGGCGCAGCTTGCCATCGGAAACAAATAGGCGGTCGTCGTCGTCGATGGCGAGAGCGTTGATCAGGCCGAAGTGCGCCTCATAATTATTGCGAATCAGCACTACGTCGCGGGTTTCCGTGTTGAAGATGAAGATCGCCCCCACCCTTTGGTCGGCCACATAGAGCTGGCCCTTGGAGTCCACCGCCATGCCATAAGGACCAATGAGCTGGAAGGGGAAATTCTTAAGATTTTCCTTTTCGTCCTGCGGCTTGGAGCCCGCCAGACGATCCATCCAACCCTGCTTGGGCTTCGGTTTCGACGCCGTCGGGGTACGGTCGATCTTCATCCCCGCGTAGTAAGCCGTATAGCGTACGCGCGGAATGGAAGGCGGCTGCGGCCACACCAGTTTGGAGATGTCGATCTTGGACAGATCGACCATTTGTTCTAACCCTGGCTGGGAGGGGGCCGCATCGGTCTTCTTTTTCTTGCCGGCATAAACGGAAACTGGCGAAGCCAGCCCCACCATAAGCAAGAGCGCCAGCGCCATCCCAGCTTTGCCGCGGCAAAAACGAGTTGGGCAAATCGTAAGCATAATCACTATTCTCCACATCCTAAAATCTATTTCGTGATGACCCTCATGTCGAGCCGGTTCTTGTGGCAGTTGTCGCAAAACGCCATGTTGTTGGCCTGGTCCTTCACCAGCAGATCGGGCTGGGCGGAAGAATGCGGCTGGTGGCAGCTCAGGCAGCTCATGGAATACTTCACTTTGGTAATGTTGGCCGGATCCATAACGTCACCAACCGGGTGGTTCTCCACCGGATGGCCCAGGCCGTAGCGCAACGGAAGGATCGCCACCTTGTGCTTCACATAGTAGTCGTCGGGCAGCTTGACCTTGCCATTAAAGATGGTCAGCAGGTGTTCGGATTCCAACTTCTGCGGTCGCGAATCGGGGCCATGACACTCCAGGCACAGCGCATTGCCCTGCGCCCGCAGCAGCTTGGGATGGTCGCCGCCATGCGGCTCGTGGCAGGTGGCGCAGCCCTGGCCAAACGCCGGTTGATGCAGGTGCGCCTTCTTCATCTGCTCCGACTGCTCACTGTGGCAGGCGAGACATGCGTTCACCGGATCAGGCTGCAAGAAGCCCGGCGTCGCTCCGGCGTGCGGATTGTGGCAGGCGATGCATTCGCCCTGCGCGCCCGGATGTGGCACTTTGGCCTTGTCAATCTGCTCGGCCTGCTCGCTGTGACAGGTAACGCAGAGCGCCTTGGTATCGCTCTGGGTCAGCACCACCTTGCCGTCTTTGGCGGGCGCATGACAGGTATCGCAGCTCCCGCTGGCGAAGGGCGCGTGCGTGAACGCCTGCATCAGTTTGGGCTGCGACGACTGGTGCGGATCGTGACACTGCACGCAATTGGCGGTGGCGAACGGTTGCCCTTGATGCGCCTTGATCAGGCCCTCATCCTTGGGATCGTGGCAATCGAGGCACAGCGCCGGAGTGGCCTTGGTCAGGTGATAGTCGAACTCGATCTTGCCCTTCTCGCCGACCTTGTGAGTGACGTGGCAAGTTTCGCAACCCATGTCTAACGCAGCATGCCGGCTGCCCTTGTCAGGAACATTCAGTCCTTGCTTGTGGCAGCTCAGGCAGAGGTTCTCGTTGGCCCCGCCTGAAGTCGGCTTCAGCAGTTGGTTCTTGTTGTCGGAAGTATGCGGATCGTGACACTTGAGGCAATCGCGAACTGCCGGAGGATGGACCGTGCCTTTCAGGTTGGCAGCGTTCTTGTCGGCGTGGCAGGTAAGACAAAGCGAGTATGGCGTTGCGGTGATCAGCTTCACGCGAGTGACATCCTTGTTCACTCGCACTTCGTGGCAACTGGTGCAGCCGGTCGCGATGGCCGAGTGGACTGACTTGCCCTTGGCTTTGTCCTGATGACACTCGATGCACTTGGCGGAGTCTGTGTTCTTGTCCAGAGGTACGGGATGTGTGGCCGCGCCGCACAGGCCGGCGCTCCAAATCAAGCCCAATCCCAAAAACAACCGTACTCCCCTCACAAACTACCTCCCCACCTGAGACTAACTATATGTGCAAGTCGAATGCCGTCGCCCGCCAGGCCGCAGAGATGTGGGCATGACGGCGCTAAGTTATTGTTTCAGAGAGAATTAGACGGTCGCGGGATTTCCCCGCTGGCACCCCGGGAGGGCCGGATTGAGACTCGCGGAATGGGTTTTCCTCCGCACGCAAAGGTGAAATCCCCCACCAACTTCTCTCTGCCATAGAGTAACGCAAGCGCCTGCCGTCGGCCATAGCACCCCAGAGTCGGATGCGGAAGTTGGTCGAGGACTGCAGCCCCGAATGCGCGCTTTCATCACCGCAATGCGTGATATGCCTCACTCCAGCGGCGGACATTGAAGTGTTCGCTCTCGCGCAATTGCCCCAATCGCAATGACTTGCATGTTTGTCGCGGGATGGCTTCCTACGTGCACTTTGTTAGGTGCTCACGGGAAGGAGCACGCATGGCCTTCAGCCTTTCATGGATTCCAAAACGCATTCATAAGACCTTCGCCAATTTGCGGACAGGCATTGTCCTGTTGATTCTGGTTGTAATCGCGTCTGCCATGGGAACGTTCGTTCTGCAGCGCCCCGCCACTGACGCGGACAAACTCACCCAGGCTTACTCGCCCAACACGCTGCGCTTGCTCGATCACTTGATGCTCACCGACGTATTCCATTCGTGGTGGTTTCTCACTCTGTTGGGATTGGTAAGTCTGAGCATCGTGTTGGTGTCGATTGATCGCTTTCCCAATGCCTGGCGCTTCTACGCCAGGCCATATCGCAAGACGGACTGGCACTTCCGCGCAGCGCTTCCCCACAAGGTTGAGCTGCCCATCAAGAATGCCGAAGACGGACTGAACGCTGCCGAGCGTGCACTCAAGAAGCTGGGCTGGCCGGTCGATCGCGTCGCCTACAAAAACGAACCCTCCTTATATTCCGAGCGGCATCGCGTCTCGGTGATGGCGGTGTACATCGTCCACGCCAGCCTGCTTCTGATCTTCGCCGGCGGCATTGTTGATGGGATCTTCGGGTATAGCGGTTTTCTGGCGCTGCACAAGGGTCAAGCCGACAACGTCATCGAGCTGCGCAGCGGGGGCAAGAAACAGCTTCCGTTCGCGTTGAAGTGTTACGCCGCCGGACAAGAAAACTATGCCGACGGTTCGCCCAAGAAGTGGTGGTCGAAGCTGGCCGTGGTTCGAGATGGACAGGATGTGCAGAAAAAGGAAATTGTTGTCAACGACCCGCTCCTTTATAGCGGCGTTCGCTTTTATCAGGCGAGTTACGGATCCAACGGCAAGGTTCAGAAGTTCAGCCTGCTTGCCACTCCGAGCAGCGGCTCTGGCGAAAAGCAGGAAATTGGCATGGCGCTGAACGACAGCGTTGCACTCGACGCCGATACCAGCGTGCGCTTCGTCGAATTCATCCCCGACTTCGCGGTGCGCGACGGGCAGGTCTACAAAAAATCAAACTACTTGGACAATCCCGCCGCCCACCTGGTCGTGACTTCGAAAAAAGCTGGCAAGGATTTTGATGTTTGGCTTCCGCAAATGGGCGACGTCACCGACAACTCCAAGGCACCCTATCAATTTCAGCCTACCGATTTAAAGATGGGCCACTTCACCGGCTTGCAAGTCTCGCACGAGCCCGGGCAGTGGGGAGTGTGGTCCGGCGTAGTGCTGATGGGCATCGGTCTGGCCTTGGTGTTTTACGTAGTACACATGCGCTTTTGGATGGTGCCGGTTTGCGATCCAAAAACCGGCAAGTACTCGCTGTGGATCGGTGGCAGCGCGAACCGCAACAAGGATGCCTTTGATCAGCGCTTCAATGACCTGGTCGCGTTGGTGGAAGAAAATCTAAAGGCCATTCCTGCCGACATTTCGCGCGAAGCAATCGAGAGTGTCGCCGGTAACCAAAGCTGCGAACTGTCACAGCGAACCGACTTAGCGAATTGAAAAATTGAACCGCACCGCCTCAATGGGAGGATGTAAATGGCACACGCAACGGTAGAACAGCAGCAACCGGCAACCGGCACAACCCTCGTCGTACTGGTCGGACTCGCCGTTACCTTCTTGCTGTTCATGGCATTTCTGAACGTGGTGAAAAGCGGCAACATCGTGAATGAGAGCAACCTGCTCTTTGCCGCACTGATCTTTTACTCTGGCGCCGGAGCGCTCTATCTCGGATTTGGCGTTACCGGTACACCTTCCTACTTGAAGTTTGCATCGTTCTCCACCTCGCTCGGATTGGTCGCGAATACGGCAGCCATCGCCCACCGCTGGTATGAAAGCGGACACGCGCCATTTTCCAGCGTCTACGAAATGCTGCTCAGCTTCGTGTGGACGCTCGCGGTGCTCACGCTGGTCGCCGAGAAAAAATATGGCGTCAAAGTAATTGGCACCGTCACCATGCCGGTCGCAATCGTCGGCGTAGTGTTGATGCAGTTGCTGCGTACTGACGTGCATCCCCTGGTTCCCGCGCTGCAATCGACCTGGCT
>PMAT01000041.1 GCA_003152695.1 Acidobacteriaceae bacterium
CCTAGAGAGTCGCCTTGAGCGACCATGGGAACACAGAGATGGCAGGCGGCAGAAGCCGGCTCGGTATGCCCACACAGCAAGCTAAAGTTGTTGGGTTGCACTACGTGCACGCATCCTTTGCGCAAAGCCCAGCAGCTCTCCGGGGCAAAGGGACCTTGTTTTCCAGCGGCGGCGCCCCAACTGAGGACCACTTCAAGCAGATTGCGCGATGGGTTAAGCATCAATATGGCCCCCGAGGGGAAGAACTGTTGTAGGACGCGAGAAGCTTGCTGGCGCGCCTCGTCCAGAGTCAGACACGACTGCAGCAGTTCGACCAGCTCGTTGATGGCTTCGATTTCCTTGGTGTACTCCTGCAATTCCTCCAGGGAGCCGCGTAATTGACTGTGGGTGCGCGCCAACTCCTGGGTACGCTGCGCGACGCGGTGCTCCAGCTCGCTGTTAAGCTCGGAGACTTTCTCCTGCATGCGAATACGCGAGGTCACCTCGCGCGCCACCTTGCGGGTGGCCAGCCAGGCGATGGCTACGGCCAGCACACCCATAAGCAGAATAAAGACGAGCGTAATGCGCCGGCCGGTGGCGTTGCGCTGCTCGCTCTGCTCGCTGGCCAGGCTGACCTGCTCCTTTTGAAACCGCAAGAACTCGTCCCAGGCAGCGTGATATCGGTCCAGAGCAGGCGTGGTTTCCTGGACCATCACTTCGGTCGCGGCGGCCCTATTTTTTTCCGTTAATAGCAAATGCAGCGCTCGCCGGTAACTGTCAACGTAGAGTCCGCGGGTTTGTTTCACTTTTTCCAGCAGCCGCTTCTCCTCGGCGGATTGACAATGAGGCTGGAGGGCCGCCAGGAGAGAGGATATCTGGCGGGTGTTTTCCGCCCGGCGGGCCAGCAGTCCATCAATCTCCTCTTGCCGCTGCAACAGGAAAATCTGCATGGTGATGCGGCTGTTCTCATTGGAATAGCGCAGGGCTTCTTGCCCCAGTCGCAGTTCGAGCAGGCCTTCGTTGAGGGTGTCTTGCGCGCTGGCGTTCATGCGCTGCATGCGCTGCAGCGTCAGATAGGCGGTTCCCAGCAGGATAATGATCAGCAGGGCGAACGACATGCCCACCCCAACCGAGGGCCGCCGGCTGCCTTTGAAGGGTGGCTTCGGTGGTCCCAGAGGCGCTTGGCTTACGCTCTCCGCCCGCGGGCCAGATCGAACGAGGCTGCCGGCCGCGCTGTCTTCAACTGGCGCGGCCGCGTCGCTGTGGACCACTCTCTGGGCGTCCACAACTTCGATCTCGGAAGCCATCTGCTACCTCCAACCTGACCAGCTGACGGGGGGCAACAGACCTCTTGCCATAGTTTGAGGCTACAGCCCAATGGGCTGAGCGCGGATTAAATTCCTCTAAGGATGAGTAACGAAAGTGCATGAGAGCGTCAATTTGGGAAATGTCCGTTTTAGGAAGCATCGCCCCAACTTCCCAGCTTCCCGCTCAGCCAGGACAACCGGGGAGGTCGCGATGGACCTTTCTCGATCAGGGGGTGAACCTCAGGTGAGGAATTCCTTTCTGCAAACTAATTTCAATCCAACCAGCGCCAAAGCGGAGCGAACTGAGGACCCGGCCTGTGGCTTTGATTTTGCGCAACCGTTCCCCCGTTCTCACCCACACCTTAAGGCCAGTTCGAAGGTTACCGAAGTGGTTCGAACAACTGGCTGAAAGGCCGAAAAGAGTTTGGCGGGGGATTATAAGCATGCTACTATCCGCGGCAGCTACCAATCGGTCCAGCGATCTGCTTTCTTTCGGCAAGGTGTCTGGTTACCGGTTCGTTGATGCGCCGAATGAGACGTCAAACAACAATGTCAAGCGAGACATCTTGGCCGAACCCCGGGAAAATTCTGTTGGAGAATCCGCAATGCACATCATCGACCGCCGCCTTCTCTTGTCGCTTCTGGCATTCAGCTTCGCAGCCCTTGCCCTGCCCGCCTTCGGGCAGCGAGTGATTGCTACCCTACCCGTAGGCAAAGGGCCGCTGAGCGCTGCCGTCAACACCGTAACCAACACCATCTACGTGGCAGATTGGTGCGGGAACGATCCCAACTGCGACACGGGCGGGATCCTGACCGTCATTGACGGGGCGACCGACAACACGCTGTCCGTCAATGTGGGATATTTCCCCTACGGGGTGGCGGTCAATCCGGTGACCAACAGGATCTACGTCGCCAACGAGTACGGCAACGATCCCACCGGCAGCAGCGCCGGAACGGTATCGGTGATTGATGGCGTGAGCAACACCGTCATTGCCACCGTCACCGCTGGCAGTCGTCCCTACGGCGTAGTAGTGAACACGGTGACCAACCAGATCTACGTCGCCAACCAATGTAGCCACGATTTCAGTTGCCGCGGGACGGTGACGGTGATCGACGGCGCGAGCAATACCGTCACGGCTACGGTTCCCGTCGGATTTGCCCCTTCCCCCCCAGTGGTCAACTCGGTAGCTAACAAGATCTACGTTGCTAACGCTTGCGGCAACGGTCCCATCTGCGGTTCGCCCTACGTTCCCGGCACGATGACCGTAATCGATGGAGTGACCAACAACACCCAGTCTGTCAATGTGGGATATTATCCCTACGCCGTGGACGTCAATTCGACTACCAACCAGATCTATGTCGCCAACCAGTGCGGCAACGATCCCAACTGTGCCAGCACGGCCACCATGACGGCGATCAACGGCACCACCCTGGCCACCACCAATGTCCCCATCGGCGGACGTTTTCCCTACGCCATAGCGGTCAATTCGGTCACCAATAAGATCTACGTTCCCGGCGATTGCTACAGCGATCTCTCCTGCCAAGGCGCCCCTGATGGGACCGTGTCGGTGATTGATGGTGCGACCCTGACCTATACCAGCGTTGGTGCGGGGGACTCCCCGGACAGCTTGGCCGTCGATTCGGTCGCCAACAGAATCTACGTGGCCAACGAATGCGGCAGCGACCGCAGTTGTAATAGCAACGGGACGGTGACGGTGATCGATGGCGCCACCCTTACCTTCACCAACATTAGCGTCGGGCATCACCCCTACGGTTTGGCCCTCAACTCCACCACCAACAGAATTTACGTCCCCAACTATTACGACGACACCGTCTCGGTGATGGACGGAACTCCTCTCGTGGCTTTGCAATTCATCGCTATCTCGCCGTGTCGTGCTGTGGATACCCGGCCGCCAAGCGGCAGCGGTCCGATCCAAGGTGGTACTTCCCAGAACTTCGCTATTTCCGGCGCAGGCAGCTGCCCGACTCTGCCTTCCGCAGCCGTCTATTCCATGAATGTCACGGTGGTTCCCACGAACGGATACCTGGGCTACTTGACGGTATGGCCCGCGGGCGAACCGCAGCCGTTGGCCTCGCTGTTGAACTCGCTGGATGGCCGCGTCAAGGCCAATGCGGCGATCATTCCGGCGGGGGACAATGGACAGATCAGCGTGTATGTCACGGACACGACCAATGTGGTCGTTGACGTCAACGGCTACTTCGCGCCCGTGTCTGGTTCCACTCTGGCGTTTTATACGCTGCCGCCTTGTCGCGTCGCCGACACCCGCCACAGCGGTTATCCCGAGGGCTTGGGACCGCCGTCCCTGATTGGTGGACAACAACGCGATTTCCCCATCCTGAATGCCACGACCTGCAATATTCCGCCGAGCGGGGTTGCCGCGTATTCGTTGAACCTCACGGTCGTGCCCCACGGATCGCTGGGTTACCTGACGGTTTGGCCCACGGGTGAAACCCGGCCTACGGTTTCCACTTTGAACGACGTCCCTGGCCGGATCATCGCCAATGCTGCGATTGTAGTGGCGGGCAGCGGGGGCGATGTCTCGGTTTACCCGACCGACGACACCGACTTGGTCATTGACATCGATGGCTACTTCGCAGCCGCGGGTCAGGGTGGACTGTCGCTGTACGGGGTGCAGCCGTGTCGGGTCATCGACACCCGCCACGTAGGCAACGGTCAGCCGTTCACCGGAATCTTGAGTCCTCCGGTGGATGTGGTGGATAGTCCATGCAGCGTACCTAGTTCGGCGCAGGCCTATGTCTTCAACGCGACGGTCATCCCGCCGGGAAGCTTCGGCTACCTGACGCTGTGGCCCGACGGCGCCAACCAGCCTTTGGTTTCGACGCTGAATGCGGTGGACGGATTGATCGCCTCCAACATGGCAATCGTGCCCAGCCGCAACGGAAAGGTGGATGCTTTCGCCTCCGCGCTCACGCAATTGGTCCTGGACATTTCCAGCTACTTCGCGCCCTAGCGCTGAAGAATCTGGGTGAGAACCGGGCCGTCCCTTCGCGACTCGGTCTTATCTTCCACTGTCAGAAAAGCAGGCCGTTTGCCGGCTTCGCGCTCAGGATGCCACCTCCAACGTTCATGCATCATGCAGGTTTAGGACTGGCCCATTCAACCGGTCACGCGATTAGGTGAGTTAGGTCACATCTAAGACCCGGTCGAGGTGCTTGAATGACGTTATCCCCCCGGATTTGGTAGAGAACACCAGGACTCATTTTGTGAGTCCCAATCGTTGAGCCAGCGCTCCGATTGCGGATGTCCTGCGTGTTTACAGCATCGAGAACCTGAATGGGCCTGGACCAGTAGGCTTGTATTACGAGTACTCATCGAGAACAGTTTCAGTTCGTCGGTAAGTGACGAGAGGCCCAGCACCGTGTCGTGGAAATGCTGGCCAACGGCGAGCAGGCGCGGCCCTAACAGCGAATGCGATCTTTCGCGGCTGCTGTGTCTCGCGGGAGCAATGCATTTGATCGGGTCACGAAGCCCGCTCTTGGCCGCTGAAGCAAGCAGCCAAATCAAGAGAACGATGTACAGAATTGAGGATGGGATATGACCAGGAAAATTTTCCACCTGTCCACGACCGTCGTGGGCATGCTCGCGTTGTTCTTCAGCGTGCCGGTTACCGCACAGAACAACTCTTTGAAGCCCACAGTCAATCATGCCGTTGCGTCGGGCATTTCGGCGCCTCTTAGGGACTTGGCCAAGCTGCCGCGCGCACCGCATTATGGATTTCACGAGGCCAACCCAGCGCATCGCATCCCCAGGCGTCCCGCTGCTTCCGTGGTTGACCGCGTGGAACAGAAGACTGCCGGGGGCTCAGCGAATTACTCGATCGGGATGAACTTCCTGGGAGTTGGCAACGGCTTCCCCGGCTACACCGTGCCGGACGCTCCTCCTGACACCAACCTGGCGGTGGGCGACACCCAGATCGTGGAGTGGGTGAACGTCTCCTGGGAGGTATTCGACAAGAGCGGTAATACGGTATTGGGGCCCATCGACGGCAACGCCCTTTGGGAGTCGGGCATCCCCGGAACGTTGTGCGCCAACAACGACTCCGGCGACCCCATCGCGCAATGGGACAAGGTTGCGCATCGCTGGTTGCTCTTCCAGAACGTGTTCGTTTCTCCGTACGCCGTTTGCATCGCGATTTCTACCAGCGCCGACGCAACCGGTACCTACAATGTTTACCAGTTCTCGGTCCCCGGCAACGGCTTCCCCGACTATCCCAAGATCGGGGTTTGGCCCACCGGCTACTTCCAGGCCAACAACAATTTCGGCCCCAGTGGCCAAAGTTTCGTAGGTTCCCAAGTCTGCGCCTACAACAGCGCCAAGCTGCTAACCGGGGACGCCACGGCGGAACAGCAGTGCGTCCAGCTCACCTCAAACGATTTCGGCTTGTTGCCCGGAGATGTGGATTCGCCAACCCCTCCGCCCACCGGCCAGGATGAGTTCTATCTCAGCCTGGTGGACACTTCCCATCTGTCCGTGTACTCCTACCACGTTGATTTCGGGACTCCGGCGAATTCGTTCGTCACGGGCAGCAATAATTCGCAATTGTTATCCATTGCCAGCTTTAATCCTAGCTGCAACGGCGCCTACTACGGCGCCTGTGTTCCGCAGCAGGGCATTGCGACCCTGCTGGACTCACTGGGCGATCGCTTGATGTATCGCTTCGCCTACTACAATGACACCTCGTCTTTTCAAACTCCCAAGCAGCACTGGTACGTGAACTTTGATGTGACCGCCTCGGGCGGGCAGGGCGGCGTCCGCTGGATGGAGTTTGCGACCCCACAGACGGTCGTCGCCCCTACCGCTCTGACCATCGCGCAGCAGGGGACCTACGCTCCCGACACCAACTGGCGATGGATGGGTTCCGTGGCGCGCGACCAGAACAACGACATCTTGCTGGGGTACAGCGAGTCCAGTACCAGTGTGTTCCCGTCCATCTTTATCGCTGGACGCACGCCCGCCGATGCGCTTGGCACGTTGGAAAGCGAGCTTTCGGTGGTGGCGGGAACCGGTTCGCAGCCCGATACCGCCAACCGCTGGGGCGACTACAGCGCCATGCAGATTGATCCCGTGGACAATTGCACCTTCTGGTACACCACGGAGTACTACATGGTCACGCAGACTTTCGACTGGAGTACGCAGATCGCTTCGGCAAAATTCTCGGGTTGTCCTCCCTTGTCGATTGCGCAGCAGTTCGTGCCGCTGAGCCAGCCGTGCCGCGCGGTCGATACTCGGCCGGGGAGCGGTGGCGGCGGTCCGATTCAAGGCGGCACACATCAGGAATTTCCCATTTCCGACGCGGGCAGCTGCGCCGCTATGCCTTCGGCAGCCCTCTATTCCACGAACGTCACGGTGGTCCCCGCGACCAGGTCTCTCGGCTACTTGACGATATGGCCTGCGGGACAGACGCAACCGTTGGTCTCGACGTTGAACTCGCAGGATGGCCGCATTAAGGCCAATGCGGCGATCGTGCCGGCGGGAACGAATGGACAGATCAGCGTATTCGCCACCGACACCACGAATGTGATCGTCGATGTCAACGGCTACTTCGCGCCAGTGTCGGGTTCCACGCTGGCCTTCTATGCGCTGCCGCCGTGTCGCGTCGCCGACACCCGCTATAGCACCTATCCGGAAGGCCTGGGACCGCCGTCGCTGACCGGCGGCCAGCAACGCGCCTTCCCCATCCTGAATGCCACCGCGACCTGCAACATTCCGCCGAGCGGGGTCGCCGCGTATTCGCTGAACCTCACGGTCGTGCCCCACGGATCGCTGGGCTTCCTGACGGTGTGGCCGACGGGCCAAGCCCGGCCTACGGTTTCCACCTTGAACGACGTTCTTGGTAAAGTCATCGCCAATGCCGCCATCGTGGTTGCCGGCACGAGCGGTAATGTCTCGGTTTACCCCACCAGCGACACCGAGCTGATCATTGATATCAATGGCTACTTCGCGGCGGCCGGTATGGGTGGACTGTCGCTCTACAGCGTGACGCCCTGTCGGGTCATCGACACCCGCCACGTAGGCGGTGGCCAGCCTTTCGTGGGGGTCTTGAATCCTCCCGTGGATGTCCTGAATACGCAGTGTGGAGTCTCCAGCTTGGCGCAGGCGTATGCCTTCAATGCGACGGTGGTGCCGGTTGCCGGCCTGGGCTACCTGACGCTGTGGCCGGACGGCATCGACCAGCCCCTGGTTTCGACCCTGAACGCCCAGGATGGATTGATTACCAACAACATGGCCATCGTGCCGGCGGGTACTCTGGGCAAGGTTGATGCTTATGCGTCGGGGCTCACTCAATTGATCCTCGACATCTCCAGCTTCTTCGCGCCGTAGTTGGAAGTCGCGGTCCGGCCAGGCTGATTCATGAAGGCAGGTGGAAGCGCCCAAGCTCCACCTGCCTTTTCTCGTCGATCTACCTACGTCCTTGATGTAGTGAAAAAACTTTAGTTAGGGTCGGCGCGACGGAACCATCGCCCGAGATCCAACCCCGCCGGGGTCACCGGTCGCGCCCCGCCGCGGCGGGCGAAATGCCTGAAAGGCCTGCTTCACCCAACCCCGGATGCAGGAACTCTGGAATTGCCCTAGCCCAGCTCTAAACCGCGGATATTCATGGGCGTAAGTAATTTGGATTGTCAGGATGCCGCCTCAACGTTCCTGCATAAGGTTGCTGGGCCCGGCACTTATGTTGAGGCACGTTGCGCCGATAAGTCTGAGAGGGAATGCGATCCTTCGAGGCTACTGCGCCCCCTGGAGCGGCGCATGCACTGGGTCGCGGAGCCCGCGCTTGGCCGCTGAAGCCAGCCGCCAAGGCAGGAGAACGGTATACAGAATTGAGGATGGAAATGATCACAAGGAAGATGTTCCACCTGTCCACGGCCGTCGTGGGCATGCTCCTGTTGTTCTTTAGCGTGCCGCTTACCGCGCAGGACAACTCTTTGAAGCCCACCGTCAATCATGCCGTTACCTCGGGCATTTCGGCGCCTCTGCGGGACTTGGCCAAGCTGCCGCGCGCACCGCAATATGGATTTCATGAGGCCAACCCGGTCGATCGTATCCCCATGCGTCCCGGGGCTTCGGTTGTGGATCGCGTGGAACAGAACACTGCCGGGAGCTCGGCCAATTATTCGGTCGGTATCAATGTCCTTGGACTCGGCAACGGCTTCCCCAACTTCACCATGAGAGTCGCTCCTCCCGACACTGACATGGCGGTGGGCGACACTCAGCTCATCGAGTATGTGAACCTCTCTTGGGAGGTATTCGACAAGAGTGGCAACCCGCTGATTGGACCCTTCGACGGCAATTCCCTTTGGGCGTCGGGCATCCCCGGAACGTTGTGCGCTCTCCAGGACTCCGGCGACCCCATTGTGAAATGGGACCGGGTGGTGCATCGTTGGTTGCTCTTCCAGAACGTGTTTGTTTCTCCGTATGCCATTTGTATCGCGATTTCTACCAGCGCCGACGCAACCGGTACCTACTATGTTTACCAGTTCTCTATCCCTGGCAACGGCTTCCCCGACTACCAGAAGATCGGGATTTGGCCCACCGGTTACTTCCAGGCTAACAACAATTTCGGAGTCAACAAAAGCGGCTATGTAGGTTCCCAAATCTGTGCCTACAACCGCGTAAAGCTGCTGACTGGGGACGCCTCGGCGGAACAGCAGTGCGTCCAGCTCAACGAAAACGACTACAGCTTGTTGCCGGAGATGTGGATTCGCCAACCCCTCCGCCCGCAGGCCAGGATGAGTTCTTTATCGGCGGCTTGGGACGTGTGGACACCTCTCATCTGTCCGTGTACTCCTACCATGTTGATTTCGCGACTCCGGCGAATTCGTTCGTTACCGGCAACAATAATTCCCAACTGCTATCCATTGCCGGCTTTACCCCTGCCTGTTATTCCCAGCTGCAAACCTGGGGCGGCAATTGCATTCCCCAGAAAGGCATTTCCGACCTCCTCAACTCACTGGGCGATCGCTTGATGTATCGCCTGGCCTACTACAATGACACCTCGTTCTTTCCAACTCCCAAGCAGCACTGGTATGTGAACTTTGACGTGGGCGCCTCGGGCGGACAGATTGGCGTCCGCTGGATGGAGTTCGCAACTCCACAGACGGTTGTCGGCCCTACCGCTCTGACCATTCTGCAGCAGGGCACCTACGCTCCCGACAGCAACTGGCGATGGATGGGTTCCGTGGCGCGCGACCAGAACAACGATGTCCTGTTGGGATACAGCGCGTCCGGTAGCAACATGTACCCCTCCATCCTCGTCGCTGGACGCACGCCCGCCGATACGCCAGGTACCTTGGAAAACGAGGTTTCGGTGGTGGCGGGAACCGGTTCGCAGCCAGGCAGTAATAACCGCTGGGGCGATTACAGCGCCATGCAGATTGATCCCGTGGACAATTGCACCTTCTGGTACACCACGGAGTACTACATGGTCACGCAGGTTTTCGACTGGAGCACGCGGATCGCTTCGGCAAGATTCGCGGGTTGTCCTCCCTTGATTGCGCAGCAGTTTGTCCCGCTGGCCCAGCCGTGTCGCGCGGTCGATACCCGGCCGGAGCAAGGTGGCGATGGCCCGATTCAAGGCGGCACACAGCAGGAATTCCCCATTTCCAGCGCGGGTAGCTGCGCGACTATGCCTTCGGCAGCCCTCTATTCCCTGAATGTGTCGGTGGTTCCAAACGGATCTCTGGGCTACCTGACGGTGTGGCCTGCGGGACAGGCGCGGCCGACGGTCTCGACCTTGAACTCGCAGGATGGCCGCGTTAAGGCCAACGCCGCGATCATTCCGGCGGGCGCCAGCGGAGAGATCAGCATATTCGCCACCGACACGACCAACGTGATCGTCGACGTCAACGGTTACTTCGCGCCAGTGTCTGGTTCCACGCTGGCCTTCTATCCGCTCCCGCCGTGTCGGGTCGCCGACACGCGCCACAGCGGCTATCCTCAAGGCCTGGGACCGCCTTCCCTGACCGGCGGCCAGGAACGGCAATTCCCCATCCTAAATGCCACGACCTGCAACATTCCGCCGAGCGCAGCAGCCTACTCGCTGAACTTCTCGGTTGTGCCCCACGGTCCGCTGGGTTACATGACGGTGTGGCCCACAGGTGAAGCCCGGCCTACGGTTTCCACTCTGAACGACATCCTTGGTCAGGTCATCGCCAATGCCGCCATCGTGGTTGCCGGCACGAGCGGTAATGTCTCGGTTTACCCGACCAACGGCACCGATTTGGTCATTGACATCAATGGCTACTTCGCCCCGGCGGGTGAGGGTGGACTGTCGCTCTACGGTGTACAGCCTTGTCGCGTCATCGACACTCGCCATCTAGGCAACGGTCAGCCTTTCAGCGGAGTCCTGAGTCCTCCGGTGAATGTGGCGGCCACGGGGTGTGGAACATCGGGTTTGGCGCAGGCCTATGTCTTCAATGCGACGGTGGTGCCGGTTGCCGGCTTGGGCTACTTGGCGCTGTGGCCGGACGGCACCGACCAGCCCCTGGTTTCGACGCTGAACGCATCGGACGGATCGATCACCTCCAACATGGCAATCGTGCCGGCGGGTACTCTGGGCAAGATTGATGCTTATGCGTCGGATCTCACGCAACTGATCCTGGACATTTCCAGCTACTTTGCGCCGTAGAGCGGCCCTGGGAAGCGATCTACTGAATTATGAGCACGGTTACGATCAGGGCCGTCGGCATCGTCCGACGGCCCTGATTTTGCGCCTCTCTCCCGTCTGCCGCATTGCAGCCGCCTTCGCGAGCCAGCCAGCATTTGCCGACATTCGGACCTTCACTTCAACGAAAGTGCTATGTGCAAAACAGAGCGTCAGTCTACGATGATTTAGGCAGGCCACATTTATCAAGGTGTATTCTTAGACTGCTTGTTCTCGGCGGCGTCGCCCTAAGAATCCACATCATGGATCTAAAGTGAAATTCCGCCTAACGGGCGCGCTCCTGATTGTTCTGGCCAGCATGGTCGTGGGGGGACCGCGCGCTCACGCGCAAAACATGCCGACGACCATGGGTCCCGGTCTTCCAGGAACTCCGACCGCCACGCGAGGCGGGGCGACTATTAAGGTCACCATTCTCGACGAAAACAAGAAGCCCTTAAAACAGCAGTCCCTGGTCAGGGTCACCAACCAGGCAACGGGCGCGATGTTCTTCCAGACCACCAGCGCCGCCGAGGCCAAGTTCCCGGACCTTGCGCCGGCAAAATACCTGATCGAGGTGGGCGCCGCCGGGTATTTTGCGGTGCATGAGCAGATCGCAATTAGCGATATTGCCTACGACGTCAATGAGACGGTGTCCTTGGTGCGCGATCCGGCCGCCGTAGACCTCAAGTTGAAAGACGCAGGTCAGCTTCCCTCCAAGGCCCGCAAGGAAGCTGAGAAGGGCGTGCTGGCGCTGGAATTCTCAAATTTCGTCGAGGCGCACAAGCATCTGGAGGCTGCCAATCACCAATATCCCTCGAGTTCTTCCATCAACTTCCTCCTGGGATATCTGGCCCTACAGCAAAAGGACCAGGACCGCGAATTGCTCTACCTTACGGCCGCGACGAAACTCGACCCGCACAACGTGCAGGCACAAAATCTTCTGGGACAGCTTTACTACCAGCGCAGTGATTATGCGCACGCGGCTGAAGCAGAAGAGATCGTGGTCGCCAGCGGCGCGCAGTCTCTGATAGCGCGAAACATACTCGCCAACTCCTATTTGAAGCTGAAGCAATACGAGAAAGCCCGCGAGAATTCGCAGTGGATCGTAGATAAGGGGGGCAGCGAAGGTGCGTCGGCCCGGCTGGTTCTGGGACAGGCGCTCGCAGGTTTGCAGAAATACGAGGCTGCGATCCAGACTCTTACAGCCTATCTTGACGGGGAGCCCGCAAGTACGGTGGCTCCCCAAATTCGGGCCCTGCTTACCCAGCTAAGAAGACAGGTATCGCAGGGCGCCGCTGGCGCCAATGCAGACATCGTCATTGGCGACCCGGAACTCACCGCGGAGAGCGAATCCCTGGCCGCAATCGCCGGCATGCCGCTCGACATAGATGCGCAGAAGCCATCCGTGGCGGCCGCGGTGCAGTGTCCCGCAAACATTCTACAAACTGCCGCGAACCCATCCAAGCAGTTGGTCGATAGCCTGGCACAATTCTCAGCCATCGAGCATATGGTCCATGAGGACCTTTCTCCGCAAGGCATTCCGAGAAATCGCCAGACCCGGCAATTCAACTATGTGGTTTCCATCAGCGAGCCCACCCCAGGCACCTTGATCATTCAGGAGTATCGCGATTCGGCCGGCGGCGAGTTGGATATGCCCGACAAAATTACCACCACCGGACTAGCGGTCCTGGCGATTGCCTTTCACCCGCTTTTCCGCGATGACTTCGAGATGCACTGCGAAGGTCTCGGCGATTGGGATGGGCAGCCGGCGTGGCTGGTGCACTTCCGGCAAATTGAAGAAAAGCCCAGTCGGCTGCGCCGCTACGTAGTCAATCGTAATAACTATCCCGTCCGCCTCAAAGGACGGGCATGGATTCGGGCCGACAATCTCCAGATCGTTCACTTGGAAACCGATCTGGTGCGCGGTATTCCCGAGATTTACCTGACCAGCGAACACACCAGCGTCACCTACGGTCCCGTGCAATTCAAAAGGAGCGGTACCGACTTGTGGCTGCCCAAGAGCGCGGAACTGTACGTCCACTTTGCCAAGCTGCGCTTCCACCGCAGCGAGAGCTTTGACCATTTCATGCTTTTCGCTACCGACGCGGTCGACAAAGCCAAGCTTCCGCAAGCCGGATTGACACAAAGTCCGCCCGCCGATCCCGGAGCTGGATCACGCCCGTAGCCGGCGAGCCAATCCTGCTGCGACTGCACGTGGAACTCAATCGTGGCAGAGAAAATGACCTCGCCTCTTGTACGTGCAACGGTGACCCTCGTCACTGATCGCACGCCGTCCAGGGAAGAACATTGTCTGGTTACCTTTTCAGCTTGGTGCAGGTCACCAGAGAAGCAGTCGCACGGCAACGGGCTCACCATTGACCTCACGCAATTGATCCTCGATATCTCCAGCAAGGAGCACTACTCATGCGAGGCAAGAGACTTTCCATCCGATTGACGGCGGCGCTGGCGATGTTTGCTGCGACCTTGTTGTTGGTGGCGAGCACGTTCGCGGCTGCCCAACTGCAGGAAGAGGTGCTGCATAGCTTCCAAAACGACGGCACGGACGGCATTGACCCCGGGCCTGGCCTGATCTCCGATGGTGCTGGCAATCTCTATGGCACTACCAGCGTGGGCGGCACTCACAACTGGGGGACGGTGTTCGAGTTGTCGCCCGCAGCGGGCGGAGGTTGGACGGAGAAGGTGCTGTATAGCTTCGCCAGCGTCCCGGACGGAAGTTGGCCCATGTCCGCCCTGATCTTCGATGCGGCCGGCAATCTCTACGGCACGACCCTCTCGGGAGGCACTAACAACGGCGGTACGGTTTTCGAGTTGTCGCCCGATGGGGGCGGGGGCTGGACGGAGAAGGTGCTGCATAACTTCGGCATCGGCGGCATTGACGGGGATGAACCGCAGGCTGGCCTGATCTTCGATGCCGCCGGCAATCTTTACGGTACGACCGGACGTGGCGGTGGCACCTTTTATGGTACGGTTTTCGAGTTGTCGCCCGATGGGGGCGGGGGCTGGACGGAGCAGGTGCTGCATAGCTTCGGCGCCGGTACGGACGGGGCCTTCCCCTACGCCGGCCTGATCTTCGATGCCGCCGGCAATCTCTACGGCACGACCTACGAGGGTGGAGCTTTCGACACCTGCGCAGCCGAGGGCTGCGGAACCGTTTTCGAGTTGATGCCCGCAGCGGGCGGGAACTGGACAGAGAAGGTGCTGTATAGCTTTGACTACAACAGCGGTGGCGGAATTGCGCCTTCCGCCAACCTGATCTTCGATGGCGCCGGCAATCTCTACGGCACGACCAGCAGCGGCTATTACGGCGACAGCAATGGGACGGTATTCGAGTTATCGCCCACCGCGGGCGGGAACTGGACGGAGCAGGTGCTGCATAGCTTCGGCAGCGGCACTGACGGAAATAATCCCGTGGGTAGCTTGATCTTCGATTTTGCCGGCAATCTCTACGGCACGACCGCCTGGGGTGGAACTTTCAGCTCTTGCTTAAACGGCTGCGGGACCGTTTTCGAGTTGATGCCCGCGGCGGGCGGGAACTGGACGGAGCAGGTGCTGCATAACTTCGCCGACGTCCCGGACGGAAGTTGGCCCCACTCCGCCCTGATCTTCGATACGGCCGGCAATCTCTACGGCACGACCTTGCTCGGCGGCAATTCCGCTCACGGAACGGTTTTTGAGATCGCAATCCCTTCCACAGCTTTGCAATTTGTTCCGCTGAGCCAGCCATGTCGTGCGGTGGACACGCGGCCAAGCCAGGGAGGCATGGGCCCGATTCAAGGTGGCACGTCGCAGAACTTCGCCATTTCCGGCGAGGGGGCGTGCGCAGTTCTGCCGAACGCGGCGGTCTATTCCATGAACGTCACGGTGGTTCCCTCGAACGGAACACTGGGCTATCTGACGGCGTGGCCCACAGGACAAACGCGGCCGGTGGCATCGACGTTGAACTCGGTGGATGGGCGCGTGAAGGCCAACGCCGCCATCGTGCCCGGGGGCAACGGCGGACAGGTCAGCATCTACGTCACCGACACGACCGATGTGATCGTTGATGTGAACGGTTACTTTGCGCCGCCTACGGGTTCCACGCTGGCGTTTTATCCTCTGGCGCCCTGCCGCGTGGCCGATACGCGCAACGGCACCTTTCCGCCAGGTCTGGGACCGCCATCGCTGACGGGCGGACAACCACGCGATTTCCCCATCCTGAATGCCACGACGACGTGCAACATTCCCGCGAGCGGCGCCGCGGCGTACTCGCTGAACTTCACGGTCGTGCCCTCCGGCACACTGGGTTACCTGACGGTCTGGCCCACGGGTGAAACCCAGCCGACGGTTTCCACTTTGAACGACGTCCTTGGGCGGGTCATCGCTAATGCCGCCATCGTGGTGGCTGGCACGGGAAGTGAGGTCTCGGTTTATCCGACCAACGACACCGACTTGATCATCGATATCAATGGCTACTTCGCAGCGGCGGGTCAGGGCGGACTATCGCTCTATGGGGTACAGCCTTGTAGGGTGATCGACACACGCCATATTGGCACTGGTCAGCCCTTCAGCGGGACCTTGAGTCCTCCGGTCGATGTGGTGAACAGCCCGTGTGGAGTGCCCGCGACGGCGCAGGCGTATGTCTTCAACGCGACGGTCATCCCCACCGGCGCGCTGGGCTACCTGACGTTGTGGCCGGACGGCGCCGACCAGCCCCTGGTTTCCACGCTGAATGCGGCGGATGGGTCCCTCAGCAACAACATGGCGATCGTGCCGGCGGGTACTCAGGGCAAGATTGACGCCTATGCCGGCAACGGGCTCACACAATTAATCCTGGACATCTCCAGCTACTTCGCACCGTAGCGGCGGTACTAAGAGGACTCTTCATGTCAGGCAAAAAACTTTGCATCGGATTGAGGGCGGCCTCGGCGATCTTTGCCGCGACCTTGTTTGTGATGAGTACCGGGGCGGCCGCCCAGGTACAGGAACAGGTGCTGTATAGCTTCGGTAACGCGGATGGGGCTCAGCCCGATGCCGGCCTGATCTTCGACGGTGCCGGCAACCTTTATGGCACGACTTACGCGGGTTATGTCCCTTCAGAAGGGACGGTTTTCGAGCTGACACCCGCAACAGGCGGGGGCTGGACGGAGAAGGTGTTACATGACTTCAACAACGACGGCACGGACGGGACCTATCCCGTGGCCGGCCTGATCTTCGATGGCACTGGCAATCTTTACGGCACGACAGCCTTCGGAGGCACTTACGACTTGGGGACGGTGTTCGAGTTGACGCCCGCAGTCGGAGGCGGCTGGGCAGAGAAGGTGCTGCATAGCTTCGGCGGCAGCGGCTCGGACGGAATTGAGCCCCAAAGTTCTCTGCTCATCGACGGCGCCGGCAATCTCTACGGAACTTGCGGGGGCGGCACTTACCACAAGGGGATGGTGTTCGAGTTGACGCCATCAGCCGGCGGGAACTGGACGGAAAACGTGTTACATGAATTCACCGGCACCGACGGGGCTGGTCCCTTAGCCAGCCTGATCTTCGATGCCGCTGGCAATCTTTACAGCACGACCGCCGCTGGCGGCACTTACAATAAGGGGACTGTGTTCGAGTTGACGCCCGCAGCGGGCGGAATCTGGACGGAGCAGGTGCTGTATAGCTTTGGCAACGGCACGGATGGGGTCAATCCCTACGCTGGCCTAATCTTCGACGCCGTCGGGAATCTCTACGGCACGACTTATCTTGGCGGCACTTACAACCAGGGAACGGTGTTCGAGTTGACGCCCGCAGCCGGCGGGGGCTGGGCGGAGCAGGTGCTGCATAACTTCAACTTCGACTCCTCGGATGGCCGTGGTCCCGACAGCGGTCTGGTCCTCTACGCTGGCAATCTTTACGGCACTACGGGCAGTGGCGGCGTTTATAACAATCCGGGGGGCACGGCATTCGAGTTGATGCCGGCAGCGGGCGGCGGCTGGATCGAGCAGGTGCTGCATAGCTTCGGCAGCGGCACGGATGGCAGTACTCCCGTCGGCGGCCTGATCTTCGATTCCGTCGGCAATCTCTACGGCATGACCACCTACGGCGGCACTTACAATCTTGGAACGGTGTTCGAGTTCACATCTGCTCCTGTTGCGGAGCAATTTGTTCCCTTGAGCCAGCCGTGTCGTGCGGTCGATACCCGCCCGCCGAACGGCAATGGTCCGATTCAAGGCAACACACATCAGGAATTTCCCATTTCCGGCGAGGGCGGCTGCGCGACTCTGCCGAACGCTGCGGTTTATTCCATTAACGTCACGGTAGTTCCGGGACCAACACTGGGCTACCTGACGATCTGGCCTGCGGGCCAGGTGCAGCCGGTGGTTTCGACGCTGAACTCGGTGGATGGACGCGTCAAAGCCAACGCCGCCATCGTGCCGGCGGGCGATGGAGGAGCCGTCAGCATTTACGTCACGGACACAGCCAATGTGATCGTCGACGTCAACGGTTACTTCGCACCGGTGTCTGGCTCCACGCTAGCTTTCTATCCGCTGCCGCCCTGTCGCGTCGCCGATACGCGCTACAGCAGTTATCCGGAAGGTCTGGGACCGCCGTCGCTGACGGGCGGACAACCACGCGATTTCCCCATCCTGAATGCCACCACCACCTGCAACATTCCCGCAAGCGGCGTCGCCGCCTATTCCTTGAACTTCACGGTCGTGCCCTCCGGCACCCTGGGTTACCTGACGGTGTGGCCCACGGGTGAAACCCAGCCTACGGTTTCCACTTTGAACGACGTGCTGGGGCGGGTCATCGCCAATGCCGCGATTGTAGTGGCGGGCAGCAGTGGCAAGGTCTCGGTTTATCCGACCAACGACACCGACTTGGTCATTGACATCAATGGCTACTTCGCGCCGGCGGGCGCGGGTGGACTGTCGCTCTATGCGGTGGCGCCTTGCCGGGTCATTGATACCCGCCATGTCGGCACTGGCCAGCCCTTCAGCGGAACGCTGACTCCTCCGGTGGATGTGGTGGGCAGCTCTTGCGGACCACCGGCCACTGCGCAGGCGTATGTCTTGAATGCGACGGTTGTGCCGGTGGTTTCGCTGGGCTACCTGACGTTGTGGCCGGACGGCGCCGACCAGCCCCTGGTTTCCACGCTGAATGCGGCGGATGGGTCGCTCAGCAACAACATGGCGATCGTGCCGGCGGGTACTCAGGGCAAGATTGACGCCTATGCCGGCAACGGGCTTACGCAACTGATTCTCGACATCTCCAGCTACTTCGCGCCGTAGGGGCAGTTGTCAGTAGCCAGTTGTCAGTTGTCAGTAAAACAACCGCAGGTCCTTCGACTCCGGCGGTAAGGCGCCGCCTGCGCTCAGGATGACAAGAAAAAGAAGCAGAGTTTGTAGTTAGGGCAGCGGAGGCAGCCCCACCTGCACCACCAACTTACGGAAGGTTGGATCGCCGTGCAGGTCGTCGAAGGCACGATTATTACGGATCGAGGTCAGCCCTAATTCGTGATGGTCGTAAGCCCTCTGGAGATACTCAAGCGCCTTCGCCTTGTTTCCCAGAAGACCATACGTTGCGGCCAAGTCATACGCTGGCAGATGTCCTTCGGCGTAGAGCTTCTGCTGCTGCTCAAGCAGGCTTTCGAACATGCCTTTCCGCTGGCCGCGCGCAAACCCCTTCTCTTCCGCGTTGATGATCGCCAGTTCCCGCGGGTCATGCCGCAATCGCGCCGCTTTTGCCCCCGTCTCCAGGTATGCCGGATAGTCTTTGTCCATGAGGGCGGCGTCTTGCAGGTAACGATAGGTCGAAAGAAATTCCGGCTCGGTGCTCTCCAGTTGTTTCAGTAATGCGACGCCCTGCTCTCTGGGACCGGCATAGAGAAGAATCAGTCCCTTATCGGCCAGGATCGCGGTGGAGGCGGGATCGAGTTGCTGGGCCATTTCGATTTGGCTCAGAGCTTCCGCATAACGCCCTTCGGCGTATAGCGACGTGGCATACCAGTGATGGGCCCTGGCGTCGTTGGGGTTTAAGGCCAGGGCACGGCGGAACTCGCGCTCCGCGCCGACGGCGTCAAAGCTGCCAAAAAAAGTTGCAAACGCCAGCGAGGTATGCGCTTCGGCGGAAGAGTCGTCCAACTCCACCGCTTTCTTGGCCGCGGCCAGCGCTCGAGGATAGGCTTCTTCCGGCGGCATCGCGCTGTATTCGCGCAGCAGGTTGTAACAATCCGCCAGTCCCACGTAAGCCTGGGCATAGTTGGGATCGTGCACGATCGCCTGGGTGAAGTAATCGACGGCTTTATTCAAAGATTCGGGGGTGCGCTTGTCCCACTCATATCGGCCCTTGAGATAGAAATCCCGTGCCTCAGCATTTGTGCTCTGACCGGTGGCCAGCGACTCTCCCGGGGAAGCATCCGGCCGACTGGCGCGCAACGACGCCCGCTTAAGATATAGAAACCCGCCGGTGACCACGAGCAGGGCAGCTAGCACGAAAGCTCCAAACAGCCGCCCCCATCGTGCTGGGCGGACTTGGTCGGAAACGCGGCGCCGTAGATTGACCTCGCCCGGAACTGATACTGCCTGGGTAAGAGTCGCAGCCTGCGAAACTTCTACGGCTGAGGTATCATGGTCCGCTTCCGCGGGTTCCACGGTCGAAGCAACGGATTCGGCGGAGACCGGCGATTTCATCCAGCGCAACAGTTCATCGGAGTAGGCGTAAACCCGACCGGTCGCACTGCCTTGCAGGCGATGCACCGGCAGCCCGCGCTCCTTCTCCCAGCGCTTGACGGTACGTTCATCCCGGCGAAAGAAGGCGGCGATCTCCTTCCACGAATCCAGCCGCTGATTCGGGGTTTTCGCCTCGTCGAAGTCGCTCATAGCCCGAGATGTCCCGAAATGTCCCAAAATGTCCCGCAATACCTGTTGCCCAAATTCTCCCGATTCGCAGATAAATATACGACAGACCAACCGAAAAAGCTGCTAGTGAAGCACGGGTGATCGCCGGGTTCCCAACGCGGTGACGGGATGCTTCCTACTCATAGGCAACGCCTTGCAGCTACGTGGGGAGAAAACACATGCGAGTTCGTGCCGTAACCGTCGCCTACCTGTTTCTATTCCTGTTCGCAGCAGCCATCCTGCCTGCGGCAGCACAAACCATACTGGCTACAGTTCCGGTAGGGCAGGATGCCTTCTATCTGGCCGCCAACCCTGTAACCAACAAGGTCTACGTGGTCAATTCTTGCGGCAACGACCCGAGTTGCGGAAGCCCGGGCACGGTGACCGTCATCAACGGGCTCACCAACACCGTGGACGCGACGATCACGGTTGGGGTGAATCCTGTTTTTGTGATGATCAATCCCGTCACTAATAAGATTTATGTCTCCAATCGCCATGACAATACGGTTTCGGTGATCAACGGGCTCACCAACACGGTCAGCAAGACGGTCCCCGTCGGTTTGCATCCGACCTACGGGGACCTCAATGTCTTAACCAATAAGATCTACGTGGCCAATAATGGCAACGGACAAGGCACCACCATGAGCGTGATCGATGGGAACACCGACACCGTCACCGCCACGGTCAGGGTGGGAAATTATCCCCAAGCGGTGTCAGTCAATCCATTGACGAACAAGATTTATGTGGTGAACTACTGCGGCAACCAATTTGGCTGCAACCAGACCTTTGCCGATGGGACGGTCAGCGTTGTCGATGGCGTGAGCAATACGGTTACGAACACGGTTACGGTGGGGGTTGGGGCGGCGCTCATATTCGCTGATCCGGGAACCAATAAAATCTACGTGATGAATTCTTGCGGCAGCACTCTAAGCTGCGATGCTACCGGGGACAACAGCAACGTTATCGGAAGCGTGACCCAGATCGATGGAGTCACCCTGGCTACCGTGACTGCCGATACCGGCAAGGGATCCGGCGCCATGACGATCAATACCGTGGCTGACAAGGTGTATGTCTCCAACAGCACCGACAACACGGAGACCATCATCGACGGAGCCACCTTCACCACTCAGACGGTTAACGTTGGGCAAACTCCCTACGACGTCGAGGTTGATCCGGTCACCAACAAGATTTATGTCTGCAACAATGCGGGGAACTCGGTGACCATCATCGACGGAGAAACGTTGACCACCACGACCATCGGCGTCGGTAATGGACCGGTCGAGGCCTGGGTGAACCCGGTCATCCACCACGCTTATGTCTCGAATGTTACTGATGCCACGGTTTCGGTAATTGGCGGAACACCGCCCAATGCCCTGCAGTTCGTGGCGGTGACTCCATGCCGCGTCGTGGATACGCGTAACCACAATGGACCGTTCGGTGGTCCTCCCATTGCCGGTGGGACATCTCGCAGTTTCCCAATTCCCCAAGGTAGTTGCAGCATTCCGGCGACCGCCGCAGCCTACTCGCTGAATGTGACGGCGGTTCCCGCCAGCACGTTGGGATACCTATCCATATGGCCGACCGGAGAGCCGCTACCCTTGGTCTCCACCCTGAATTCGCCGGATGGCCGCATCAAGGCCAACGCGGCGATCGTTCCTGGCGGATATCAAGACGCGGTCAGCGTTTACGTCACCAACACAAGCCAGGTGATCATCGATATTGACGGCTACTTCGAGCCGGTGAGCGGCTCTACGCTCGCCTTTTACCCGCTGACGCCTTGCCGAGTGGCCGACACGCGCTACAGCACTTATCCCCAAGGCTTGGGACCGCCGTCGCTGACCGGCGGACAGCCGCGCGCCTTGCCGGTGTTGTTGAGCTCCTGCATACCCACCGGCATCACCCCAGCGGCGTATTCGTTCAACTTCACGGTAATTCCCATCCACCAACATCCCGTGGGCTACCTCTCGGTGTGGCCGACCGGTCAAGATCAGCCGGTAGTCTCGACTCTGAATGACACGACGGGGACGATCGTGGCCAACGCCGCCATCGTGCCCGCCGGCACCGGTGGAGACATCTCCGTGTACGCGACCGATAACACTCAATTGGCGATTGATATCGACGGCTACTTCGCGCCAGCAGGAGAGGGCGGATTGTCGCTATATCCGGCAGTGCCCTGCAGGGTCATCGACACCCGCAAGGTGGGCAATGGCCAACCCTTTACGGGGACCTTGGCTCCTCCGGTAGATGTGGTGGATAGCCCCTGTGGGCCGCCCGCCGCGGCGCAGGCGTATGTCCTCAACGCGACCGTTGTCCCGGTGGTTTCGCTGGGCTACTTGACGCTCTGGCCGGACGGCAGCACTCAGCCCGTGGTCTCGACGCTAAACGCCGTCGATGGCGCCCTCACCAACAACATGGCGATTGTGCCCAGCACGAACGGTAAGGTCGATGCTTTTGCAAATGGGCTCACCCAACTGATTCTCGACATGTCCAGCTACTTTGCGCCGTAGCTGGAAGTTGCGGTTCAGTCGGCCAAGGCAGGTGGGAGCGTCAAAGCTCCACCTGCCTTTTTTCGCATCACGCAGTCTGCAGGGGAGTGCTCAGCCGGTCACTTGGGCCGTTATGAGCTAAAGCGAAGATTTTGCCTCGCCTCTTGTCCCCACAACGGTGACCTTCGTCACTGACGGCCCGCCGCCGTCGGGGAAAGAATGTCGCCTGTTGGCCACTTCAGCATCGCGGAGATCGCCAAACAAGCGGCTGCATCCCCAGCACATAAGGGCCCAGTAATTGGTTCTTACCGGGCATCACGTTGTCTGCGAGAAGCTGATTGAGATTAGGAGATACTCATGCAAATCGTTCGTCGTGCCCTATTGTTGGTTCTCATTGTCAGCTTCGCCGTGCTAGCGCTGCCGGCCTTCGCGCAGCAAGTGATTGCGACCGTGCCGGTTGGTTCAAACCCCTACACGGAAGTAATCAATCCGGTGACCAATAAGATCTATGTTGCGAACTCTTGCGGTAGCGACCCTACGTGCGCGCCATACCCGCCCTACACTCAGGGGACGGTGACGGTGGTTGACGGCGCGACCAACAACACGCTGTCCGTCAATGTGGGATACCGTCCCTACGGCGTGGCGGTCAACTCGGTAACCAACAGGATCTACGTCACCAACGGGTGTGGCAACGATCCCAACTGTAACAGCGACGGGACGGTATCTGTGATTGATGGCGTGAGCAATACCGTCATTGCCACCGTCACCGTCGGGAATGATCCCTTCGGCGTAACCGTGAACTCGGTAACCAGCAAAATTTACGTCGTAAACGGTTGTGGCGACCCCTCTTGCACTACCTTCAGCGGGACGGTGAGCGTGATTGACGGCGTGACTAACATCGTCACTGCCACAGTTAACGTCGGCGCCTACCCGGACCCCCCAGTGGTCAACTCGGTGACCAACAAAATCTACGTCGCTAACCAGTGCGGCAATGATCCCACGTGCGGCCAACCCTATACTAGGGGGACAGTCACTGTCATTGACGGCGCGACCGAAAACACCCAGTCTGTCAATGTGGGAATCCTTCCTAATGCTGTGGACGTCAACGCGGTGACCAACAAAATCTACGTTGCAAATAACTGCGGCGACGATCCCAATTGTGCGAGCACAGCCACCATGACGGTGATCGACGGCGCGACCCTTGGCACCACCGATGTCCCCATCGGCGGATATTACCCTGGGGCGTTAGCGGTCAATTCGATCACGAACAAGATTTACGTTTCCAGCGGCTGCAGCGGCGATTCCTCATGCCAAGGCGAGCCCTACGGAACTGTGTCGGTGATCGACGGCGCGACCCTTACCTACACCAGCGTTGCTGACGCGACCTATCCGGGCGCCGTGGCGGTCAATTCGGTCACCAACAAAGTCTACGTCGCAAATTATTATCGCAACGGAACGGTGACGGTCATTGACGGAGTGACCCTCGCCACCACCAACATTGGCGTCGGCTCTGATCCCTACGCCGTGGCGGTCAACTCAGCGACCAATAGAATCTACGTTACAAACCTCTGCGGCGATGATCCCTCCTGCCCAACTAACAACGGGACGGTCTCGGTGATTGATGGCACTCCTCCCACCGCGCTGCAATTTGTTCCCCTAAGCCAGCCATGTCGTGCTGTGGATACCCGGCCGGGGAGCGGCGGAGGCGGCCCGATTCCAGGTGGCACCTTCCAGAACTTCCCCATTTCCGGCGAGGGCAGTTGCGCGACTCTTCCGAACGCAGCGGTTTATTCCACGAATGTCACGGTGGTTCCGGGCCCAA
>PMAT01000005.1 GCA_003152695.1 Acidobacteriaceae bacterium
ACGCCAAGCAGGGCTTCCGAGAATTCCAGGCAGCTCGGCGAACGATTCAGGGCTATGAAGCAATCCACATGATCCGGAAGGGGCAAGTTCGATGGGTGGCAGGAGATGATCTTCTTCTTCAGATTCAGTTCATCGACAACCTTTTCGATTTCGATTTGGCAGCCTAAGAACGCACGACAGACGCTCGGCGACAAACTTGTCTGCATTTGAAACTTGCAACACTACCGGCAGGAAGGTCAATATGTTCGACCGTCCGGGACATTCCCTGAGAGAGCTCATTCAGTTTTCTCCCCTCGCCATCGAGGAACTCGACCCAGAAGGCAAAGTCAAGCTGTGGAACCCCGCGGCTGAACGGATGTTCGGCTGGGCGGAAAAGGAGGTACTAGGTCAACCGTACCCTGCCGTTCCGTCAGAAAGCCGAGCCGAGTTCGATGATGAGGTGCGCCATCTCATTGAGGGCGCGACGATCCGGGGCAAAGAGGTACGTCGACAACGCAAAGATGGCCGGCGGTTTGACGCGAAACTCTGGGCCACGCCTATCCACGACCAGCGGAACCAGATCATTGGCATCACGAAGATTCTCGAAGACATCACCGACCAAAAGGAAAATAAACGAAAACTGTGGTTGTCTCTGGATCACGAGGAAGAAGTAGAGGCCTCACTTCAGCGCAGCGAAGGAAGAATGCGCCTGGCCTTCGAGGCTGCGAAAATTGGATTCTGGGACTGGAATATCGTGACCGGCGAGATAGTGTGGTCAGTATTGGAGGGTGGACAACTGGGGGTGCCAGAGGATTCTCCGGCGAACTTTGCAACATTTATGAACATTGTGCATCCCGACGATCGCCAGGCGATGCAGGAGTCACTCGAGATCGCTATTCGCGATAAGGGGGACCACGTCATTGAATATCGCGTGCTGTGGCCGGACGGTAGCGTGCATTGGCGGCGTGCAAAAGGCCACGCTTTTTATGACGAGACAGGGCGTTCGGTGCAAATGGTCGGGATCGCAGTCGATATCGATGACCGCGTGGCGGCGGACGAACGCCTACTATTGCAGGCTGCGGCGCTCGAAGCAGCCGCGAACTCCATTTTGATTAC
This sequence comes from Acidobacteriaceae bacterium, assembly GCA_003152695.1. Classification (GTDB taxonomy): domain Bacteria; phylum Acidobacteriota; class Terriglobia; order Terriglobales; family Acidobacteriaceae; genus Bog-257. Next base: position 1,096 of record PMAT01000005.1, read on the forward strand.
CGACAACCAAGGCACAATCCTGTGGGCCAACCAGGCATTTTCGCAACTGACCGGGTACAGCTCCGACGAAGTTCTGGGCAATAATCTCCGGCTCGTGAAGGCGGGTGAACAGGACGATGGGTTCTATACGAATATGTGGGCGACCATCGCGTCTGGAAAGGTCTGGCATGGGGAGGTCGTTAACCGCAGGAAAGATGGAAGCCTTTACACCGAGGAGATGACGATCACGTCAATGCATAGCGGCACTGGCGAGATCACCCATTATGTTGCCGTCAAACAGGACTTAACTTGGCGAAAGGTTGCCGACGAAGCGCTGCGTCAAGCAGAGATGCAGTATCGGCTTCTATTTGAGAGCAATCCGCTGCCGATGTGGGTTTTCGACTGCAAAACTCTTAAATTTCTGGCGGTGAATGAAGCGGCGATTCGACACTATGGCTTTTCCAGACAGGAGTTTCTGGCGATGACCACCGCGGACATAAGGCCGGAGGAAGATGTTCCCAGGCTGTTGAAAGCCACCGCGCAACCGATTCACGGACTCCGGGAAGTCACGCTTTGGAGGCATCGCAAGAAGGACGGTTCGATCATTGACGTCGAGATTGTCAGTCACGAGCTGGATTTTCATGGGATCCATGCGGAATTAGTAGCACCCCACGACGTAACCGAGCGAAAGAAGGCGGAAGATGCGCTGCGTCGAGCCGAGGAGAAATACCGCTCAATTTTTGAAGATGCCATCATTGGAATCTTCCAGATTACTCCCGAGGGTCGTCCCGTGAGCATGAATCGTGCCATGGCACGGATGCACGGCTATGATTCTCCCGAGCAACTGCTGGCGGAAGTCTCGAATGTAGGGGCCCAGTTATTTGTCGATCCCAATGCGCTGCAAGAATTGGCACACGTGCTGGAAAACGATCGAGCGGTGCACAGTGTCGAATTGGAGATCTATGGCAAAGATGGCAAAAAGAAGTGGGTGTCAGCGAACGTGCGGTCCGTGAGCGACGCCGATGGCAAAGTGGTGCTCCACGAAGGCACGGTCGAGGATATTACGGCGCGCAAAGAGGCAGGGGCCATTCAAGAGGAATTAAGCAGGATCATTGCCACCGTTCCAGGAATTGTTTATTCCTTTCTCATGCGGCCAGACGGGTCCAGCGCTATACCATTTGCCAGCTCAGCGCTGCAAGACATTTTTGATGTCGCTCCCGGCGCGGTAAGCCACGATGCCGCGCCGTTGTTGGCGGCGATTCATCCTGACGATCTCGGCCACGTTAACGCAACCATTGCAGGTTCATTCCGCTCGTTAACCCCATGGCGCGAAGAGTTCCGTGTAAACCACCCGAAAAGGGGGCTGGTTTGGGTCAAAGCAGATGCCTCGCCGGAACGCCAGCCGGATGGCAGCGTGTTGTGGCATGGCTTTCTGATCGACAATACTGAGAGGAAGCAGCTCGAATCTCAACTCCTCCAGGCGCAGAAAATGGAGGCCGTTGGCAGGTTGGCGGGCGGGGTCTCACACGACTTCAACAACATCATGGGCATTGTTATCGGCTACGGCGATCTGATCGCGGAGACTCTGTCGCCTTCGGATGTGAACCAGTGCCGGATCATGAAGATCAAGGACGCCGCGCAGCGCGCAACCGCATTGATTCGTCAGTTGCTGGCCTTCAGCCGCCTGCAGGCGTTCGCCCCTAATCTGATGGACCTGAATGTGAGCATTACTCATCTCGCCGAAATGCTGCCGCGTCTGCTCGGGGAGGACATCCAACTAATTCTATCGCTCGATCAGGACCTGTGGACCGTGAAGGCTGATCCCTTGCAGATTGACCAAGTCCTACTGAACCTCTCAGTCAATGCCCGCGATGCCATGCCGCAGGGAGGCAAGCTGTTGATTGAGACCCACAATGTCGAACTTGACGAGTCTTGTGCAACCATGCATCCGGGCGTGGCGCCCGGCCCCTTTGCGATGATCTGCGTTTCCGATACCGGGACCGGCATTAGCTCGGAAGCGATGCCGCACATCTTCGATCCATTTTTTACGACCAAGGAGATGGGCAAAGGAACGGGTTTGGGCCTGTCCACGGTATACGGGATTGTCAGACAAAGCGGAGGGTTCATCTCGGTTGACACGAAAGTACCGGGCGGTACGACCTTCAAGATACACCTGCCTCGCCAGTGCGGGTTGGTGCCTGTGGCAACTCCAAAAAGAGAGAAAGCAAGACCGAGGGCTGCGGCGTCTAAGACGATTCTACTTGCAGAGGACGACGCTGCCTTGAGGGAGATTGTAAGCATCCAGTTGGAAGAATTGGGCTATACCGTCCTAGCGGCCAGCAACGGTCCGGAAGCCATCCGGATAGCCGAAAAACAAGAAGGAATCGATTTGCTGCTCACCGATGTGGTGATGCCCGGCATGAGTGGCCCACAGCTGGCCGACAGGCTGAAGCAGAAGATTCCGGGGCTGAAAGTGCTGTTTGTTTCCGGCTACAGTGGCGACTTGATCTCGCGCGAGGGCGAGCTGGAACCGGGAACTTACTTCGCCCACAAGCCCCTCACGAAAATGGCCCTGGATGAGAGATTGCGCAGTATCTTCAGAGCCTAACGCGAAAGCTGCCTTGGCCTTTGGCGTGTAGCCGAAACGGGAATCTCAGGAAGATCAGGAAACATGGGTGAACTAGAACCAATCAAGAAAGCTGAATCGCGCGAATCGAAAGTCACGGTGCTGGCGATCGACGATGAGGCAGACTTCCTGGAGTTTGTCGGTGAAGCAATATCTTATGAAAACGTGGACTTCCTTTCGACAACTGACCCGGAAGAAGGGCTAACCATCGTCCAGAGGCGGCATCCCCCAGTCATCCTGCTGGATTTGAATATGCCTAAGGCCCCAGGGATGGAGGTTTTAGGGCGCATTCTAGGAATCGATCCCAATGCGGATGTGGTTATGCTGACCGCAGACTACTCCACCGAATCCGCGGTACGTGCAATTCAACAGGGAG
>PMAT01000122.1 GCA_003152695.1 Acidobacteriaceae bacterium
GCGCCACGGCGATCTCCGGTACACCGTACTTCACGGAGAATCCCGGCGATCCGTACAAGGCATGGGATGTTTCCGCCACGGTGGATTACATGCCGAGCCAGTACGTCACCTTCCGCATGGAATACAACCACCGTGCTTCCAGCGTGCCCTACTTCTCCGGACCGGGGGGAATCACGCCTCCCGGCGGCAACACGGGCGCACTGGGCTCGGTTGTGCCGGGTTGGACGCCTGACCTTCGCTATAGCGAGAACCGGATGACCGGGGCCCTGATGGTCATGTTCTAGGGACTCTAGATCTGGAAATCGACCGATAGGCACCGGAGCCCAGTTTTGGTGGCAGTCGGTTGGTAGTAATTAACCGGTCATCTCTGGCGACTCCGAGATGCAAACTTCCACGGTGACTTGAACAGAGAGAGAACCGTGAGCAAAAGTCTACCTTTGTTACTTCGCCACGCCATGTACAACCTGCGCGGCGGCTTTTTGGTTCGCCCGCTCACCATTGCGCTGTCGCTGGGTTGCGCGGGCGCCTTCCTGTCGTGGTTGGAAGAGGCGTTTCCGGTTGTCAGCGCCTGGGTACCCACGGTCCTATTCCCCTCGCACGCCGACCCGCAAGTTGCCCAGGTCATTCTGGCGGGCATCGCCGGCTCCATTATGACGGTGGTGTCCATTGTGTTCGCCATCCTGTTGATGACGCTCACCCTGGCATCGATGCAGTTCTCCCCGCGCATCATCGTCAGCTTTTCCCGGGACCGCGTGACCCAATGGACGCTCGGCATCTTCCTTGGCACTTTCTCCTACTGCATGGCGGCGCTTCCGGCGGCGCGTTCGTTTCCTCACCCCTTCGCTCCCGTGGCCACCGTTCTGGGAGCAATGGTGCTGGCGATAGTCTGCGTTGGCTTGCTGCTCTTTTTCATTCACCACATCTCGCAGGCCATCAGTGTCAATCACATCGTCGACCGAATCGCGGAAGAAACCGAAGCCATGATCGACGAGATGATGCCCTGGCCGTACCGGCCGAACCCCCTGAAGGATGCTGCACCGCTCCGACCCGACCCGAGCGAGGTGGCTGTCTTGAGCGGTGCTTCCGGCTACATCCGCTTCATCGATAAGCGACGCCTGGTCGCCTTTGCGAAGCACTATCACGTCAGCATCCGCGTTCTGCGCCGGGTCGGCCACTTCGTTCCGGCGGGAATCCCGCTGATGATGGTCTCAAAGGGGGGCCGTCTGCCCGCCGAAGGAACCGCCGAACAGCTTGCCGCCTTCGATTGCGGCCCGACCAGAACGTTGCAGCAGGACGTAGAGTTTGGCGTCCTGCAGATTGTCGATGTGGCGTTGAAGGCGATCTCGCCCGCCGTCAACGACCCCACCACCGCTATCACCTGCGTCGATCAGTTGAGCCGCATTCTGATCCGCTTTGCCTCGCGAGAGCCGCCCGAGGATCTGCTCTACGATCCGCCGGGCATCGTTCGCGCCAGCATTGGATGGATCCATTTCGAGCGCCTGCTGGAGGCAGCCTTTGAGCAGATTCGCATGTATGCGAAGGCGGATGCGGCGGTCAGCTTGCGGTTGCTGCGGGCCCTTGGTGACATAGCCGCTTCGACGCCCGATCCGGAGTTCCGCCGGATACTTGTCGGGCAGGGAATGCGGACAGTGGCCGGCTGCGCCGAAAAACTCGGCGAAGAGGAGCTAGGAGAGTTGCGCGCTCGCCAGGCTGCGCTGGAGAGCTTCACCGCGATCTCGCAGCCCGTAGATTAGAACATCTGGTGGGGGGTGATACGGCTACCAATGAATTCGGTCGCCCCCAGCTGTTAGCAGCCGTAGGCCGTCAGCACGGCTGCCTGGTCTCTACATCGCTCACCAATTTCCCGTTCCGGTCTTTACGAAAAATTTACGAATTCTTTAGACGGGACTTATGGGCGGAGTGCTCTAATCCTATTGGTAACCACGCACGGGCACTTGTGGTAAAGGCAACTATGAGCACTCTGTTCTTAATCATCTGCGGCTTAGCCGTCGTGTTCTACGTAGTGTTCCTAATTGAATGTTCGCGGCCCCGACACGCCGCTAAGAGGGTGTCCGTTACCGGGCGGCAACACGGGTGCCCCCGGATCGGTGGGGCCGGGCTTTACGCCGGACCCTGCGCAAGTATGAGAACCGTTTGAACATGGCGCTGATGGTTATGTTCTGAGAATTTTAGAGCTGGAAATCAACCGCTGTTCATGAATGCTGGTGTTTTATCTCCGGGGTCGATTTTGGTGGCAAGCGGTTGAGAGCAATTAACCGGTCATCTCTGGCGACTCCGAGGTGCAAAGTTTACGGTGTCGTGCAAGAGGTGGTCAATGTTCAGAAGAAGCGTTAAGCAACTTATAGCGGCGTTCTCGATTGGTATTGTGGCGGCCTGCTTTGTGCCGGCCCAGGCGCAGCAGGTGGAAAGCAAAGGCCAATCGGCGGAGACTGTGACGGTACCTGCACAAACCATGGAGCGGCTGCAACAACATCTCGCGGACCTGGAATCTGAGGTGCAGCAGTTGAAGTCGCAGATGAACGACATGCAGTCCACCATGTCGACGTCAAGGCCGACTGCCGGTTCCTCAGCCGACGATTCCGCTCACAGCACGGCAGATAGCGTCGCAAAAAGCGCGGCGCCGTCACAGACAAGTGCGGTACTGTCGGCGGATGATCGTAGTGTGCTCGACTACCTGAAGGGAACTACGATCAATGTCTCAATTGACGGATATTATGACTGGAATTTCAACCGGCCGGTCGGACGGGTGAATCTTCTACGCGCCTACGACGTCAGCAGCAATGCGTTTAGCCTGAACCAGGCTGCGGTCATCCTGGAGCGTGCCCCCGACGTTGAGGCCGGCCGCCGCTATGGAGCGCGCCTGGATCTGCAATTTGGACAGGCGACGGACACCTTGCAAGGAAACCCTAGCAACGAACCACGTCCCACTATCTACCGCAACATCTTTCAGGCTTACGGCACTTATGTCGTGCCCGTCGGCAGCGGTCTCACCGTGGATTTTGGGAAGTGGGCCAGCTCGCTGGGGGCGGAAGGCAATTACAGCCAATTTCAGATGAACTATTCGCGCG
>PMAT01000066.1:0-24070 GCA_003152695.1 Acidobacteriaceae bacterium
GTGGTTGTTCAGAGGTTCCCTAATCCTGCTACCTCCCGACCAACGCCTGCAGCGCATCCTCAACTTGCCGGTGGCGCAGCAGCGTGATCTGACGCAAGGCCTTTCCTTGGAGAAACGCCAGGCGCTGTTTTCCGGTTTCTCGCCCGAACAGCGCGAGACCGTGCTGGCGTTGAACAATCCGCAAGGTGTCATCAACAACGAAGTGCAGTCAGCCAAGCTGCAGCGCGCGGTTTACAGCGATCGCCAACTGGAAGAAGTGCTCACCGATTTCTGGTTCAACCACTTCAACGTGTTCATCGGCAAGGGCGCTGACCATTATCTGGTCACCGTGTATGAGCGCGATGTCATTCGTCCGCACGTGTTGGGCAAGTTCAAGGACCTGTTAGTCGCGACCGCACAGAGTCCTGCGATGTTGTTTTACCTGGATAACTGGCAGAGTGAAGGGCCCGATTCCGATGCTGCCCGCGGCGTGCCTGATCATGCCCACGCAGCCCAAACGGCCCGCATGAACGGCCCGCTCGGTCCGCGGCGATGGCCAGGTTATCCTGGGCCCCATCCCCCGCAGCAGCAGCCACCCAATCCGCAAAACAAGCAGGCGAAGCCCAGCAGCGGGCTGAATGAGAACTATGCCCGCGAACTGATGGAACTGCACACGCTCGGCGTTAACGGCGGATACACGCAGCAGGACGTGACTCAAGTGGCGCGCGTCTTCACCGGATGGACCATCGACCAGCCGTTCCAGGGCGGCGGGTTCGTCTTCAGGCCACGACTGCACGAGCCGGGCAGCAAAACCGTGCTGCGCCGCACCATCAAGGAGGGCGGCGAAAAAGAAGGCATGCGAGTGCTCGAAATCCTTGCGCATAGTCCCTCTACTGCGCGCTTCGTCTCCACTGAGTTGGCCCAGCGGTTCGTCTCCGACAATCCGCCGCAATCGCTGATTGACGCGATGTCGAAAACATACCTGAAGACCGACGGTGACATTCGCGAAGTCCTGCGCACTATGTTCGGCTCGCCCGAGTTCTGGGCGCCCGAAGCTTATCGCGCACGGGTAAAGACGCCGTTTGAGTTCGTCGTCTCCTCTTTGCGCGCTACGCAAGTTGATATCGCTGATCCCCAGGCGCTCCTGGGAACACTGAACAGAATGGGCATGCCGCTGTACGGCGCGCAGCCGCCGACTGGCTATTCGACTAAGGCAGAGGTTTGGGTAAACTCGGCAGCGCTGCTCGATCGCATGAACTTCGGCCTGGCTCTTTCGACCAATCACTTGCCGGGCGCCAGTTTCAACCTTGCGCAACTGACGAATTGGGCCGCAACCTCGGATGCTGATCCTTACCAGGTGCAGCTCGATCTGGAGCAAACGCTGCTCTCCGGAGATGTTTCGAAACAGACGCACCAAACCATTGAAGCGAAGATTGTCAGCCCGGATGTGGTGGCACAATTCGCCAACCCGAATCGGCTAATGAATCTGAACGTCATCGCAGGATTGTTGCTGGGCTCGCCGGAATTCCAACGGAAATGAAACAGCCAGCTTTTAGCTATTAGCTCTTGGCCAAACGAAACATTATCGCTAACAGCTAAGAGCTAATAGCTGACCACCAAAAGCCAGGACGCACTGATTAACGGCCAAGAAGGATACACCATGGGCATCACACGGCGAGCATTTATGAAGAGCGGGGCGATGGCGATCGTCGGTACCGCCGCGATTCCTTCCTTTCTCACGCGAGCGGCGTGGGGTGCGGTCAGCTCCAGCGCAAGCAATAAACGGCTAGTGGTGATCTTCCAGCGCGGGGCAGCTGATGGGCTCAACATTGTCGTGCCTCACGCTGAGCCCGCCTACTATGCGATGCGTCCCAGCATCAACATTCCGCGGCAACAGGTAATCGATCTCAACGGCTTCTTCGGACTGCATCCTGCGATGGCGCCGCTCAAACCGCTTTGGGAACAGCGTCAGCTCGCCATCGTGCATGCGGCGGGCTCGCCCGATACTACACGTTCGCACTTCGACGCCCAGGACTATATGGAGTCGGGTACTCCGGGCGTGAAGAATACCAGCGATGGCTGGCTCAACCGGACGCTGCAGTCCGAGCCGACCGCTGCCGACTCGCCATTCCGCGCTATCGCGCTCGGCACTTCCCTGCCACGAATTCTTTCCGGCAAAGCGTCAGCGGTCGCGGTCAGCAACGTGAACGGATTCGGGATCGCAGGAGGCAATCCCGCCAGTGCGCCACTGGGCAATACATTCGAGGCGATGTATGCGCAGTCAGTGGACAGCGTGCTTCACGGCACGGCCACCGAGACCTTCGAGGCGGTCAAGATGTTGAAGTCTGCTGATCCGCAAAAGTACACTCCTGCACCTGGCGCTAACTACCCGCGCGGACGCTTCGGCGACGCGTTGCGCCAGACCGCGCAGCTCATCAAATCGAACCTCGGCGTGCAGATTGCGTTCACCGATATCGGCGGCTGGGACAACCATGTGAATGAAGGCGCCGTGGAGGGTCAGCTCGCCAACGTCTTGCGCGACTTTGCGCAATCCATCGCCGCGTTCTGGACGGATCTCGGTCCGCTGGCGCAAGAGACGGTGGTCGTCACCATGTCGGAGTTCGGACGCACGGCGCGCGAAAACGGCAATCGCGGCACCGATCACGGCCACGCCAATGTGATGTTCATCCTCGGTGGGCCGGTGCGCGGCGGACGGGTTTACGGACGCTGGCCGGGCCTCGATCCAGCGCAGCTCAATGAAGGCCGCGATCTGGCGCTGACCACCGATTTTCGCTGTGTGCTGGGTGAAGCACTGTCGCGGCATCTCGGCAACGCACACTTGAACACCGTGTTTCCGGGCTTTGACAATCAGCCAGCCAGGTTCCTGAAGTATTTGGGATGAGGAATGCTGGACGCGCGCCTGAACGCCCGCTCTACCCGAGCAATGCAAACTGAGACTACCCTGTTGCCTCGCTTTGCACATCGCAATCGCTGTCGGTAGAATCGAGGTTTGACGGCAGCTGATTGAAACTCCATGTCACTGAAGCAGTCGGAAGCGATCGTGTTGCGAACTTATCCGCTCCGCGAGGCTGATTTGCTGGTGACGCTGTTCACGCGGGCCGAGGGCAAGGTCAAGGGTATCGCGCGCGCAGCCAAGAAGTCGAAGCGGCGTTTTGGCGGAGCGCTGGAGCCGCTGACCTGGGTGCGGGCGTACTACGACGACCGCGAAGGACAGGAGTTGGCGCGGCTCGATTCGTGCGACATCCTGGAATCGCCGCTGTCAGCGACGGTGGATTACCCGCGGGTTGTCGCGCTGGAGCACGTCGCGGAAGCCCTGGATGAGTTGCTGCCGGACCGGGAAGCGAACGACGCCATCTTTCGGCTGGCGGTTTCGGTGCTTCATCAGTTGCGCTCAGGCTCGATCTGGATGCCGCTGACGTACTTTCAGCTCTGGATGGTCCGGCTGGTTGGATTTTTGCCGGAGCTGAGCGAGTGTAGCGCTTGCGGACAGGCGCTCAATGGCAGTCGCGCCTTTTACCATGCGCTGGCCGACGGCCTGATGTGTGTGCAACACAAGCGGCTGGCGTCGTCGGAGCTAACGGCGGAGTCGCGCAGGCTGGCGGCTCAGATGTTTCGCGCTCCGGTGGACACATTTGCGGAGGAACCTTGGGCGGTAGGTCAGGGCGCCGACCTGCGAAAATTTCTGGTGCAGATTCTGGAGCGCCATATCGAGAAGAAGCTGGTAACCGCCAGCATGCTGGCGAAGCTGTGAAGGTTTGCACAAGGTCGTTGCACGATATAGTTGCACAAGATAAATGATATGGTAAATGTATTGTCTAAGTTATACCCACAGGGTGAAACGGCGAGATAATTTTAGCCCAGGCGCGCGAGCTCTGGGTAACCGGTCCCGTCAGGAAAAACCATTTGTCTTCCTCGCAAAATCCGCTGACCTTCCAGCAACTGGTGCTGCGCCTGCAAAATTTCTGGGCCGAGCACGGGTGCGTCCTCCAGCAGCCGTACGACGTCGAGGTGGGCGCCGGAACCATGGCGCCCGAGACTTTTCTCCGAGTGCTGGGCCCCAAGCCGTATCGCGTGGGTTACGTGCAGCCATCGCGCCGTCCTGCCGACGGCCGCTACGGCGAAAATCCCAACCGGCTGTTCAAGCACTTGCAGTTCCAGGTGATCCTGAAGCCGCCGCCGGTCAACGTGCAGGAGCTGTATCTCGAATCGCTGGCCGCCATCGGCATCGACCTGCGCAAGCACGACATCAAGTTTGAAGAAGACAACTGGGAATCGCCAACCCTGGGCGCGTGGGGCATCGGCTGGCAGGTGATGCTCGACGGGCTGGAGATCACGCAGTTCACCTACTTTCAGCAGTGCGGCGGCATCGACCTCGACCCCATCTCCGCCGAACTGACTTACGGCCTGGAGCGCATTGCGGCCTTCCTGCAGGACGTGGACAGCATCTACGACATCACGTGGGTCGTCGGTCCCGACGGCCGCGCGGTCAAGTACGGCGAGATCCGGCTGCAGGACGAGTTGCAGTTCTCGGTTTACAACTTCGAGGTTGCAGACGTTGAGAAGGCGTGGCAGCACCTCGGGCTTTACGAGGCCGAATGCCAGGCGCTGTTGGACGAATACGCAGAGCGTGTTGCCGAGAAGTCCGGCAGTTCCGGCGAAGAGCGAAAAGCGGATCGTCGCCGCTTTCCCGTCCTCGCTGCATTTGACCTGTGCCTGAAGTGCTCGCACCTGTTCAATATTCTCGACGCTCGCGGAGCGATCAGTGTGACCGAGAGGGTTGGCGTGATCGCGCGAATCCGCGCGCTGGCGGTCGGCGTTGCCAAGGCGTACGTCGATCAACAGAAGGCCTCGGAAGGCAGCGCTGCTGCATCGGAGGAAAATGGTTTGCCCCAAGCGGAGCGCTTGGCCGCGAGCCGCTCGTAGCCAGTCGGCGATGTAGTCGTCCCTAGCGCACGAACGCCGAAAAGTTTGCTTTATTTTTTGCTAGTCGCTAATTGCTAATTGCTTCTTATGCCTGACTTCCTGCTCGAGATCGGTACCGAAGAAATTCCCGCGCGCATGATCGATAGCGCGCGCGACGAACTGGCTCGCCGCGTGGGTGACCTCTTGCAGCGCGAGAGACTTGTCGAAACCCCCACGCTGCAAACCTACTCCACGCCGCGCCGCCTGGCCGTTCTCGCGTCCGCAGTCTCTTCCGCGCAACCCGACATCACCGAGCAAGTCACCGGGCCTTCGCTGAAGGTTGCCTACAAAGATGGAGCACCGACTCCTGCAGCCGCGGCATTTGCGCGCAAGCTCAACGTCCCCGTCGATTCGCTGGAAAAGATCACGACCCCGAAAGGCGAATACCTCGGTGCGACGGTGAAGAAGAAAGGTCGTCCGGCGGCCGAGATCCTTGCCGAGTCGCTGCCCAAAGAAATCGCCGGCATTTACTGGGCCAAGAGCATGTACTGGCGCGGCAAGTCGGCGGAGCGCTTCGTGCGTCCGGTGCGCTGGCTGGTTTCGCTGCTCGACGGCGAAGTTGTGCCGCTGGAGTTCGCGGGCATTCGCGCCGGCCATACCAGCGAAGGCCATCGCATTCTGTCGCCGGGATCGCTGCCCATCGATCGGCCGTCGAATTACTCATCTGCGTTGGCGAAGGCTTCGGTGGTAACGAGTGCCGCCGAACGCGAGCAGCGCATTCGCAAGGCGCTCGACGCGGCCACACGAACCCTCCCGGGCGCGCGCTGGCGCGAGGACAAGTCCCTGCTCGACACAGTTGTGAATCTCACCGAGTTTCCGTCGGTCGTGCTCGGCAATTTCGATCCCGAGTTCCTCGCGCTCGCCGACGAGGTTCTGGTCACGGTGATGCGCGACCACCAGAAGTATTTCGCCCTGGAAGACGCCAGCGGCAAACTGCTGCCGCATTTTCTGGCGGTTCTGAACACCGACGGCGATCCGGATGGCCTGATTCGCCACGGCAACGAGCGCGTGCTGCGCGCCCGCTTCAACGATGCGCGCTTCTTCTGGCAGACCGACCAGAAGATTCCGCTGCGCCAGCGCGTGGACATGCTGAAGGCCGTGACCTTCCAGAAAGACTTGGGCAGCTACTTCGACAAGACCATGCGGGTGCAGAAGCTGGGCAGCCTGATTTCCGAGGCGATTCGAAATGCGGGCACACCTGTAAGGTCGGGTGTCGTGTTCAAAGCGGCGCTGCTGGCCAAGACCGACCTCACCACCGAGTTGGTGAAGGAGTTTACCGAGCTGCAGGGCATTGTCGGCGGCTTGTATGCCAAGGTCCAGCAACTCGATCCGATACTCCCCGCTGCCACCGCAGAGGCCATCGGCGATGCGATCTACGATCAGTACAAGCCCGAGTCGATGGACGACAGCGTTCCGCGTTCCGTCGAAGGAGCCGTGCTGGCGATTGCCGATAAAGCCGACAGCATTGCCGGAATGTTTGCGCTTGGCCTGCAGCCGACAGGCTCCAAGGATCCTTTCGCGCTGCGCCGTGCGGCGAATGGCATCGTGAAAATTATCGCCGAGCACAAGCTGCCGCTGCCGATCACGAAGCTTTTCTCCGACGCACGAGCAGAATATACAGGCTCCGAGGCTGAACGCCGGTTTTCAAAGGAGATTGATTTCGACGAAGCCATTGCGAACTTCATGCGTGAACGCCTGGAATTCTACCTGCGGGATGTGTGCGGCTTCCGATACGACATAGTTAATTCTGTCCTTAGTAAAGAAGACCTAACTCCGGCGCTGAAAGATGCGGAGAATCCAGACTACGGGCCTGACCTGCAGCTTATAGATCCCAACTTAAAACGCGAACCTGAACGCCGACTTGACCCCGCAGACTGGCCGCCGCTGGCGGTCGATTTGGCTGCCGCCATTACCTCGAGAAGCACCACACCTCAGCTCAAGTCCGCTGCCACCTCGTTTAAGCGAACGCGAAACATTCTCCGGCAGGCCCTCGACAATCATTTCGCGATCGGGCCTTTCAACTACATGCTGGCGAGCGCCGAAGAGGCGGACGCAGTCAGGGTTATGGACGAGGCCGCCGTCGGTTTTTGGGGACTCTTAGAACGCGGGGAATACGGCGCCGGTATAGACAGAATGGCGGCATTAGCAGATCCGTTTGAGCAGTATTTCAACACGGTGATGGTAATGCACGAGCGCGAGCCCGTTCGTCGAAACCGGCTCGGATTCTTAGCTCTGTTTTACAAGCAGTTTCGTAAGATCGCCGATTTCAGCGAGATCGTGAATGAGGGGACGTAGGGCATACCAACCATTAGGTGCGAGGGAGCGCAGGCCGATTTATGGAACAGAAAACTGGCACGATTTTCAAGGTCTACCTTCTGGAAAAGGGCGACCCCCATAGACAAGAAGGGTTCATCGAGTTGTGGAAGCACAAAGGCGAACTCCAAAGGATTCATAACCTGCCGTTCGATTATCTCGATGAGCTGCCCAGGAAAATCCGGCAGCTGCTGCGAAAGCGAACGTCAGCAAAGACAATTTAGCCTCGCAACGGCGTCAACGAGTTCTTGTTAATGAAGTTGCGAGCAACGAAACAGACTTAAAACTCTGTGTCTCTGTGGTGAATAAAGGTTTTCGAACCGCAATAATTAATCGGATCAAAGGACTTCCTTATGAGCACTGCAACTGAACTCAATAACGCGACCGCGAACACCAACGCTGTCAAATACGTTTACTTCTTCGGCGATGGGCACGCCGAAGGCCACGGCAAGATGAAGGACGAGCTGGGCGGCAAAGGCGCCGGCCTGGCCGAGATGACCAACGCCGGCCTGCCCGTGCCTCCGGGCTTCACCATCCAGACCGAGGCTTGCCGCGAATACATGCGCAAAAATTCCGTCTCGAAAGAAGTCAATCGTCAGATGGATGAGGCGCTGCGCCGCCTGGAATCATTGCAAGGGCAGAAGCTCGGCGCCGCCGACAATCCGCTGCTGGTGAGCGTTCGTTCGGGCGCAAAGTTCTCGATGCCCGGCATGATGGACACTATCCTCAACCTCGGCTTGAACGATAAGTCGGTCGAGGGATTGGCCAAGCTCAGCAACAATTCGCGCTTCGCCTATGACTCCTATCGCCGCCTGATTCAGATGTTCGGCTCGGTGGTGCTCGACATCCCCAAGCATGCCTTCGAGGAAGTCTTCGACGGCAAGAAGAAGCAGAAGAAGGCGAAGCTCGACACCGAACTCGACGCCAAGGCGCTGCAGGAAGTCATTGCCGAATACAAGAAAGTCGTGCTGAAGCACGCCAAGCGCGAGTTTCCGCAGGACCCGCACGAGCAACTGGTGATGTCGCGCGACGCCGTGTTCCGTTCCTGGCTGAATGATCGCGCCAAGACCTATCGCCGCATCAACAACATCGACGACATGCTGGGCACCGCGGTCAATGTGCAGGCCATGGTCTTCGGCAATCTGGGCGAGACCAGCGGCACAGGCGTGGGCTTCACTCGCAACCCCGCGACCGGCGCGAAGGAGTTCTATGGCGAGTTCCTGATGAACGCCCAGGGCGAGGACGTGGTCTCGGGTGTGCGCACCCCGATTCACATTTCCGAACTGGAGAAGATCCAGCCCGACGTTTACAACCAGTTGCGCGAAATCACGACCCGGCTGGAGAAGCACTATCGCGACATGCAGGACTTCGAGTTCACCATCCAGGACGGGCGGCTCTACATGCTGCAAACGCGCAACGGCAAGCGCACCGGGCGCGCAGCCGTTCGGGTCGCCATCCAGATGGTCGAGGAAGGGCTGATCACGAAAGAGGAGGCCATCTTCCGCGTCGAACCGAACCAGCTTTACGACTTCCTGGTCCCGAGTCTCGATGAGAAGGGCAAGGACATTGATGTGCTCGCCACGGGATTGCCGGCCTCACCCGGCGCGGCGGTCGGGCAGATCGTCTTCAACGCCGACGAAGCGGTGGAGAAGTTCAACCAGGACAGCAAAGCCAAGCTAATCCTGGTGCGCAGCGAAACCACGCCCGAGGACATTGGCGGGATGGAAGTCGCTGCCGGCATTCTTACCTCGCGCGGTGGCATGACCAGTCACGCCGCCGTTGTCACCCGCGGCATGGGCAAGTGCTGCGTCGCAGGCGCCGGGGACATTGACGTGGATGAGAAGGCTGGTGAGATGCGCGTTCGCGGCAAGGTGCTGAAGGAGGGCGATTGGATCTCGCTTGATGGCGCATCGGGCCGAGTCATTAATGGCAAGCTCAACACTGTGCCCGCCAAGCCTGACGATCCCGAACTGCAGAAGCTCATGAGCTGGGCCGAGCCCTTCCGCCGTATGGGTGTGCGCGCCAATGCGGACATTCCGCGCGACGCTCTGCAGGCGCGCGCCTTTGGCGCCGAAGGTATTGGACTCTGCCGTACCGAGCACATGTTCTTTGCCGAGGACCGCCTGCCGCACATGCGGACCATGATTCTCGCCAACACCGAGAAGGACCGCCGCAATGCGTTGCGCAAACTGCTTCCCATGCAGCGCAACGATTTTGTCGGCGTCTTTCGCGCCATGGATGGATTTCCGGTCACCATCCGCACCATCGATCCGCCGCTGCACGAGTTCCTGCCGCGCCGCGAAGATCTAATGGTCGAAATCGCCAAGCTGGAAATCACCAAACCGAAATCGCCCAAGCTGAAAGAGCTGCGCACGCTGTTGAACCGCGTCGAGCAACTGCACGAGGTCAATCCCATGCTTGGCCATCGCGGCTGCCGTCTCGGCATCACTTATCCCGAGATCACGGAAATGCAGTCGCGCGCCATTTTCGAGGCTGCCGTCAAGGTCGCCCAGCAAGGCGTGAAGGTGAAACCGGAGGTCATGATTCCGCTCACCGGCGGATTGAACGAGATGGCCAACCAGGCTGCCATCGTGCGCCGGGTTGCGGAAGAGGTATTCGCCGAGAAGGAGTACAAGGTCGAGTACCTGGTGGGAACCATGATTGAATTGCCGCGCGCCGCGTTGGTGGCCGACGAGATCGCCAAGGAAGCCGAGTTCTTCAGCTTCGGCACCAACGATCTCACGCAGACGACCTTCGGTTTCTCGCGCGACGACATCAACAAGTTCCTGCCAAAGTACCTTGAGCTAGGAATTTTGAAGCAGGACCCGTTCGCGGTGCTTGATCGCGAAGGCGTCGGGCAGTTGCTCAAGATGGCTGTCGAGAAAGGCCGCAAGACGCGTCCGACCATCAAAATCGGAATCTGCGGCGAACATGGCGGCGAACCTTCGTCGGTCGAGTTCTGCGCGCAGCTCGGCTTCAATTATGTCTCGTGCTCGCCATTTCGCGTGCTGACTGCACGCCTGGCGGCGGCACAGGCAGGCGCCAGCGCGGAGCTGAAGATCGAGGGTGGCCGAACGAAGTAATCAGCCAGGCTGTTGTGCCCCAGGTTCGCGTCCGTCTTTGGACGCTAACCTGGGCAAAGGGCCGCAATTTGCCAGGGGCTTCTTGCCACCTCAGCCGCCGCGTGGAAATTCCCGCCGCACAAACTCCAGCGCCTCTTTCCTGCTCTTGAGCGCCCCTTCCAACTGCGCGTCCTCAATCGCCGCCAGCATGTCGCGAAACTGCGGGCCGGGCTGGTAGCCGAGAGCGATCAGGTCCTCTCCGCTCAGCAACGGCTGCGGCCTGATCTCCTCCGGCGGAGTCTGCTGCAAGCGCTCGCGAACGAAATTGTACAGCGACAGATCGCCGTAGCTGCTCAGGCAATCCATGCGATGCAATTCCAAATGCTCGTCGAACTGGGGCAAGCGGAGGAAGCGTTTCAGAGTCGATGCCTTCATGCGCTCCGCGTCGGCAAAACGCATATGGTTGGACACCAGCGCGGCGATCTGCCGGGTGTCTTCGTTGGAGAAATGCAGGCGCCGGCAAATTTCCTCGGCCATGCGAACTCCCACTTCGACGTGTCCGTCGAAGCGGATGCGGTCCGGCGCCACCCGAAAAGTCGGTGGCTTGCCAACGTCATGCAGCAGCGTGCCCCAGGCCAGCGTGCGCGAACACCTCGGCGGCAATTTTTCCAGCAGTAGCAAAGTGTGGATCCACACGTCGCCCTCGGGATGGAACTGCGGCGGTTGCTCAACCCCGTGCATGCGGTCCACCTCGGGCAGCACTTCCTTCAGTAAGCCCGTGCTGTCGAGCAGCTCAAACGCCCTGCGCGCGCTGCCTTCGGTGAGCATCTTCGTCAACTCGTCGCGCACACGCTCGGCACTCACTTGATGAATTTGCGGCGCCAGCCGCTGAATCGCCGCCAGCGTTGCAGGATCGATGATGTAGTGCAAACGGGCCGCAAAGCGTACCGCTCGCAACATGCGCAACTTGTCTTCGCCGAAGCGGCGTTCCGGCTCGCCGATAGCGCGAATCACTCCCGCCCGCAAGTCTTCGCGCCCACCGACAAAATCGAGCACGCGGTTGCCGTCCAAGGGATCCATCAGCAATCCGTTGATGGTGAAGTCGCGACGCTGCACATCTTCCTGCGGTTCCTTGGCGTAGCTCACCTGGTCCGGATGGCGGCCATCGGAGTACGTTCCATCGTTGCGAAAGGTGGCCACCTCGACGTAGTTCGGATGTTCCGACGGCGGCGCGTCGCTGGGAGGCGCATCCGCGGAAGGCACCAGCACCACCCCGAACTGCGCGCCGACGGCGTAGGTTTCAGGAAAGATGCGCATCACCTGCGGGGGCGTGGCATCGGTGGCAACGTCGTAATCGGCGGGCTCAACCCCGAGCAGCGTGTCGCGCACGCAGCCTCCGGCGAAATAGGCCTGGAAGCCGCGCTCGCGCAGCTCGCGAACGATGTTGGTGGCGTGCTGCTTCATCGATCAGTTCCTGAACGATTGTAGCGGGTGCGCCGCAGGCCGCGAGCAATCTCAAGGTAATCTATCGTGTGGGCGAGGGTATAGCCGGGCCTAGTTCAATGGAAGCGCGATGCAGATGATCTTCGGCGCACCGAGGTCGGCCACCAGTCTCGATTACTGCTGACAAGGCGATTCATCACCAACTAACCGGACGCGACTTCGTTCGCCACACCTTGTACGACCTGCCGCTGTACTTGTAAATCGTTGTCTTGGCATACCTAGCAGATGACCATGTCGTCACGATATCCTTGTATCCCAAAGTGCCCTTGCGGCTTATGTCCACACAGTTTGCACCAGCCCACAGCAAAATTGTTGCTCCGTTTCCCGATGACCGCACAATCCAGAACCACGTGTTATCGGCACCGGACATTGGGAAGGAACCCATCACTAGGTAGAAAACGTCCACGGATTTTGCAAGGTGAACCGTCGTCCCCTTGAAGAGAGTCGCGGGATTGAGATTCCGACCTTTGTTCTCCGCCGACTCACGAGCCGCATTGGCTTCTGCCGTGTTCATCAACGCTGAAACTACTTCTGAAGGCAAAGGAATTGGCTTCAGGACAGTTTCGTCCGGGCCGTCTTCACAGAAGGATGCCTGTTGTCTCAGGTCTGGGGTCTTCTGCTGGCCTGCGTAAAGATGGCTGACGAAGAGGATTACCGTCGCAACGATGAGTGCACGTTTCACGCAAGCACCTTACGCCGAGAAGGGCGAGTTTTCAAAATTACGCCCAGAACGTGCGGTCCAGCGTCCGATACTGGATTGCCTCGGCGATGGTACCCCCGCTCGGTGTGCTATTGTCCGCCAAGGACCACACCGACGCGCTTTTTGCTGAATTTCATCACGACACGACTCTCGACCTGCACTGGTTTGCCGTTGACGGTGTACGGTTTGAACTGCCGCTGTCGAATCGCGAACGTAGCGCAATCGGCCAGAACAGGTTCGCCGGAGATTGGTGACGTCGTCTTCACTTTCCCATCATAGTCAACAAGAACCGCGATGGTAACCACGCCCTTCTCCTGTGACGTATCTTTACTGCAAGGTAGTTGAGGCAAAACCCTCTTCAATGCGATGCCGTCCAGCACTCGCTCAGAAAC
This sequence comes from Acidobacteriaceae bacterium, assembly GCA_003152695.1. Classification (GTDB taxonomy): domain Bacteria; phylum Acidobacteriota; class Terriglobia; order Terriglobales; family Acidobacteriaceae; genus Bog-257. Next base: position 12,933 of record PMAT01000066.1, read on the forward strand.
ACGTATCCTCAATGGTGTTTCCGCTGGGAGGTTTTGCCCGAACCCAGCGATACAAGCCACGACTAGGAACAGAATGGCGATAATTGCATTTCTCATGGCCAATAATTTACACCGACTCACGGCTATGCTCCGCGGTTGCTGTTGTTACCAGCCCATTACACCACCAACCCCACCTCACGCCCAGAACGTGCGATCCAGCGTTCGATACTGGATTGCCTCGGCAATGTGTCCTGGTTCGATGGTCTCGGCTCCGGTAAGGTCTGCTACCGTGCGCGCGACTTTGAGAATGCGGTCGTGGGCGCGGGCGCTGAGCCCCTGCTTCGCCATGGCCCGTTCCAGCAGGTGCTCGGAGTCGGTACCCAGCTCGCAGTACTTCCTGATCTCGCGCGAGCCCATCTGAGCATTGGCGTAAATGCGTTCGCCTTCGCTACCGAAGCGCACCAGTTGCGTATCGCGGGCGCGAATGACACGGGCGCGGATGTCGGCCGAACTCTCCGGCATGACACCGCCCCTCAGCTCGCGATAATTCACCGAAGGCACGTCGATGTGGATGTCGATGCGGTCCAGCAGCGGGCCGGAAATCTTGGACACATAGCGCTGGATAATCATGGGCGTGCAGTGGCATTCGCGCGAGCGATCGTTGAAATACCCGCACGGGCAGGGATTCATGGCCGCCACCAGCATGAAACGGGCGGGAAAGCTGAGCGACATGGCGGCGCGCGCGATGGTCACGGTGCCATCCTCTAGCGGCTGCCGCATCACCTCCAGGACATTGCGCGGGAACTCCGGCAACTCATCCAGGAACAGCACTCCGTTGTGGGCCAGCGATACCTCGCCGGGACGCGGGATCATGCCACCGCCAATCAGCCCCGCATCCGAGATGGTGTGGTGGGGCGAGCGGAAGGGGCGCGTCCCCACCAATCCGCTGGTCGAATCCAGCACTCCGGCCACGCTGTGAATCTTGGTTGTCTCCAGGGCTTCGTCAAACGTCAGGGGCGGAAGGATGGTGGCCATGCGTTTGGCAAGCATGGTCTTGCCCGATCCCGGCGGGCCGATCATCAGCAGGTTGTGACCGCCGGCGGCAGCGATCTCGATGGCCCGCTTGGCCGTCTGCTGTCCCCGCACATCGCCGAAGTCCACCCCAAATTGCTGCGAAGTCTCCAGCAGCGCGTGGGTGTCAACCTTGATCGGGAGGATGCCGTTGCCGGTATTCAGGAGCTGGACCACTTCGATCAACGAGTGGACCGGGTAAACATCAACGCCATCGACGAGCGCGGCCTCGCGCGCATTGACCTCGGGAACGATGAGCCTGCGGATTTTGTTGGCCCGCGCGGTTACCGCAATGGGCAAGGCTCCGCGGATGCCGCGCACTCCGCCGTCGAGCGACAACTCGCCGACAAACAGCGTGTCGTCCGGCGGCTTGTTGTTCAAGCCCCCATAAGCGCCGAGGATGCCCAAGGCCATGGGAAGATCGAATCCCGATCCTTCCTTGCGAATGTCGGCAGGGGCCAGATTGATGGTGGTCGTAGTGGTTGGAATATCGTAGCCGCTGTTCTTCAGCGCTGCTCGGATGCGCTCGCGGCTCTCGCGCACCGTGGTGTCGGGCAACCCGACCGTCATGAACGTGTCGTGATCGGCCTTGATCGCAGCGACATCAACCTCAACCTCGATGAGGCTGGCGTCGATGCCATACACGGCGGCGCTAAGTGTCTTATAAAGCATGCGTGGGAACGCACGCCTACCACGTTGTTACACTTAACACATTTTGTCGCCGGGCGGTGTGACCGGACTCACGTAGGGACGTGATAGGAGCTTCGGGAGGACAATAAAAAGGGCGGAATTCTGTCCGGAAGCGCAGCGCCCAGTTGCACATCCGAAAACCGAAACGGCCCAGAATTCCGCCAACCTATGGAGGAAAATGCAGCAACGAAGCAACGTGACGCGAACCTCGCTACGCGCTCGCCTTCCCTGTCCGCTGCTCTCGCCAGCGGTTCGATCCAATGGAGCGATTGTTACATTGGAAAGGAGCAGCGCAAATCCCCCGTACGCAGTACGGTACATACCACTTCAGTGGTAAAGAGCCGGCACAAATTCCTGGACAATGGTAATAGAATCGGGGTGAGAGAGAACCATGCGCCTAGGCGATTCCGTTGACGATTACTGCTCGCGCTGCAAGCGCACCACCGACCACGCCGTAGTCTCGATGGCAGCGGACGATGTGCAGAAAGTGCGCTGCCGGACCTGCAGCTACGAACACAAGTACCGGCATAACAAAACTGGCAAGAAAGAGCTGACGAAGGAAGAAGCGTTCCAGAAGGTGCTGGCCAGCGTCACCGGTCAGTTGGGCGGCTCGGCTCCCGAGCCTGCAAAGAAGAAGCGCGCGAAGTAGGCGATTGCCCGGCTGGCTAACCGTTGTTCTTCTTGTGGCAATCGGCGCATTTCACCGGCGCTGCCCTACCCTGACTGTTTTGTGTCTTATGGCAATCAATGCAGAGTCCGGCAGTTGCAGTCGGGTTGTGGAAGGCCGCCTGCAACTTGGTGGTGACCGGCGGAGTGGCGGGGTTGGTATGGCAATCGGTACAGGCTTCTTGCGTAGCCTTCAGCGGCTTCTCCGGCTTGGACGCATGGTGGCAAATTTCGCATTTGCCGGCCACCTTCAGGTGTGCCGTGTGATCGAACTTCACCGCACCCATGGGAGCGCCCATGAGAAGGATGGGGGCCGTCGGAGCTGTCTGGGCGAGCGCGCTGCCAGATAGCAGGAGGAGGACAGGAAATCCAAGTAGGGTTAACAGCCTGGTAACTTTCACGATGCCTCCACAGATGGCGGCGGCGCCGGCAAGGGATCGCGGCACGCTTCAGCACTCTACATTCTAGGCCGACACCACCCCCGTTTCTGTGACGGCAGCGTCATGGGAGTGTGACTAAGACGGAGACCACGCTGTTTTCACCCCACAGCAAGAAACACCTGTATGTGACGGCGGTCACAGACTGGTTAGTGCCCCCATCACTGCCCCCTTCCTCGCCGCTCGCTATCTTGAACAGTAGCGAATTCTTAAGCACAGACAGACCGCGCGCATGAGCCGGTCTGGGGGATGAAATCGACGTGAAAACAACTGAATATCCTGCTGCCGCGGCCATCAATGACGCCAACACTGCCCAGGCACGCGGTGGAACCAATACCGCGGAACCTTCGCCCGAGGACAAAGAGCTGGTTAAGGGGAAAGGGTCGAGAAGCCAAGTGACCCTCGACGGCAACGAGGCTGTCGCCTACGTGGCCTACCACGTCAGCGAGATCGCCGCCATTTATCCCATTACGCCGTCGTCGCCCATGGGCGAGTCGTCGGACGCGTGGTCCTCGATTGGCGAAAAGAACATCTGGGGCACCATCCCCAACGTCATCGAAATGCAAAGCGAAGGCGGCGCTGCCGGCGCGTTGCATGGCGCTTTGCAGGCGGGCGCACTCGGCACCACGTTCACCTCATCGCAGGGCCTGCTGCTGATGATCCCCAACATGTACAAGATTGCGGGCGAGCTGACCCCGACGGTGATTCACGTGGCGGCGCGCTCCATCGCCGCGCAGGCCCTGTCCATCTTTGGCGATCACTCCGATGCCATGGCCACTCGCCAAACCGGATTCGCCCTGCTCTCCTCGAACTCGGTGCAGGAGGCGATGGACCTGGCGCTGATCGCGCATGCCGCGACGCTGGAGTCGCGCATTCCCTTCCTGCATTTCTTCGATGGCTTCCGCACCTCGCATGAAGTTTCCAAGATTGAACAGCTCAGCCTTGACGACATGCGCGCCATGATCGACGACGATCTGGTCCGCGCTCACCGCGAGCGCGCCCTCTCGCCCGACCATCCTGTGCTGCGCGGATCGGCGCAAAACCCTGACGTTTATTTCCAGGGGCGCGAGTCGGTGAATCCCTACTACCTGGCCTGTCCCACCATCGTGCAGAACACGATGGATAAATTTGCCGGGCTCGTAGGTCGTCAATACCGGCTCTTCCAATACGAAGGCGCACCTGATGCCGAGCACGTCATCATCGTTATGGGCTCGGGCGCCGAAGCAGTCCAGGAGACGGTGGACTACCTCACCGCGCAAGGCCGCAGAGTTGGCATGCTGAAAGTTCGCCTGATGCGTCCCTTCTCCGTCGAGCACTTCCTGCAAGCGTTGCCTGCGACGGTGAAGAGCATCGCCGTGCTGGATCGCACCAAGGAACCGGGCAGCATCGGCGAGCCGCTGTATCAAGACATCATCACCGCCCTGACCGAGGGCTTCACCGCGGGCAAGGCCCCGATGGCTGCGTTCCCCAAGGTGATCGGCGGCCGTTATGGGTTGTCGTCAAAGGAATTCACGCCGGCGATGGTGGCGCGGATTTTCGACGAACTGAAGAAACCCAATCCGCAGAACCATTTCACCATCGGCATCAACGACGATGTCACCCACACCAGCTTGACCTACGATCCGGCGTTCTCCACCGAAGCACCGGAGACCGTCCGCGCCATGTTCTACGGGCTTGGGGCCGACGGCACCGTGGGCGCGAACAAGAACAGTATCAAGATCATTGGTGAAGAGACCGACTTGAACGTGCAAGGCTACTTCGTCTATGACTCCAAGAAGTCGGGCGCGGTCACGATTTCGCACCTGCGCTTCAGCAAGCAACCGATCCGTTCGACCTACCTGATCTCGCGCGCCAATTTTGTGGGCTGCCACCAGTTCAGCTTCATGGAGCGTCTCGACGTGCTCAAGGCTGCCGATCCCGGCGCGGTCTTCCTGCTGAACAGCCCGTTCGGTCCCGACGAGGTCTGGGACAATCTGCCGCGTTCGGCGCAGCAGGCGATCATCACCAAGAAGCTGCGCTTCTACGTGATCGACGCAGTGGAAGTGGCGCGCGCCGCCGGAATGGGCGGACGCATCAACACCGTCATGCAGACCTGCTTCTTCGCCATCAGCGGCGTGCTGCCGCGCGACGAAGCCATCGCCGCCATCAAGCACTCCATCGAGAAGACCTATGGCAAGCGTGGCGAATCGATCGTGCGCAAGAACTTCGCCGCAGTGGATTCCTCGCTCGAGAACCTGCATGAAGTGAAAATCCCGCAGAGCGCCTCGTCGAAGTTCGAGATGCGCCCGACGGTTTCCGTCGGCGCCCCCGACTTTGTGCGCAACGTCGAAGCACTGATGATCACCGGGGATGGCGATCAGATTCCGGTCAGCGCCATGCCCATCGATGGGACCTTCCCCACCGGCACGACGAAGTGGGAGAAGCGCAACATCGCGCTGGAAATTCCGGTGTGGGACGAACAGCTGTGCATCCAGTGCGGCAAGTGCGTCATGGTTTGCCCGCACTCCGTCATTCGCGCCAAGGTTTATGACGCCGGCAGCATCAATCATGCGCCCGAGGGATTCCAGACAGCGGTCCCCAAGTGGCGCGAATTTTCTGAGCTGAAATACACCTTGCAAGTCGCGCCGGAAGATTGCACCGGCTGCGGACTGTGCGTCGCGGTCTGCCCCGCCAAGAGCAAGAGTGAAGCCAAGCACAAGGCCATCAACATGGAAGCGCAGCCTGCGCTGCGCGAGAAGTACAACCAGTACTGGGACTACTTCCTGTCGATTCCCGAGCTGTCGCGCCAGAAGCTCTCCCACGGCCAGGTGAAAGACCAGCAACTGTTGGAGCCGCTGTTTGAGTTCTCCGGCGCCTGCGCCGGTTGCGGCGAAACGCCCTACATTTCACTGATGACCCGGCTGTTTGGCGATCGGGCGATGATTGCCAACGCGACCGGCTGCTCGTCCATCTACGGCGGCAACCTGCCGACAACTCCTTACAGCAAGAACTCCGAGGGACGCGGTCCGGCGTGGTCGAACTCGCTATTTGAGGACAACGCCGAATTCGGCATGGGCATGCGTCTCGCCATTGACAAGCAGAACCAGTATGGCAAGGAGCTGGTCGAACGCCTGGCATCGAGCATCGGCGAACAGCTCGCGGTTGAGATTCTGTCCGCCGATCAGTCCAGCGAAGAAGGAATCTTCGCGCAACGCGAACGCGTGAAGGCGCTGAAGGAGAAACTGGCGAACAACCCGGCGCCAGCCGCCCGCGATCTGCTGGCAGTTGCCGACGAGCTGGTCAAGAAGAGCGTGTGGATCGTCGGCGGCGATGGCTGGGGCTACGACATCGGTTACGGCGGCCTCGACCATGTGCTGGCCTCCAGTGCCAACGTGAACATCCTGCTGCTCGATACCGAGGTGTACTCCAACACCGGCGGGCAGATGTCGAAGGCCACGCCGCTGGGCGCGGTGGCCAAGTTTGCCGCCGGCGGCAAGCGCACTCCCAAGAAAGACATCGCCATGATGGCCATGAATTATGGCCGGGCCTATGTGGCCCACGTCGCCATGGGCGGTAACGACACCCAGACCATGAAGGCGTTCATGGAAGCGGAGGCGCACGATGGACCGTCCATCATCATCGCCTATAGCCACTGCATCGCGCACGGCTACGACATGGTGTACGGCATCGACCAGCAGAAGGCGGCAGTAAACTCCGGACACTGGCCGCTGTTCCGCTACAACCCGGCGCTCGCCAAGGAAGGCAAGAATCCGTTTGTGCTGGATTCGCGCGCCCCCAGCATTCCGCTGGAGAAATACATCTACAACGAGACGCGCTACACCATGCTGGTGAACAGCGATCCTGACGAGGCCAAGAAGCTGCTGAAGCAGGCGCAGGAAAACGTCAACGAGCGCTGGAAGCTGTACCAGCACATGGCCGCGATGAACTTTGACAAAGCGTAAGCACGAGGAGATGAGACTGTGATCGACCTTTCGACAAATTATCTGGGATTGAAGCTGAAGAACCCGGTCGTAGTATCAGCCTCGCCGCTGTCGGAGAAGCTGGAAAACTTCCCCCGCATGGAAGACGCCGGGGCCGCGGCCATCGTAATGTACTCGCTGTTCGAAGAACAGATCGAGGCGGAGAGCGAGAACATCGACAGCGCGCTGGAGTACGGCGCCAACAGCTACGCCGAAGCCACTTCCTATCTGCCTGACATGGCGAAGTATCACATCGGCCCTGATCGCTATCTGGAGTTGCTGCGCAAGGGCAAAGCCGCCGTGAGCATTCCGGTTATCGCCAGCCTGAATGGCAGCTCGCCGGGCGGATGGGTGCGCTATTCCGAGTACATGGAGCAGGCGGGGGCCGACGCGCTGGAGCTGAACATCTTCGACATCCCCAGCGATCCGCTGCTCACCGCGGCCGCGCTGGAAGACCGTTATTGCGACCTGGTGCGCGCCATTCGTAAGCAGGTGCACATCCCGATCTCGGTGAAGTTGGGGCCGTACTTCACCTCGTGCGCCAACTTTGCCAAGCGGTTGTCGGAAGCCGGCGCCGACGGGATGGTGATCTTCAATCGCTTCTATCAACCCGACTTCGACCTGGAAGAGATGGAGGTAGTGCCGAACCTGGTCTTGAGCAGCCCGCATGAGCTGCGTCTCCGTCTGCACTGGGCGGCCATTCTGTATCACCAGGTCGAGACCTACATCGCCATCACCGGCGGCGTGCACGACGCCAGCGACGTGCTGAAGTCCATGATGGCGGGCGCGCACGTGGCCATGATGACATCGGCGCTGCTGAAGTACGGCATCGAGCACATCGGCGTGGTGCTGGCCGGCATGGAGAGCTGGATGGAAGAACACGAGTATGTCTCGGTGAAGCAGATGCGGGGCAGCATGAGCCTGGTCAACATCGAGAGCCCGGCGGCATTCCTCCGCGGAAACTACCTCAAGACGCTCGGGTCCTACACGTGGCGCGAGCCGGGAACGGCGCTGACGACGTTCTAACGTCCTGAAGATCGCTTTCTTTCTCCGCACAGGGCCGGCCTTCCGCAAGGAAGCCGGCCTTGGTGTTTCAACAGCAAGCGCTCCCACCGTACGCCATCATGGCTACATCACGGGCGGCACCGTGATGCCCATCACGCCCAGAATTCGAATCAACTCGCGCCGCACCACCGCCGCGGTGGCCAGCAGGAATCTCTTTCGGCCCTCGTCGGCTTCGGTAAGGATGTGGTGGCGATGGTAAAAGTTGTTGAACTGCTGCGCCAGTTGGAACGCGTGTTTGGCCGCAAACGCCGGCTCCGTGGTCGCGATGCATTGCTCGATCACAAATGATGTCTTACCTGCCAGCAACCACAGCTCCCAGATTTCCGTGCCGCTCTCCTCGGCAAAAAAACGCGCATAATCCACTTCATCAGCAAGCGCCCGCTCGGGATCCACCCCTGCCTTGCGGAAAATATTGCTGGCGCGCACCACTGCATATTGAGCGTATGGGCCGGTCTCGCCTTCGAAGGCCAACGCCTCTTTAAAGTCGAACGCGATCACCGACTGCTTGGTGAACTTCAGCATGAAGTACCGCAGGGCGCCAATCGCGATCTGCCCGCTGATGCGGGCGCGCTCCTCATCATTCAACTCCGGATGCCGGCTATCCACCTCTTTCTTGGCCGCGGCGATCAGCGCGTCGAGCAGGTCGTCTGCCTTGACGCCAAAACCCTTGCGGCCCGAAACCTCGATGTATGACTTGGCGCGGTCTTCCTCACTAACGTCGTAGCCCAGCTCCAAGGCGCAGCGCGGCGTGAGCGCCACCATCTCGTAGGAGAAGTGGGTATAGTGCGCGGCCTGCTCGGTGTAACCCAGGAGGCGCAGCGCTTCGATCACGGTATTCTGCGGATCGGCCTGGCGCGAGTCGATTACGTTATAGATTGCGGCTACACTGCCAAAGTGCGGATGATCCGGCTCGCCGTACTCGGCAGAAATCCAAACTTCGTGTTGGTTCGGATAGCGGTAGAACTTGCGGTAGCCGAAGTCCAAGCCTAACAGGCCGAACTTCCACAGATGATAGGCAATGTCCTTGCCCACGTATCCAACGGTTCCATTCGAACGCACGATGACCTTGGCATCCTCGTCGGGACCGGAGCTTTTCTCTTCCGAATCCGGGTGCCCCGTCCTTTCGCCTTCCTTTGGCGAAAGGGTGGGATCCACAGTCTTCGCCGAGGTAGGCCGCTTCATCACCCAGCAGCCCTTGTTCTTGCCTTCGTTCTCGAAATAGAGGACGCCCTTCTCTTTCAACTGCTGGAAGGCCGCATCCCAGAAGTGCAAGCGGAGGATCTCGCTTTCGCGTGGCAGGAAATCGTACTCGATGTCGAGACGGTCCATGGTCTCCAAATGACGGCGCAATACGGCCGACGAGATCAATTTCGCTGCCCAAGCCATGTCATTGTTACCGTTCTCGATGGCATGCAAAGCTTCAAGTCTAACTTTAAGATTCTCTTTGCCTTCTTCGTACCACCGCGAGGCCCGCGCGTAAAGGTCCCAACAGTAAAAATCAAAACGCGGCGTTGACGTTATCAGTTCGATTATGTCCTGTTTCGATTTCTTCTCCAGGTAAAGGAATCCCACCACGACGTCGGCAACCTGCACCCCGGTGTTGTCAATATAGTTTTGAACATCGACCGCGTGCCCGGCGGCTCGTAACAGGCGGACGAAGGTGTCGCCGAGAATGGCGTTTCGCAGATGCCCGATGTGCGCCGCCTTGTTGGGATTGATGCTGGTGTGCTCGACCAGGATTTTGCCGCTGACGTTGGCAGCGCCCTCATCGGCATGATCGGAAACTCCGATCGTCTCGTCACGGGCCAGAGCGCGCGCAGCGAGGTCCCGCTTCAGGCGCGCATTGATGTAACCGGCGCCCGCGACTTCCAGCTTCTCGAATCCCTCGGGCAGCGGCAATGCGGCGACAACTTCCTCGGCGATCTTGCGCGGGGCTTTGCGCAGCCGCTTGGCAAGTTCAAACGCGAGCGGCAGCGCGAACTCGCCCATTTCTACCTTGGGCGGCTGCTCGATAACGAGGCTGGCCAAGTCGATCTGGTAGCGCTCGCGCAGGAAGGCGAGCACATGGCTAGCCAGTTTGTTTTGTTGTTCTAAGTACACGCTTCTCGCATTTCATCAATTGCCATTCCGAGCGCCCGGTTTTTCGCGGTGATGACAACCCGATTTTTTCTCTGTGTCTCCGTGCCTCTGTGGTGAATGAGGCTTTTGAAGGACATCAGCAGATCGTGAACAGGATAGCAAATGCTGGAGCAACACAGGTTTGACGCTGCTTTCAGCGTTACCTATGATGAAGAATCTGAGTGACTCCCATGCGCATTGCCTATCTCGAATGCTTCTCTGGAATCAGCGGCGACATGTTTCTGGGCGCGCTGCTCGATGCCGGAGTTCCCTTCGAGCTATTTCAGAAGACGGTCGCTGGACTTAACATTGGAGCTGAGCTGGAGCACTCGCGTGTCGACCGTGGCGGCATATCTGCAACTAAACTCGACGTCGTGGTCAACGGCCAGAAAGACATGCCGCGCGAGGAGTTCTGGGCGCAACAGCACGCCGGCCCGCACGAATCCGGTGCGCAACCTGCGCATAAGCATAGCTGCGACCAGCGCCAGGGCCGCAGTCTGAGCGAGATCTTGCGCATCATCGCTGCAGCGCCCATCAGCGAGTATGCTCGGCGGACTGCCGAAGAGATCTTCCTGGCGCTGGGCGCAGCCGAGACCGCGGTACACAACGTCAGCGGGGAGCAAGTGCACTTCCACGAAGTCGGCGCGACCGACGCGATCGTGGATATTGTCTGCGCAGCCGTCGGCGCCGAGGCGCTCGCGGTCGATCAGATCCTCGCCTCCCCACTGAATGTGGGCGGCGGTACGGTTGCCTGCGCGCACGGCGTCATGCCCGTCCCAGCTCCGGCCACTCTCCAACTGCTGAAGAACGTGCCAATTTATTCTGGCGATATTCAGAAGGAGCTGGTCACGCCGACCGGAGCGGCCATCGCCAAAGTGTTAGTCTCAAGCTTCGGACCTCGGCCGGTCATGACGACGGAACGCATCGGCTGCGGCGCGGGAGCACGCGACTTTGCCGGCCATGCCAATGTACTGCGGCTCACCATTGGCGAGGCCCAGGAAGCGGTGACTGGCGCTGATGGCACCGGCGAGATTGACACCGAAGAAGAGGAGATCGCCATACTGGAAGCGAATCTGGACGATCTGAATCCGCAGTTGATCGGCTACATCGTCGATTTGGCGTTTGCCGAAGGAGCGCTGGACGTCTTCACCGC
>PMAT01000066.1:24088-99423 GCA_003152695.1 Acidobacteriaceae bacterium
CCCCGTCGCCACGAGGCGGTGGTCACGCCCTGGGGCGAAGTGCGCATGAAGGTCGCGCATCTCAACGGCGCGGTCTCGCAGTACGCGCCGGAATATGAAGATTGCCGGCGCATCGCCGTCGAGCATCGCGTCCCTCTGAAGACGGTGATGCAGGAAGCTATTCGCTTGTACCTGGACCAGAAGAATGGATAATCCCGAGACGTTTTACATCACGACGCCCATCTATTACGTGAATGCGCGGCCTCACATCGGGCACACCTATACCACGGTGGTGTGCGATGCCATTGCCCGCCGCCAGCGCATGATGGGCGCGGACACCTGGTTCCTGACGGGCACCGACGAACATGGCCAGAAGATTGAGCGCTCGGCCGCCGCTGCCGGCTGCTCACCCAAAGAGTTCGTGGCCAGGATCTCGGGCGAATTCCGTGCGCTATGGGACCGCATGAAGATCTCCTACGACGATTTCATTCGCACCACGGAGCCCCGCCACGTTCGCGGTGTGCAGGCCCTGTTCACGCGCCTGCAAGAGCGCGGCTACATCTACAAGGGATCGTACAGCGGGCAATATTGCGTCTTCGACGAACTTTACGTCGATGCCGTGGGCCCCGGTGCTCCCTGCCCGGAATGTGGACGGCCCACCGAAACCGTGCACGAAGAGAATTACTTCTTCAAACTGTCGGCAATGCAGGATCGCCTGTTGCAGTACTACAGCGACAACCCCGACTTCATTCGCCCGGAAACCCGGCGCAATGAGGTGATCGCTTTCGTGCGCAGCGGACTGCGCGATCTCTCCGTCAGCCGGACGTCGTTCAAGTGGGGTATCCCGGTGCCCGGCGATCCCAAGCACGTGATTTATGTCTGGCTGGATGCGCTGGCCAATTACTTGACCGCGATCGGCTTTGGCTCCGACGATCCGGCGGACCAGCAGAAACTGGCGCGCTACTGGCCGGCCGATGTGCACATGATCGGCAAAGAAATCGTGCGCTTCCATTGCGTTTATTGGCCGGCATTTCTGCTGGCCGCCGATCTGCCGCTGCCGAAGTCGATCATTGCGCACGGCTGGCTGCTCTTCGAGGAGAGCAAGATGTCGAAGTCGCGCGGCAACATCGTGCGCAGCGAAACCATCCTCGACACCCTCGGCGGCGACGCATTGCGCTATTTCCTGTTGCGTGAAATTGTCTTCGGGCAGGATGGATCGTTCAGCTTCGATGCCCTGGTGCAGCGCTTTAACGCCGATCTCGCCAACGATCTGGGCAACTTGTCGAGCCGCACGCTCAGCATGATCACCCGCTATTTTGACGGCGAAGTACCCTATCCGTCGCCCAGCGAGACGGCGCCTGCCGATGAGACCATCGCCGCCCTGGCGCAGAAAACCATTGCGGGCTTCCACGCCCAGTTCGAGCAATTTCAATTTTCGCGCGCGCTGGAAACCGCGTGGTCTCTGGTGGCCGCGGTCAACAAGTACATCGTCGAGAACGAACCGTGGGCCGTCGCCGAGCGCGAGGATAAAGACTCGCGCGCCCGCCTCGCCACCATTCTGTACACGTCGGCCGAGGCGCTGCGGGTGGTAACGGCACTGGTGCATCCGATTATTCCAGAGGCCACAGCCCGCATCTGGACGCAGCTCGGGCTGGGCGAGATCGGCCAATTGGACCTGCGCACGTTGGCTTGGGGAAACTTGCCGCTGGGCACCAAGCTGGGCAAAGTCGAAGGCGTATTTCCGCGTGCGGACAAGAGCACCGTCGAAAGGATGCAACAGATGGAACAGCAGCGCTCCGCTGATCTAGCACAAGCGAGTGAGAAAACGGCAGCGGAAGGGACACAGTCCTCCGGAACTGGCGCGCAGACGGGGCAGCCAGCGACCCAAACAGCCGGAGGGGCATCACCTGCGGCGCCGCCGAAAGAGTCCGGTGCGATCGTCAGTCCGAAGACCACGCCTGCCACAGTCGCCCAGGGCGGAGGCGTGACTGCGGCTGCCGCGGCCAGCCCCAATCAGATCACGATTGACGATTTTCTGAAGGTCGAATTGCGGGTGGGCGAAGTGAAGGTTGCCGAGCGCGTGAAGGGCGCCGACAAGTTGCTGCGTCTGGAAGTCGATATCGGCAGCGAAGTGCGGCAAGTCGTCGCGGGAATTGCGAAGGCTTACGAACCGGAAAAGCTCATTGGACGCAAGGTCGTGATCGTGGCCAATCTGCAGCCACGTAAGCTGCGCGGGCTGGAATCGAACGGAATGATCGTGGCTGCGTCCATCGGCGACGATGGCCAGCCGGTCCTGGCGGGATTTTTGGAGGACGTACCGGCGGGCGCGAAGTTGAAGTAGAAGCTGTCTCATGAATCGGTTTGTATCAGGGCACGGCTTCAGCCGTGCCGCAAATGGCGCGCGTCACGCACTGGGCTTTAGCCCCTGAGGTACTTCGCTTTAGGGCGCCTCGCTATTTATGAGATGCCTTCTAGTAGCTAGTGGATATCCTTCAGCCTTGGACTTTGTGGAACCCGGCCTCGAAACTATCCACTAGCCACTAATCACTATCCACTGTGTACACCGACTCCCACGCTCATCTCGATGGCAAGCGCTTTGACGCCGATCGCGCTGAGGTCATCGCTCGCGCCAATCAAGCGGGCGTCAGCACCCTGCTTGCCATCGGCAATGGCAACGGCCCCGGGACGGACACGCTCGACTGCGCCATCAAGCTCGCAAACCAATACGATTGGATTTACGCGACGGTTGGAGTTCATCCTCACGAAGCCGCGCTGGCCAAACAGTCCGACTTCGACGAACTCGAGCGTTTGGCGAAATCACCCAAGGTAATCGCCTGGGGCGAGATCGGCCTTGATTATTTCTACGACCACTCGCCGCGCGACGTGCAGCAACGAGTCTTCCGGCAGCAGATGGAGATGGCCCGCGCCGCCAAGCTGCCCATCGTCATTCACTGCCGCCCTTCCAACAACAGTGAGAACGCCTGGGACGATGTGCTGCGCCTGATGCGAGAAAACTGGGCGACCAGCGGATTAGGCGGGGTGCTCCACTGCTTCACCGGCACTGTCGATCATGCTCGTGCAGCGCTTGATTTGGGATTCATGATTTCCTTCGCCGGCAACATCACCTTCCCCAAGGCGCAAAACATTCGCGACGCGGCCAGCATGGCCCCGCTCGATCGCATGTTCATCGAGACCGACTGCCCGTATCTTGCTCCGGCACCCCATCGCGGACAGCGCAATGAACCCGCCTTCGTGGTTGAGGTGGGCCGCCAGATCGGGCAAATTCGTAATCTTTCCTGCGAGGAGGTCGGACAGCAAACGACCGCCAATTTCCATAACTTTTTCCGGCTTACAAAATCCAACTGAGGTGCTACGCTTCCCTACTCGGTAGTGCCGGGCCGCTGGCTTGCAATTGCGGGAAACGCCGCGTCTCTTGTTACACTTGAACTTATGGCCGAATCATTCGACATCGTCAGCAAAGTTGATATGCAGGAAGTTTCCAACGCCGTGCAGCAGGCGTTGAAAGAGATCCATACGCGCTACGACCTCAAGGACTCGAAGTCGGATATCAAGATCGAGGAGAAGGAAGGCCTGGTGCTCGCCTCGGCTGACGAGTACAAGCTGAAGGCGGTGAACGACGTCTTGCAGGGGAAGCTGGTGAAGCGCGGGGTCTCGCTCAAGGCGCTGACCTACGGCACCATCGAACCCGCCGCCGGCTCGACCGTGCGCCAGAAGGTCGGCATGCAGCAAGGTATCCCGATTGAGAAGGCGCGAGAGATCGTCAAACTCATCAAGAACTCGAAGCAAAAAGTGCAGGCAGCGATCCAGGGCGACCTGGTTCGCGTCAGCGGCAAAGACCGCGATACACTTCAGGAAATCATTGCGCTGCTGAAGCAGAGCGATTTCGGCATTGACATGCAGTTCACCAACTATCGATCCAACTGACGGGGCGAATCCGTTTGAATACGACTGTAACCCGCAACGCTAAAGAAGTATTCGACCTGCTGCACGACGACCTTGCTGCCATTGAGCGCGAGTTCGGTCGCGACACCGTGTCGAGCGTACGGGCGATCACGGAAATTGGCGAGTACCTGCGCGCCGGCGGCGGCAAACGGCTTCGTCCTGCGCTGTTGCTGCTCTCCTGCAAGCTGATGAACTACACCGGCCATGGGGCGATCAAGCTGGGAGCGGTGGTCGAGATCATTCACACTGCGACGCTCGTCCACGACGACATCATCGACGAAGCCCAGACGCGCCGCGGCCGCCCTGCTGCCAACACCCAATGGGGCAATGCCAAATGCGTGCTTGCGGGCGATTGGCTCTACATGCAGGCGTTCAAGATTGCCGTGCAGGAGCGCAATTTTCACATCCTCGACGCGCTCATTGACCTGACCCAGGCGATGGTCGAAGGGGAATTGCTACAGATCGAGCGGCTGGGCAAGACCATCACGATGGATGAGCACTTCGAACTCATCTACCGCAAGACAGCCTGCCTGTTTTCGGTCTGCATGAAGATGGGCGGCATCCTCGCGAATGCCAGCGAAGCCGATCAGCAGCGGCTTGCCGAATACGGACGCAACCTCGGCATGGCCTTCCAGATCGTTGACGACGTGCTCGATCTCACCGCCTCCGAAGAAGTGCTGGGCAAGCCGGTTGCCAGCGACCTGCGCGAAGGCAAAGCCACCATGGCAGTCCTGCACGCGCTGGAACATTGCACCCAGACGGAGCGCGAGACGATTGAGTCTGTCCTGAGTAACGGCGGCTTCAACGGCATCACGCCTGCCGACATCGTGGCGATCTTGAGCCGCAACGGCTCCATCGACGCCGCCTACGCACGGGCGGTAGAATTCAGCAACAAAGCGCGCGAGGCCCTCTGCACCTTCCCCGATTCCGAGATCAAGCGCGTGCTGTTGTGGGTACCGGAGTTTGTGGTGGAGCGGGAAAGCTGAAGAAGACCGCTATTCGCCAAGAAGCCAAAGTCAGATGACCGCGCCCCCGGTGCCTTAGGTGCTCCCGCCATAAGCTGTGCTGCGAGACCAGCGTATCTGGCGAACAGCGAAGAGCGAACAGCGAAAAGTGTTTTCTCCTGATTTACACTTTCCTCATGGCCACGCCCCAAGAAGTCGAAATCAAATTCCTCGTCTCCGATCTGAAAGCGCTCGAGCAGAAGTTGCGCGAGCTTGGGTTTCACGAGGAGACGCCATCTACCCACGAGGTGAATACCCTGTACGATCTTCCCGGCCAGAAGCTGCGTCGCAAGGGCGAACTACTGCGCCTGCGCGACTACGGCGGGAAATGGAGACTGACGCACAAGGCCAAGGTCAAGCTCGGAAGGCACAAATCTCGTGGTGAATTGGAAACTGGCGTCTCCGACGGCAAGCAGATGGATGCCATGTTGCACGCGTTGGGTTACTCGCCGTCGTTCGTGTACGAAAAATTTCGTGCGGAATGGAGCGACAACAAAGGGCATGTCGTGTTGGACCACACACCCATCGGTGACGTCGCTGAAATCGAAGGCAAGTCACGCTGGATTGATCGCATCGCTCGCGAGCTGGGCGTGAAGCCGGCGGACTACATCACCAAATCGTATGCTGAACTTTTCTTCGACTGGAAACGTAGAACAGGTAGCAAGGCAGAGAACATGACATTCCGCGAGGTGAAAGGCAAGGGCTAGTTTCAAGTTTCAAGTTTCGAGTTTCGAGTGAGAAGCAACTGACCTTCGTCGCGCAGCGAGTGCGCTCGAACCAAAGTTTCCGCGGAAGCCTGCGCCGGCTCCGGAGTTTAGACCTTGCCGGGCCTGAACCGGAGCCGGAGGCAGTGATTAGTGGTCAGTGGCTAGTGATTAGTCGCAGACCATCACAAAAACCGAGACTGGAAACTAGCCCCTAATCCCTAACTCCTAGCCCATGCTTTTCATCCTCTCCAGCACTGCACCCGCGATCAGCGGCAGTCCGACAGTCGCATCCAGCAAAACCTCGGCGAAGCGGCCACCCTCTTCCGGAGGCACGAACTTGCCCCACGACACGGCTTCGCTGTAGGTGCAGCCCGACAACCCGCCCCAGTTCACCGGCTCAGGACAGATGCGCACACCATAGTGAAAGCGCTTCAGGGGCAGGTCTTCCCCGCCGCGGCGATGGCGCAATTCTATGAATGGACCAAATTGTTGCGCCCAATTCCTGGGCACACCGCCGCCGATGGTGAAAATCCCGAGACGCTCCTGCTGCAGCAGTGTCTCGGCGTAATGTTCCAGGTCCTCAAACGGATCGAAGCGCAGCAGAGGAATGTTGTTCTTGCGGCGCATGCGGTTGTGCAGGGCAACGTCGAGGCCGATCTCCGAATCGCTGAACGCGGGCACAAACACCGGCACATTCTTCTCATACGCCGACTTCAGGATGCCGCGATCTTTCACGTGCTCGCTCAGGTAGCGCCCGATCTCACGATTCAATTTGTACGAGCACAGCACCTCGTTGTGGTCCCAGTTTTTCAGAATGCGCGCGACAATCGTCTCGACGAAGTCGAGGTTGGTCTCCGGCTCCAGCGTGTCGTACACGCGGTTGTAGCCGGCTTCGTAGAGTTCGCTGTCGTCCATCTTCGGGTCGTAGCGGAAGTGCGATCGGCCGGCAGCCTCAACCAAGCCGTGCGCCATCAGCGCTCCCGTGGAGACGATGGCCTTTACCACTCCGTGATCGATCAGGTCGGTAACGATCAAACCTTGTTTCGCAACCGTCATGGCGCCAGCCAATGTCATCACGACGAAACAGTCCTTGTCGCGAGCCATGGCCTCCAGGACCTCAGCGCCTTGCCCCACCTGCCGCCCGGTGAATGCGGTGTTGCCCATGGCGCGGACAAGGTCATCCACAGTGTGAATCTTCGAGAGATCGAGCGGCTCCAGCGGAATCAGCTTGTCGGAAATGGGATCGTGGAGTTTGCGATCAATGCCCGCGCCGTGCGTCTTGTGATGTTCGTCGGCCAAGCTTCACCTCGATGGATTACGACAATGCGGATACGCATCTTTTGCCGAACAATCGAAGCTACAGGCTTAATGCGGCCTCCGTCAATGCGCAGGCACACGCAAGGAGAGTTGTCATGGTCAATTAACGATTGATTCGGTTCATGACCAGCGCGCGCGGGATGCTATTCTTGAAATGCATTTCGCACGGGAGCTAAGTGTTGGCGGAACGAAACTTTCAGATTGGCATCGTGCAGATGTCGTGCACGCCGGAGCCTGAGCAGAATCTGGAACGTGCCATTGTGCACACTCACGATGCAGCCGCCAGAGGCGCCGAGGTTGTCTGCCTGCCCGAACTGTTTCAGACCCAGTATTTCTGCCAGCGCGAGGACATCGCTCTGTTCGATTTGGCCGAGCTCATCCCCGGTCCCACGACGGCGCGCCTCGGCGATCTGGCTCGTGAACTGAAGATCACCATCGTCGCGCCCCTGTTCGAGCGGCGCGCCCCCGGCATCTATCACAATACTGCGGCCGTTCTCAATGCGGATGGCAAGCTGGCCGGCATTTACCGCAAGATGCACATTCCTGACGATCCCCTCTATTACGAAAAGTATTACTTCACGCAAGGCGATCTGGGTTTCAAGGCCTTCGAAACTGACGCCGGCAAAATCGGGACGCTGGTCTGCTGGGACCAATGGTATCCCGAGGCAGCGCGCTTGACCGCGCTTCAGGGCGCTAACGTGCTCTTCTATCCCACGGCGATTGGATGGCATCCGGACGAGAAGGCGCAGTACGGGGACGCGCAATACGACGCATGGAAGACCATGCAGCGCGCGCACGCCATCGCCAATGGAGTTTATGTTGCCGTGCCCAATCGCGTCGGCTTTGAGACCGGCAACATTCGCGGCAAGGTTGCGCCCGGCAAAGGACTTGAGTTCTGGGGAGGATCGTTCATCGCCGATCCCTTTGGACAGGTTATCGCTCAGGCATCTCACGACAAAGAAGAGGTGCTGATCGCGGAGGTGGACCTGCAGCGGATCGAGGAGGTTCGCCGCAACTGGCCCTTCTGGCGCGATCGCCGCGTGGATGCGTACGGCCCGATTACGCAGAGATTCCTGGTATAGCCGCTCGCATGCCCAAACCTCGGAAATTTTCGCAAACCCCTGCCGCCCTCGACTACCGTATGCCAGCCGAGTGGGAAGCACACGAGGCGACGTGGATCGCGTGGCCGCACAACCGGGCCGACTGGCCGGGGAGGTTCGAGCCCATCCCGTGGGTGTACGCGGAGATCGTTCGGCAGCTGGCGCGGGTGGAAGGCGTCAATATTCTGGTCGAGGACGTGGCGGCGGAAGCCAAGGTCCGCGAGCTGCTGATTCGCGCGCATGTTCTCCCGCAACAGGCTGCGATGACAGACAAACCGGCCGGGGCAATTCGCTTTCACCACATTCCTACCGACCGCGGTTGGACACGTGACTCGGGCCCGATCTTTCTGCGGCGCGATTCCCGCCCCACTAGAGACTTCCCTGCTGTGGCGGCCACCGCATGGCGCTTCAACGCCTGGGCCAAGTACAACGATTGGAAGCTCGACGCGATGATCGCGGGTGAAATCACCAATCGGCTGCGCGTGCCGGCGTGGGAGCCGGAAGTCAAAGTGAACGGGCATCCGCGCCAGGTGGTGTTGGAGGGCGGAAGCATCGACGTCAATGGATGCGGGACGCTCATCACCACCGAAGAGTGCCTGCTGAGCGACATGCAGCAGCGCAATCCGGGCGTGACGCGGGAGGAACTGGAGGAACTTTTCGCCGACTACCTGGGGGTAGAGAAAGTGATCTGGCTGGACCGCGGCATCGCCGGCGACGACACTCATGGGCACGTTGACGATATCACTCGCTTCGTCACGCCAACGACGGTGGTGACGGCGTACGAGCCTGACCCTGCCGATCCTAACCACGAGCCCTTGAGCGACAACTTCCGCTGGCTGAAGAAGAGCACAGACCAGTCGGGCCATCCGCTGCGCGTGGTCAAGCTGCCAATGCCAGCTCCCGTGTATTTTCGTGGACGGCGCTTGCCTGCCAGCTATGCCAATTTTTACATCGCGAACAAGTTGGTGCTTGTGCCTGTATTCAGCGACCCCAACGATCGCGTCGCGCTCAATACCCTGACTGCCGTATTTCCCGATCGCGAGATCGTCGGAATTTATTGCCGGGACTTGATCTGGGGATTGGGCGCGCTGCACTGCATGACGCAGCAGCAACCGGCTTGATAACCAGTTATCAGTCGTCAGTTACCAGTTGCCAGTGATGCGCGCGGCCAGGAGTCGCGAACCTATCGCCGCACTTTCTTCTTTGCCGCAAGCGTAAAAACGAAGTAGCCGCCTGCCGCCGCGCCGGCGTAGAGAAACGCGTTGGCGAAGACGATGGTACCCACGACCAGCACCAGTACAAGATCGGAATCAGGAATGGGCCCGATCACCAGTGACAGCACAAAAGGCGGACAGATGGTCAGCGCGATCGCGGTCAGGAAGCCGTGCGCTTGCAGTCCTCCCACGTTCAGCCTCCACGCGAAGTAAACCGCCAGGGCCACGGCCATCCCCAGAACGAAGCTGAGGGACAGCACCGTCATCAAGTTGTCGTTATCTGCTTTTCGCAACCGAGTCAACGCATACCAGCGTGAATCAAAAGGAAGGGTGAATACCGAACGGCATGGTGAGCCCGGCAGGAATCGAACCTGCGACCCACGCATTAAAAGTGCGTTGCTCTACCAACTGAGCTACGGGCCCACACTCACTAATCTACCATAGCAAAAATCGGCACGCCGCCATCGACAGAAGCATTGCGCATTGATCGCCACCGGCGCACAATCGTTCGTGGATTGCACAAGGAGAACGGCTATGAAGCGCTGTTACTATTCGCTCCTGATACTTTGTCTCGCCCTTACAACCGCGGCATTCCCCCAGGACAAGACGCAAGCTGCCGAAAAGGCCGCCGCCGACTGGTTGAAGCTACTGGACTTCGACGCCTACGCGAAGAGTTGGCATCAGGCCTCAACCACGTTAAAAATTAAGGTTACCGAGGGTAACTATGAACAAACGCTACGGGCGACGCGCAGCCCCTTGGGCACCGTGCTCTCCCGACAGATGAAATCCGTGGAATACCGAACGCAATTGCCGGGAGTTCCGGACGCAGAGTATGCCCTCTTGAAATATGACACCAGCTTCGAGCACAAGAAAAGGGCGATTGAGACGGTTACCATGACGCTGGAGAAGGATGGTCACTGGCGAGGGGCTGGCTATTCCATTAAGTAGGATTTCGATGGCCTCAGCTCATATTAGACCTTGCTCCGTTGGACCATAGCCGCGCATCTCATTCAGTAGAGCTATGGCTGGGAAATTACGTCCGCGCATCATCGTCGTGGGAGGCGGATTCGGCGGGTTGGAGACCGCCAAGTCGTTGGCGCGCCTGCCTGTCCAGATCACCCTGCTAGACCGCAAGAACCATCACACCTTTCAACCCCTGCTCTACCAGGTGGCGACCGCCGGATTATCACCGGCAGAAATCGCCGCCCCCATACGCGAAATTCTCGCCAAACATGAGAATGTGGAAGTTCTGTTGGGCGAAGTGCTCGGCTTTGACCTGGCGCGGCGCATCGTCAAGCTACAGGGATTCGAGCTTCCCTACGATTATCTCGTTGTTGCCGCGGGCGCAACCCACGCCTACTTCGGGCATAACGAGTGGGAGCCGTTCGCTCCGGGATTGAAGACCATCGAAGATGCGCTGGAAATGCGCCGCCGTATTCTGCTGGCCTACGAACTGGCAGAACGAGAAGCAGCACTGACCGGCCATCACCAGCCGCTGAATTTCGTGGTCGTGGGCGCCGGGCCCACGGGGGTCGAGCTGGCAGGAACTTTGGCTGAGATCGCGCGCAAATCGCTGCCCGAGGATTTCCGCAATATCCAACCGGCGAAGACCCGGGTCCTGCTGATCGAAGCTGGTCCGTCCGTGCTGAGCGCCTATCCCAACGATCTGCGCCAGAGCGCCGTGAAGCAACTGCAAAACCTTGGCGTCGAGGTGCGCACGAACTCCGCTGTCACCAACGTGCGACCGGGCGCAGTTTGTATCGGCGAGCAGGTGGTGCCGGCGGCAGCCGTGCTGTGGGCGGCTGGAGTATCGGCCTCGCCTCTCGGGGCGGCGCTTGGCGCGCAGGTCGATCGCGCCGGACGAGTGCTGGTCGAACCCGACCTAAGCGTCTCCGGACATCGCGAGGTCTTCGTCATCGGCGACCTCGCCAGTATGAAGGATGCAGCGGGCAAGCCGCTGGCGGGCGTCGCTCCGGTGGCCATGCAGCAGGGCAGATGCGTGGCACGCCAGGTTGCGGCTGACCTGGCCGGTAACCCGCGTCAGAAGTTTCATTATGTTGACAAGGGTTCTCTGGCGACCATTGGACGGGCAGCGGCTGTCGCACAATTCGGCAAGGTACACATCTCCGGCTTCCTGGCCTGGCTCTCGTGGTTGTTCATCCACATCCTGTTTCTGATTGGCTTCCGCAACCGCGTGGTCGTGATGTTCCAGTGGGCGTGGAGCTATCTCACCTACGAGCGTTCGGCGCGGCTGATCACCGGCGAATCGAGAATAATCTCCGTTCCGTCGATGGAGTACGCCGAAGAGGCTGCCGCGCATTTCGATCGCGACGGCCAGGCTGGGTCAGGCGACGGACGTATGGCCACGCAAGAAGGTTCTGCAAAGAATAAAAGTCAGGCTCGCAAAGTGAGCTAAATGCCAAGCGCCGATCCCGTCACGAGGTTTAGGATGGCATGGTCATTCTGCGATGTGCCATCAACAACAAGTTGATGGATCTTACTGCGTGAGACGGAGGAGAATCTTAGCGGCGATAGTCTGAAAGACTTGCTGCAATTCAGCGCTGCACTGGCTCGATGGGCAATTGGAAGCAAATACCGCCTGTCCCTCCGGCTGGTTTGGGTCGTAAGTGGAGCTGGCTGGATCGTTAGCGATCTGTTGCAGAAAAGCCTGATCGACACTCGACCCCAGCCCAACCGAGTAGATATACATGCCGGGATTCTCGGTGCGCATGGCGGTCGCGGTTTGAAGAGCCCGATACTTGGCGTCCGCGGTGACGTTGCTACGATTCAGGGACTTTAACTGCCCATTAATTGCGGAAGTGAACTTGGTCACATTCTTTACGCAAGTGTTCGAGGGTGTCCAATTGGAAACCCCGTCGTAGGTCGCAAGAGAAGTTCCGGTGGTGGGAACGAAAACGTCGACCGAGCTACCGGAGTCGTATCCTCCGTAATTATAAAGAGTGAGCGTTCCAGAGCAAGACAGCTTGTCCTGGATGGTATTGACATATCCGTCGGTGAAATAGACCACAACTTTGACCACGTTTTGTCCCGGCTGCACAGTAACGCTGTCGTTCTGGGCCTTCGCGTCGGTCAGTCCGCCCGGACCAAAGGTACCGCCGGAGAACTTGCTTTTCATGGCGTTGACTGCATTGGTAATCGGGGTGATGAAGTTGTAGCCGATCGCCACATCTATGGTCGCATTGGAGGCAAAGCTGATCATTGCGACCTCGTCGTTGCTGTTGTCGAAGTAGTTGATGAACGTCGTGACCGCGGGAGGAAGCGCTGTCGATCCGCCATTGCTAGTCATCGAACCCGAGCGATCCAATACCAATGACATTACTAGCTTGCCGCGTGTCGCCTGGGCGCTGTCGCTGACGGAAAAGGTCTGCCGATTGGGCAACATGCGCATGAAGAAGGTTCGGATGGTGGCTGCGCCGTTGACATTGACCAGGGTTTGGCCGTAGGCGTCCGTAGAAAAACTCACGGTCACCGTGGGTGGATTCTTGTCAAGACCGGACACTTTATAGTTCCCGTTGAACGAATTTATCGCCAGATTCCTGGCTATTGTTTGTCCTTGAGCAAGGTTTCTCATGGCTGTAAGGCAGGCGGCGTCCACCGACTTCGACAGCTTCGCTTTCGTCACATAAGCGAAACCCACATCAATCGCCAAAGCCATGAACAGCAGCATAAGAGTGAAGGATACGGCTACCAGGAGAACAACCTGCCCGCACTCGTTCTCCCTGCTCCGATTGCGACTGGAGAGTTTCACTCTTTCACCTCCTTATCAGTAGTACGCCACGTCGTAGGACTGTGATGGCAATACGATTCCGACCAAAAACTTGCCGATCGGCGTGATCGGCTTGTATTTGTAGTAGACCTCCGTCACATAAACCGTCTGGTTGAGTTGGGGAGTGACCAAGGTTGGAAGGATAGCTGTGCCACCAATCGAATGTCCGATTTGGCTAGTCGCCCCCATTCCACCTTGGGATACTTGTCCTGTGAGCTGAAGTTGATTGTTGTTGTTGAAAACTGACGAAACGATCACTGTCCCATTGAGATTCAGGTTAAGCGGCGCCGATGCTGCAACCACGGCGGCGGCGGTAGCGGAAAGCGTGGAGCCGCGGGAGGCCATGCTCGACCCTTCCCCGCTCAAATTTGTGATTACTTCCTTAATGAAGATGGCACGACTGAAATCAACCGCCGCAAACACCAGGGTGAGCATCAGGGTTGCCGATATGGCAAATTCCACAAGCGCCTGCCCGGAATCGTTCGCCCTTTGCGGGTTGCGCATTGCGTGATCGCGGCCTGGTGCTGCCATCGTGATTCGCTCCGCTAAGTGGTATTGCCTGGCGGGAAGGCCTCATTCTTGAAGCTGACCGCGACCGTAAATGTATAAGTACCGTTCCCGAAGAACCGGGCAACGATAGGTGTCATGAGTTTCAGATTGGTGGTCAGGGAGACTGTTAACGTGTCTTGCGGACCGCCTGCGCTGCCTTTGCCCCCGCCGGTGCTGGAGATTTGCATGTTGGAGACATCAAGGCCGACGGCCGCTTGCTGCGCAACTTGAATCATCGAACTCACGCGCGACAAGTTCTGGCCCGGATGTTTCGGGTCGGCGAGGTGGTTTCCTGTGACGCCGTAACGTCCCGCCGTGCGCACCGCGTTCTGCAGCGTCATCTCCACGTAAAACAGACGCGTGAAGTCGAACACGCCAAATAACAGGAGGAAAACCATGGGTGCAACCAGGGCAAACTCCAACAGGGAGGTCCCTCTTGTCGCCCCGCCGCAGCGCTGCTGGAGTCTTACGTCCTCGTTGCGAGTCTGCATGTAAGGGTTATCGGCACAACCCGCGCGGCGGCTTAGAGCGGTTCCAGACTACAAGACCGCGCCGGGAGATCCCGCGCTTTCCGTGCCATGCGGGGCTTCCTACCATGGGAACTAATTCACATTTGGGAATACAGTTATGGGCTGCCTACCAGACCGTTCTTTTGCCAGATAGCGATGAACGCCGGAGCCGCGAGCTTCGGCGTTTCTTTTTCTGGAGAGCACGGGGTAGGTTGAGAGGGCCGCCGGGTCTTTCGATAGACGGCGGGATGCTACTGCTGACTCCAGAGCTAGCGCTTCACAATTGGGTTGTAGCCCTCGCCGGTCAGCTTCACCTTCATCGCCTCGGCGTCCTGGATGGAGGTAAACGGGCCAACCTGCACGTGGTAGAGCTTGTCGTTGGTGATGGGATTGTTCACCACGAAGACGTTGTAGTTTTTCTTGCGCAGCGCACCCGCCAGCGCGACCGCGTCGTCTTCCCGGGAAATCGCGGCGATCTGCACCACGATTGTCCCTGGGCCGGTCACGGGAGCTGGGCGGGTTACCTGAGGAGCGGGGCTGACGGTCGCTGCAATTGGCGGGGTCGCGCTCTTTGTCGTTGTCACGACCGCCGATTCCGCGGCTGCCGTCGCCTTCGCCGGAGCCGTGGAAGGTGTGTCCTTGGGCGGCAAGGGCGCTCCCGTCTGCTGCACCGCTTTGTAGAAAGTAAGATTGCTTTGCGGATTGGAGGTTGCTTCCGGCGGCGCCGGCTCCGCCTCTGCTTTCACCGCCACTACGGCCGAAGGCTTGTTCTGGCTACTTCCCGAGGCAATCGCCGCCGGCTCCGTCGCAGCGGCCGCCGGCTGATCATTCAGCGCCTGTTCGCGCCCCGTATTTTTGCCCAGCGAGTAGCCAATCGAAAAGAAGACCCCGCAAATGGCTGCCAACAGAAAAAATAGTCCCAGCAGTTTTCCCATGCCCAAGGTTATTTCCGTGTCGTCAGAAGCCATGGTCCTCATGTTCCTCGCTATTTCTCTGGCGGCCCGGAGCCTGCCACTTTCGCCGGGGCCGCTTGCACCCGGTTCAGCAGTCCGGCCAGCAAGTCCACCGGGACTGGGAAGATGATGGTGGTATTCTTCTCCACTCCAATTTCAGTCAACGTTTGCAAATATCGCAACTGGATGCTGGTGGGCTCCTGGGCAAGCAAGTGCGCGGCGTCGATCAGGCGCTGGGCCGCGGCAAACTCGCCCTCGGCGTGAATGATCTTGGAGCGCTTCTCGCGTTCGGCCTCGGCCTGCTTGGCCATGGCGCGCGTCATGGTCTCCGGCAGATCCACCTGCTTGACCTCGACGTTGGTCACCTTCACACCCCAGGGATCGGTGTGCTGATCCAGGATGGACTGCAACCGCAGATTGATCTTCTCGCGGTGAGCCAGCAACTCGTCGAGCTCGACTTCACCCAGCACAGAACGCAGAGTGGTTTGCGCAAACTGCGACGTCTGGTACATGTAATTGGAAACCGCGACCACCGCTTTGTTGGAATCGACCACGCGCAGGAAGATGACTGCGTTCACCTTCAACGTGACGTTGTCACGGGTAATGATGTCTTGCGGTGGAACCTCCAAGGCCTCCTGCCGAAGTGAAACCCGCACGATGCGATCGATCGGCGCGAACACAAGTATGATGCCTGGGCCCTTCGGCGTCCCCAGCAGGCGCCCGAGGCGGAAAATAACACCACGCTCATACTCGGCCAGGATCTTGATCGAGTTGATGATGTAGAGAGCGACAATGACGATGACAACAATGCCAGCTATACCGGGCACGGGGTGCCTCCAGTTACTTAGAATTGTAAAACGAGTACTACGGAAGATTGTAGAACCAATTGGATGAGTTACCTAACTTGGTAACAGGCGAGCTGTCAGCTATCAGCCAAAACGCTGAGCAGGATTCTCCGACCTGCTGACAACTGGCTACTGGCTACTGGCTACTGACTCCTGCTTCTCCACTTCCAGATCCAGACCCTCAACCTTGCGCACCACGACGTGCTCGCCGAGGCCGACGCGCGAGCGGGCGTGCGCGTTCCACAGCTCGCCCTGGACAAAGACCTTCCCTTCCGGATCGATATCGGTGCGCGCTTCACCCACCGCGCCGATCATGCCTTGCAGTCCGGTCACGACTTTGCTGCGTCGCGCCCGTAGGGCAATGGTCATCAGAAACACCGTGATCAGACCGAGCGGCACGCTCACGCCGAGCGCCGTCCATAACTGCACCCGCATTTGCGGAATGGGGCCATCCACCAGCAGCAGCCCGCCGATCGTGAGCAGAGCTATCCCACCGAGGCCGAGGACGCCATGAGTTGCAAATTTGGCCTCCAGGGCAAACAGCACGAACGCGGCAATGATCAGGGTGAACGACGCGTACTGCGTGGGCAGCAAGTTGAGCGCAAACAGCGCCAGCAGGATAAAAACCACCCCCACCACTCCGGGCACGATCGCACCTGGGTGATTGAATTCGGCGTAGAGCGCCAGCGCACCCACCGCCAGCACCAGGAAGGCGATGTTCGGATCGAGCAGAAAATCCAGAATTCTCTGCTTCAGCGTCATGGGCAATTCGTCGATCGAGTCCCCCGCGAGATGCAGCTTCGCCGTCTTGCCGTCGAAGCGTTTGATGGTGCGGCCGTCGAGTTGATGGAGCAAGTCGTTCTGATCGCGAGCGACTATGTCGATGAGGTGCTGCTGCAAAGCTTCCTGGTCGGTCCACGACTTCGACTCGCGCACCGCGGTCTCCGCCAGTTGCACGTTGCGTCCCCGAGGCCCGACGTAGGAGCGCATAAAAGCGGCCGAGTCGTTCTCGACCTTGGCCTTCATGGTGTCATCCATCTTTTCGCCACCGAGGGTGACGGGATGCGCCGCGCCGGTGTTGGTCCCGGGAGCCATGGCCGCAACGTCGCCGGCTTCGAGGATGAAGAAGCCTGCGGAAGCAGCTCGCGCGCCACTGGGGGCGACGTAGATGATGACCGGAACGGGCGACGCCAGGATCGTCTGGATGATCGTACGCGTGGAATCCAGCAAACCGCCGGGCGTGCTCAGTTCGATAAGTACGGCGTCAGCGTTGGTCTGGCGAGCGTGTTCGATGGCGCGGTCGATGTACTCGGCCGTAATCGGCTGAATAGTGTCATCTATGCGGATCTTGACGATGCTGTTCGCCGAAGCCACGCTGGTGGCAAGAAGCGCCAGCAAGCCACAAGAGAGGATGAAACGAATCCGGGACATGTGTGCCTTCTTCCGGAGGATCATTGCCGCTGGCCACTAAGAGCAGTGGTCCCAGTGCGACAAGCGCGCCAGTAGTAGTGCCGGGAAATGTAACGACTACGCCGGCGTTGCCTCCCGGGGCAGTCTTATCATAAATGATGACCATGCTCCCCTGGCGGCGTGACAAACTCGGCTGGAGGCCAAGGCCCGCTCAAGCGAAGCCGGACCCCTTGGGACGGTCCGGCGCTTCGCAGCGACGCGACGAACCGCTCGCGGCTTTCCCGAGGCACCAACGCGAACCAGCGATGGCTCTTGCGCTCCTGCCGTGCCCGCCACTCGCGCACGCAGCCGGCGGTGACGCCTTTCAGTTTGCTGTCGATGGCCGCGATCCGTCCTGCCGCCTGCGAACGTCGCTTGAGATACTCTCGGCCGCTGACCGGTGTCGCCAGATCAACCTGCTCATCCTCAGCCCAGCTGCCCACCACCTCGTACTGCACGGCATCGCCAATCCGCTCCAGGGCTTCGCGATACAGTTCCTGCCCCTCTGCGAGTTGTGTCTCGATTCCATCTTCGTTTTCCAGCAGCGTGGGAAAACGAAACGGAATCGGAGTCGCGGTCGCCAGGATCTCGCGCAGCACCTGGTGAAATTGCAGCGCGGCTTTTTTTAGCGATTCGGCCGAGCCTAAACATGCTTCAGGATTGGCGATTTCGCTCCAGTACACCTGCACTTCCAGCATCTCACGCGACTCGACCACGCCGTCGCACACTCCCGCTGCCATTATCACGATTTGGCTCGGCTGGGTGACGCAATAGAGCAAGCAGGGCATTCAGCGGCTCACGAGGCGTGGTTCTCCACCGCTCACTCTCGCACGCGCCCTGTCATTGCGCAACAGAGATGACGAACTCTCTCGACCGTCATCCCATATAACTTTGTCATCCTGACCGAGGGCAGCGAGTCGAAGGACTCCTATATTGCCTGCGCATTCGAGCGGTTCGACAACGCAGTACGCCAAGTGCTCACCGTTTCAAAAAGAGGAATTGCTCAGGTGCGAGGCGGAGGAAAAGAAAACGCGGGAGTGCCAGAGGCAACGAAAAAGTCGTTAAGCCCGGATCACTTACGACAAGGCGATTTTACGCCAGTTATTGCTTTGGTGGCCCTTGCACGTCCTGTGTGACGAACTTCAATGAGCGCAATACGTGATCAAACGCTGCGAGTTCGTCTTGCGTAGCGGCTTCCTTTTCTTTCGACATCGCCACAGAAAACACCAAGTTAAACTGCGATCCGGGGTTCACATACGCTACGTACTCGTAGAACTCGTTCCGCGTATAAAACAGCTTTGTCGCGGTCGGGTAATCTGGATGCTTGACGGCCAAGTCCGTGAATTGTGTACTCGGGTATTGTTTCTTGTACTGATTCATATCGAACGTCATGTTTTGCTGTGGGTCTTCGGTCGTCTTGCTATTTAACCTGACGCGTATTGTTACATGATGGGAACGGGACGACTGTGCGCGTGGAAAAAAGATAGCGTTCACGCCGTACTCTCTGGCGACCTGTCCGGTATCAGTATCCCAATCGTTCGGTTCACTAGCGAGAAAGGCAAATCCCTGACCATAGACGATCAGGCCGTGCATGTCCTTACCCTCGACACGATCGTTGGCTGTGTTCGATTGACCGAGGGCGGCCCAGGCCATCACCCAGATAAGGCTACCGAGTAGTGCAACACGTGTAAGATTCACCATTGTCTCGGCTCAGGTCTCTGCTTGATACCAGCCAATTACACCACTGAAGACAGGCACAGAGGAGTGACGCAGGTCACGAGCACCGCGGTTGAGGGTAACTGTTGTGAACAGGCGTGGGTGTTGAAAAAGTCCATTTTTCCGAAAATCGACCCAAAATGGGTGACCAGAAATGTATACCCGGGGCGGAGAAAATCCTTTATAAGGCATCCTAGTGCAACGAATTTTCTGCGCGATCTCTGCAAGCGAGTTTTTCAACAGCCACAGGCGTTACCATAAGCGATCCGAATAAGGGTAGCGTCCCGCCATCTCCCGCGACCTCCCGTCATTTTGCCAAAATACATTACTGCCCCTGAATTTCGTGCCGCGTCAGCTCACCAGGTACTCCAGCGCTTCCCCGCGGGTGGCGAAGGTCGGGATCTGGCGGGCGGAGAAGGTGCGGATGGAATCGTAGAACGCTTTGGGAAGGTTTTCGGTCAGCACCCAAGCTGACCGTTTCAAGTGAGGGCGATGGAAGACTGCTGAGATTTTAAGGTGCTCGACCGCCTCGCGGCTGAATTGCGCGCCGGTGAAATCGCCCAGCAACAGCACCGATCCCAGTGGCTCGCGGGTGACGAAATCGGGCAGTAGGTCGGCAATCGTGGCTATCTCAGCCGCCGTGCAATGGCTGCAATCCACCAGCAGGATGCGCTGGTCCCGATGCGTAATGAACCGAATGCGATCCAATGCCACTCCTGTCCAGCGATCCGGTACAGCCTCGTCTGCTGATATCCAAGACTAAGTTGCGCAGTTTACTTCAGAACGTGGCGTGACTCAAGCGGCGGCTTCCTGCGGCAGTGAATCCGCACCCCGCTTCGTGATAGTTTTGAACCATGATCCACGAGATCTTCCCGGTCGGCCCGCTGCAATGCAATTGCTCGGTGATCGGCGATGAACAGACCAAAGAGGCCATGGTCATCGATCCCGGCGATGACATCGCAGACGTGATGGCCGTGGTGCAGCGTCACGGGCTGACGGTGAAGCAAATTGTCGTCACCCACGCGCACATTGATCACGTGGGTGGAGCGATGAAGCTGAAGCGTCTGACCGGCGCGCCCATTCTGCTAAACCAAAACGATCACGCCCTGCTGAAGATGCTGGACGTGCAAGCGACATGGATCGGCATGCCCACTCCGGAAAAGGTGGTGATCGACGCCAGCCTCAGCGCGGGCGACCAAGTCCGCGCGGGCAGCCTGATCGCGGACGTTCTGCATACGCCCGGTCACACCGAGGGCAGCATTTGCCTGTATTTCGCGCCCGAGAAGAAGCTGATCGCGGGCGATACTTTGTTCGCGGGCTCGATTGGCCGCACCGACTTGCCGGGCGGCTCGTACAAAAAGATCATGCAGTCGTTGCACGGCCCCGTGCTGGCGCTGCCCGACGAGACCATCGTGGTGCCCGGACACGGACCGCTGACCACCATCGGCGAAGAGCGCGCCAGCAACCCCTTCCTGGTGGGCTGAAACGAATCGCTATTCGCTTTTCGCTCCTCGCTCCTCGCTCTTCGCCGGACAGCGCTCTAGAGAAGTTTTGCTTTGGCGAGGAGCGAAGAGCGAAAGGCGAACAGCGTCTCCCCCTCAGCCGCCAGTTCCTGCTTAAACAACCTATGCACAATAACGCTTTGCGGTACTACCAGCACGAAGAGGTAGGACAGAATCGTTCCGCCAATCACGCCGAGCGAGCCGACGTGCCGCACCAGCGCGATGGACAACGCGATATTCACCACTGCCGCCACGATCGACAGTGCGGCCTGCTCACGGATCCGGTTCAGGGCCGCCAGCAAACAGGATTCGACGCTCATGAATCCGCTGATCAGCGCCCACACTCCCATCGCCAGCAACAGGGGAAATGTTGGCACAGCCGCCGCACCCGCCCACAACCGAATCAAGGTGCGGCCACAACCGATCAGCACAGCCACGCAGCATAGATTGAGCACGACGGTGCCTTTCATGGTCACAGAGAAGGTGCGCCGTATCCAGCCATAGTCGCGCTTGGCATAAGCTTCTGCGTAGGCCGGCCAGAGCGCTGGAAAGATGAGCGACTGCAATACCGCGGCGAGTCCCACCAGTCGCCAGGTAACGCTGTAAGGCGTTACCTCCGCCGCTCCCAGATAATGACTGACGACGATATTGTCGGAGCTGAACACGACCACCGCCGCCACTTGAATCAGAAAAAAGGAAGAGCCGGAATCAAGCAGTTCCCTGCTGGTCGAGCGGTCGAGCAGCGAAGGCCGGGGCAGGAGCCACGGCTTGTGCCACGTGATCACAAGAATCAGGTTAGCCAGGCTGGCAAAAGTCAGGCATCCCACCGACATCACAAACAGCACCGGCATCGAGACGCGCAAGGTGATGCCCAGGGCAAGCCCGATCACACCGGCCACTGCTCCGGCACAGACGGCGTAATTGTTGCGATGCAGCTCCTGGTAGCCGGCGAGCAGCTTCGCGCCTAAGTTGCACGGCAGGCCAAGCAACATCAGTGCGACAGCAACCGCGACCGTGTCTCGCACCTCGGCCGCCGGCACGTGCGCACTCACATTGAACAAGCTCATCCAGTTCACGCGAGAAGAGACAGCGGCGAATACTCCGCCCACAACCGCCGCAATGGTTCCGGTGACCAGCAGCGCGTTGCTGAAATAGCGCGCTGCGGACGCTTTGTCGTCGAGCGCGTAGGCCCGCGAGATGCTATTGGTTAGTGTGTTGGCAATGCCGAGGTCCAGCAGGTTGATCCACACTACGGTCGTGGTGATGGTCGCCCACACGCCATAGCGTTCGGCGCCCAGGTAGCGCACGGCGAGGGGCAACGACACCAGCGTGATTGCGGCCGACAGCAGCCTCGCGGCAGCACCCGACGACACTGCCTTCGCGATTCGACCGTAACGGGATGCCGGCAAGCACGTTAAGGGCATGGCTGGTCTTTCAAGGCAGGTCCGCTGTCCTGTTCCTTGCAACCTTGGAAAGTTCTGCCGCTCTGCTGAGTGCAACTGCCGCGGCAGGATCAATTGCCGGGCGAGAATGGTCACTATGCGGAGGCGACACCTTCGCCTGGATGCACGACGGTAGAGACTGATCGCTCCGCAGCAACTCGCGCACGGCGGCAACTGCCTGCTCCACGGACACAGCCTTGATGCAATGCGGCTCCGAGGAGAGGCACTCTGCTCTGCACGCCTCCAGCCCAGCCTCCGGTTGCAGAACGCGCACTCGATCACAATAAGGCGCGAAGCGGATGGGACTGTTGGCATGGTTGGGATCGCCGCCACTCGGATGCCGTGAAATTACAATAGTCTTGCAATTCATCGCGCCCGCCAGATGGGCGCTTCCGCTGTCGTTCCCGATAAAAAGATCGCAGCGCTCCAGCACGGCACACACCTTACGAAGCGGCGCGCCACTAATGATGATGGCTTCGCAGCACAGAAGCTTGTCAAGCTTGCAGGCTTCTTCCCATTCGCCATCTGAGCAAATGATCACCGGCTGCATGCGATGTTCCTTCCAGAGTTGCGCCAGGCTCTGGGCATAGTTTTCCAGCGGCCATCGGCGGCTGGCGCTCCGGCCACCGATACCGACGGCGACCAGGGTGCTTGAGGCGGGCACGTTCGCCAGCAGCTTCGACGCGAATTCACGGTCGTGCTGGGTGAGGCTGATGTCCAGTTTGCTGTCTTCGACCTTCCCACCCAGGGCGCTTACGATCTCGAGGTTGCGCAACACTTCGTGTTGAACCGGACCCGCCGCAAGACAGGCGCTGAATGCCGTGTCGAATCCGCGATTGTGGCGCTGCTTGGCGGGCGAGGCCAACTCGGTGTAGCCCACCCGTTGCTTGGCATCGACCAGTGAGGCCAGAAATGTCGCGAGTTGGTCATCAACATCCCACCTCGGAGAGATGGCAAGGTCGAAGCGCCTGCCTCGCAATCGGCCCCAATAGAGCCTCAGCACCGACAGCAGAGTTCGCACCCGCGCTGGCAGCCACACAGTCCGTAACGGGCGCAAACTTATGATCTCGTCAATGTGCGGATTGGTTACGAGGAGTTGGCGGAAGGCCTCCTGCACAACCACTGTGCAACAGGATCCAGGGAAGGCACGCTTCAGTTCCCGGAAAAGAGGCGTAGTCAGCACTACGTCGCCGAGGCCATCGAGCCGGATGACAAGCAAAGTCAGAGTATCGCGACGAGGAGAGTCGTCCCTGGCTGCCGGCGCCAGGTGGGCGCGCCAGAAGATCGCCAACTTTGTGGGCACGCGAACGGACAAGAACAGAGGCGGCAGCATCGATCCTCTCCAACCTGTGAATCAGGCCCTGACAGCGGAGGAGGCCAGCCTCGACGAAGGTTTCGTCCCCGCCCTCGCAATCAACTGTGTGGTGCTGATTCCCTCGACCAAAGGTATGAGTTCGACACGCCCGCCCCAGAACCGCACTTCGCGGGCCCCCACGACAGCCTCTTCGCGGTAGTCGCCACCTTTCACCAACACGTCCGGACGAATCGCCTCGATCAGTGTCAAAGGTGTGCTTTCGTTGAAGACGATCACCGCGTCCACCGCGCTGAGAGCGGCCAGAATCCGCGCGCGCTCATGTTCGCCCACGATGGGCCGCAACGGTCCCTTGATCTGGCGTACCGACGCATCGCTGTTGAGCGCGACAATCAGGCGATCGCCCTTGCGGCGCGCCTGCTCCAGCAAACTGATGTGCCCGATGTGCAGGATGTCGAAGCATCCGTTGGTCAGAACCACGGAGTCGCCGGCAGATCGCCACGTCGCCACGCGGGAAAGCAGCCGCTTCAAGGGCAAGATTTTTTCCTCCAGGTGCAGCGCAAGTTCTTGCGACAATGCGCCCAGCAACTCTTCGCGCTGAATGGGAACGGTGCCCACCTTGTTCACCACGATTCCCGCCGCGAGGTTTGCCAACTGGGCCGCAGTCTCGATCTCGACCTGGCACGCCAACGCCAGCGCCAGGACTGCCATGACCGTATCCCCCGCTCCGGAAACGTCGTAAACCTGGCGGACAACTGCGGGCGCATGGAGGCGCGAGTTCTTGCGCAAGACGGCAATGCCCTTGTCGCCCAGCGTCACCACCATGAACTCCATATCCAGCGAAGCGAGCATGGCATGGCCGGCGGCCAGCACTCGATCGATGTCAGAGAAAGGCTCGCCGGTAGCTGCCGCCAGTTCCTTCAGGTTGGGACAGACCGTAGTGGCGCCATGGTAGCGCGAAAAATCTCGCTGCTTAGGATCCACCAGGACGGGGACCCCTAGCTTGCCCGCTTCCGCAATGATGAAACGGCACACGACTTCCGTCAGGACACCTTTGGCGTAATCGGAGAGCACAACAATGTCGGCGTTCGGCAGTGAGGTGGACACGCTCTTCAGCAGCTCTGCATAAGCCGCGTTGGAAGGTGACGGCGCGGCCTCGGTATCGAGTCGCATCATTTGCTGGTTGCCAGAAAAGATGCGCAGCTTGGTGGTCGTCGGAATGGCCTCAACTGCGCTTAAAGCTGGCTCAACCCCCGCTTCGGCCAGCATGGATTCCAATCTTTCCTGCTCGGTGTCGCCGCCGCCGAACCCCGCGACTGTGACGCAAGCCCCCAGCCCTGCAAGGTTCATGGCTACGTTGGCCGCGCCTCCCGGTCGCTCGTTATGCCAGGTAGCGCGAACCACGGGGACTGGCGCTTCTGGCGAAATACGTTGCACATCGCCCCAGATGTACTTGTCCAACATGACGTCGCCGACCACCAGCACCCGAACATTGTGCCAGCCCGACTCGACGAGAGCGACAATGCCAGGTAAGTTGGCGATCACGGTGCGCCTCCCTCGACGGCCATTGCGTCGGTGATGCAGGCGGCAAGTTCGATCCATTCGCACAGAATGTGCCCGCAAACGATATGGCCTTCCTGGATGCGCGCCGGATCGGTGGCAGGAATGCGCAAGCAGACATCCGCGAGCGCAGCCATGCGGCCTCCGTTTCGGCCAGTCATGGCCACCGTGAAGGCCCCCAATTGACGCGCCTTGGCCAGGGCGGCGCAAACATTCTTGCTGTTTCCCGAGGTCGAAATCCCGACTAACACGTCTCCCGATTGGCAAAGAGCTTCAACTTGGCGTGTAAACACGTCGTCGTAGCTCCAGTCATTGGCGATGGCAGTCAGAACCGAGGTGTCGGTGGTGAGAGCGATGGAAGGAAAAGCGCGGCGCGAGCGGTGGAAGCGTCCCACGAGCTCAGCCGCAAGATGCTGTGAGTCGGCTGCACTGCCGCCGTTGCCGCACCACAGAATCTTGTTCCCCGCGAGCAAACAGTCGGTGATGCGCTCCGCGGCGCGCTCGAAGGAATCTTCCTGCGCCACAAATTGGCGAATGATGGTGAGGTGTTCAGCAATAGCGTCAGTGAAGACGCCAGACAAGTTCAACGAAGATGGCATATGTTTCTCGTTTCGGCCAACGAGTTTCGAGGATCTTCGCAGAACTTTTGGGACGATCTGTGGGGAAATTATAGACGATGGGGACGAAGCTAGCGTCACTAACTTGTCCAATATTGATCATGCTTTCCTAAATTGGGAATCAAGTCTGGCGCACGCCGTCGCCTCCTTCCGGACTGCGTGAAACGATATCGCTCCCGGGAAGCCACGCCTTGAAGTGAGAGAGACTC
The DNA here is from genome assembly GCA_003152695.1 of Acidobacteriaceae bacterium. Taxonomy (GTDB): domain Bacteria; phylum Acidobacteriota; class Terriglobia; order Terriglobales; family Acidobacteriaceae; genus Bog-257. The sequence goes on from PMAT01000066.1 coordinate 49,823, forward strand.
GACGAACCTAGCGGACAAGCTGCTCGAGCGCCTGGTGTACCATGCTCAGGCTGGCCGGCCAAAGAACCACAATCATCAGCGACGCGCCCATCAGTGCCCCGGCCCCGCTTATTAGGGGGACCAATTGCTTCGCCGGCTTTTCGGCAATGGGCTGAGGGCGCAGCAGACGATCGACCCTCTCCGACAGATCGTGATCATCGGCCATCAACGAACTGGATAGATAGGAAAGCTGCGGCTGGCTGCCCATTTTCGCCACTTTCACCAGCGCGTCGGCCAGAGAAAGAGCGCGACGGGGATCGCCGGCACTGGCTTGATCGTCGGCCGCCCATTCGATGGTTTTCGCCCACCGCTGTTCCAGAGCTACAAAACCGCGCAGGAAAGGCAGAACATCGGGCGCCAGCAACATGAGAAAGCGCTTGAGGTTGTCGCCCGAGGCGCGATGGGCGCGCTCATGGCGCAGGGCAGCGTCAATCTGTTCCGCGCTAAGCCCGCGCATGACGCGACGCGAAATCACCAGCCGGGGATGCACTACACCAGCCACGGCTAACACCGGAGATCTATCTTTGAGCAACAACGCCGGTGTGGTTTCTCCCGGCATTTCGATCTGCTTCCCGTGGCGTTCACAGCGATGCAGATAGCGCGCTGTGCCACGGACCGCATTGACCGCCCGCACGATGGCCAGCGTCCAGATCGCCACGCCCAGCAGCGCCGTCAAAAAACAAACGAGACCGACTTTTTCACCGGCCGCTTCCGGCTCCAGCCACAGATAGCTAGGAATGCAGAATGCCAGCACCGCCAGCAGTGTCAGCGTAAAGGGAAGCATGCGCAGCGCAAATAGCAGGCGCGCCGCAGAACTGGGCTTCAATCGCTCCGCCATGCGCATCGCGGTGCCGGCACTCAATCGCGTGGCGACAGCGAGGGCAGCGTGAATCATGAAAAACGAGGCGCCACATAAGCAGAGTAATCGCAAAGTGTACGGGAGGCTCATAGCTTCCTCCCTGCTGATAGTTCTTTGCGCTTCTTCCGGATCTTCTCTTGCAATTGATCGAGCAGGACGGCGTCGTGTTGGCCAACGGCATCAATCAGCGATGACAACAACACGTCGCGGGCAGGTTGCGGACCGGCCAAAAAACCGGCAATCAGGTCGCCAGCGCGCTGCCGCTCCCACTCTCGACTGGACAGGCGCGGCAAATATAGAAACGCGCGCTCCGACTTCTGCCGATCCAGCATTCCCTTCTTGAACAGCCGGTCCAGGGTGGTCATCACCGTGGTGTACGCCAGCCTGGTTTCCAATTTCTCGACCACGTCGCGCACACTACTCTGGCCTGCGCTCCACAGCACCTCCATGACGCGAATCTCCAAAGGACCGAGTATGGGGTGGTGCGGGCTCGTGCGGTTTGTCGCGTCGCTAGGCAAACTTTCTTTCCCTTCTTTCCAGCGTACGGACTGCATTGAGCGCTGTCAATTCAGAAATCGTTCTACTTTCCGGCAGAGCTGCTGGCGGAAAACTCTTGCCCTCGTACCGGCGCCAAAAAGGGGATAACGTAGCCCCTTATATCAAAATGGCCCGACTTGATGGCCTCAACTATGAGGTCGTACTTGAATTCGCCTCGGCTGAACGACTCATCACTCAAATGAAAGACGATCATCTGGTCTTTGGCGCCACGCATCGAAACCTGTTCAGGCGTCAGGTTCTTGACAACCAGCAAAATCGATCCCCCTTTTTTCTCGTCCGCCTCTCGCTTCTCTTTTGACTCTTGCTTGGGTTCCGCCTCTTGCTGCTCGCGCCCCTTTCGATCTTCTCGCGGCAACTGAAATCCGGGTATCAGCTTCCGCGCCTCCTCAAGATTCGTCGCGGGGAAGTTTCCCGCCTGCCAGGCGGCGTCGGAAATGTCGGACGGGCCCTCCAGAATCGGGAACGTCACTATGGTCTGCCCCGGTTGTACCTGCCTATCTCCGTTCTTGAGAGTGAACTCGCCGACTGCCACTGGCAGTGCGACCACTTTTGAGTTCTCCGCGATAAACAAGGGCCGCGCGCCCGGTTCGGTCCGCTCCGGAATACGGATATATGCGGCGTCGGGCGTTTCGGCCACGACCATCGCCGGGCGGTCCTCGAAAGCGGCGAAGGTTTTGCTGCTGTCTCCGCTGAACGGTCCACGGACGGTACACAGTTGTCCCTTCAGGCATAGCGCCGCCGCCTCAAACGAACCTGGCGTTTTCCGCTTCTTGACCTCGCTTCGGGGAAAGCTTACGAGCTTGGAAACGGTGTGGGCGGAATTCCCCGTTTGCCGGAACGTGATGTTGAGTCCCGAGCCGCCGCGCGGCACGGTGAAGGTGATCGGTCCGTCAGTGCGCTGCGGGCTTTCGCCGGCCACCTCGACAGTCCAGCCCGCCAACGTCGAAGCTTCGTCACTCGATCCAGGCGCCGCAACCTCGATCACAGTCACGTCTGGTAGATCTGCATACTCGGCAGCGTTTGCGACCATGCGGCCCGAAACGCGCTCGCCAGGATGGACCTGTGCCGGCACGATCAACCCGACCTCCTGCTTTGTCTTAACAGCTGGCCGTTCAGGATTGAAGACTTGCGGATTTTGTTCCCCGGCGGCTTTTCGGGCCGCTTCCAGATGTTTCATAATCTCGTCGTAAGTGAACTTCTTGACCCCTTCGGATCCACCACTTGATTCCTCGCCCGCGGGACACTCGACAGACTTGTAGGTTTGCGTAGCCGTGCTCCAATCGGCGCAGGTATAGACGTTCGTCATGGGATCGTGAGTCAACCGATGCCCCGCGGTTTGTTTGCCGGATTCATCGAGCTCCTGGACGAATTCGCCTGTGAAATTTGCGCTCGCATCGTAGGTGTTCTTGGTGATCCTGTGGACCTTGCCGTCCGGCCAATAGAAAGTGGTGGTTTGGTCAGCGACGAAGTATCCGGGCCGAGACTCGTAATCGACTTTCTGCTCCAGCTTGCCATCCGCGCCCATGGTGCGCTGCTCCGTCACCTGACCGGCGGTGTTGTAGTCGAACTCCAGCTTTCTGCCGCCTCCGGCATCCTGCTTTACGGTTTTTTGTGCCAACGATGACGCTGCACTGCATGTCAGGACCGCGAAGAGAGCGAAGCAGAGCCAAATACGCGATAGGTAACAGTCATGTTCTTGTCGCACGTGTCTTTCCCCTTGGCGAAGATCTTACCGTTGATGAAAGCTTTGAAAATTCAGGGAGCTGGAATGGGAGCCTTACGATGGCCGCGCACACGCTAGGCTACCCGGTAGCAGTCAATTTTTTAGTTTAGCACGGAGGCTCTCATACACGGGCTGCGCAATATCTAAAGGTCAGCCCAAAAAGGGAATGCGGAGCAGCCCCGCGCGACCTGGGCTTTGTAAAATTTCTGTGACATTTTTTTCATACAGACTGAGCCAAGAACGGGAACTCCGGTGCTTTTTCGCTCAAAACTCATTGAAAACAGGCTTTGACCGCACTCCGCCGACCCCGACTGGATTTGAGAAGGAGGGCGGCGGGGCCCGCAAGGGAGCCTGTAACTACGAGAATAATAGTTGCATTGCCCATCCCTCTGTGTTTCAATCCTTTCACCTGCCTAGGAACAATTCAAACAGGTAACGAATCACAATTGCTCAACCAAGAAGGCACGAAGAACCGTGTTTCAACCAAACACACCTGCCGAGTTGCGAAGACTACTGCGGGCAAGCGATACCCAATGCGCCGCGTAGATCAGTTAAGGAGAATGGGATCGATATGACAAGAAACACCTCCAAAATTATCGGGACGTCCATGTTCGCCGTGGGCGTTTTGTTGCTCTGTATCCTGCCACTCGCTGCGCAGGAAATATCCGTGAACCACGCCGTGGCGTCTGGCCAGACCGCGCCACTCAGAGAACTGATGCAGCAGCCACAACCACTACAATACGGCTTCCACGAAGCGAATCCGGTGCGTCGCATTGCCAAACGCGACTTCGGAAAGTCCGTGGACCCCGTGGAACAGAGCAGCACTGGTGCTCCGTCAACCAATTATTCGATCATTGCTAATTTCCTTGGTGTCGGCAACGGCTTCCCGGGATACACCGTTCCTGACGCTCCTCCCGATACCAACATGGCAGTGGGCGACACCCAGGTGCTGCAATGGGTGAACGTTTCCTACACCATCTGCTCCAAGACTTCACCCTACACCTGCGGGCCGGCCATCCTCGGCAACACGCTCTGGCACAACGGCATCCCTGGGACCCTGTGCGCGAACAGCAACGCCGGCGACATCCTCGCGGACTTTGACCGGAAGGCCGATCGCTGGTTCCTGTCGCAGAACGTCTTTTCTTCTCCATACGCCGTCTGCGTCGCTGTCTCCGACACCAACGACGCAACTGGTACCTATCATGTTTGGCAGTTCTCGGTGCCCGGTAGCGGCTTCCCTGACTACCCGAAGTTCGGTATTTGGCCTACCTCTGGCGTCAACAACGGCTACTACCAAGCTTGGAATAACTTCGGCCCCGGCGGCAGCGGCTTCCAGGGTCCGAAAATCTGCGCCTATGACCGCGCCGCCATCCTGGCGCACGCTACCAGTCCAACGCAGATTTGCTTCCAGTTGTCCTCGAGCGAGGACAGCCTATTGCCGGGCGACCTCGATTCCATTCTCGGTGTGCCCAACACCTCGGCTGGCACTCCCCAAGATGAGTTCTATATTGGCAGCGTAGGCGATGTGGACAACTCCCATTTGTCGCTGTATCAGTTCCACGCGGACTTTACGACGCCTGCGAATTCGTTCGTTTTGGGTAGCCCCAACACAATCCTCCAGGCCGTACCCACGTACAACGGTTCCTGCAGTGGCGGTTTTGGTGGCGATTGCGTTCCCAACCTTGGCGGCGCTCCCATAGATTCGCTGGGCGATCGCTTGATGTATCGCTTCGCCTATTGGAATGATGGCCCGGCGCCTAGTGCCTTAGCCTGCGCTCTTTGCGGCAATGCTCACTCCCAGCACTGGTATGTAAACGGCGACGTGGAATCCTCCGGTGGAGAGATTGGCGTCCGGTGGTACGAGTTCCGGGCCCCGGTAATACCCGGTATCGGCACCCTGACCTCTACCAGTCTCACCACTTTCCAGGCGGGCACGTACGCTCCCGACAACACTTACCGTTGGATGGGCTCGGTGGCCCAGGACAAGGCAGACAATATCCTGGTGGGCTACAGCCAATCCAGCGCAAGTACGCACCCGGCGATTTATATAGCCGGACGTACGCTCGGCGACTCGGTCGGCCTCAACAATCTGGAATCAGAGGTGCTGGTGGTCCAGGGCAACGGTTCGCAGCCGGATACGGCCCAACGCTGGGGCGACTACAGCTCCATGCATATTGATCCGGTTGATAACTGCACCTTGTGGTACACCACCGAGTTCTACATGGTCACACAGAGCTTCGACTGGAGCACCCAGATCGCTTCCGTGAAGTTCTCCAACTGCCACTAGAAGAATCTCTCGCTTGGCCTTACGGCCCGGCGAGGATTCAGTAACGAACCTCACCACAGGGCATTCCGGCAACGGGATGCCCTGTTTCTTTCCCTATGGGCATTTCTACCCGTCTGGTCAGCATCAAAAGCTTCGACGTGTTCCCCAACCCATAACATGCGCCGCCTCTGCCAGCGGGGGAACGCAGAAGCGTTCTGGGCCCCTTCTGTCCGCATGGATTCCTTCGTAGGTTTATGCTAAGAGTCACCTCACAGAAAAGACATGCCACTATTACAAGGGGGGATAGATGGTTCGCGTAATGGGATATGTCGTTCAGGTCGTTCTACTGTGCACTGTCCTAACGGCTATAGCGACGGCGCAGAGTGCCGGCGGGAACCCTGCGTCCACGCCGTCGGTCGCCGATGGGCATGCAACATGGGAATCATTCGACGTCAACGCAGCCGTCGATGCATATCTGGCGAAGATGCCTCCCGCAGAACGGGCTCGTTCCAACGCGTATTTCGAAGGCGGCTATTGGCTGCTCTTGTGGGATTTTCTCTCGACCGTCGTTGTAATGTGGCTGTTGCTCAGGTTTCGATGGTCGATGCGCATGCGTGATTTGGCCGAGCGCATTACGCGCTTTCGTCCCCTCCAGACGGCGCTTTACTGGGTCCAATTTATTATCGTCGTGTCTGTGCTCACCTTCCCGCTCTCCGTTTACGAAGGCTACTTCCGCGAGCGCGAGTATGGCCTGCTGAATCAGACGTTCGGGCCGTGGATGCGGGACCAGGCTGTTATGTTGGCGGTTGGCGTGGTGCTGGGCGGGATTCTGATGATTCCGCTCTTCGGACTGGTGCGGCGCCTGGGAAGAAGCTGGTGGGTGTGGGGAGCCGCATTGGCGATAGTTTTTCTGGCGTTCGTCAGCCTGATCGCACCGGTATACATCGCCCCCTTATTTAACAAGTACACGAAGTTACAAGATTCCCGGATCAAAGATCCAATCCTCAGCATGGCGCGCGCGAACGGGATTCCTGCCACCGACGTCTACGAGTTCGACGCCTCCCGGCAGTCGAACCGGGTTAGCGCCAACGTCAGCGGCTTCGCCGGGACGCAGCGAATTTCGCTGAACGACAATCTCTTGAAGCGGTGCACCCTGCCGGAGATTGAAACCACCATGGGACACGAGATGGGCCATTATGTTCTCAACCACGAGTACAAGGGATTGGTCATGTTTGGGGTCGTGGTGGTGATCGGGTTTGCCTTCCTGAGCTGGTGCATCAACTTTGGCCTGGCGCGCTGGGGAGAGCAGTGGGGCATCCGGGAGATGACCGACGTCGCTGTGCTCCCGCTGGCGATTATTGGATTGTCCGTTTATTTCTTTCTCCTGACGCCCGTGACCAACACCATCACCCGCACCATGGAGTTTGAGGCGGACATGTACGGCTTGAATTCTGCTCGTCAACCTGATGGCGAGGCCAACGTAGATTTGATGCTGGGAGAATATCGCAAACTTGATCCGGGGCCGGTTGAGGAGTTCATCTTCTTTGATCATCCCAGCGGACGCACCCGGATTACCGCTGCCGTGCGCTGGAAGGCGGAGCACCCGGAGTCGGCATCCCCGGAAGAGCTGGCCAGACCGCTTTTCAATACTCCATAGGACTGGTCTGCTTGTCATCAGCATTGGAGGAGCGCTGGTGGTTGCCACGGGTATACTCATCGCAGCTCCCAACGGACAACCTCGTAGGGATGCGTGACACCACCCTGCATGTTCGAAGGCCGCTGAAGGATTAATGCAGTAGGTGATTGAAAATGGTAGCCCTGGGCAGAGTCGAACTGCCGACCTTCGGTTTAGGAAACCGCTGCTCTATCCATCTGAGCTACAGGGCCGATGCGACGTAACCCGATTATCTCATGTCACTTGAGAACGATTTGGACTGCAAGGGAGGCTCGCGTTCGGGATTGTCGAGCGCACTCAGACTACATAAAGCGCTGCCTCCTCTGGATCGCGCCCGGTATCATCCAGATTTACTGTCTCTCACTTCCCCGCCGTTTTTTCCAGGTGGCCGCCGAACTCATAACGCATCGCCGACAGAAGCTTGTCGGCAAAGTCGGCCTCGCCGCGCGAGCTGAAGCGCTCGTAGAGCGCGGTGGTAAGCACGGGACTTGGCACCGCCTCGTCGATGGAGGCCTTGATGGTCCAGCGCCCTTCGCCGGAATCTGACACCCGGCCGGCGAATTTCGCAAGCTCGGGATCTCCCGCCAAGGCTGACGCGGTCAGGTCCAACAGCCAGGAAGCGATCACGCTGCCTCGCCGCCACACCTCGGTGACGTCGGTCAGGTTGAAGTCGTACTGGTAATGTTCCGGATCGCGCAAGGGGGTAGTCTCGGCGTCGATCGCGTGGGTCTGCTTGCCCACATTGGCTGATCGCAGAATGTTGAGCCCCTCGGCGTAAGCGGCCATGATGCCGTACTCGATTCCGTTGTGCACCATCTTGACGAAGTGCCCGCCACCGCTGGGTCCGCAGTGCAAATAACCCTGTTCCGCCGTGCCGCCCATCTTCTCGCGTCCCGGTGTCCGCGGTATGTCGCCGATGCCGGGGGCAATGGTTTTGAAGATGGGATCGAGGTGCTGCACCGCCGATTCCGGGCCGCCAATCATCATGCAGTAGCCGCGCTCCAGACCCCACACGCCGCCGCTGGTGCCGACATCCACGTAGTGAATGCCCTTGGATGCAAGCTGGTTCGCCCGGCGAATATCGTCGATGTAATAGGAATTGCCGCCGTCGATGAGGACGTCCCCGACTTCAAGGTAGGGCACAATTCCGGCGATGGTCTCGTCCACGACTGCTGCAGGGATCATCAACCACACCGCCCGCGGCTTGGTCAGCTTGCTCGCAAAATCCTTCAGCGAGGACGACCCTACCGCCTTTTCCTTCACCAACTCTTCCACCGACTTCGGGGACATATCGAAGACCACGCACTCGTGGCCCGCATTCATGAGCCGCCGCACCATGTTGGCCCCCATTCTTCCCAGACCTACCATTCCGAGTTGCATAGACTACCCTCTTTCGCAGTAGCGTTGGAATCGCCCTAGCTTTCCAGTTGTTCCTGGCTCTTCTTGAGCCGCTCCCGCTCCAATGCTAATCGCGCCTCAGCCTTTTTCAACTGCGCCTTCGCTTTGTCGCGGTCGCGTTTTGCCTTCTCGACCCGTTGCTGGGAATCCTTGATTGCAGCGATTGCCTTCTTGTGTGATTGCAGCATGGAACCTAGTTTAGACCCTAGGGTCATGGCCCGCTGGGCGAAGACGACGCAATTTGGAAGCGCAATACCGACTCCGCAATCTGGTATTGGTATTTGGCCGCAGCGAACTGGATTGCGGCTTCCGTCTGCTGCAATTGCGCCTGGCTCAATTCGACAATCGAACTCAAGCCGAGGCTGTAGCGGGTCTGCGACAAATCCACCGCCAAGTTGGTCTGATCGACAAACTGCTGCGTGACACCGATCCGGTTAAATGCAGTGATAGCGTTCAGCCAACTGGCACGGACGTCGTTGGCGATCCGGTCCTTCAAATCGCGGAGTTGTTCTTCGTCGGCCTGTGCGCGCAACGCTGCTTCCCGCGATCGCGCGGGATACAGGAAGCCATTGAAGATTGGAATGTTGACATTAGCTCCCACCGCCCCGTACCAGCTCGTGAATGGCGTGACGCCGGCGACGGTGTTGCTGTAGGGAGTCCGGCCCACAACACCCAACGCCTCGACGCTGGGAAACAGCAGGTCTCGCTCGGCTTTCTGGAAGCGCTGTGCGGCCTGATATTCGTAAGTCTGGGCGGCAATCTCCGGGCGATTGCTGAGGGCCTCGTCCACCAACCTGCTGACCGAATCGGGGGGAGGCTTCAACTCCTCCGCGGACTCGACCAAATCAAACGGCTGTTGCGAGGCATATCCCAGGATTTCCGAGAGCAAGGAAAGCGCGGCCTGCTGATTACTTTGCGCATCCAGCAACAGCAGCCTGGCTTGCGCCAGATTGGCATTCGCAAAACTGACGTCGAGTTGCGATCGTAATTTGTTTTGAAACAGGGTCGTGATCTGGTCCGACACCAGTTGCCGCGCAGAAACGGTTTGCTCGGCAACCTTTAGCAGGGCAACCGTCTGTAGGGCGTTATAGAAGGCCTGGTCCACCGCCAGCTTGATCTGGTCGGCGGTGGCAACCGAATTCATGTTGGCTGCCTTGGCGTGAAGCGCCGCGGTGGCTACCAGGTTGTTGGTGCGTCCGAAGTCGGTGATGAGCTGCGACAAGGCAAGCCCACCGGCGGCACGTTCATAGACAATTGGATTGTTGAGATTGCCCGCCGCGATACGGCTTCCCTCTTCCGGCTTCACCGCCGTCAGGCTGCCGTACAGGTCGGGATAGTAAGCAGCCTTCTGCTGGCGGGTTACCTGCTGGGAAGCCAGGGCCAGCAGGCGGTAAACCGAGATCTGCGGATTGTTCTTCAGCGCCAGTGCCTCCGCGTCCTGGACCGTGAGGCGCTGCAGCGTTCCGGTGGTTGGCAACTGGGCCGGCGCCTGGGTGCCCGGGATGGTTTGCATCTGCGGCGGCGAAGACGCGGGGGCGGGGGGCGTTGTTTGCGGTGCAGGTGGCGTTCGTTGCGTGGGCGCGCTTTGTTGTTCGGGCACTGGCGACGTGGGCGAACTGCTTTGCGCCGCGAGGGCACAACTACCTAACATCAAGCAGACAACAAGCCAGAGGATCGAGCGTCTCAAGCCTGCACCTCCGGGGTGGGCTGCGCCTCTTCCCTGCGGTGGATCAGCAAGTAGGCCGCAGGGACAATGAATACGGTCAGCACCACCGATACCAGTAGGCCGCCGATGATCGAGCGCGCCAACGGAGCGTACTGCTCGCTCCCGGCCTCTAGCGCCAGCGCCATGGGAATCAGGCCCAGAAGGGTCGCCAGAGAAGTCATGAGGATTGGCCGGAGACGAACTCGGCAAGCCAAGGTGACGGCCTCCCGGATCGGCATCCCGCCCTCGCGGTACTTGCGAGCCACGTCCACGATCAGAATGCTGTTTGACACCACGATACCGGTCATCATGAGCACGCCCATCAGCGACATGACATTCAGCGTGGTTCCGGTAAGGAGCAGGATAAGAATCACGCCGGTGATGCCCGACGGTATGGCCAGGAGGATGATGAAGGGATCGATAAAGGAGGCAAACTGCGCCATCAGGATCAGGTAAACCAGCACGATCGCCAGCAGCAGTCCGACACCGAAGCTGAAAAACGACTGGTGCATGGCCTTCACCGAGCCGCGCATCTCCACCCGTGTGTTGGGCGGCATCTTGGTGTTGTCGATGATCTTCTGCACCTGGCTGGCAAGCGAGCCCAGGTCCTCGCCTTTGGGCGAAACATAAACGTCGATCTTGCGGAAGAGCTGATAGTGGTCCACTTCGGTCGGAGTGTTGATCATCTTGATGTCGGCCACGTTTTCCAGCATGGTGGTGCTGCTGTTGTCCTTGGCGTGCAACGGAATCTGCTTAAAATCGTCCATGGTCATCGAGTCGAGCTGATGGTTGGTGTACTGCACGGTGAGGAAGTAGTTGTTGCCGCTGTGGGGATCGACCCAGTAACTGGGAGCAATCATGCCGTTTGAGGTCAGCGCGGTCACCACGTTATCGACAACATCGGTAGCGGTAAGCCCCAGCCGCGCCGCCATTTCCCGGCGCACATCGAGTTCGATGCCGGGATAATCCAGGTCCTGCGGGATCAGCACGTCGCTCACGTCCTTCAGCTGTCGCACTTTCGCCGCCATCTCGCTGGCGGCGGCATAAGCCGCGTGCTGATTGTTGCCGCTCACCTGGATGTCGATAGGCGCCGGCATTCCCATGTTGACCACCGAATCCACCAGCCCTCCGGTTTGAAAGTAGGTGGAGAGTTCAGGCAGATCGGAGTCCAGCTTCCGCCGCACCCGGTCCATATAAGCGAAGGTGCTGACCTTGTGCTCCTGGTTCAAGCTCACCTGCACGAAGGCGGTGTGCTGGGCGGAGTTGCTGGTGTAGATGGCGGACAAGTCGGGCGTCATTCCGATGTTGGAAACGATCATCTGCAGATCATCTTTGCCGATGACCTCGCGGATGTCGTTCTCCACCCTGGCGATGTACTGGTTGGTCACCTCCAGCCGGGAGCCCGGAGGCGCCTTCACGTTGATGACAAACTGGCCGGGGTCAGTGCGCGGGAAAAAGGCAACACCCAGCAGCGGAAACAGGGCCAGACTCACCACAAAGCTGCCCATGATGAGGAGCACGGTGGCTGCCGGGCGCTCCAGCGCTTTGGCAACGGCAGTGTCGTACCTGCCCAACATGCGGTTGTAGCGATGATTGAAGCCGGCAACGAATTTTCCGAACCTTGACTTGGTTTCCTGGTGTCCGCCATGCCCATGTGCCGTCTTGATGAACTTCGCGCAGAACAGGGGCACAACCGTCATCGCCACGAGGTAGGACGCAGCCAGGGCCAGTACCACGCCGAGCGCCAAGGCAGTGAACAGGTACTTGCTGACGCCGTATAGGAAAATGACGGGGAAGAAAACAATCGCGGTGGTGAACGTGGCCGCCAACACCGCAAGTTGGACCTCCTGGCCGCCGCGTTCGGCCGCGCTGACGGCGTCCTCGCCCTCCTCCATGTGACGGAAGATGTTCTCCAGCACCACCACGGAGTTGTCGATCAGTCGCGAGAGCACCAAGGCGAGTCCGCCCAGCACCATGGTATTGATCGTCCCACCAAAAACGTTCAGCAGAAGGAACGCCGCCAGGCAGGAGACGGGAATCGAGATCAATACCGAGATAGTGCCGCGCGCCGAGCCTAGGAAAATCAGGATCATCACCGCCGTCAGTATCAGACCTATGCCGCCTTCGCGCAGCACATTGGTCACCGCGATCTTCACGTATTGCGACTGGTCGAAGACCACATTGGCTTTCAGGGAAGACGGGATGTCCAGCAGATGCTTAACCCGGTCGCGCACTCCGTCCACAATCGAGATGGTGTTGCTGTTGCCGCCCTGCTTCAGGATGGGCAGATACACCGACTTCTGGCCGTCCACGCGAACGATGTTGTACTGAATCGCCGACGAGTCTTCGGCGTGCCCGATGTCGCCGAAGCGAAGCACGCCATTGCCGATGGCCTTCAGCGGCACATCGTTCATCTGGGCGATGTTTGGGAGTTGAGCGTTGCTGTAGATGTTGTAGTCCTTGGGGCCGATGCGAACGTCGCCCGCAGGCAAAATCTTGTTGGAATTGTTGATGACATCGACCACGTCCATGGGGCTCATTTGCGCCGCCTCCAGCTTCACCGGATCGACGTAAAACTGGATCTGGCGATACTTGCCGCCATAAGGCTGTGGCACCGAGGCCCCCGGCACATTGGCAATCTGGTTGCGCACGTTGAACTGTCCCTGGTCGTGCAAATCGGTTTCGTTGAGCCCCTGTCCCTTCAGGGTCACAAGACAAACCGGCAGGCTGGAGGCATCGAATTTCAGCACCACGGGAGGCAGCGTTCCCTGCGGCAAGCGTCGCAGATCGGCCATGGCCAGGTTGGCAATTTCACTGGCGGCGGCATCGGCGTCGGTACCCGGCTGGAAGTACACCTTGATCAGGCTCACCCCGGTCAGCGAGCGCGATTCGATGTGATCGATATTGCTACCCAGGGTGAAGAAGCGTTCAAAGGTATCGGTGATGTTGGCCTCGATCTGCTGCGGAGGCATGCCGCCATAGAACGTGGCCACCACGACCACCGGAATGTCGATGGGAGGAAAGAGATCGACTGGCATGCGGTAAACCGTGACCACGCCGACCACGATGATGGCGAGGCACAGCATAAGAATGAAGAACGGATACTTGATCGCAAAACTAGGCATTGGCGATTACTCCGAATCCGCGCTGTTGGCGGTGAACACCGCCTCTTTCGGCCGCACGAGCTCGCGTGGCTGATAGCTTCCCAGGTTGCCGACGATGACGCGCTCGCCCGGAGCAAGGCCAGCTACGACCTCGACGTTGTTGGAGCTTTGCACTCCCAGTTGAACTTCGCGAGACTCGACCCGGTTCTGCGGGTCCACCACCAGCACCTTCACCTTGTTCGGCTCGCGCTGAATGGCATTCACCGGAACGGTGAGGACATCCTTCCTGCTGTCGGAGGCCAGCACCACGTCCGCATACATTCCGGGCTGCAGACGATAGGTGGGATTGGGCACGTCGATCTCCACCTGCATGGTGCGCGTGGAGGGATCGAGGGCGTTGGTGAAGCGCGTGACCTTGCCGGTGAAACGCTCGCCGGTGGCCTGGACCTTCACGTCAGCGGAATCGCCGTCGCGGACCTTGGCGGCAATCGACTCCGGAACCGGGATGCGCAAACGCAGCAGATTGATTTGCGCCACCGTGACCACCGGCAGGCCGCTGGTATTGGAGGTTCCCGCCTGCACCAGGGACCCTGTATCGGAGAAACGCCAAGTCACGACGCCGTCATAGGGCGCAACGATCCGCGTGTAGTCGGACAAGGCGGAATAGTGCTGCTGGTTGGCCTTGGCGACTTCCAACTGCTGCCGCGCCGCGGCCAAGGCTGATTTGGCGGCGTCTACTTGCGCCCCGGAAGCCCGGTCCCTGGCGTTAGCATCGTCCAGCTCTTGCTGCGCGATCAGGCCCGGCCGAGCTTTGTCGGTGTTCACCAGCCGGTCGGCGTTGGCGTGTAACGCTACGTGGTCAGCCTCGGCCCGGGCCACGTCGCTCTTGGAGCGTTCAATCTCTTCCTCCGCGTGATGCACGGCCGCTTTCGCTTCGTCCACCTGCGCCACCAGCTCAGGAACTTCCAAAACCGCCAGCACCTGTCCGGTGTGCACGCGATCGCCGATGTCCACGTAGATGTTCTTGATGTAGCCCGCCACCTTGGCGTGCAGTTCGACATTCTGGTAAGGCAGGAATTGACCTGCAATGGAGAACGAGTTGGCGATGTCAGCCCGCTTCACGTCAGCGACGGCCGCAAATGGTACGTTATCGCCTGACAGCGCGCTGGCTCGGTCCGCTTTTCCATGGGACGAGCTGCCCGCGCGCACCCGCCCGACCTGCCAGACCGCAACGATCAGACAAAACAAAATCGCGCCGAACACAAGCAGCGTGTTTCGACGAATCGTCATGACTTACCTCGAATTCGTTTGCACTGAATTTGCCAACTGGGTATTCACGATTGACGTGCCTACCCAGACCGGGAACCCAATCAAGAATCGGGCTTATTAGGAAGATATTTGGCTAATTATCGAACCGGGGGAGGGCGAAGACAACGACGCCAGTGCAACAGACTGAGTCGGACTGGGGCGGGAGCCCGGAAAAGGGTCTGAACGGCACCCTTACGATGCAGATATAGATAGTGGATCAAGAGAATCGCAAACCAGACCAGCCAGGTGCCAGACGGAGCGGTGGGCTCGACTTCCGCCCTTTGCCCGCCGAGCCACATCTTCGCAGAGGTCGAAGCCGTTGCTTTAACGCCGGGAACCCCGCCATATACCCCAACTTTTGCGTGAAAGGCAAACAGGAACACCACGGCGGCGGCGAGCGTTATCAACAGCATTCGCCACTTTTCTCTAAGATGTAGTGTTCGAGGACTCACAGACAACGGCACCCCACCACACCATACTAGACGCAAAAACTCGGGCCTGGAAAGCGAGTTGCCCTAAAGAATCAACTTTTGCCTAATGCTCTCCAGCGAAACCATTGAATAGAAATGAATTATCGCAATTCGCGAGATTTTGTCAATGATTCCCCGCAAAATCAATTTTCGCCACGACCGCAATCAATTGAAAGCTCCAGCGACTAGACTGTTGGTAGCGCATCCTGTGGTGCAATCATATTTCTGAAGGTAATTCTTATGGCTAATGGGAACCCCAAGAAAGGCGTCATCGGAATCCTGACAGGCGGTGGTGATGTGCCGGGCTTGAACCCGGCCATCCGGGCGGTGACGATCAGGGCCATCCGTGAAGGCTATGAAGTTATCGGCTTGCGGCGAGGCTGGGCCAGTCTTGTGGACATGGTCCGCGAGGAAGATTACGACAACAGCGACAACTTTCAGTTTCTCACCGAAGAAGAGGTCAATCGCTGGGGCCGCACCGGCGGGACCTTCCTGCACACCTCGCGCACCAATCCCGGGCGAGTCAGCCAGGCGAACGTTCCGGCCCACCTGCAAGGTCCTTATGCGGCCCCGGTGAACGATCTCACCGCGGAGGTGCTCAAGAACCTGGACTGGCTAGGGATTGACAGTCTCATCCCCATCGGCGGCGACGACACGTTGAGTTACGGCGTGCGGCTGCATCGGGAAGGGGTAAAAGTAGTTGCCATCCCCAAGACGATGGACAACGACGTGCCTGGGACCGACTATTGCATCGGCTTCAGCACCTGCGTGACCCGCACCATCGAAATGACGAACCGGCTGCGGACCTCTGCCGGCTCGCACGAACGCCTGCTCGTCCTGGAAGTCTTCGGTCGCTATGCGGGTTTCACGGCCATGTTGCCCACCATGGCCGGGGCAGCCAATCGCTGCGTGATCCCCGAACACAAATTCAACATCGAACGTCTCGCCGAGTTGCTCATGGCTGACCGGCGCAAGAACCCCAGCCGGTATTCCGTGGTGCTCATCTCGGAAGGCGCGACCTTTGAAGGCGGCGAGATGATCTTCTCGCACGACACCACAGACGCTTTCGGCCACAAGAAACTGGGCGGCATTGGCAACATGGTTTCCGACAAGCTGAAGGAACTCTCTCCCCGATACAACAGCGGCAAAGCGGTGGACACCATCAACCAGAACCTGGGCTACCTGGTCCGCTGCGGCGACCCCGACGCCATCGACTCGATCGTTCCCATGGCTTACGGGAATCTCGCATTGGACCTGCTGCTAAGGGGGATCCATGGAAGGCTGGTTGTGCTAAAGAACGGCCGCTACAGCAACGTCCCGATTGAGACCGTGGTGGCCTCGAAAAAAGTGGTCAACGTGAAGGAGCAATACAACACCGAAAGGTTGCGGCCGTACTACAAGAGCTTTGAAGATAAACCGCTTTTCATGATGACCAGCGAGGGCTGACGGGCTTGCTGCGGGCACGATCGCGCTGTCAGGTTTGTGTCAGATGTGAGACTTTGTGTCACATGCGCATATTTATGTCAGATATACGACTTGGCGTCCTGTTCTCATATTTATGTCACATCTGCAAATGTGTGTCGTATTCTTATTTCTCTCAGATCTTCAAATTTATGTCATATTTTCGCATTTCTGTCACATATGCGCGGATTTGACCGCGGGCTGTTCTGACCCTAATCTCAGGACGATCTCTTTCAATCCCTGGTGTTGCTGGAGCAGGCGGAGATACTTGCTCTCATCGGCGGAAACCTTGGCGCGGATGACGTCCACCAACGCCTGCTTCTGCAGACTCGTCCATTGCCTGAGTTCGGGCGCCAGCAACAAAACCGACGCAACATTTTCGAACGCTGACTGCTGGAGGGGAGTCCATGTTCCAATATCCACTTGCAGATTTTGGGATAACGCCTTCGTGGCGGCCCGCCGCAGCTTTTCAGGATCGCCGCCGAATTCTTCCGCCGTCCGTTGCTGCACAGCTCGTCCGATCCTTCGGGTCGAGAAGGTGTCCCATTGTCCGGGCGGTTCCTCACCAAACTGATAGAACACATGCTCGGCCGCCAACCTCCGCAGGACGCGCGGCGAAGTCCGATGCGCCGGATCGCGCGTCATCCGCGCCTCCTCTTTCCTGGTGATTGCAAGCAGTTCGGGACGTCCGGGACGAAATCCCAGCTTGCGATAAAACCAAAAAGCGCCGGACTTGATCGCCTCTTCGTTCTCGTAACCGAGCTGGTAGGGATAGACCGAAAAACAGCTCACGCCAGTAAGCTGATGCAGGAAGTGAAGGACCTTGGAATAAATCCAAGCCGTCTCTCCGTCGCGAAAGGCATAAAAGGTGTTGAACCCAACCTCCATCCACTCGAACAGCGAGATGCCCTCGATGTAGTTGATGGGAACGCCATTCTTCAGCGTCAAACCCGCATGATAAGCGCGCAGCGGCAAACGCCGCTCGGGTGGCAGTCCCCACAAGAAGATCTGCACACCGCGCCCCACATCCGCCTCAAAGACCTGCTTCGGATCGCCACGGGTTGTGCCGTACAGTTCGCGATAGCGGATGGTGAGGGCGGTGCGTGTCATGTCCAGCACGTCTTCGCCTTGACGCCGCGAAAGTCTGCGAACTGGCAACGGCGACGAACTCAGTTCGCCGGCCAACGATACCTGGTTGCGACGAAGTAGTGGCTGCCGCTGGTAGAACATCCGCGACACGTTTCGACGGGCGCGCGTCCGGCTCGCCGCAGAATTGCCCAGCTTCCACGAGATGCTGACCGCTAAGGAGTCATAGAGCGATGTCCTCTGCAAGCTGCTAAGGGGCGTACCGGCGACGCGCTGCAAGAGCCATGGCAGAATCTTTTCCGGACCACCGGCGGCACTCGCCATCCAGTCCAGGAAAGGCGTGTCGGCTTCGACGAGCGAATCGTCTCCCAGCAGCGGAATCAAAAGGGGCAACGTCACCGCCATCTGGCGCCTTTGCTCTTCAAAATTCCACTCGACCGTAAGCTGTTGCGGATAGCGTTGCGCCAGCCAGCGGGCAACGTCGTAGGTGAACGTGTCGCTGATCGCGGTGCCTACGATGCCGGAGAACTCCTCATCGTCGAACTGCTCCATGTCAGCACCCGCAGCCTGAAGTCTCTCGACCTGGTGCGCAATGGCGGCCAGCAAGTTGTCGGCCAGGTGAGCAACTTTGCGGCTTTGCGGAAACGCCCGCAGGAACAAGAGAACGTCATGAAAACGGATGAGCGATCCGGCATCGTCAAATTCGACCTGCCCCATTGCAGCCAGCAGCTTCGCGGTCGCCTCGGCACAACCGGGTCCGTATTGAAGTTTGGAGCCTTCCAGTCGCGCCCAAGGGGATACTTTGCCGGCCGTCACGTTTCACCATGGCTTGCGGCGGAGGCCTTCATGGCGCCAGGAACGTCAATCGAAGGCAGTGTCAACTCTCCCCTCGCGGAAGGCTCCTCTGTAGACGACGGCACCAGGGCCGACATCTTCGCCGACCTCACGGCACCCACTACCACAAACAGGTTGGTCACCAAGACGACGGTGAATGCCATCGCAGGCAGAAAGGCAAACACCTCCCCACGGGCATTGACGATCGCCAGCGCCAGCACAGCCGTGACCAACCCGCGTGGAAGCATCCAGAACAACAACTCGGTTTCCCGGCGGGTGTTCACGTCCCGGACCGCCCAGCGGCTGGTCTGCATCGCGAGGAAGCGTGCCAGGAGCAGCGCCGCGAGAATACCGGCGATGGGAAGCAGGTATTTCCGGCTGACAAACTCGGCAACAAACCCCAGGAGAACGAAAAAGAACGAGCGCACCAGAAAGCTCAGCTCGGCATGGAAAGCGAGCAGGCGCGCGCCCTGTCGAGCCATGTGGGGTGTACGGGGCAGATTGGCCAGGGTGATGCCAAAAATCAATACCGCCAGCAGGCCGCTGCCACCGAAGTAGCGCGTCAGCGCGTACACACCAAACACCACTCCCAAGTTCGCAATGTTGGCGTTGGGATAGCCTGCAATCCGCGGCCACAGTCGTGACCAGATGGCGCCCGCCACCACGCCCAGAAGCAACGCGATCACGATGTGCCGGGAAAAGTCGGCGGCCACCCCGAACAGCAGCGAGTGGCTTACGTCCGCATTCAGCAAGCTGCCGATGAGCAAAACCGCGATCACCTCGCCCATGGTGGATTCCAAAGTCAGGGTGATCTTGACGGACTCAGGAGTAGAGATCTGTTCCAAGGCGGGTATGACAATGGTGCCGCTCGTGCACCCCAAGGCCGCTCCCAGAAGCACGCAATCGCTCCACTGGAGGTGCAGCAGTGCCCTGCCCATCAAGGCAATCAATCCCAGGCTCAGCCCATAGCTGACGATCATCAACAACAGTGCAGCGGGAGCGTAGCGGGCGGCTTGTCGTAACCTGAGTTCGGCGCCGCCGGCGAAAAGAATCAGGATCAGGGCCAGCGTTCCGAGGATATCGATGGTGCCCTGAAACGTTGCAGGCCGGACCCAATGCAAAATCGGACCAAGGGTCACGCCGATCAACAGCAGCACAACCAAGTCGGGCACACGGGTCAAACGCGACAGCCGGTTGGCAATGTATGCCACCACCAGCAGAGTGCCCACCATACCGAATATAAGCGTCAATTCCACAATGAGGATCTCGCCAGTTCAGCCCCGCAAGGCAGCGGCCAGGATTAATGGAAGGACACATCATATACGGAAGTTCGGCGATTACGCAGCCCTACCTCGCAGTCTCGCCCAGACTATCCACCCCACCGCCAGCAGTGTAAGCACGGCAATAATCCCTTGCGAGATCACGCAATACAGACACCACACCTCCAGAACGCGGGCCTCGATGTTTGTCAGATATAAAGCGAACCCCAGCCCAATCAGGACGCACACCAGCAACAACCCGCGGCGGCGCATAAATCCCAAGACACCGATCAGCAGGTATCCGACGATGCCGATGGCGGCCACTGGCACGCCACGGATCACTGCGTACGGGCTGTGGTTCACCACCCCGCAGTCCCACTTGTCATTGATACTGCAGGGCTCGGAACCCGTATCGTAGTGGACTTTCAGGGCCAGGCCGGAAACCACGATCCCGGCGATCGCCAGCAGCACGATGAGATAGCGCACGAAGTTTCTCCTGTGTGGAATTGTAGCGTGGAAGTCGCAGCACGCGATCTGACTCCGCCATTTCGCCCGGCGCCGTCGCCATCGCAAACCACTGTGATGTAGTAGAATTCTGCTGCTCATGCGCCGTCTTGCTGCCAGTTTGCTGCTCTTGCTGTTGTGTGCGGGACTAGCTCTGCCCCTGCTTCAAGCGCGGGACGCTGGCGTTCCGGCCTGCTGCCGTCGCAGCGGCAAACATCATTGCGTGATGCTTCCGCAAGGCGATGGCTTCCGGACGGTAACAGCCAATTGCCCATATCGCCGTTTCACCGCTCTGACCTCGCACTCGACACCTTGCAGCACCGCAGCTACCGCGCTGAGCGTCAGCCTGGACTGCGAAAATTCGGTTGCTTTCGAACCGCCAGATGTCGTGCTGCACGTTGCCGGCAATGCCCAGGAACGCGGCCCTCCGCTTCCCTAGTTCTCTTCTCTCGAAGAACTTATAGGCAAGCCAGAGACTGCTCACCATGCAGTCGGGCGGATGGTTCTCCGCGTGTCTGTGCCGCATTCCGGTGCGTCACGCGCGGATGATCCGCCCACACTCTCTGGTCTACGACAGCTACTATGGAGAGGACCCATTTGCAGCACAATGCCTGGATTGCGAGGATGGCCGCGCTCATCGTGCTCATCAGCGCGTTGCTCGCAATGGCAGTCTCGCCAGCGGCAGCGACCGTGTTCGGCAATGTGCGAGGCGTGGTCCACGACTCGCAGCACCACCCAATCACTGGAGCACAGGCCACGCTCCAAGCCAGCGATTCGGGCTATTCCATGACGGCGGAGACTGGCGTCGATGGGGAGTTCCACTTTGACGCAGTGCCGCTCGGCCAATACAGCGTCACCGTCGAAGCGCCGGGATTCGCGCCTCAGAAGCAGGCCCTGCTGGTCGTGTCGGGCAGTGCGCCAATCTTGCATTACCAGTTGGCCATCGCGGCGGCGCAAGAGAAGGTCACGGTCACGGCAGCGCCTGAGGACTTGGATCCGGAGTCACCTCGTAGAGACATCGTGATTGACCAAAAGCAGATCTCGCGCTACGCGGGTGTGGATGCCAGCAACAGCTTCAAGATCATCACGGAATTTGTTCCCGGATCGTATATGGTGCACGATCAGCTTCACGTCCGTGGCGGACACCAGATCACCTGGGCAATCGACGGCGTTCCGGTTCCGAATACCAACATCGCCTCCAACGTTGGGCTGCAGTTTAATCCCAAAGATGTCTCCTACCTCCAGGCCGAGACCGGCAGCTTCGCCGCCGAGTATGGCGACCGGACCTACGGTGTTTTTAACGTAGCCCCGAACAATGGCTTCGAACGCAACCGGGAGGCGGAGCTAATCGCCAGCTACGGCAACTACAACCAGACTGACGATTGGCTTAGCTTCGGCGATCACACTGCAAAGTTCGCGTATTACGCCAGCCTCAGCGGCAATAATACGGACTGGGGGTTGGAGCCGCCCACCAGCGTCAATCTGCACAACCAAGCGAGTGGGGGCGGCGCTTTCACCTCTCTCATCTACAATCCCAATTCCAAGGACCAGTTTCGTTTCGATGCCGGCCTTCGCCTCGATTACTACCAGGTACCGAACGACCCTGACATGCAAGCCGCGGGCATCCAAGACCGTGAGCGCGAGCAGGACATCTTCGGAACGGCCACCTGGGTGCACACGTATTCGCCCGGTCTCATGCTAATTGCGTCGCCGTTTTATCACTTCAACCGCGCCGCGTATGAGGGAGGGCCCAACGACGTTCCAATCGCCACCGACAACCGCGCCTCCAACTATGAAGGCGGCCAGGTAACAATTTCTGCCATCAATGCCCGAAGCAACGCGCGCGCGGGCATTTATGCCTTCGCGCAGCAGGACAACACATTGTTTTCGGTGATCGCAAACGATGGTTCGGGAAACGCTTTCAGCCAGCGCGTGTCTCCAGGCGGCAACCTGGAAGCGATGTTTCTGGAAGACCAGTTCAAGGCGACGTCGTGGCTAACTTTGACGGGAGGGCTTCGGCTTACGCACTTTGACGGTCAGATCACCGAGAATGCCGCCGATCCCCGTCTGGGAGCGGCCATCCGTATTCCTAGGCTCAATTGGGTGCTGCGCGCCGCTTACTCCTATTTCTACCAGCCGCCTCCGCTCGACACCGTGTCGGGACCGCTGCTCCAGTACGCGGCCAGCCAGGGGGTCTCCTTCCTCCCGTTGAAGGGCGAGCGCGACATCCAGCAGGAATATGGTGTCACGATTCCGCTGCGCAACTGGGTGTCAACCCTCACGTACTTTCACACCGGAGCGCAAAATTTCTTTGACCACGACGCCATCGGCAATTCGAACATCTTCCTGCCGCTTACCATTCAAGCGGCCCGCATCAAGGGCTTGGAAGCAGCCGTCCGCTCGCCGCTGATTCTCAACCGTTACCACGCCCATCTGGTGTTCTCGAACCAGCAAGCCCAGGGGTTCGGAGCCGTAACCGGCGGGCTGACGGATTTTTCGCCTCCGCCTGTTGGAGGCTTTTATCTGGACCACGATCAGCGCAACACGCTTTCTGCCGGGACGGAGGGCGATCTGCCGTGGCGTAGCTTCGCCGCTTTGACGTTCAACTATGGTTCGGGATTTCTCAATGGCAACGGGCCCAATCACCTGCCGAGTAATTACACCTTCGATTTGGCGCTGGGCAAAACTTTCGGCGAGAGAATTACAGTGCGGTTAATCGGCGCCAACGTCACCAACAATCGCTACCAACTGGATAACAGCAACACCTTCGGCGGTTCGCACTGGGCCGATCCCCGAATGCTGTCGGTACAGGTAAAATATCGGTTCCGGTATTGAGGCCGCTCGATCGGGCAACCTCAGTGCAAAACCGGCCTTCGGGGACACGCACTACTCACAGAATGTTCACCGCCCTGGCGGCCAGCAACACAATGATGGTCAAAGAAATGAGCGATTGCAGCATCATCAGGCCCTTCGCCCAACGCGAAAGGATCTGCGTATCCGTCGGAGACAATGCGGTGCTGGTGTTGAACGAGAGAAAAAGATAGTCGATGAAGCGGGGATGCCAGTTCTCGGGCTTCGCCGGGGACAGCTCGTGCAGGGCCATCTGAGGAAACAGAAACGCGCCGAGCTCATGGCTTTTTGTCTTTTCCCGCCGGTAGGGGCCTCCGGCATCTAACTTCCAATACCAGGCGGCAAACACCAGCAGGTTGCTGATCCAGAGGGAACCTGCCGACTGCAGCAGATGAACCGGCGACTCCTTGTGGCTCGGCAGGAAGCGTACCAGCAGGACCAGTGATGCGATCACGGCCAGGGTGACGGAACTAATCAGAATCAGCCCGCCAACATACGCAATGCCCTCTGCGCCTCTCGAATGAGATATCGAGACCAGCGTGGCCAGCGCCGCGAACACCGCAACCAACAGCCAATTGGGACCAAGGCTGAGTATCTGAGGCAAGGAGAAATGAAGAGCTACGACGGCTGCCAGCGCCAGAATGACCGGCCAGCGCGGCTCGACGTGGCTAGATCGATTGGACATGATTCCGATAATACTGCCGAGTGCGCCGTTTTAGCGAAACGATATGGGGCAGTTGCTGCGGAAGAGACGCCCTTGCCCCCACTTGCATCGAATTGTCAAGGGACTATCCTCGGGCAAAGCATCTCGTCCCATGGGAATTGCAGACCGCAATCGAAAGCTTTGCGTACCGTGGGTATGCCCTATGATTGAACATCATGACTTTGCCCTCTAGTGTGCCGTGGTACAAGAACGCCATCATCTACGAAGTGCACGTGCGCGCTTTCTCCGACAGCAACTCCGATGGCATCGGCGACTTCGGCGGCCTGACGCAGAAGCTTGATTTCCTGGAAGATCTTGGAGTAACGGCCATTTGGCTCTTGCCCTTCTGCCCCTCGCCGTTGCGGGACGATGGGTACGACATCGCCGATTACACCGACGTCCATCCCGCGTATGGGACATTGAAGGATTTCCAGCGCTTCCTGCGCGAGGCCCATCGCCGCGGCCTGCGCGTGATTACCGAGCTGGTCCTGAATCACACATCAGACCAGCATGCGTGGTTTCAGCGCGCTCGCCGGGCGCTGCCCGGCAGCCACTGGCGCAACTACTACGTGTGGAGCGACACCCCGGAGAAGTATCGTGACGCTCGCATCATCTTCAAAGACTTCGAAAGTTCCAACTGGTCCTGGGACCCGGTTGCCAAGGCATACTACTGGCACCGCTTCTACTCGCATCAGCCTGACTTGAACTGGGACAACCCTGAGGTCCGCGAGGCCATGTTCGCGGCCGTGGATTTCTGGCTTGATCTGGGCGTCGATGGCTTGCGGCTCGACGCTGTCCCGTACTTGTTTGAGCGCGAAGGCACCAATTGCGAAAACCTGCCGGAAACTCATCAGGCGCTGCGCGAACTGCGCCAGCATGTTGACCAGAAATACCATGACCGCATGTTGCTGGCGGAGGCCAACCAATGGCCGGAAGACGCGGTCGCTTACTTCGGCCAAGGCGACGAGTGTCATATGGCCTTTCATTTCCCGCTGATGCCACGGCTGTTCATGTCGCTGCGCATGGAAGACCGCTATCCCGTCACCGACATTCTGAAGCTGACGCCGCCCATTCCCGAAAGCTGCCAATGGGCCCTGTTCTTGCGCAACCATGACGAGCTGACCCTGGAGATGGTGACCGACGAAGAGCGCGATTACATGAATCGCACCTACGCCCGCGATCGGGAGATGCGAATCAATCTCGGCATTCGCCGCCGGCTGGCGCCGCTGCTGGAAAACGACCGCCGCCGAATCGAGCTGATGAATGCCTTGCTGTTCTCGCTGCCGGGAACGCCGGTCATTTACTACGGCGACGAAATCGGCATGGGCGACAATGTCTTCCTGGGTGACCGTAACGGAGTGCGCACTCCCATGCAGTGGAGCTCAGACCGCAATGCCGGTTTCTCGCGCACCAATCCTCAACGCCTCTATCTGCCGGTCGATATCGATCCCGAGTATCACTACGAGACCGTCAACGTCGAGGCCCAGCAGAACAATTCTCATTCCCTGCTGTGGTGGATGAAGCGCCTCATTCAACAACGCAAGCAGTTTCACGCCTTCGGCAGCGGCAGCCTGGAATTTCTCTATCCCAGTAACCGCAAGGTGCTGGCCTTCATCCGTCAGTTCGGCGACGAAAAGGTCCTAGTGGTTGCAAATCTCTCCCGATTCACGCAATGCGTAGAGCTTGATCTGGCAAGCTTGCAGGGCTCGGTGCCGGTGGAAGTCTTCGGGCGCAGCAAGTTCCCCAGCATCAGCGAGCACTTTTACCTGCTGTCGCTGGGGCCGCACGCCTTCTACTGGTTCCATCTGCAGCCGCGAGAGGCGACGCAGGAATCGCTGAATATCAGCCCGGCGCCACAGCAGTTGCCGGTGGTGCAGGTGGCATCGGCCGGCGATGTTTTCTCCGAGACGACCTTGCGTGCCTTGGAGCACATGATTCCCAAGGTACTGCGAAGCCGGCCTTGGTTTCCCGGCAAGAACCGCTATATCACCGGGGCCGAGGTCCACAACATCGTCTCGCTCCCCGATACGGCGGCGCACCTTATTTTTCTCGATATCACCTATGGAGATGCCGAACCCGAGACCTACCTGATCGCTTTATCAATCGCCAGCGGCGAAAAGGTGGATGCCCTGCTGCGCGACCGGCCGGATGCAGTGCTGGCGCGTCTGGAAGGCATGGGGACCCAGACGCCGGCGATACTGTACAGCGCCACCCTGGACCGCGATTTCAGCGATTCCCTGTTGCGCGCGATTGTGCGCCGCCGGCGTATCCGTGGAGACTCGGGCGAACTGATTGGCGCTCATACTCGCGCCTTTCGCAAGGCATGGACCTCGGTCCACTCCAACCTGGAGCCACACCCCCAGCCCACAGAGCAGGCTTATACCGTCATCAATTACGGTGACGCCTTTGTATTGAAGCTCTATCGCAAGCTGGAAGAAGGCGTCAATCCCGGACGCGAGGTGCCCGAGTTCCTGACCGAGCAGACCGAGTTCAGGGCAATTCCGCGGGCCCTCGGCTCCCTGGAATACCGGCGCTATCATAGCGGCGCAGTCCACGAGATGAACGTTGGCACGCTCAGCAGCTTCATCCCCAACGCAACCAATGGGTGGAGCTATACGCTGGACCATCTCGGGCTGTTCTTCGAGCATGCATTGGCCCTCCCTCAAGAGGACCAGCGAGTTCGCGATCTGACCCTCGCGGATCCTCTGGCGTCACTCAAATCGCCGGTTCCCCAAATCATTGCTGAGTTGCTAGGAAATTCCCTGGACAGCATTCGGGTACTGGCGCAGCGAAGCGCCGAGATGCACATCGCCCTCAGCACCCGTCCCGACGTTCCCGACTTTGCCCCTGAGCCATTTACCACGTTTTACCGGCAAGGCATTTACCACGGGATCGTTGGTCAATTGAATCGTTCGTTCGACACCTTACGGAGCCGCCTCCACCTGCTCCCCAGCGACGCGCAGCCCGACATTTCCGAGGCGCTGAATCGTGAAGGCGATATCCGCAATCGCCTATTGCTGCTGCGTGACAAGCGCTTGTCCGGCAACCGAATTCGGCAACATGGCGACTATCAGTTGAACAACGTACTGTTTTCGGGCAGCGACTGGGTCATCACCAATTTCGAGGGTGATTCAGATCGGCCCTTGAGCGAGCGCCGCATAAAGCGTTCCGCCCTGCGCGATGTGGCCACCATGCTGCGCTCGTTCCACTATGTTTCCCACGCGGCGCTGTTTGGCGATGTTCCCGGCATTGTTCCCAGCCGGGAATCGCACCCCCAAGTGGAGAAGTGGGCAAACACCTGGTATCAATGGGTTAGCGCCATTTTCCTCGAGAACTACTTAAAGGTGGGATCGAGTGCTGCTTTCCTCCCGCAGCAGGAGGAAGAGATCAGGATCATTCTCGGCGCCTACATGATCGAGCGAGCTTTGGCGGAGATTGAGTATGAGCTCGAACACCGGCCGCAATGGATTCGAATTCCGGTTTTAGGGCTCCTGGAGCAGATCCAGCCCTCACAAGCAAACGGATAAGAAAAGTCCAGAACCAGCGATTAGGCAGCCGGGGCCTGACACATTTGCGCGGCGCGGTTATTTGTTCGGGACCAGTCTGGCGTTCTCGTACTGGCTGAAGATAGCATTCGCGCCTTCGTGCGCGGGCGTTCCAGCCAGCAACTGTTCTTTGCGGTAAACCAGGCTGCTGGCATTGTAGGTCGCCAGCTCGAAGCCATGACCGTGCGTGATTGCGTCGGTGGGACAGGCTTCCACGCAGTAGCCGCAAAAGATGCAGCGGTTGTAATCGATGTTGTAAACCTTGGCGTAGCGCTCGGCGCCGCTCACGCGTTTCTCGGCGGTGTTCTCGGCGGCTTCGATGTAGATGCAGTTCGAAGGACAGGCGGCGGCGCACAGGAAGCACGCCACACACTTCTCCAGACCGTTCTCGTCGCGCTGCAGTACGTGCATTCCGCGAAAACGCTCCTGAAACATCGCGCCCCTGGTGGGACCGGGACCGTCCGGATAGTTCTCCACGATCGTCGGGTTGAACATTTCCCGGAAGGTCACGCTCATGCCTTTGGCGATCGCCGCAATATTTCTAACGATTCCCATGCTCGTTTCAGTATAACAATCCAGCGAAGGGGACGGCCTTTAGGCCGTCCGCGAATGCCTGATAAAGGTCGGGGCTTTAGCCCCGGAGGGATCCTCACCTGACTTAATCAGACCTTCCTTAGCCGCCTGTTCCGGCCCGCCCGGTTAAACCTGCTTTCAGCAATTCGAAATGATGTTGCGCGTGGCCGGCTGCAATATACGCGAGCGCGCGAACGGTAACCTTATTCCCATTGGCAATGCCAGCGCGCATCTCGGCCTCCGGAGGCAACGAACCGAACAGGGCGATCGTCGCTTTGCGGATGCTCTCGAATTCGGCGAGCAGGTCATCGAAGGCGCGCGAGTTCGATTGCGCTTCGCGCACGTAGTCGTCCTGCTCGAAGCCGCGCAACTCGCCGGCATCGCCGCGGGCGAAGCGCAGTGCGCGGTAGGCCTGGACGCGCTCGGCGTCGCACAAGTGCCCGAGCACCTGCTTGATGCTCCACTTGCCCGGCGCTGGCGCCGCGGTGGCAATCTCGTCGGACACGCCCGCCAGGAGCTGCCGGTACTCGCCAAGTTGCTTGGCGAGAAAATCGAGGACCGGGCCCTCGGAAACCTTTGCGATATAGTTCTTGTAGAACTCGGCGTATTCGGTACTGTCAGGACGGGTGAGCATAGTCGAAGTTCTCCAATTAGCCAGTCACGAGTCGCATTCGTTTCCTGGTGTGCTGACCGGGTCTAGAAGATCGGGCTGTGGTTCCGGTCAAGCTCTTGGCGCCATTGGGCGCACGGTCTGCATCAACAATTTCGACCCTAATGCGCTTCCCCACGGCACGCGCAGCTCTGGCAACCGCCTCCAGACTGACGCCGACGTATGACGGATTGAGTAGGCGGTCCACTTGCGTGCGGCTGGTCCGCAGTCGTTCAGCCATGTGTTTCTTGGTGACCTGCTTCTGGTTCATGGCTCTTTGTAACTGCCAGGCGATCACACGTTTGATCGCGACCGCCTCCGATTGCTCGAGGAGGCCTTCTTCTTCCAGAAAATTGTCAAAACTGGAGCCGCTGTGGTCGATGATTCTTGGGCTGCTCATTTCGGCTTTTTCAACCCTTTCTCATGTTTGGCTTTGTTGGCACTGGCAAGACTCAAATCCTCAGTTGGTGTCTTCCGGGTCTTCTTGATGAAGCCGTGAAGCAGCACCATTCGCTGATTTGTATCGATGTAGAAAATTATCCGAGAGATTCGATTCGCTGTCAGATTTGTACGGACCTCAAACAGACCGCCGCTCAGCGGCCGTGCAGCCGGCATTCCCACTGGCCAGCCAAATTCAATAGTTTTGATATCTTCTCCGATGCGCTGCTTGTCATTCTCACTAAGCGTCCTAAGCCTGTCGCGTAGGGGTTCGCCACCCGCCTCCGTGCGATAAAAAATCGCGCAATGTAGCTCTTGTAGAACTCGGCGTATTCGGTTGGTCCTGGGCGTGTGAGCATGGGAACAACTTTGACATGTGTGGATTCGGGAAGCAACTCCCAAGGGGACCCACCGAGAACCGCGTGGGTGCCCCGGCACCCGGCAAGTACATGAAGCCGCTGCGCCGCAATGATAAAGCTGCTAAAGGATCACGGTGAATGATAGCCTGATGTGTACTTGGCGAGACATGATGCTTCTTGAGTCCGATCTTGAAGCCAAACGCTGATGGGGTAGAGGGGGTGAAGCCAAATGCCCAAGATTCTTAAGGTTTTTATTGCGTTGATATTTGCGCTGTTGGCTGCAATGGTTGGAGTCGTCGCGGTGGCAATAGCAAAAGCCATCGTGCCAATATTTCGGTTAACATCTGGGACGAAGTTTGAAGTTTATGTTCAAGATCCTATCCTCTACATTCTTGTCCCTCTATACGGTGGGTACATGGCGTTCCGAGAGGTTATGAGCAAAAGCATGAACGAGAGGGTTCTAAGGTCAACGGCTTTGGGTGTCGCTGCGGGAATAGTAACGACAATTGTCGGAACATTCGCGATTCCCTTCCGAAACTTTGAGGGACCCCTCCGGTGGCTTCTGATATTGGGGCAATTTCCAGTCGTTCCGTTCGTTGTCGCGTACATGGTTTATCGCATTACCCTGATGATGTACCATGACGGAAGCGGCGGCAAGCGGCATCCGACGGCCTAGCCCCCGGCGCCCCGATCCCGCTGCCGAATGAGTTCAACTATCTCCAATAGCGCCTGCACGTTGATCGACGGGGCCTGCCCTCTGGTAGTTCGGGCCTTATCCTCCAAGATCGCCGCAGCGCTAGCCAGCGAAGACGCGTCAGGAGGCGTTTGGGTGGGCCACCCGCCCTACCGGCCGTAGGATAGGAAGGAGCTTGGCAATGACCGACAAACCGATACCCAAACCCGCGAGACATCTTTTTGTCGCTGCAAATGGCAAGAGCAAAGCGGCAGGGGGCAATGTCGTGCTGAACTTCATGGGCGCACCTAAACGTGAGTTGGCGCTGATCGGAGATGAATATTTTGAGGCAGCGAAGGTTCTCATGGGCAGTCTGGCGCAGAAGGGAAGCTACAGCGATCTTAAGGCGTATCCCATCGTTTTTCTTTACCGGCACGCATTAGAGCTATATCTCAAAGCATTGTTGGTCACGGGGGACAGTCTCGCTGGACTGCTCGGAGACGGGCGGCTGGAATTCGATTTGCGGAGAGCGAATCACAAATTAACACCACTCCTCGACAAATTGGAGCAGCTCTTCAGCGCGCTTGGCTGGAGCTGGGAGGACTATGGCATCTCGGGGCTCACGGCGGAGGGATTTCGCAGCATCATCTCCGAATTCGACGAAGTCGACGATTCATACGCGTTTCGATATCCTCTGAACAAGAATGGTACAGCGTCAGTGGAGGAGCACTTCGCGTTCTCGCTCCTACAGATGAGCCGGGTCTTGGATCCTGTGCTGGAGATGCTTTCAAATGCTTGGATGACGCTTGGGGAATATCACAGCCAGTTGTCCGAAGCGGCTTACCTAACGGCCTACGAGAACGATTCGAACTACGACGCCGAGCCGTGAAGAAGAGCGGCTCGTCCGTACTAAACGAGGCTTGAAGGGGCTCGACGCCTGTAGGAAAACGATCGTCCCTCGCTGTAGCTAAATAGCCGCTGCCTCACTCCAGCCCCAACTCTTTCCACCGCTTCGTCACTTGAGCCTTCGTCCTTTCGTCCATCCTGATTTCGTCCGGCCACGGGCGCGTGAAGCCCTCGCTCGGCCACTTGCGCGTGGCGTCAACGCCCATCTTCGAGCCGAAGTCGGGCAGCCGCGAAGCGTGATCGAGCGAGTCCACCGGGCCGAGCGTGAACTGGATGTCGCGCTCGGGGTCGATGTTGTTCAGCACTTTGAGCGTAACGTCGGCGAGGTCCTGCACGTCCACGTCTTCATCCACCACCAGAATACATTTCGTGGACATCGCCTGCCCCAGCGACCATATCCCATTCATCACCTTGCGCGCCTGGCCGGGATACGACTTCTTGATCGAGACAATCATCAGGTTGTGAAAGATGCCTTCGACCGGCAGGTTTATGTCCACCAGCTCGGGAATGCTGACGCGCATCAGCGGCAGGAAAATCCGCTCCACCGCTTTGCCCATCCACGCGTCCTCCATCGGTGGCTTGCCGACGATGGTGGTCGAATAGATCGGGTCCTTGCGGTGGGTGATGCAGGTAACGTGAAACACCGGGTAGAGATCTTGCGGCGTGTAGAAGCCGGTGTGGTCACCGAACGGTCCCTCCATACGCAGCTCGTCCAATAGCACGTAGCCCTCGAGCACGATCTCCGAGGTGGCCGGCACTTCCAGGTCGACGGTTTCGCACTTCACCAATTCAACCGGCTTCTGCCGCAGGAATCCGGCAATCATGTATTCCTCGACATCGGGAGGCGCGGGCACGATGGAGGAGAACATCATGGCCGGATCGGTGCCGATGGCGACGGCGACCTCCATTTTTCCTGCAACCTGCTTCCCTTCCGCCACTCGCGAGCCCCCACCTGAGCGCGCCATCATGTCCAAAGCTGCACTAACGGGATGCGCCTCGCCCGCCGCCGCGGCCCGGCGCATCTGTTGACGGTAGTTCTCTGCTCCTTGCTTCTGGCGCTGCCAATGCATGCCGGCACTGCGCTCGTCGTACACCTGCAGGCGATAGATGCCGGCGTTGCGTTTCCCTGTCTTGGGATCTTTGGTGATCACCGAGGGCAACGTGATGAAGCGTCCTCCGTCCTGCGGCCAGCATTGCAGGATGGGAAAATCCAACAGCGAGAAATTGTCGCGCTTGATGACTTCCTTGCAGGGACCGCTGGAAACTTCTTTGGGGAAAAATCTGCCCATCTCCGCCAGCATGGGCAGCATTTTGATTTTGTCCAGCAGCCCTTGCGGAGACTTCACGTCCATGAAGTACTTGATCCGGTCGGCGACCTCATCGAGCGAATCCACGTCCAGCGCCAGCCTCATGCGCCGTTCGGAGCCGAACTGGTTAATCAGCAGCTTGGCCCCGGGATAACCCTTAACGTTTTCGAAAAGCAATGCCGGTCCGCCGGGACCAAGCTTGCCCCGAGGTCCCCATTTGGAGACCCGGTCCGTGATCTCGGCGATCTCAAGGACGGGATCAGCTTCTGCTTTAACGCGCTTCAACTCTCCCGCTTTGTCCAGCGCGGAGATCCAATCTCGCAGGTCGTAATAGGCCAAACCCACCTCGCTTCAGTGGTCGCCGCAGCAAAGCGGCGAGACACTGTTGGTCGTTCAGGATTCGAGTAACTGACGATTATAGTGGGCGACCAATCCAAGGCACTGCGCTGCTTGTGCGAGGTCTCTCTGGACGCCGGTTTTAATTGCTGCTGCCGCAAGTAACGGCACTTGTTTTTCACTAGCACCGAGGTGCCGCACCGATTCCTAAGCTAGCAAATTAATTGCCAACAATTTTCTTATTTCCCCTTGAATCTGTGCGGTCAATTGCATAGTCTTGAGAGTATTGGGGAGAGCGGCAGCGCAAGCCTTTTGTCGCTCATCGGTGTTCTCAGCAAGTAGTCCGATTTTGCGAAGATAGTTTTTGCTGTGAGAGTTTTCACCCGCTTCGGCCATCTCTGCAATCCTCATGCTTCCCGTGTGTCCCTCGCCGCAAGCACCAGAGAATACAAGGGACAAGAGGCAACGGGGGAACGCAACCGAGAATCCACTCTTCTGACAAAGGAAGGTTACTATACACGTGACTCGCATCGATTTCCCCGTAGATGAATTGACGCTCCCTCACTCCGAAGAGGAGATTCAGCGGAAGCTGGCCCAGGAACGCGCACGCCTGGCCAGCATGATGGGGCTCGATAGTGGCCCCGTCCACCACTTTCGTCGCCCCGCCGAGCGGCCCTTCACCGCGGAAGAGCGCGGCAAGGTGACCATTCTGTTCGGTGGCCTGACCTGGAAACACGAGCGCGTGATCCAGGCGGTGTTTGAAGGCTGCGGATACGGCTGCGAGATTCTGCCCGTGCCCAACGTCTCGGCGTTTCAACTGGGCAAGGAATACGGCAACAACGGTCAGTGCAATCCCACGTACTTCACGGTTGGCAACCTGGTGCAGTACCTCCAGGGCCTGCAAGCCCGCGGCATGACAAAGGACGAGATCATCAACAACCATGTCTTCTTTACCGCCGGCTCATGTGGTCCATGCCGCTTCGGCATGTACGAGTCGGAGTATCGCCTCGCTCTGCAAAACGCCGGCTTCGATGGCTTCCGAGTATTGCTCTTTCAGCAGAATGACGGCGTAAAGGCCGCCTCCGGCGAATCCGGGCTGAAGTTCACGGTGGACTTCGGCATGGGCATGTTCAATGCCCTTAACCTCGGCGACATCATGAACGAGATGATCTACCGCATTCGTCCTTACGAAGTCGAGAAAGGCAAGACGGATGAAGTCTTCCAGTCGTCCATCGACACGCTGTGCACCCTGCTGCGCGAGCGCAAGCCGTTCGAGGACCACGAAGACCTGCCGGAGTGGATGGCCAAGAAAGTACGCGCCAACAAGGGCAAGAAGTGGGAGATTTGGGTCAACTCCCTGGCCAAGGTTCGCGAGCAGCTTTACGGCAACCCGTACAAAGAGGCGCTGGCGGCTGTCCGCGAACAACTCGCCACCATCGAAGTCGATCGCCTGCGTGTCAAGCCGGTGGTCAAGATCATTGGCGAGTTCTGGGCCCAGATCACCGAGGGCGACGGCAACTTCCATATGTTCGAGTTTCTGGAGGGTGAAGGCGCGCAGGTGCTGGTCGAGCCTATCGGGACCTGGGTGATGTACATGATGTATCAGGCCAAGGCGCGCGCCGCCGCCCGCCGGCCGCTCGACGCTCCCTACAAGAAAGTGAAGTGGTACGAGCTGCGCAAGATGGCGGTGAACGAGTTGAAGTTTCGCCGGAAGCAGTGGTTGTGGGGCGTAGGCGAGCGCGTCTATGCCCGCCAATATCATCGCGTGGTGGAGGGGCTGGGCAACATCGCGCACCATCTGGTGGACCAGAAGGAAATGGCCGCTATGGCCAATCCGTTCTACAACGAATTCGCCCGCGGCGGCGAAGGCCATCTTGAAGTCGGCAAGAACGTCTGGTACACCAAGAACCGTCTCTGCCACATGGTGCTGGCGTTGAAACCGTTCGGGTGCATGCCGTCGTCGCAGTCGGATGGCGTGCAGTCGGCTGTGGCCAACCACTTCAAGGAGATGATCTTCCTGCCCATCGAAACTTCGGGTGAGGGCGAGATCAATGCCCACAGCCGGGTGCAGATGGCCCTGGGTGAGGCCAAGGTCAAAGCTCGCATGGAGTTCGAGCAGGCGCTGAAGTCCACCGGCAAGCGGCTGGAGGACATCAAGGACTACGTGGCCAAACATCCGGAGTTGCGCAACTTGTTTTATCCGGTGCCGCACGTTCATGGATACGCCGGCGTGGCTGCGAATTTCGTGCTGCATGTCAACGATCTGATGAACGGCAAGAAACGCCTGGCGCGCGTGCCGGTGACTCCGCCGCAGAAACTGACGGTGGCCGCCGCGTATGGCGACTAGTGATTGATTTTTCAGGTTGAACGATAAATAAAAGAAGGAAGGTCACTCTCTACATGCCGGAAGTGCAAGCACCGGAAGGTACGCAAGCTGCCCCGACTTATCGCCTGGATGTGCAGCTACACGACCTGCTCATGAAGCCGCCCGAGCAGCCACGGCTGTTGCCACCGCCTTCGAGCGGCAAAGAGCAGAAGCTGCCGACGCCGGTTTTCCCGCAGTTTCCCGAGCTGATGTCGGCCGCGGACGAGGATTTCTTCCCCAACAACGGCCGTCGCAAATACAAAGTCAAGCACATTTACCGCGCGGCGAAAGGCTGGGCCTTTCCATTCTTCCGTTCGCGAATCATGCCGGGCGAGTTTCATCCCATCATTGCCTATCTGTTCAACGAGTGGAAATGCAACCTCGACTGCCACTACTGCTGGGCGTTCGACAATAGCGTCCGCGGCATGACCGAGGATGTGGCCAGGCGCTCCATCGACTGGCTGCACGACACCGGATGCCGTGTGCTGGCGCTAATGGGCGGCGAGCCGCTCCTGCGTCCCGACCTCGCCCATAAGATCGTCTATTACGCCGCCAGAAAAGACTTCTGGATCTATCTGCCGACCAACGGACGGCTGATGCGGCCTGAGGTAATCGACAAGTTGGCTGACGCCGGTGTCGCCACTTTCAACCTCGCGGTGGATGCCTGGGACGTTAAGCCGGGACTGCCGAAGGCGATGGTTCCCATCCGTTCGTACTTCGATTATCTGGTCAAAAAGCAGTACAAGTACGGCTACAGCGTCTTCCTCAACATCAACATCTGCCATAACAACATGGACGACGTTCGGCAGCTAACGGAACTGGCGCACGACAGCGGCATCGCCACGGACTATCACATCTGTGAGTCACCCATGACCGAGCAGCCGCACTTCAAGCACCTGTACACCAACCCGACGTTCATCCGCGAAGAAGACCATCCCATGGTGTGCGAGCTGGTCGACTGGCTGGTGGAAAAGCAGAAGTCCGGTTACCACATGGTGAATTCGGTGGAGCGGCTCTCGCAGATGAAAGAATTCATTCAAGGCGAACTGGAAGATTGGAACTGCCGCGCCGGACACAATTCGCTGATTATTCGCGTGGACGGCACGCTCGCGCCCTGCTTCCCCATGTATTCCGCCGGATATGACTGGGGAACTATCGAGAACCACAAGTTCGAAAGCAAGCAGTTGAAAGACATGAAGAAAGAGTGCCAGAAGAGCTGTTTCTCTACCCTGAACCATATCCTGGCGTTTTGCTATAACGATCAGCGGGTGATTCGCTGGTTGTTCACGCAGGCCAAGCGTGGCTTTCAGGGTGTTAGCGGGAACTTCGGCGACTAAGGTTTTTATCACCGGTTCGGGTTTTCGGAGGGTTAGTGGGTTCGCATTCTCACCAGCAAGGTTCGTGCAGTAATGGCGAACAGAAGGTTGACGTCCAACTGGACGCCCTTCTGGGCTCGCCGCCCGTTGAAGACTCGCTTCCCGCGCGCGTTCTGGCCCGTTCGCGCGAAGTGAATGCGCAGTCGGGCTTCAAGGCTGTCTATACCGTCGGCATGGATGTTGGCTCGACGACGGTGAAGGCGGTCATTGTCAACGCCGAAACCGACCAGATCATCTGGCAGGACTACCAGCGTCACGAAACCAGGCAGCCGGAGAAATTGCTGGAATTCCTCAAGCGCATGGAGGAGGAAGTCGGCATTGCTCCGCACAACTGCCGCATCTTCATCACCGGTTCGGGTGGAGGGGCGCTGGCCAACCTGGTCGGCGCGAAGTTCGTGCAGGAAGTCACCGCAGTCTCGCTGGCGGTCGAAAAGCTGCACCCCGAAGTGAACTCGGTCATTGAGTTGGGCGGGCAGGATGCCAAGATCATCGTTTTCAAGGAAGACGGGAATACCGGCCGCAAGAAAAAAATCCCGTCGATGAACGACAAATGCGCGGGAGGCACGGGCGCCGTCATCGACAAGATCAACGCGAAGCTCAAGATTCCACCCGAAGAACTCTGCG
Source organism: Acidobacteriaceae bacterium (assembly GCA_003152695.1). GTDB lineage: Bacteria > Acidobacteriota > Terriglobia > Terriglobales > Acidobacteriaceae > Bog-257. Next base: position 86,776 of record PMAT01000066.1, read on the forward strand.
ATCAGGGCTACACCGGCATCAAGCTGCATCCGGTCGCAGGCAAATGCGGTGTGTTTGCAGAAACCGACATCAACGGCCTACAGAAGCAAGGCATCCCGCCCGATCAGTTGATGGCTTCCCTATTCGACGCCATTGTTCTGCAGAACCTCACGGTCTTGACCCGCGGACATACTTTGCGGCCGCACGTGCTGCTGCTGGGAGGGCCGAATAGTTTCATCCGCGGAATGAAGGAAGCGTGGCAGCAGAACATTCCCCGCACCTGGGAAGAGCGCAAGGTCCAGCTTCCGGAAGGCGTCAAGCCGGAGGATCTGATCAAGGTCCCAGAGAACGCACAGTATTTCGCAGCGCTGGGCGCAGTGGAATTCGGCAAGGACGAAGAGTCCGAAGTCGGAACCTACATGGGTACCGAGTGCCTGGAGGACTACATCTCGGTCGGCCGGCAAGCGGAGAAGGCGAAATCGGGCGCTGCTGGTTTGAGCGCTTCCGAGGAAGAACTCGCTGGCTTCAAGCAGAAGTACGCGGTCCCGAAGTTTGTCGGCGCGAAGTTCGGTGTCGGCGAGACGGTGCGCGGATTCGTCGGCCTTGACGGCGGTTCGACTTCGACAAAAGCTGTGCTGCTCTCAGAAACCGGCGACGTGCTCTGCAAGGCCTACCAACTGTCGGGTGGCAATCCCATCCAGGACACCATCGACATGTTCGTCGCGCTTCGCCAGCAGGTGGAGTCACAGGGAGCAACCCTGGAAGTGCTCGGGGTCGGCACCACCGGATATGCCAAGGACGTTTTGAAAGACGTGCTCAAGGCCGATGTTGCGCTGGTGGAAACCGTAGCGCACACCGAATCGGCCCTGAAGTTCTACAAGAATCCCCATGTCATCGTGGATGTCGGCGGCCAGGATATCAAGCTGATCGTGTTGAAGGACGGTCGCGTCAAGGACTTCAAACTCAACACCCAATGTTCGGCAGGAAACGGCTATTTTCTGCAAGGTACCGCCGAGTCGCTCGGCTACAAAGTGGAGGAGTACGCGGACATCGCTTTCTCCGCCAACACCATGCCGATCTTCGGCTACGGCTGCGCGGTGTTCATGCAGTCCGACATCGTGAACTTTCAGCGGCAGGGTTGGCGCGGCGAAGAGATCCTCGCCGGACTGGCGAACGTCCTGCCGAAAAATATCTTCCTCTATGTCGCGGGAATTCCGAACCTCGCGAAGTTGGGATCGCGCTTCATCTTGCAGGGCGGCACGCAAAAGAACCTGGCTGCGGTCAAGTCGGAAGTCGATTTCATTCACTCGCACTTCCACGGTGTTGAGCACGAAGCCGAAGTCATCGTGCACGAGCATTGCGGCGAGTCGGGCGCAATCGGCGCGGGCGTGGAGGTCATTCGTCTCTACAAGAACGGCCATCGCACTACCTTCATCGGACTCGATGCGGTACAAAAGATCGGGTATCGCACCGCGCGGAACGAAGATACCCGCTGCTATTTCTGCAAGAACAATTGCCTGCGTACCTTCATCGACGTGAATGTCGGCGACCATTTCGAGCTTGCTTCGCTGCTGCCGGTATTTAAGTCCAAGGTCCCGCTGCAAGCCGGAGAACGTCGACTGATCATCTCCACCTGCGAAAAAGGACAGGTCGAGGACGTCCGCGCCATGCGCGGCATCAAGGCGGGATTGGACGCGATCAAGAACGCCAACCCGAATTTGGTGGACATTGCCGCCCGCGAGGTGTGGCGCTCACGTAATCCGCAGAAGGTTGCCGATCCGCTTCCCACGCGGGCCTGGACGTCGGCCGCCAAGCAACGCATTGCGCTGATGAAGAAGCGCTCCAGCTTGCGCATCGGCATGCCGCGCGTGCTGAACATGTACCTCTACGCGCCTCTGTTTAGCGCGTATCTCGAGAGCCTGGGCCTGGAGCCGGAGAACCTGGTGTACTCCGAATTCACCGGCCAGGACATGTACCGCGCCGGCGCGGGCCGCGGCGCCATCGATCCGTGCTTCCCGTCGAAGGTCGGCATCCCGCACGTTTACAACCTGATCTTCCAGAAGCACCAGAAGAAGCCGCTGGACGCCATCTTCTTCCCCATGATCGACACCCTGCATCAGCCACTGAAGAACTGCAGCGGCAGCAATGCGTGCCCGACCGTGACGGCCACACCGAACTCAGTGAAGGCGGCCTTCATTAAGGAGAACGACGTCTTCAAGGAAAACGGCATTCAGTATTTCGATCCCATCCTGAACCTCGACGACAAGAAGCTGTTTACCTTGCAGATGTTTCAAACATGGGCGCCGATCCTGGGGCTCTCCGAAGAAGAGAACGAACGCGCGGTCGAGGTTGGCTTCAAGGCCTTTGAGGACTTTGATCGCGGAGTGCGCAAGCGCGCTCGCGAAGTGCTCGACAGCCTGGAGCGCGAGAACCGCCTGGGCATCGTCATGCTGGGCCGCGTATATCATCATGATCCCGGCCTCAACCACGAGATCATGGAGGAGTTCCAGAAGCTGGGCTATCCGGTGTTCTCGCAGAGCCTGCTGCCGACGGATGAAGACCTGCTCGACCGGCTCTTCGGCGACGAGGTCCGCTCCGGCGCCATAACTCACGCGCTCGATATTCGCGACGTGTGGAAGAACGCCTACTCCGCCAGCACCAACCAGAAGATCTGGGCGGCGAAGTTTACGGCGCGGCATCCCAACCTGGTAGCGCTGGAGATGAGCAACTTCAAGTGCGGACACGACGCGCCTATCTACAGCGTGATTGAGGACATCATCGAGAATTCGGGTACGCCCTATTTTTCCTTCAAAGACCTCGACGAGAATAAGCCGACGGGGTCCATCAAGATCCGTGTGGAAACCATCGATTACTTTTTGAAGCGCTACCAGGAAACCTTAACGAAGAAGGCGGAGGCGGCGAAACAATTGGAACAGCAACTGGCGGCGTACGAGCGCTCCTTGCGTATGCCGTTGGCGCAGAAATCGCGTACGCAGGAAAATATTCCGATAGGATTCCCGCACGTAGCAGCCGAACCGGAACCTGCGACGGCGGCCGGAGACGATTAGCCATGCCCCTAATGACCGACACCAAGAAAGTGATGTTCGAGATTTATCGTGAAGCCGATTTCAGCGGCCGCTACAAGGTGGTGTACTTCACGGAACTGGGAGAACACGACAAGGAAACCGAGATCCAGGAGGCCATGCGCGGGGAGCACGTTTTCGACGGCTTTCTGTTGCACCGCGAGCGCAACCAGGCCAAGCAGATCGTGGACGAAATCCTGGAGCGGCTCAATCGCGGCGAGGATGTTGACCCAACCACCATCGAACAGAATTTGCAGCCCTATCTCGCCTGAGCTTGTATTTCGACCGTCTCTGCAGAGCCCAGAGCAATCAATGCCGTTTCCGGCGGCTGGGAATGTACACACGCGCGGTATGTACTTTAGGCTGGGAAGGTGATCGCTTCTGAGGTGGTTGGTCCTGCCGCCCGTGAGACATAAAGTCATTCGGCATGGCCGCTAGTGCGGCAAACGCGCGCCCCAGATTGGGTTGTGGTTTTCTCAGAACAATCTCGTTTCCGCGGCGAAGGATTTCCACCTGGTTGACAGGAAAGCGAAATTCCTTTGACAAGAGCACTGCCTGCTGCGCCACAAGACTGGCACAACTATTTCTTCTTCTTCGCCGATTTCCTCGAAGCAGTCTCTTTGGGCCGCGGCTTCTTGGCTGCGGCTTTCTTTACTACGGCTTTCTTTGCTGCGGCTTTCTTCACTGGTGCCTTCTTGGCTGACCGGGCCTTCTTGGCAGCCGGTCTCGCGGGCTTCTTGGGGGCCTTCGCGGGCACCGACTTCTTGGCTACCGCCTGCTTCGTTGACGCAGCCTTCTTCGCTGCAGGCTTGACGGCAGGAGCTGATACCGCAACCTTTTTTGTTGCAGGCTTGGGAGCGGGAACCGCCGCCTTCTTGGTCTCGGGAGTCGCTACCGTTTTCTTCGCCCCTGGAGCCGGTTTCGCCTCCGCAACTGGCGCAGCTACGGCAGGCACCGGGACGGGCACGACGGCTGGCGGCTCCATCACTTTCGCCTTGCGTCCCCGCTTCGCCGGGGCTGGCGCTTCGCCGGTGGGTGCAATCCCTTTTGCAGCCGCTGCTTTGCCGCGTCCTCGCCGGGGCGCCGGTGGCGGCGGTGGCGGCGGCGGTTCATACGGCTTCAAGAAGCTCACGATCTCCGTGTGCGACCGCAGCTTGCCATCAAGCAGCAACAGGAAAGCCTCGTCCATCACCTTTTGATATTCCGGCAGTTGTGGCGTAATGCGCAATTCCGCCATCTCGGGGAACGGCAGCTTCTCTTTCATCTGCCGCCATTTTGTGAAGAAGTTTTTCAGCTTCTGATCGACTGGCTGTTGTTTCGTGGTGAGGCTTAGAAACAGAATATTTTCCGGCGCGGCTTGTGACAGGACCTTCCACGATCTCGAGGGTGTGCCCGCCTCCTTGCTGGTCAGCTTCTTCGCCAGATCGCGGGCCCCGCTTTCCAGGCGCTTCCACTTATCCACGAAATCGCGGCGAGGAATCATGCGCTGGATTTCGGAGGTGTCCTTGTCACCCATGCGCCGGGTCAGGAAGTACATCACGATCGGTCCGGCTTCCACCGAGTAGCCGAGCTCGTTCATCATCTGGCGCGTCTTCACCACCTGCCCCAGTTCGCTGGCGTCAACTTTGGCCATGCTCCAATGCGGATGCAACACCTTCAGCCAGCCTTCTTTATCCAGCGCGCGCATGATGTGCAAGGGATCGTCTTCGTGCGCCAGCTGCTCCAGTTCGTAACCGACGGCGCGCTTACCGATATTCTCGATGTAGTTGTTCTCTTTGGCGGCGTCGTACCGCGCTTGCGCCCGCTCTTCCAGGGGCCAGTGGAAACGCGCGCTCAGACGTGTAGCCCTGATGAGCCGCACCGGTTCTTCCAGAAACGCGTAATTGTGCAGGACGCGGAGCACCTTGGCTTCAATGTCGGCGACCCCGTTGAAGGGATCGAGCAGCAATCCGCGCGACCCCGGATTCAGCGACAGCGCCATGGCGTTGACCGTGAAGTCGCGACGCCGTAGATCTTCATTGATGGTGGCAGAGGCGATGGTGGGAGGCTTGCCGGGCTGGTCATAGGTCTCGGCCCGAGTCATGTTCAACTCGGCCCTCACATTGCCCGGCATCAGCAGGTAAAGTATCCGCAGGTCTTCATCGACACCCTGCGTCGATATGCCCGCCTTTTCCAGTTCCTTCTGCAGTTTAAGCGGATTACCTTGGATGCTGAGATCGATGTCGCGGATGGGAAATCCGGTGATGAGGTCCCGAATCGTGCCGCCGGTGAGATACAGATTCAGCCCCGCACGTAGGGCAATTTCCTGCACCAGGTTCACACCATTTTGTTGATCCGGTGTGAGCCGGGTCTCCATGCTATAGATGTAGTCTGCCATCTAAATGTATGTTTCTAAAGGCGAATTCCAACAACGACGTAGTCCCGCACAGGGGTGCCTGAAACACTAGGCCGTTTGAGCCGATGCTTCCTCCGCCGCGGAATCCGCACTCCTCCGTATCCAATAAACCGGCTGAAAACCCATCCCTAACTCTGCAACTCACTCTTTCGACGCAACTTAAGGGATTTTCGGCATCCGGGGCACTGTAAAGCGAACAATAACACAAAAGTTGACGATTTGGCTACAAGGTAGCTTCCTGAGGGCACATTTTGCGCAAAAGTGCGACAATCGGCTGAGCGCTTCGATTGGGCCTATGTCCACCACGCACAAGAAAGTCATCGTCCGCAAGATGGACCGCGACACCGTAAATGGTTACGTGAGTGCTGCGTTTATTGCTGACGGAAAGCTGGAGCTACTGAATACCGCCGGCAATGTAGTTTCCATCGAACTGCGCGAGGTCAAAGGCGTTTACTTCGTTCGCGAGTTCGGTGATTCGGAATCGCTCACCCGCAAGACCTTCACTTCGCGGCCTCGCATGGAAGGACTGTGGGTCCGGCTGCGCTTCCGCGACAACGAGACCATTGAGGGCATGATGCCCAACGACCTGCTGCAGGAAGGGAGCGACGGCTTTTCGGTTATTCCGCCCGACACTCGCTCCAACACACAACGGATTTTTGTGCCCCGCTCGGCGCTGGCGGAAATGACGGTCATCGGTGTCATCGGCGACCGGAAGTCACAACGCCGCGGCCGCCGTCCAGAGGACACGCGGCAGGTATCATTGTTTGGTTGAAGCGCTGGTCAGCGGCGAAGTTCCGCGATGTCGAGATATGCCGATTATGAAACTTGCCGAAATCGCGTCTGCACTGAGCGCCACGCTGGAAAACGGAAATCCCGAGGTCGAGATTACGGGCGTTGCCGGAATCGAAGAAGCCGGTCCTGGGCAGATTACCTTCGTCGCCAACCCCAAGTATGCGGCTGCCGCCAAGACCACTGCCGCCGCCGCCGTGATTGTTGCCGAGGACTTCCCTGCCATCTCAGCAGGCATGTTGCGCAGCAAAAATCCTTACTTGGCATTCGCCCGGGCGATCAGCCTTTTTTACCGGCCCCCGGCGTACGAGGCCGGCGTGCATCCGACTGCCGTCATCGCATCCACTGCCAGAATTGGCAAGAATGCCCACATTGCGGCCTATGTGGTAATCGACGCGGACGTCGAGATTGGCGATGATGCGGTGCTCTTGCCGCACGTTGTCATTTATCGCGGCGCGCGCATCGGCCACCATTTCTTCGCGCACGCCCACGCTGTCGTCCGCGAACACTGCATCCTCGGTGACAATGTCATCCTGCAAAACGGCGCCATTGTTGGATGTGACGGCTTCGGCTTTGCCCGCGACGGCGATCACTGGGAGAAAATCACCCAATCCGGCCCGGCGCTGCTGGACAGCGACGTGGAAGTGCAGGCGAACTCCTGCGTGGACCGTGCCAGCGTTGGTGAAACCCGCATTGGGCGCGGGGTTAAGATCGACAACCTGGTGCAGGTGGGTCATGGCTCCGCGGTCGCTGAGCATACGCTGCTGTGCTCCCAAGTTGGACTGGCCGGATCGACGGTGGTGGGCAAGAATGTCATTCTCGCCGGCCAGGCGGGCGTCGCCGGCCACTGCCATATTGGCGACGGCGTCGTCGTGACCGCCCAGAGCGGGACCCATGGAGACATTCCAGCAGGGGCCATGGTCAGCGGATCTCCCGCCTTCGACCACAAACAATGGTTGCGAGCGGTCGGCATATTCAATAGACTCCCGGAACTTGCAAAAGCGGTCCGGGCAATTATGGCTACTCGGAGCGACTCTGCGGCTGGAACAGACAAACCGTAATCTCGGCGACAGCGCGCACTCGTCTGCGGGGCTTTTATCGGTATTAACGGCACACCGGGTGACCGGGAAGCCCTGAGGTGCTTCTAACTGCTAAGCGATGAGCGAAGACATCTCCAATCCGGTAGTGTTGCAGGCGTCCGGTCCGCAGGCCGTGCCCGTCACTCCCATCCGCGTATTGCTGCTGGACGATCGCGAAGACAACCTGGTGCTGCGCTCGGCCATACTTCGGCAGAAGGGATACGAGGTAGTGACCTCCAGCTCGATTGAAGAGGCTGAAGCCAAGCTGCACGGTATTGATATTGCAGTTCTGGATTACCACCTGGGAGCCGGCAAATTCGGCACCGACGTGGCCGAGACGCTGCGCCGCAAACGTCCCCAGGTTCCGATCATCATTTTGTCAGCTACCCTGGAACGCAAGTTCGGCGGCATCGCCGACATGCACCTGCTCAAGGGATACAGCTCGGTGGATGACCTGGTTTCTGCGCTGCGTTCCTTCGAGGCCAAGAAGCGCGGCCGCCCGGTCGTAGTGGATGCACGCGATTTCTACTATTCACGCATCTCGATGGCCATGGGCGACGACATTGTCCTGGAGATCCTCGATCGGGAAGGAACCTGGCAGTACGTGAACGACTACTTCGCGGCGATGAATGGACACAAGCGAGCTTGGTTTGTTGGCAAGAATCTGTTCGAGCAGTTTCCGCAGATGGGAGACGAATGGCGCGACATCGTGTGTACCGTAGCCGACACCCGCGAAACCTACATTGACCGGCGCGGATTTCAAGGGGCCTCTCACCTGCCTACTCAGAGCCCGCACTGGAACTGGAACGTTCTTATCTTCCCCATCAAGCTGCATGACGACCGCGACGGAGTGGTGCTCACGGCGCGGTTGATCGAAAAGAAATGATTCCTGAGCACGTCTGCTTGGCGCCATTTTTAGAAGGAGTAATAATGCAAAAGCGCAAACTTGGAAAAAGCAATCTGCAAGTGTCTGCAATCGGCCTCGGCTGCATGGGAATGAGCTTTTCCTACGGCCCGCCCAAAGACAAGCACGAGATGACCGCTCTTCTCCGTGCCGCCGTGGAACACGGCATCACATTCTTTGACACCGCCGAAGTGTACGGCCCGTTCTTGAACGAAGAACTTGTGGGCGAAGCCCTCGCTCCGCTCCGCGGGCAGGTGGTGATCGCCACCAAATTTGGGTTCGACGTCAGTCCTAATTTCGATCCGCGCGGAATGAAAGGATCGCCGGGCCTGAATAGCCGGCCGGAGCACATCAAGGAGGCCGTCGAAGGCTCGCTCAAGCGGCTCAAGATCGAGACGATCGACCTGCTGTATCAGCACCGGGTTGACCCGAACGTGCCGATCGAAGAGGTCGCCGGCGCGGTGAAGGAACTGATTCAAGCGGGCAAGGTCAAGCACTTCGGGCTTTCTGAGGCGGGCGCAACAACGATTCGTCGCGCACACGCAGTCCAGCCGGTCACCGCTCTCCAGAGCGAATACTCGCTGTGGACGAGAGGCCCTGAAAAGGAAGTATTGCCGACTCTTGAAGAACTCGGAATTGGTTTCGTTCCCTATAGCCCCCTCGGTAGGGGCTTCCTCACAGGAAAGATGAGCGAGAACACTTCGTTCGACAGTTCCGACTTCCGCAGCACTCTCCCTCGCTTTACGCCGGAGGCCCTCAAGGCGAACCAGGCACTGATCGACCTGCTCAGCAGTATTGGGAAGCGTAAGAAGGCGACTCCTGCTCAGATCGCACTCGCTTGGCTGCTGGCTCAAAAGCCATGGATCGTTCCGATCCCAGGCACAACGAAGCTAAACCGCCTCGAAGAGAACATCGGAGCAGCGGCCGTCGAACTGACGCCCGACGACCTCCGTGACATCGACAGCGCCGCCGCAAAGATCAAGGTAGAAGGTGCTCGGTACCCGGAACGCCTGGAGAAGATGACCGGTCTCTAAGCGGCAGGAAGAAAACGGAAGCGAGATAGACCTGTTTGCGCGGGTGCCCCGCCCAAGTCGGTTTTGCTTGGGTGGGGATTTCTGTTGTGCGGACGAAAATCCCCACCCGCCACACATAAATCCCTTTTCAGCGTGTCGTAGCGAAACTGTCAAGCCTACACGTGCCCCAAACTGAGCGAATCGTGAGATCGCCAACGGCTGCGAAGAAACGACTCAGAAGTGCAGCGTCGGCTTCCTCCAAGATGGCTGGTCGTTTCTCGTAGAACCTTGCTGTTAGTAGCGCGTCGAAGATTCTCGCCCCCTCTTGAAGTTCTGCGGGGCTGAAATCGCGCAGGCGGTCGGCGTATTTTAGATTAAAGAAGCGGGCTCTTGTGTCTAGCATCAAGTCCGCGATGTTCCCCGCGTAAGCGCCAAAGCGTGGCCATGGCACGGGGTTTGAAATGAAATCGTGGCATGCTCCGAGCACGTCCCGCCATTCATTTACGGGTGGTTCGATGAAGACGTCTCCCGAAATCCCCGCAACGGTTACATTGGGGACTACACGCGGTAGGACGAGCTCGAGTAATTCGCCAAAGAGAAAGATCCTGTAACGCTCTGCGGGTGACTTTCTGCACTCCCAATCGGCAACCGGATCGATGCCTTTGTCCCGATTGTGCAGTGCATAGCGCCACCCGTTTCGTGCCAGCTCATAGAGGCTTAGCGCCGAATATCGCTCCAGCCAATTGCCGAACGGCCCGTGCCGGTACCCATACTGATCAAGATCATACAAAAACCCCTCCGGCAGAGTCGTCCTGCGATCCAAGAGGTACGTCATCCAGGCTTCAAAGACTGCGGCGCTAATTACAGTCTCGTTAGTCACGGCTGTTCGAGCCAAATTCGTACTGAAATACCGGTGATCGTCCGACGCTCTCGACAACATCCTTATGCGGGCAGCGCAGTGGGTGTGCGTGCCTGTAGGGATTCCGGGCACTGGGCCGACGTTGAAGCCGCCCCGCAGCAATGCCGATTGCCGACTTGCCGGACGGTGGTTCGGTGGCCCCGCAAGAAGCATTCTCCGATCATCCCCGGGTTCTGATGCTATCTCGACCGAAGACACCCTTAGCTTCTCGCTCATCAGTCTCCTCACCGTCGGGTAAGGAACGATAGCGATCTCTCCCTGTAATCCGACATCCGAATTATCCACGGGAATGCGGAAGGCCTCCTTTTCGAATGGGGGCGGCACGTACGCACGAAGGGGCTGCGCATCCAAGCGAACCACCGTGGGCTTTCCATCCTCAACGTGCTCGATGTTCAGCCTGTATGGTAAATCTAAGCACAAGACTTCGAGGTAGCTCCTGACTTCCGCCCAGGTCGGCGGAATCGTTGATTCCTTATCTGGGTTGCTGCCGCCACGTACCAGAGGTAGTGAGACGCGCGTCCCTCGGAGCCGTTGTAGGCCCGTATTTGCGTCTTCACGCATGCGAATGAGTCTGGTAGGGCCGTCGATTTCGAGCTGCCGTCTCCTAGTGTCTCCCCGAATTGGTTCCCACATCGCCGTTTCGATGGTGACGCGATCGGCCAGCAGGAAACAGGAGAGGAATCCGATTCCAAACTCGGAGACGGGTGCAAAATCGATCCCATTCTTCCGTAGCTGGACCCTGTCCCAGGCAAATTCGGTTGAACTGTAGTACGAGCGCCCTACCTTCAGGAACCAGCGCTCGATGAGCCATTGGTCCATTCCCGTGCCGGTATCAATGACGCTGAGCAATGGATATTCGCGGTCTCCGTACGGCTCCTCGTAGCGAATCGTGATTCTGTTCTTGGTGTCGGGCTGGAAAGAAGGTTCAGAAAGTTTGGTTAGGACATCTCGGTAGCTGCATGCGTCTACGGCGTTTTGCACGAGTTCCCTGATGGCAACGAGCGGGTCGTTATAAATCGCCCGGCCCATAAGTAGGTCATATACACGCGTGTCGTCAAGCTCAAATTGATACGGCATGTAGTGGTAGCCGTCTTCATGGATGTCGGCTTTGACCACCTCCGGCAAAACGAACGGCCACGCCCACCCCCTACCCAGGGCAAAGGTTGCTTTGGTCGAGGTAATCTCTTCTTCAATTGCCCTGCAAAATTGCACGACAGCGTGGTGAACGATATGGTTCTTACATCGTCCTCGGAAAACCACCATGGGCTGTTCGATCTCCCAGTTGGACACTGACAGGTGCTTGTTCCACTCCAGCTCTGAGATATTCACGCCGTGGCCGAGGTTGCTGGGAACCAGGTAGTGGAAGAGGGTGGCGGGCGTACGCTCGCGATCGAAGTCAAGAATATCGGCAAGTCGCAGTGCAGCCGCAAGAAGATGCGTGTCGGCCGTAGCGAGACCTACGGGGTAGTCCTGCGGGAAACGTGGACGATCAAGCTGTTCGCGGTCTCGCTCAACCAAGGCGTCCGCTTCTTCGTTGTGGCTGACGCAGATGTCGATCAGCTTCTTCCTGAAGGAGTCGCCGTCGAAACTGAAGCATCCCTCCACGTCAGGTATTCTGGTCGGGTCCTTAGAGTGGAACATGTTGAGCTGAGCGATAATTTCGCCGTATCGCTCGCGTGTCGCGTGGCGTTCCCTTGTGTCGAGCGCGAGCAAAGCTTCCTCGGCTTGGAACAACTCGCTTTCAATGCGGATGCGTTTCGTTTCAGCGAGCTTGGCATCCGTCAACATGTCGCGCAAGCGCTTCAGATTGTGCTTAACCGTGGGGCTCGCTTCGGCACGATCCCAGAGGTCGGAATCCGGTGCTAGCCTCTTCTCCCGCTCCTCGCGGCTCAGCGCCATGCCGGCATCATGAAGATGGGCGGCGATAACCAATATCCCGATCTCGGGCGGAGTAAGTCTGCTGCGGCGATCCGGGCTGAGAATGTGCCACATCAAATGGGCAACCTTCCGACCGTGCCTCTCGTCGTGCATCGTGAACGTATCCAACTCTCTAGCAGTGGCTCGATCCATAATCGGAGCAAGCACTTCGTCAACGATGCTCACGATGTGCGTGTGCAGGGTGCGGCAAGCTTTCCTTGCAGCAGAACCAATCTCGTCCGCCCGCCACGAATCTTTTCCCTGGGCGTAGGCGTCAAGCCGCTTCATCAGGTCGAGGTCGGATACTGAAGCGGGTGTCTCGGGGATCTTCATCTCTGAACACCTTTACATTGGCAATATGTCAAACCAAAATGTCCACTTTCGAACCCGGTTGGGGCTTGGCCCATCCGTTCCGTCATTTGTTTAGACCCCCGACATCTTAACCGTGGGAGCCCACCCTTGTCGCCGGGTTCCCCACACATTCGCGGGTTTCGAATGTGTGGGTCAAAAGTCGGTCGAGTTACTTGCACTCCCACTCATTCCAAAAGCAGGAATGAGTTGATTGGATAA
>PMAT01000006.1:0-2029 GCA_003152695.1 Acidobacteriaceae bacterium
GAAGGCTGACAAACCGCGGTTGTAGTCAAGAGCGAGGCAGGCCAACGCTAGCGTGCCGGTGTCTTCTGTACTTGAGAGATCAGAAAGTTCCGACAGAGAATCGTGAAGCGAAGCGATCCGCCGGCGGTGCGCAGCGAGCGCGAGGATCGACCAAGCGAGGCTCCAAGGCGCCGTAAGGGTCGGAGCGACACGCTCCAAGTACTGCACTGCACTTTGTACAACCGGGTGCTATCCTCGATCGCTCAATGCCAGCAGAGCAATCGCCGTATCGTCGGCGTGCGCTGCCATGGGGCATCCATAGACAACACCGTTGCCCGCATTCCATCCGCCGCTGGGACACGCACGATCGAAAAGCATCTGGATGCCGCAATCGACGCGCACAGGGATGCGCTCAAGACCACCGCAAGAGCAAGGGAGCTGGTTTAGGGCAAGAATCGCGAATGCGGTGGGAACCACCCAACTGACCGTATCCGGGAACCATGGCCAGCCATACTTGTCGGGGTCGAAACGGACGTGGCGGTCGGCGGTGCGAAACTTCCATTTCCAAAACCAGTTCGATTCCTTGCCCGAGCAATTCAGCAGCCAGTGGAAGCCTTGCAACCTAGCCGGTATTGCCGGTACCAGATCACGAAGGGCAATGACAGCCAGCGAAGTGACCCAGCCACCCTCTTGATCATCTCCGGGGACGACTGGCCAACTGCCATTAGGATTCTGAGTGCGAAGCAGAAAGTCCTGAGCACGCTCGATGTCGCCTACAGGCGCCGAGCCGAGTGCCAGCGCGGCGTAGCACGTCGGCTCAATTGCTGGCTGTGAAGAAGATGCAAGAGCAGCCCAGCCTCCACACGGGAGCTGCCGTAGGGCAAGTTCGGCTAGCACGTTGCTGAGCGCAATGGCGTCGGTCGTCACAGTGGGCACTTGTAGTGCGAAATCTCCTTACTGTCAAAACCCACTGCGAAAACAGAAACATGTCAGCTATAAGTCCAACCATAGTGCCGTTCAAGAGGCGGAGAATTCTGCTACCAGTCAAAGTGTGATCGGTGAGAAAAAACTTGGTGCAGAGTCGCGAGGGGCGCATCACACCAAATAATCGTCGGTTTCCGATGGATGCGAGAAAGGCGGTGATCGGTCCTCTGGCCGGGTTCCGGCGCGGAGCGGCGCACCGTCGCGCGTCGGAGGACGGAAGCCCGGCTGCCAGTCAAAGTGCGATTGGTAAGAAAAAGTTGGTGCGCTTCGTGCGAGGGGGGCTGGCCGCCCGGGTGAAGGATACTAGGCGGAGGGCGAGATGCCGAGCCACCAGTCAAGATGCATTCGGTGAAAAAGATTTGGCGATGCAGCTGCCAGGGATGATTCGCCGCGCTAATGACTCCCAGTGCCAAAAGCGAAGAGACTCTTGTTCCCCAGTCAAAGTGTGATCGGTGAAATAAAGATGGGGTGCACCGTGCGAACGGAGACGTTACCTGACAGCCCGACCCGCAGCCTGTGAGTCACCTGCCAGCTCTCGACTCGGGGAACGAAAAGGCATCCCGTTTGCCAGTCAAAGTGCAAATGGTGAAAAAAGTTCGGCATAGGCAGTGCGAGGAGGTCAGCACTACCGAAAGGATGTGCTCTGGCCAGTCAAACTGTGATCGGTGAAATAAAACTCCGATTCCTGAGTTTCTCGATCTGCGCGAGGCGACACCTCTCCTGGCATGCGACGGCTGGTAAAACAGAATCATCGTCTTAGCCTAAGGAAAGGGCTTCTAACGGGTTCCCTCTGCGTTGAAGTGAACCAACGCATCGGGCTGCTCGATTACCCGCAAAACCCACAAACACAAAATGCAAAAGAAATGCTTCGGGTGTAGTTTTCACGCCGGAAGGAAGCCGACGTGTTCTCGTCTGCAAGCGAACTCGCCACGAAGCTGCGCGCGGCACGCTACATCATCGATCCAGTCACGCTGGAGGTGGTGTATCTGGCGGCCCGTATGCGCAAGCCACTGCTGGTGGAAGGTCCGCCGGGATGTGGCAAGACCGAGCTCGCATACGCCGTAGC
>PMAT01000006.1:2054-2819 GCA_003152695.1 Acidobacteriaceae bacterium
GCCGGCTGCACTCGCTGGACTTCTTTGCGGAAGGGCCGCTCTTGCGTGCACTGCGGTATGAAACCCAACCGTGCGTGCTTCTGGTCGATGAACTCGACAAGGTTGACCACAACATTGAAGCCCTATTGCTGGAGATCCTGAGCGCGTGGCAGATGACGATTCCCAAGCTAGGGACCATTCAGGCCTCCACGATTCCTTTTGTCGTTCTGAGCTCAAACGAGGAACGACGTTTGGGCGACCCTCTCCGGAGACGATGTTTTTACCTGCGCTTTGAGTACCCATCCGTCGAGCGCGAGAGAGAAATCCTGGCGATCCGAAGCAGTAGCGAAAGCTTGCGTCTACGGGGGCAACTGGCCGGGCTGGCACACGCCCTGCGCGGCTGGAACATGGAAAAGCCGCCCTCGATCGCCGAAATGTTGGACCTGTCACAAGCGCTGGAAATCCTGGGTGTCGAGGAGATCTCGCACGAGCAACGGGACTTGCTGTTGCCGCTCTTGGCAAAGACTGAGGCCGATCGCAAACGATTACTACTGCGTGCCGGGTTTGAAGGCTTGGTCGCTGACTCGAAGCGCTATCGCGACGAGTTGATGGCGGCAGAGGAGAAGGTGGACTCGTCGGCCGCGCAAATGGAGGCCGTCGTATGAAGTGGGCCATGGCGTGTCTTCTTGTGCTGTTGGTGGGAACCGCAAGAGCGCAAGCGCCTGACGCACGCCCACCACGAGACGTGTCAGCAAGGTGGGCTGAGTATTACGCCGCTGTCTACCA
>PMAT01000006.1:2842-6919 GCA_003152695.1 Acidobacteriaceae bacterium
CGATTGATCACCGCAGCCTACTACGTCGGCGAGTACCCGATCTCTTCGAGGGGGCTGGAGTATTCCTCGCGTGATGTCCAGAGCTATGTGAAACGGGTCGCGCATCGGTATCGCGTGAGACGAGTGCTCAGGGCACAGAGCGAGTTGGTGCGGCAGAGGCAAAAGTTGAGGTGACGGATGAGAAACGCTCTAGTTTTCGGCTGGCTCTCGCTGTCGGTACTAACCGCGACGGCGACGGCACAACAAACAACCATCGATCCGCAGGTTCGCACCAAACCCACGGCGGACAGCAAGATCACGGCGATCGAACTTGCGGCACATTTTGTAACCACGATCCGGGTGCCGGAGCCGGTGAACTCAGTCGTGGTGGGAGACCCGGCACTGTTTCAGGTGGAGCATTCCGAACATGAGCCAGAGCTGGTGTTCGTCAAGGCCCTAACCAGCGAACATGCCGAGAGTAACTTGCTGATTTCCACCGCGAAAGGACGTCAGATCAGCTTTCTCCTGGTTAGCCGTGGCGACGGGCCGAACTCAGCGAAGGTTGATTTCCTATTGCGATATCAGCCATCCGGTGGTTTTCTGGTCGAGCCCGACGCCGTTCCTTCCACATTGGTGGCTCAGACTGCGAGCGTGTCGAAGGCGCAGGCTGCAATCGCTTCTTCAGCCGCGAGTCCTATGGGAACGAGTGCTCCCTTGTTGCCCGCCTCACTAACCATGGCCAACTCTCCGGTGGAAAGAAGTTCGTCCGAACCGAAACCGGATTCTCTCGACACCTTGCTGGAGCGGCAGAAACAGGCTCCCATGCCTGTGCTTTATGGCGAGCGGATGGAAGGCGACGAGGTGAAGGGTGACCGCCTGCGGGCGGGTATCAGCGAGGTTCTCGACGGCGGGCAGCAAGTGATTGTTCTGTTCTCAGTGGTAAACACCAGCAAGCACGCCATCCTGTTGATGCCTCCGCAGATTCAGTTAGGCGGCAAGGGGAAGTC
The DNA here is from genome assembly GCA_003152695.1 of Acidobacteriaceae bacterium. Lineage (GTDB taxonomy): Bacteria > Acidobacteriota > Terriglobia > Terriglobales > Acidobacteriaceae > Bog-257. The sequence goes on from PMAT01000006.1 coordinate 3,829, forward strand.
AGGAAAACTGATCAAGCACGAGCATTGGTCCACGGCGGAGCAGTTGGAGGTGATCGACTTCCGCCTGAGCCGGCGGCGGATCGGACGAGGGGAACGCGCCGACGGCGTGGTGCTGTTTGAGCGCCCTCCCTACAAGCGGTCGATGGAAACGTTGTTCTTGCAAATGGCGGAGTCCGGCGCGGTAGACAAACCGGCCTTGGCGCCCATCGGTTTTGGAGTCAGCACACTGCGGGAGGCAGCCAACCATGCTCACTGAGGAAACAAACAAAAAACTGAACGCATCTCCAGCAAATCCGGAGACGGAGATAGCCAACGAAGAGTCCGCGCCGGAGGAGACTGGCAAAGGAAACTGGCGTGAAGCTTTCCGGGCGGCTTTCGACAGAGCTCGGCGGCAGCAGAAACCGGCGGAGAGCCGGCAGGAACTCGGGCGCGACAAGAGCAAGTCGCTGTTCCTGCTNNAAAAAGATTGCGCTTCCCGGGGAGAACCCACACGGCGATGCAAGCCTGGGCCGCAAAGTTACACCGGGACAGGAGGACCTCGACCCCACCAAAGCGGCAACGCCGATGCTGAGTGCGGATGTGCGGTCTACAGATCCCGCCCTGGCTGGCCAATTGACGCCGGAAGATATCGACCGGACCTCGCGAACCGGCATCGCGCCCAGGCCAACTGCAGGGAGTCCAACCGCAAGCAAGCCCGCGCAGGATTATGCCCTAAGCAAGGTCGATTTCTCTGACCCTTCCGTGGGACATGGTACGACCATACCCAATCCGCCGTCGCCATCGGCATCGGACTCAACCGCCGATCTGAAAAAGCCCTCGCTGGTGTTTGTGCGTTCGATGGAGATCAAACCGACGCTCAGGCCGAACTCACCCGAGGAGACGGACGAGACCCTGGCGCTTGCCGCGGGCACCCGACTGGTAGCGCGATTGCAAACGCCGGTGAGTTCGGCAGTCGCCGCTCCCGTCGTGGCGGTCATTGAGTACAACTACGAGCGCAACGGACAGATCGTGCTGGCGGCAGGGTCAAAGGTTTTTGGCCGCCTGACGCAGGTGAATCCGTCGGGCTACGTGGGCATGCAATTCAGCCAGGTGGAGACGCCCGATGGAACGACCGAAAAGATCGATGCCTCAGCTATGAGCTTGAATTTTGGGCCACTCAAGGGCGACGTCTCCGGCAAAAAAACAGGCACAAAGTTTCTTGTTCGGACCCTGACAGGGATGGGGACAATCGTGTCGTATCTGGTCGGTCCACAGGGTTCAGCTTCGAGCGGCCTGATTTCCCCCAACACACTGATGCGGGAGCGCCTAGCCGACAATGTCGCGACCGCAGGGCAAGAAGAGCTAAACGGCCTGGCGTTCAATCAGAACCTCGTGGTGACCCTGCCGGGCAATACGCGCTTTTACATCGTCGTCCAGAAACCGTCTTTGGATCACATGGGCACGACCTCCGGAACGCGAAACACCGGTACCAGCACAGCCAGTTTCACTGGCGGGGTGCCGACTCTCGAAGAGCTTCGCCAATTGATGCAGTTAAGAAGCGAAATCAACGAGCTCTATACCCAGGCCAGCAGTCAGGCGGCGATTCAGCCGCAGCAGTGAAAGGAAACGCAAAGTGGAACCAAACTGGGCTCCTCTGGAAAACCGGCTGGGCAGGACAAGGTGCGTGGGATTCATGTTCATGGGCCGAGTCAACGGGATCAACCAGTACAAGCATGGGATCACCCGCACGTACTTGTACTTGGATGATGCAGGCAACTCTTACATGAAGGCAGAGAAAGGAGGTTATGTCCCTGGAAACTGGGGTGTCGAACTCGGCAAGATGGAGGCTTGCCTGGCCAGGCTGGATGCCAGCCTGGCCACCCCCTACGATGAGCAGTTTATCGTTCGGAAGCGTAACGCATTGCAGCAACAAGGGGTTTCGCTTCTGACGATCGAGGTCCAGCCGCAGGACATAAACATTCACTGAAAACACGCCGCCACCGCCTGTCGCACCCGCGTTACCTCATGTTTGGGTCACCCTTCCAACACCTACTTCATAATCCAGCGGCCAAGCCCTGAGATGGGCTAAATTAAAGCTCTGTCGGGACGGCACCCGCAGGCTTGATTTTGGTCATGTGCCGGTTGGTGATGAAGTGGCGCGCTTGCCTCGAGAATGGTTCCTCAACACGCCAGCGTTGTGGCTGGGAGCACTCGTGTTGATAAGCACCATACGAGGTCCTCTCCGCAACGCCCCAATGTTCATCAAGAAGGTGCTGGGTCTTGCAGTGGCAATCCTAATCGCGCTTGGCTTGCTAGTCGTACTTGTGTGGGAACCGGTCATCAAGGCTAGCAAGGCGTCCCCAGTTTTCACCGCACTGTGGATTCTGCTTATAGGACTGGTCCCTATCGGTTTGATCGTTTCGTTTTTTAGGATTCTGTTGTCAAAGCCGAGTCGAAGGAGGACTCTCGCGACGGTCGGCGGTCCGGTTCAGCGACCGGCACCCAGACCGGTCGACGCGGTTCGTAATGTGCCAGCGGAGCGGTTCGCCGATGTCGGGGGCATGGAAGAGGCAAAGGAACAAATCCGCGAGGTAGTGCAGGGGCATCTTGATCCTGGGAAGTACCAGCGTTACGGGTTAGTGAGAAATGGAGTTCTCTTATACGGCCCGCGCGGAACCGGAAAGACATTTTTGGCGAGAGCGACCGCAGGCGAGTTCGGCCTGCACTTCGAATACATATCCGCGCCGAAACTGCTGAACCGCTGGATTGGAGCGACTGGCGAGAACATTCAGGGAGTGTTCGCACAGGCAGCAGGCCGCAAGCCCGTCCTCTTCTTCATCGACGAGATCGACNNCGTGAGTTCAACAACATCACCATGGCCCTAATGAGCGCGATCGATCAATACCGCACGATCAGCGGCTTTGTGTTGATGGCCGCGACCAACCGGCTGGATGGTCTCGATGAAGCGCTAATTCGGGAAGGGAGATTTGACATAAAAGTGCGTATCGATCTTCCGAACGAAGCCACGCGAATCAAGATTCTGGAAGCGCAGCTTAACAAGAAACCGTGGAAACGATTCGACCTGCAGGAGTTCGCACGCCGGACGCCGGGA
>PMAT01000006.1:6929-7261 GCA_003152695.1 Acidobacteriaceae bacterium
CGCGTGGAATGGGACGATGTCGTCATCGCGGAATCCGTCAAGCAGGACCTGAAGTCCCTCATCCGCCTACTCGAGGACCCAACGCGAACTCATTCTTTGGGGTTGCAGATTCCAACGGGTTTGCTCTTGATCGGTCCGCCAGGAACGGGAAAGACGTTGATCGCAGGCCTGATCGCAAGCCAAACCAAGCGAAGCTTCTATCCGCTAACCGCTGCCAGCGTTCTGGGCGGAGGCGTCGGAGATTCGGTCAAACGTGTGGCCGCTGTTTTCGCGCGAGCGAAAGAACACAGTCCCGCAATCGTCTTCCTCGATGAAATGGATGGGCTGTTGCC
>PMAT01000006.1:7292-7464 GCA_003152695.1 Acidobacteriaceae bacterium
GGCACGACCAATCATCCGGAAAACATCGATCCCCGGGTCCTCAGGGGTGGCCGGTTCTCCGAGAAAATTCTGATCCCGCCTCCGGACCCTGCACAGAGAGTGCAACTGCTCAGGCTCTATCTCAAGGGCGTTCGACTGGAAGCAGGACTAACCATTGAAGACATCGCAAAAC
>PMAT01000048.1 GCA_003152695.1 Acidobacteriaceae bacterium
TCACGAATAATGCGGGCTAGGGAGTCAATCTGACCCAAGGTGCGAATCTCACCATAGAATAGTTCGGTAACGAGTTCAGATATGTCCACGGGAGACGTTTCGTGTTCTCGATCAGGGAAACGAGAACGCATATACGCCACAAGGCTGTCGAAGTTTATCTCATCACCACTTTGGGGTTTTCGATCTGTGGCTTGTTCTCGAGACGCCTCACGCGCTCGGAAGAAAAGTTCGAAGTGCCGGTCAGCAACATAAAACAATCCGCTGAGCGCGTAAAAGTCACGCCTCAATTCCTTGGGGACTGCTAGAACCGTCTTGTAATCCAAGAAGTGAGAACACGTAGCCCAAGCCTCCATCGCAATCGTTCTCACCTGTATCTCACCGAGCATCCCCACGAGACCCTCATATCTCGGTCCCGAATAAGTCGAGTGCATCTTTGCGATGAAGTGGTGGGACATATAACCAAAACTGGATACTTCCTGTGCTTCGATTTTGTTGTCTTCTTTAATGATCTGAAATTTCTGTCTCAGTAGCTGCCCGATTCGTTCGACATCAGAGAGGAATAAACAAACAACCCTGAGTCCAACAACGTCATGCATTTTCGTAAGAGGTTCAGCGATGCTAAGGCGCTCCGCCTTTTCAACCATCGAGTTGAAGGTCTTGATACGATATGAGATCGACTGGTACCTAATGCCAGCACTTTCCATTGCTTCTTTGATGATGAACAGCATTTCTTCCTGTAGGCGACCTAAAAGAGGAAGTTTGGCCTCATAATTGATGCTGTAAGACATCCCGTTCGAGCTTCATAAGTTCGTTCTTTCTGGCGCTCGCGTCCGACCGAAGACACGGAGGCTTGGAGTAATTATGGACGTGCAGACGGGGACGAAGTAGGCGCCGGTGACTGCGGATTAGTCACCGTCTCGAGCTTTGCGATGTCCCGCACAAGTTGCTTCACGCACATGTCGGCGGCGTCGGCACTCGCACCCTTGTACTTTGCGCCTTTGCTTTCCTGCGTAGTTGTCCAGATCACGTCTCCATCGGTATTAACGAGGCGAATCGCCACACGCGCACGATCAATCGTTTCCGTATTCACAGATGAATCGCTAATCGCCGAGTGATGCGCGACGAAGCCTCCGTTCGAACTGCCGGAAATAGAGCCTGTGCCGTTTACAACGCTGCCATTCACCTCACCGTGATGACTGCCAGCCGCGCCTCCAACTGCGGTGCTGTCGCCGTAAGCGTGCAGTTCCTGCGATGTCTTCTCAAGAGCTACGCCTTTCAGAACCGCGTCCGCACGATTTCGATTTTCGGTAACAGTAAAACGCTTGCTCGCGACCAGGGCGGATACGATCATTGACTGCATCTCTTTTGAAATTGGATCGTCCCCGAAGCTATCCACGTATATGCGTTTCACCTTCACCAGGTCGGCGGGCGCTGAGACTCTGGCCGGCGCTGCGGCCGCCTGAGCTTGCGCGGAGGTCGCGGGCGCAGCCGTCGCTTGCTGCAATAGAAGACACGCAAAGAAAAGCGCGTGAATCATGGCATGCCGCCCATGCCGCTCTTACGCGCCTCGTCATCCTCGTATTCGACCTTCTTGCCAGTGCGCGCCTCGAGAGTGACGATGGTAGTTCTCACTATCCCTTTGCCCAGTTCAAACACTGCCGCGTGCTGCTTGTCCTGTTCGTCTTTCCAGCCCACAGTCAGAAAGTGTTTTCTCTTCTTCGAAAACAGCGCCAAGGGTGTAACCATTATGGCAACTCCGAGCCGCCGTCCGGCCTTCTGGCCGTACTCCAAATCGTTTACCTGGTCGTAGGGGATGCTTAGACTGCCGCCCTTGTAATGGAATATGAAGTTCTTCTCGTCTCGTTCAGAGGATTTTCCCTCAGCACCCCCTTTGATCTGGTTTTCGGTGCCGCCGACGTACATGGTCACATCGCTGCCAATTCCAGCGAATGCTAGCGGCTCGATTGTGAGAAGGCCCAGCAGTAACGTCGCAATAACGCGCTTCATGAGATGGTGCCTCCGCGCATGGAAACGATTATGGCAAGAAATGTAGCCCTAGTTTCACCGTCATTCAAGCTTAATCAGGGTGTCTCCAAGGGTCCTTCTACTGCGGTTCGCTCGCTGGCGCGACCGAACCTCCGCTCAGGATGACAGCGGAAGAAACACTTTTCATCCCTGGACGTTTTCAGTGAAGCTTGAGCGTTGCCGGGTACAGAGTTACCGCCATGGTCATTTTGCCGGCAGATAGCACAAGTGTGCGCTCCCAAGCCCGGCAGCCGGCCTTGGCAATGGTGATGGTATGCCGACCGGGTGCACTGTCAATTTCCGCTGGCGTGCTACCCACCAGAATTCCATCGACCCAGATTTCCGCCCAAGCAGGCTCCGAGGTGATTTCCAAATGGGCAGTAGTCGGATTCGAGGGTAGTGCAGCGTGGGACACAAACTTTACGGGGTCAAGCTGCATCGCGGTGACCACATAGCCAGTGATTTCTGTGTCCCGCGGAATCATGGTGTCCTCTCCCGGCGTGAGAAGAATGAGGGGAGCTACCGGCCCAAATACTAAACTGCGCGCCACAATGGGGCGGTTCTCTTCGCCGTTACCTTCGCCGCTTCTTTCTTTAACGGCCCAGAGTGTCGCTTTCTCGCCGTCGGCGAGGGCCACCGAGTCAATCTGGATATCGAGTTTTCCGCCCCGCCCCATACGCCTTGCGGCCTGGACGTCCGTCACCGTGCCCACGGCCGGGCTCCCCTTTGGTATGACAACGACGTCGCCGACTTTCACTTCCTCGACGACCTCAAAATCAATGGTGTCGCCTTCCTGCGCATCAGCCGAGCTGATGTCCCGTTTTAAGCGAAGCTTGACGGGGGTACCTTTATCGAGGACGAGCTGGTTGGAAGCTGAAGATGTCGCGGGCGGTTGGGGAGCAGGTTGTTGAGCATCTGAAAAGGGAACCACAGTCAAGAGTGCGCCGATCAGAGCGACTATCGTTCGGCCAAACATGCTGCTTTTCCTTCAGGTAGAGCTAAACAAAAGTCTATGCCGAATTGCTCCCGTCTTGAAGGAGTTTCTTGGAAGCACTAGGGTTCCTTCGACTGCGTTCGCTCGCTGCCGCGGCGGGACCTGCGCTCAGCTTTACTGCCCGAGCATCCCCTTTTTCAGGTCGGCATTGGGCGGCTTGGGCCCCAGCCACACCGAGAACAGCACCGGGCCGAAGGCGGGACCGGCAATGGTCAGCTTGTCCTTGCCGTTGAGGGCGAAGGTGGTGCCCGTGCCCGGGACGTAGGTAAAGACCATTTCGTCGCCCGGCTTGACCGGCTCAAGCGCGTCGAGCAAGCGATCGATGTCGGCCTTCATCGTCTTCACGGCGTCGGGCGAATTGTCTTTGAACGAGTCGTTGAAGGCATCAACCATTTGACTCTTGCTGGCGTTGTGCACGAAGTACATGACGATCCGCTTGGGCGCGTCGGCCTTGATGATGGCGTTGGGGTCCGACGACTTCTGCTCCAGGTAGAGCCCCGCGACGTAAACCTTGAACATCATCTTGGTCCGCAATCCCAGGCCATTGAGCACCAGTTTGGTGCTCCCGACCTGCTCGGTGTCGGGAAGGGTCACCCCCGCCAGGCTGGCGGCGTGTAGCTCGAACATCGATACCACCACGAACATAACCACAGCAAGCGATAGCACGGTTTTCCGCATGAGGACTCCTTGGTGGAATGTATGATTCTTCCGATGGATTGGGCCGAGGACACGAGCAGAGTGCCCCAGGACTGGGCGCCAACGAAAGGACGCGGGTCACAGGTGCAGGTGACCGGTTGTTATGGGGGTCCCCTCGACTGCGGTTCGCTCGCGAACTCGATCCCACCGACCGGCCCGATGCGGCGCTCATCTTTGGCGGCGACGGCACCATTCATCGCCATCTTGGCGGATTGGCGCTCAAGCCGATTGGAGTATATTTGCCAGAGTCCGGTCGAGATCGGCGTGCGGCGGAATGCCCTGCGGGCGATTGTTGGAGCATGAAGGCAGGTGAAATTCCATGATGGGCAATATCCTGCCTTGGGACGAACTGCAGTAATCGAGGGGCGAACTCCGGCGCCGCCCAACATTTTTCTGGAACTTATCGTCCGCCGCTGGGTCTATACTGGAGTACAAGGCAATGTCTACCCCCGTAGTGTCGAATCCGGCGGCCGCAGAGGTTGCAAGCGTCACGCCACAGGACCAGGTTCTGCCCACGCTATTTGGCGCAGGTCAGGGGCTGTATCCACAGCGCAAAGACACGTTCGTGTACTCGTTTATCGTCCATATGCTGGCGGTGGGCCTGCTCATCTGGTCCGGCCACTGGGCGTTTGAGCACAAGAACGAGATCAAGCAGCACGTGATTGGTATTGCGACCGATATCAGCCCATACTTTCCGATGCCGGTGTCCAGCAAGCGCGCTGGCGGTGGTGGCGGCGGTGGCGACCGCGACAAGCTGAACGCTCCCAAAGGCGCTTTGCCCAAGCTGTCGAAGGACCAGATCGTCCCTCCGGCGATCGTGGTCCGCAATGAGAATCCCAAGCTGGTGGTGCCGCCTTCGGTTGTAGTACCGCCGGAGATGAAGCTGCCGACCATCGGCGCTCTCGGCGATCCGCTGTCGAAGGTGATCGGGCCTCCCTCCAACGGGACGGGATATGGCGGCGGGATCGGCAGCGGTAGCGGTGGCGGCGTGGGTTCCGGGACTGGACCAGGGGTTGGCCCCGGTCACGGCGGCGGATACGGTGGTGGGGCGTATCGAGTCGGGGGCGGCGTCAGCGCACCAAAGGCATTGTTTGCGCCTGATCCCGAGTACTCAGAAGAGGCCCGCAAAGCCAAATATCAGGGCACCGTTGTGTTGTGGCTGGTAGTGAGTGCCGATGGCAAGCCGCAACAGATCCGTGTGCAGCGTCCACTGGGCATGGGACTCGACGAGAAGGCCATCGAGGCGGTGCGGCAATGGCGCTTTGAGCCGGCCAGAAAAGACGGTCAGGCCGTCCCGGTCATGATTAACGTGGAAGTGAACTTCCGGCTGTACTAACGCTTTCGCTCATCTACAAACTTCCGAGCCGTCATCGCCCGAACGGCCTCTTGAGCGGCGGCATCTTGCTCTTCGCCTTGTCGGCCCACTCCGAACCCTTCTCAATCCAGTCGCCCGCCTGATCGCCGATGTCCTCCATGACTTCGCGCGCATCCTCATATTTTCGGCGGAGGGTACGGCGCATCTCCTTGCCAGTTTTCGGGGTGAGCAACAAAGCCACCAACGCGCCGGCTGCCAGCCCAATGAACAGCATGGTCAAACCCAAGCCAAAGCTGCTTGACTCCTCATACTCTCCGTTTGGTTCAAACTCTCGCACTTGATCATTCATCGGATCTCTCCTCCGGAAAATTCTATCGCGATTCGGGCCGCGGTGCCTGCATTCTGTGCGCCGGTCCAAATCCATTGCCGCGGCCGACTTTTTGGGCACGCTGACGAGCCAACTGCGGCATTTCCCAATCCTGCTGACCCGCGTGTAAACTTAACTGTCTGTCCTTCGAGCCGCGCGTTTTTAGCGGGGTCGCAACACGCGCAGCAGTCGCGGCGTGATGGGGCGCTCTTCCGGCCGGCGGCTCTCCCAGAAATGAGGAGTTACACGAATGGCGATTCCAGCCACACAAATGCGTCCCGGCATGGTCATCAAGCACAACAATGACTTGCACTCGGTGTTCAGCGTGGAACACCGCACGCCGGGAAATCTGCGCGCTTTCATCCAGGCCAAACTGCGTAATCTGCGGACCGGGGCCATGTTTGAGCACCGCTTCCGCTCCGGCGATGCCATCGATAGGATCACCGTCGACGAGGTGCAGATGGAGTTCCTGTACTCCGACGGCGACGATTACCACTTCATGAACACCGAGAACTATGAACAACTTCATTTGAACCGGGACATCCTGGGCGATGCGGTCGAGTACCTGATTCCCAATCTGCAGATCAAGATTGAGTTTTTCGATGGCAAAGCCGTGGGTGTCGAGTTGCCGCAGACGGTGGAACTCACGGTGGTGGAAACCGAGCCGGGCTTGAAGTCGGCGACCGCCAGCAGTGTCACCAAGGCGGCGAAAACCGAGACGGGACTGGTGGTGCAGGTGCCGCCGTTCATCAACGAAGGTGAAAAGATTCGCGTGGACACGTCGGAAGGCGCATACCTGTCACGGGCGTAGCTGCGGAGCCGAGACGGCAAACAGCGCCTGGCTTACAAGAAAGGTGAAGGCCTGCGACACTTCCTAATGAGTCACACAACCAAGCTGTCAACCAAAGGCCGAGTCGCGCTTCCCAAATCATTGCTGGCGGCACACCGCTGGAAACCAGGTACTGAGTTTGTCGTGCAGGAGCGGGACGGAGGCATTCTGCTCACTCCGAAATCTGCCACTGGATCACGCACTTGGGCAAGCCTGATTGGGTGCGCTGGCTACAGCGGTCTGCGTAAGAGCCTGAAGCAGATGGAAGAAGCGGTTGCGGCCGAGGCGCGGCGGCGCAAATAACCGCCGTCGATAATAATGTTCTGGTACGTATTCGTGGTGAATGACGATCCGGCCCAGTCGGCACGCGGATCGGCAAGATTGCGCTTCTTTGATCGGATTGGTAGTCTGACTATGGGTTGTTAGGCTAAGGCAAGTTAGGAGAGAGCTATGAAACGGTTATTGTCTCTTGCACTGTGTTTGTGCTTTGTGCTTCCTGCTTTCGCTCAGCAGAAGGAAGCGGACAGGCTGCACGATTCTTACTCGGTCTTGAAGGCGGTCGTCGGTATGCCCGATAAGGGTATCCCGCGCGATCTGCTGAACAAGGCGGAGTGCGTAGTTGTTGTACCTTCGGTGAAGAAGGCGGCCTTCATAGTGGGCGCCAGCTATGGCCGCGGGGTCATGACCTGTCGCTCGGGCCCGGAATTTCGCGGTCCATGGAGCGCTCCGGCGTTTTTCGCCATTGAGGGCGGCAGCTTTGGCTTGCAGATCGGAGGCCAGGCTACCGACTTCGTGCTGCTGGTGATGAACGAGAAGGGCGCGAAATCTGTAATGACCAGCAAAGTAAAGCTGGGCGGCGACGCTTCGGTGGCCGCCGGCCCGGTAGGTCGTGCAACTTCCGCCGAGACCGACATCGTCATGAACGCTGAGATTCTGTCGTGGTCGCGCAATAAAGGGCTTTTTGCCGGAATTTCGCTGGCAGGCTCGACTCTGCGTTCCGACGACGATGCCAACAAGAACTTCTACGGAAAAGATCTGAGCGCCAAACAGATCATCCTGGAGAACGCGGTAAAGACCACCGCCGGCGGCAAGCCGTTGGTAAACTTGCTCAACAAAATGTCACCCAAGCACATGTAAGAACTGGATACTTGCGTTTATTGGCCGACACGCGGTTCTGGACATCCCAGGGCCGCGTTTCTTTCAGCCAGAAGAACTCTCAGACGGGCATGGTCGCTCCAAAACCAATTACAATCGCTCTTCGCAGCAAAGCGGACGGTTGCCGCCGCTAATCGATAGTTGTTGCTTACTAGTTGCTAATTGCTTCCCGCTAATGGCTGACTTGCAAACCCGCCGCTACGTCATCTCCGGACGCGTCCAGGGCGTCGGCTTCCGCTGGTTCGTGGAAAGGGAAGCGGCGCAGATCGGCATCGCCGGATGGGTACGCAACCGCGAAAATGGTGACGTTGAAGTGATGGCGACGGGCACGCGCGAGCAGCACGGTGCGTTGCGCGTCCGTTTGCAGGAGGGCCCGCGCGCCGCGCGTGTGGACCATGTCAGCGAATCCCCCGCGCCGTTGTTGGAAGAGCAGTCGTTTCGCATCGAAGGAGTGTGGTAATCCATGCAGCCGCGTAAGTCGCACAACTGCGACGATCTCAAGAAGCTCATTCGCGAAGTTCCCGACTTCCCCAAGCCCGGCATCCTTTTCTACGACATCACCACGCTGCTCAAAGACAAGCTGGGCTTCGCCCGCCTCATCGATGCCCTCACCGAGCATTACATCGACAAGCACATTGACCTGGTTCTGGGCATCGAGGCGCGGGGATTCATCTTTGGACCGGCGCTGGCGTACCACCTGAACGCGGGCTTCGTTCCGGTGCGCAAGCCGAAGAAGCTGCCGGCTGACGTTTTGCAGTGGAAGTACCAACTGGAGTACGGCCACGACACGCTGGAGGTCCACAAGGATTCGATCGAGCCGGGCCAGCGCATCGTCATTTGCGACGACCTGCTGGCCACCGGCGGCACCGCCAGGGCCACCGCCGAAATGGCGAAATCGCTGGGCGCCGAAATCTGTGGCCTGGGATTTGTGGTCGAACTCGACGGCCTCAAAGGCCGCGACAAGCTCAAGGGCTACGACGTCTTCTCGCTGCTTCACTACGAGATGTAGCGAGTGCCAGGTGTCCATGAAGCTGTAACTGCGGGTTTTTTTACCAGATCGTTTTGAGCAGCGGGCAGCGCAAAATTCGTTCGTCAGCGGTGACCAACGGCAGGTTTTCCGCACGTGCGGTTGCGGCAATGATGCGGTCCATCGGGTCGGAAGGGAAGTCGGGTGGGAAGTGGGCCGTTAGCACCGCGATATCCAGAGTAATGGGTTTAACCGTCACGTCGCCAATCAACTCTTGAATACTTGATTCGAAGCTGCCCCGCAATCGTACTTTGCCGCGATAGATCAGTCCGGCCAGCTCCACCAGGGTGATGGCAGAAATCGCCAGCCCATCGGATGCCTGTGCCCGAGTAATGGCAGAAGCAGCCGCGCGCGACAGTCTGCTGGGCTGCAGCTCTGACCACACCAACACGTGAGTGTCGACAAGAATCATTTCAGCATGTCGTAGTCTTCCAGCGGGAACACGGGCTTCATGAGATCGTCCGGATCGCCGACGATTTCCATGATGCCTTCCAACCTTCCGAGAAAGGGCCTCTTCTTCGGGGCTGCGAATGGCACAAGCTTCGCCTTAGGCTCACCACGCTTTGTAATGATGACCTCGTGACCAGTTTCGCTAACGTCGTCGATCAGGCCCAGACATTTGGCCTTGAACTCGCCGGCCGCCATCTGCCGCATGCCGTTACCCGGGGTCACGCTGACCGCTGATTTTCTTTTGATGGATGTTTTGGACGGCATATGGTCACCTCCAGATGACCATGGTCATTTTAACATGGTCATGTCGTTTCTTCACCCGTCACCACTCTCCGACCCTCGATCCTGTACTTCCCTTCCAGCACCATCCGAATCGCCTCGCTGTACGCGATGTGTTCCTGCTCCAGAATGCGCGCCGCCAGCGCGTGATCGTCGTCGCTGTCGAGCACCGGCACCACTTTCTGCACCAGGATGGCGCCGTGGTCGAGGTCCGCGTCCACGAAGTGCACCGTGCAGCCCGAGACCTTCACGCCGTAGTCGAAGGCCTGCGTTTGCGCCTCCAGTCCGGGGAACGCCGGCAGCAGCGCCGGATGAATATTGAGGATGCGGTTGGGAAACTGCTGCACGAACCACGGCGACAGCAGACGCATGTATCCCGCCAGGCAAACCAGATCGACCTGGTGTTCGCGTAGCGCGGCCACCACCTCGCGGTCGTGCTGCTCGCGCGGCTTGCCTTTCGACGGGAGCACCAGCGCCGTCAGCCCGCGCCGCCGCGCCGACTCGATCCCGCCCGCGTCCGCGCGGTTGGAGATGACGACCGCAATGTTCGCGTCGAGCTTGCCCGAGGCGACGTTGTCGGCGATGGTCTCAAAGTTCGACCCGCGCCCGGAGAGCAGTATGCCGAGGTTCTTCATGGTGACATGCGAATGATAACCTCGCCCGCGGCAGTTGTCAGTGGTGCGGTAGAGGGGAGTCTCACTCGAAGGTTTTTGGCGGCTTCCGCGCTCCATGTCTGAAGTGAAGCACCTCGATAAGATGTTTTTCTTCGCGTACTCGGTAATAGACCAGAACAGGACTATGCAGCAATTTGCGTACGTTAGCGCGTGTCCGTAAGGCGCTGCCCATGCGTGGAAAGCGAGAAAGCAAATCTACGTGGTCGAGTAACGAATTGCCAAAGCGAGATGCTGCCTCGGCATCGTCCTCGGCAATATAGCCGATGATCTTAGCCAAGTCATCTATCGCTCTTTGCGTGTACTGGAGGCGGAAATCCACTTGGGCAGGAGCTTTCGCACTTCTTCGCTGGGCACCGTTCGACCGGCCTCAGCGTCGCGGACGCCTTCGTCGATGGCGGCTAGGGTTTCCGCATCCTCATCGTCGAGGACGGGGACAGTATCCTCTAGCTCAAACTTCTTAACCTTCGCCATGAGCTGATGGTAGCTCCGATGCGTGCGTGGGTGCAAACAGATTATGGGCAACCAAGCACGCGCGCCCTCCCAAATGAGGTGCATTTGTTTGCGCCTTCCCCTCCATTCGCTTTACTATCGCCCTGCGTGCCTTTACCCAGCGACAAAGCCCATCCCGACCGCATCGTCTCGGCTGTGCCGGTGGACGACGATTCGTCCTTCGAGCTGAAGCTGCGTCCGCAGCGGCTGCGCGAGTTCATCGGGCAGAACAAGGTCAAGGACAACC
>PMAT01000055.1 GCA_003152695.1 Acidobacteriaceae bacterium
TTCCCCGGACAGCAGTGATTCCGGATGAAGGGCCGCAGCCCTTCCGCGCGCTATCACACGCAAGGCGGACAGCGAGGCTTGACCACCTCAACCAAACCGTACCATGATTGAAACATGAGACATCGCCAAGCCCCCGTCTGCCCCAGGTGCGATAGCAATGAAGATGTGAAGAAGATCGCGTATGGGCGTTTGCCGTCAGACGAGCCCATGGAGTTGGCCCTGGACGGATACGTGCTGGGCGGATGCTGCATTCGCCCGGACAGTCCCGAGTGGTATTGCGATGCCTGCGAAGAGACCTTCGGCACGCGGCGGGAGTCCTGGGGCGTACTGCTCAGCGACAGCGTTCACTAGCAGAACTCGTTGGAACCGCCCGGCACGTCCTGACTAATGCGCTCAATCTTCGCCATACTCACCCCTTCCTCATCCTCAACCGAGTGAAGTGTGTTCACAGCCGCAGCTTAACCCCGCCGCGTTCCCGTGATCGACGCCGTCCCGGTTACGCGCCCGCTAGCCAGGAAACGAGCAGCCCACGCGCCTGCGCGGGCCAAGAACAAGAAAGGCGGAGCTGGTTGGCTCCGCCCTCCGTTATTTTGCGGCAATGTGCTAGTGGTCACTTCTTAGTGTTGCGGGCTGGGAGAAGCCGCGTCAGGAGTGACTGTCGTATTGGGAGGAATGGGCGGCTTCTGGGTCATGTCCCTGGGACCCACCGGGTTCGCGCTGGGTGTTACCGGGTTCGCGTTAGGATCCACTGGGTTCATGTCAGGACCTGTGTTCACGTTGGGATCTACCGTGTTCACGTTAGGAGTCACCGGGTTTGCGCTTGGAGTTACCGGGCTCGCACTAGGCATCGGACTCGCACTGGGAGCTACCGGACTCGCGCTCGGGGCTACCGGGCTTGCGCTGGGCATCGGGCTCGCGCTAGGAGCGGGTCTCGCACTCGGACTTGCGCGCTGTGCAAAGCACACGCCCGTCAGCAGGCCCAGCATCATGCCACCAATAATCAGTTTCCTCAGGCCGTTTTGTTTCCGAATTTTCAGATGAACCGAGATACCGCGTGCAAACATGGCCACATCCTTTAGGTCGGGGTTACTAAGAAAGGAAACTTCAGATGGACTGACTTAGTTCAGGGAACCTGAAAGAAGAGAAGGTGGTAACCACTTCACTGCAAACTATATCGGCATACGCGAGAATGTGTCCGGTCAAAACTGACCATGGGGCAAAAGTAATCATCAACACCGCCCTGCCCCGCCCGCACACCCCTGCGCCGCTCAGCGCTTGCCGCTCAGCGCCCGCGCACCGCACGCCTAAAAACCCCGACGCACTCCGCCCGCCAACTAGCGCGGTCACGTGTTCCAACGCGCAAAAGCGCCGAGCTGGGAATGAAACAAGGATTAGCTAGAGCCGAATTTGTTCCAACACGCAAAGCGACGCAGGGTGCACTGCACCAAAGATGGTGCTGTAGCAAAATCCCCTCAATGCATAATACCCCGGTGCGCGGTTGCCGCCCCTTCTCGGCAGCTGATAAACTCGTGGGTTAAATAAGGCGTTCGCCTCACCTTCCTTACTACCTAATTATGTCGAACACAACGGACATTGCAATCGTCAACGGGGCGCGCACGCCCATGGGCCGCTACTGTGGAAAGCTGCGCGACTTTACAGCCATGGATCTGGGCGCGATCGCGGCCACGGAAGCCATGAAACGCTCCGGGGTCGAGCCCGCCGAAATCGATCACGTGGTGATGGGCAATGCGCAGCAGACTTCGGGCGATGCGATCTACGGAGCGCGCCATGTGGGGCTGAAAGCGGGCGTTCCCATCGAAGTTCCGGCGCTGACGGTGAACCGGCTGTGCGGCTCGGGGATGCAGTCGGTCGTGACTGCTGCGCAGATGATTCAACTCGGCGAGTCCAAGATGGTGCTGGCCGGCGGCATGGAATCCATGTCGCAAGCGCCGCACGTGATCCGCGGCATGCGCTGGGGTGTCGGGCTGGGCGAAGGCAAGCTTGAGGATTCGCTCATGGTAGCGCTGCTCGACACCTATTGCGGCCTTTACATGGCCAGCACCGCCGAGCTCTACGCCGGGCAGCAGGGCGTCACGCGCGAGATGCAGGACGAGTTCGCGCTGCGCTCACAGAAGCTGGCCGACGATGCCTACAAAGCTGGACGCCTGCAGGAAGAAATAACGCCAGTCCCGCTGCGCAATCGCAAAGGCGAGCCGACGGGAGAGATGTTCACCGAAGACGACCATCGCCGGGCGGAGACGACGATGGAGAGCCTGGCCAAGTTGAAGCCGGCGTTCGGCAAGAATGGCTCGGTCACCGCCGGCAATGCCAGCGGAATTGTGGACGGCGGCGCGGCCGTCGTCGTCATGCCGCTCGACGAAGCCGAGAAGCGTAATCTCAAGCCGATGGCCCGCATCGTGAGCTGGGGAATCGCCGGAGTCGATCCCAAGATCATGGGCTCGGGGCCGGTTCCGTCCACTCGCATCGCGCTGAAGAAAGCCGGGCTGAAGCTCGAGGACATTGATCTGATCGAGGTGAACGAGGCCTTCGCCGCGCAGTATCTCGCGGTCGAGAAAGAGCTAGGGCTGGATCGTAACAAGGTCAACGTAAACGGAGGCGCCATCGCGCTCGGGCATCCGCTGGGCGCAACCGGCACGCGCCTCCTGGTCACGCTGATGAACGAACTGCGCCGCCGCAAAGGCAGGTACGGATTGTCCACGGCGTGTATCGGCGGCGGGCAAGGCATCGCGGTGATCCTGGAAAACCTGCAAACGTAAGAGGAGTGGACGATGCGCGTGGTCGGTGGCATAATCCTCGGATTTTTGGTTTTCGGGCTCTCGCCATGGGTGTTATTCGTTCTGTTTCGCATCACCAAGCTTGATCCGCACCCGCACTTCTCGGCCATCGGTTATATCATCGGAATCTTGTGGGGAGTTCTTTTCGCGCTGCTGGCGGGTTGGGTAGCAAGCTTCATCGAAGGGCGACCGGACTTGATGTCCGCCTGGATTCTGGCGGCGCTCATGGCAATCTCCGCTATTGCGTCAATGATCCTGATGGGCGGGAGTTGGGTGTCGTTAGCGGGCCTGGTATTGATAGCTCCTTCTGTGGTTGTCGGGGGATGGTTGTATCGGCTGCGCATCAACCAGAAGGGACATCAAGCGTGACGAGCGAAGAACGCGCACTGCACGGGATGGTGTATCAGTTGGAGGCGGCGTGGAATGCAGCCGACAGCGCCAGCTTTGCCGCGCTCTTCGCGGAGGACGCCGACTTCATTCACATCCTGGGCGGCTACTATACCGGGCGCGCGGCGATCGAGGCCGGCCATCGCATGATCTTCGGAACGATATACAAGGGCAGCACAGTACGATATAGCGTGGAGAAGATTCGGTTTCTGCGGCCTGACGTTGCCATCATTTTTCTTCGTCAGTTTCTGCAGTTTCAAGAAGGCGGTGCCGCGACTGAATTGGAGGCGCGGCCCACCATCATTGCCGAAAAAGTCGATGGGAGTTGGCGGATTGCGGCGATGCAAAACACCAGGATCACGGAAGTGGGTGGACCGCAGAAACAAGCAGGTTTGTCATCCTGAGCGACGAGCGTAGCGAGGAGTCGAAGGACCCCTGTGATCGCGAGTAATCTCCAGTTTGTCGCTGTGCCGTGCGGCAACATTGAAATCCTGCCTCTATAGGGGTCCTTCGCTTCGCGTCCGCCCCGCAAGCGGGTCGGACGCTCCGCTCAGGATGACAATCGTTGGAGTTTCGATTGTCAATATTTAGGTTTGTACATTTGTACAAAGGAAGGCGCAATCATGGACATCAAGAAAGTTGGCGTACTCGGTTGTGGGCTGATGGGATCGGGCATCGCGCAAGTGGCGGCCACCGCGGGTTTCGACGTGGTGGTGCTCGAACAGGAGCAGAAGTTTCTTGACAAGGGCTTTGCCGGGATTGAGAAGTCGCTTTCACGGATGGTAGAACGCGGTCCGGAGAAGGGCGGCTTGACCGCCGAACAAAAGAGCCAAACCCAGTCGCGTCTGAAGGGCACAACCAACATGCAGGACCTCGCCGGCTGCGACATCGTCATCGAGGCCATTATCGAAAACGTCGAAGAGAAGCGCAAGACCTACGCGAAGCTCGACGCCATTGTCAAAAAAGATGCCATCTTCGCCACCAACACCTCGTCGATCTCGGTCACCGAGTTGATGACCGCGACCAAGCGGCCGGAGCGTTTCATCGGCCTGCACTTCTTCAACCCGGTGCCCATGATGAAGATGGTGGAAGTGGTGAAGACCATCGCCACCGCGCCCGAGGTGTACGACACGGCGTATGAGTTCGCGGTAAAGCTGGGCAAGGTGCCGGTGCGCACCAGCGACAAGACCGGGTTCATCGTGAACCGGCTGCTGGTGCCGTACTTGCTCGACGCGATTCGCGCGTACGAGGAGGGCGTCGGGTCCATCACCGATATCGATGAAGCCATGAAGCTGGGCTGCGGCTATCCCATGGGGCCGTTTACGCTGCTCGATTTCGTCGGGCTCGACACCACGTACTACATCACGCACGTGATGTTCGACGAATTCAAGGAGCCGCGCTTCGCCTCGCCACCGTTGTTGAGACGGCTGGTGCTGGCGGGCTGGTACGGCCGCAAGTCGGGCAAGGGCTTCTACGATTACGCCGACCCGAAGAATCCGGTGCCGGGAAAGTTTGTGTAGGAGATTTCATGAATGATGCCGTTATCTTCACGCCAGATAATGAGCCCTATCTAGGTCGTCAGCTCCTTCAGGCATTCGATCAAATGATCGTTGTGACCTTAGAAACCAGCGCCCGCGTAGCGAACTGGACGCGCTCCCGCTTGGAGAGGTCCGATCTGCAGAAAGCTGCGGTCATAACAGCGCCGCAAGCGATTAGCCTAGCGCTGGCAATAAGGGAACTGCTACGGCAGGGATACTTGTTTCCCGCAAAGGTCATGCTACGTCCCCTCATCGAAAGGGTCGTCACGATTCTGTACGTAACTGAAAAGCCAGCAGCTGCCGACGAATGGATGAATGGAAAGCGTCCAGTCTTGGCCCACATGATGAATTATCTTAGCGACCGGTGGTTTGCTGAGAAAGACCCGTCACGAATCGGCGGGGTCATGACCAAACCCCTGAATAGCCTAACTCACGGTGATCTCCAAAGCGCTGAGTGGAACACAATCAGTATGAACGACGATAGACTAGGTTTTGGGGTGTCAAAGAGTCTCAACGACGCGAATCTATGCGATGAGATTTGTGCCGATGTAGTTCCTTGGCTCGTGATGCTGTCAAGCATGATGATCAAGATTGTTCCAGATGCTCATCCTCGAGCTGAAGATGTGGCGCCGGGGACCACGGTCCAATAGTCACAGCGGATTCCACCATATCTGAGAAAGCGGGAACACATGACCGACTTCCAAAACATCAAGTTCGAGAAGAAAAACCAGATTGCCTACATCACCATTGACCGGCCAAAGGTGCTCAATGCGCTGAACATGGCCACCATGCAGGAGCTGAAGGAAGCCTTCGCGTCGATCAAGGACGACGCCGAGGTGCGCGTCGCGATCCTGACTGGCGCGGGTGAGAAGGCATTCGTCGCGGGCGCCGACATTGGAGAGCTGGCGCAGCAGACGCCGGTGTCAGCCAAGGAATATACGCATCGCGGACAAGCCATCGTGGATGCCATCGAGAATCTTGGCAAGCCGGTGATTGCCTGCGTGAACGGATTCGCGCTCGGCGGCGGTTGCGAGCTGGCGATGGCCTGCACCATGCGCCTGGCGAGCGACAACGCCAAGCTGGGCCAGCCCGAGGTGAAGCTCGGACTGATTCCCGGCTATGGCGGCACGCAGCGCTTGTCGCGACTGGTGGGCAAAGGACTGGCGATGCAGCAGATCCTGACCGGCGACATGATGACGGCGCAGGAAGCCTATCGCGTTGGCCTGGTGAACGAGGTGGTTCCGCAGACTGAGCTGATCGCGCGCGCCGAAGCGATTGCTGCCAAGATCATCGCCAACGCGCCGCTGGCCATCCAGTACGCGATGGAGGCGGTGAACCGCGGCTTCGACCTGACCCTGGCCGACGGGCTGTTTCTGGAAGCCACGCTGTTTGCCGTCTGCTGCTCCACAGAAGACAAGAACGAGGGCACGCGCGCGTTTTTGGAGAAGCGCCCGGCGCAGTTCAAGGGGAAGTAACCTGACATTCCAGTATGTTTCGGTAGCGAGAGAGATGGTCTGCCTGGATCCGAGGAACGTGCTAATCATGCTCGCAACCATACCGTAGGGAAGTTGTGACCAAGGCGGCGAAAATCCGCATCGCCGGTGACCAGCGATGCTTTGCACTCGATGGCGAGCGCAGCGGCAAAGCTGTCAACATAGTAGAGCTTGTACTTGGCTTTGACTTCAGCGGCGTGAAATGCTCTTTGCGGAGTGGCGTCTGCGAACCTGGTCGGCAAAGGATGTACGGCACTCGCAGCCGCCTGCCCCCTTTCCCTCCCATGATCGCGCAGAATTCTCCCGTAAACTTCTCCATAGTTCACCGCCGACATGGAGATTTCAGCGCGTCCGCGCATGGCTTCCTTCAGCAAGTCAGCAACCGCCCCTGCTCCCGGTCCGTTCTCGAGAAAGGCAAACAGAGCGCTGGCATCGAAAACGTAACTCCTCATTTGTCACGTCTCCCTTCGTCGCGGTGTTCCCTGGTCCATTTGCCCAGCAGGTCAGGCCCGTTGGCGAGGCATCCCTTGACGCGATCAATGTAATCTTCGGTGATGGGCTGGACGACGATACGGCCAAACTCGTCTTCCAGAAACTTGACTTTAGTCCCAGCTTGAATCCCATGCTTGCGCCGCAGTTCGACGGGCACCACGAGTTGGCCTTTCGCGCTAAACGTAGAACTTAAGTCCTTCATGTACTACATACTAGATGAAAGTAAGACAGATGACCAAAATAAAACAAAACCGGCCGCCTGCGCGACCGGTCGAACCGCAGATCCTTCGACTGCGGCGGCGAAGCGCCGCCTCCGCTCAGGATGACAGTGTAAAGAAACTAACACTCACGATGACAGAGTGAAGGGCTAATCTCCGTACATCATTTCGCGCTCTTCTACTGCTGGCACTGCGGGCTGGATGCCACCAATGCTGCCGAGCGGGATGAAGCCGTCGTTGACCACCGGCTTCTCGCCGAGGACGTGCTCCTTGTAGAGCGCTAACATGCGCGCTTTCTCCGCTTCCGCTTTCACGCGCTCGTCGCGGGCCTTGAACTTCTCCTGGCGTGCGTTCTTGGCGATGCCGAGATCGTCGAGCGTGTGGTTGGCTTCGGCGTTCACGTGCTCGTCAACCAGCTTGAGAGTATGCGCGGTGGTTTCGAGGCCGACCTTCTTGCCGCCGGCGAAGATCTCGTGACGGCCATGCTCCTCATACCACTTGGTAAGGGTGGCCGTCATATGCATCTTCTCGACGATGTTGCGCCAGCCCACGCCGGTGTTGTACGCGCAGAAGCTGATCTCGCCTTCCTGCGTGGCGTAGGGAATGATGCACTGCTCGGTGCGGCGGAAATCGTAGTTGAACAAGTCCTGGAACCACATGCCCGCGATGAACAGGAAGTTCCAGCGATCGCGGCGGCGGCGCTCGATGTCGGTCTCGGTGCGGTCACCGCTGACCTTGCCGTAGTCCTTGCCGGTCGCGCCGAAGGTCTTGTCGAACTTCTTCAGCAGATCGGTGAACCTGAAGTGCGTCGGCGACTTGAAGGGATCGTAATTCTTCAGCAGCGCCAGCGTCATGCCCGCGATGGACATCCACTTGCCGCGCGCCGCGTCGTTCACCTTCGCAATATCTTTTGCGATGGTGTCGCCGTTGAGGAACGCCGTCACCGGGACCGCTTCCTTGGTTTCCTTGTCGATCATTAGAGCCATGCCGACACCGCAGTTGGGGTGGCAGCCGCAGCTCAGCGCTCCCCAGTCTTTATCGGGTCCGTGAACCAGGTCAGCCCAGTCGGAGAAGGTGCTCATGAAGGAAATTGGGAACCAGTCGCGAACCGGCTCGCCCAGTCCAGTCTGGCTCTTCACGTCGTGCGCGAGATGAGAGAGCGTGTAGCGCTGCGCCTGACGGCGCTCATCGGTGATGGCTTCGTCGCGGCCGGTAAACGATACCGGCTGGAATGAGAGGAACGAAATGCGCTTGGGATTGTCGAGCGCAAACTGAATGATGCGGCCGACCTGCTCGTTGTTCAGGTCGTTGACGATGGTAACCACCGGCACAATTTCGACGCCGGCATTGTGCAGGTTCTCGATCGCCTGCAACTTTACGTCGAACAGATTGCCGACCAGGCGGTGCGAGTTGGCGGCATTGCCGATGCCGTCGAATTGCAGGTACGCATAGCGCAGACCCGCTTCAAACGCCTGTTTGGCGAACTCGGGACTCTTGGCGAACTCGATGCCGTTGGTCGCAGCCTGCACGCTGTTGTAGCCGACCTTGCGCGCGTAAGCCACCGCGTCGAGGAAGTAGGGCGACAGCGTAGGCTCGCCGCCGGAGAACTGCACCGACATCTGNNAGCAGGGATCGCACATCATGTTACAGCGATTGGTCAGGTCGATGGTCAACACCGATCCGCGGCCGTGCAGCACGGTGCTGCTGCCGTGATGATGCAGCTTCTCGTCGTTGTGGGCGCGGATGTCGCGGCCGGGGAAAACTTCCTCCAGATGCTTGAAGAACGCGGTGTCGATGGCCATCACGTCTTCAAAGTGGCCATGCGTGGGGCAGTCCTTCACCATCAGGATTTTGCCGTCGCGCTCGACGATCTGCGCCTTGATCTCGCCGGCCTTCTCGTTCATCAGAACGTCGAGCGGCAGTTTGCCGTCGATGATCTCCTGGCGAATCTGCGGGACGCACTTGGGGCACAGCGAATCGGTCGCGCGCGGCCAGCCCAGCGGCGGCTTGGACTTCTGGTACGACTTCAACAGTGGCTTGTCGGACCACTTGGGCGTAAACGAAGGATTGGGATGGATGCTATTCAACTTGTCGAAGACAGCCCATGCGCCCTTGGCGGCAACGGTGACGGCTTTCTCAACATACTTGACCGGCTTGTGCATTTACCCCTCTCGTACTCAAGAAAATGAATTGAGGATGGCCCACCCCACAAACACGGGCCAAGTTCCACACTTCTCTACTGTTACTAAGTTAATGGCGGAGGGTCGAAACGGCCAACCAAGATAGAGCAAGTGGGCGGATTTAGCGGGTCAGCGGGGAGTATCGAACATTGAATGGTGATCTGGATCACAGGGCTATGTTATTGAAAAGCAAAGCCGGAACAGCGCGGAAGTGTCCCGGGTGAGGCCGACGCGCGGAAGTGGCGTTTTCGCGCCAAGGGCGCAACAATACTGGCTAGTGCGTCAGCCCTTAGTCTATATTCCTAACAACTTTATCGGGAACGCTGTATCGTGCATTGAGGAGGAAAATTTCTGATGAGCACTACCGGCATGTGGGTGCGCAAACTGGACAGCGCATCCACCGGCGATCCCCTGGTGTTGGTGGTGGTGGAAGGCACCGACCGCCGTACCCTGGTGCTGGAGCATTTTCCCTTCACCGTGGGGCGGCGCACCGACCGTGACCTGGTGATGGCCGATCCGCGGGTCTCGCGCGAGCACGCGCAATTCGTTCGCGAGTCCGATGGCACCTACATCGTCGACCAAAGCAGCCGCCACGGCACGTTCGTGAATGGCGAACGCGTCGATCGGCGCAAGCTGGCGCGCAACGATCGCGTAGAATTCGGCGTGCAAGGCGCCGCCTACGCGCTCTTCAGCCCGGACCGTTCGCCCTCCAGCGCCGCGCAACAGTTCCTCAGCCAGTTCTCCAGCTGGAAACCGGCCACCGGAGCGGGGTCCGACCTGGAGATGCTCAACGTATTTCTGGAGGCGGCGCGCAAGCTGAATACCAGTGGGGTGCTGGGCGACGTATTGCAGACCCTGCTGGAAGCCGCCCTGCGCTTGACGCACGCCGAACGCGGCTTCGTGTTCCTGCGTGATCCGGATGGCGAACTTCGCCTGGCGGCGGGACGCGATAAGAAGGGTGAGAGCATTCACGACGACAGCGCGATCTCGCGCTCGGTACTGCGTGACGCGGCCAAGAGCGCGTCCGAGTTTCTGGTCACCGATACCGACGATACCGGCAAGCTGGCCGGGCGCGAGAGTATCGTGGCGCACAACTTGCACAGCGTGATCTGCATTCCCCTGCGCAAGACGGTCATTCAGGACAAAGTCAAAGAGGGAACCCAGCCGGGAGAGCAGGACGTGCAGGGCGTGTTGTACCTGGATGCGCATTTTTTGTCGGGCAAGTTGTCGTCGGTGAGCCACGATATTCTGCGCACCATCGCCAATGGCGCAGCCACGCTGGTCGAGAACGCCGCCCTGGTTCAATCCGAAGATGCCGCCAAACGCTATCGCCAGGAGCTGGCCATCGCGGCAGAAATTCAGCAAGGCCTGATGAAGGTGACGGTCCCCGAGGTGCCGTTCGCTAAGGTCAACGCCGTCAGTTATGCCTGCAAAGATATCGGCGGAGACTTCTTTGACCTGGTTTACACCGAGGGAGGGCTGTCGCTGGTCGTGGCTGATGTTTCGGGCAAGGGGGTTTCTGCGGCGGTGGTGGCCTCGATCCTGCAGGGAATGTTGTACTCGCAGTTGGCCCGCGACTCGGCGCTGCCCGAGATGATTGCGGCGGTCAATCGCTTCCTGTGCGACAAAGTGGGAGGCCAGAAGTACGCCACGCTGGTGATTGCCCGCCTGTTGGGAAATGGGGAAATGGAACTGATTAACTGCGGGCACGTGCCTCCCCTGCTGGTTTCAGGAGATACCATCACCCGACTGGAAGAGGGGAACTTGCCGGTGGGGCTGGTCGCCGGCGCCGAGTTTCAAGCTACCCGCCTGCAACTGAAGCCGGGAGATCGTCTGCTGCTGGTGACCGACGGCGTCACCGAAGCCGAGGATGCCGAGGGCGAATTCTTCGGCATGGAGCGGCTGGAAAAGTGCGGCAAAGACGGGTTTGCCGCCATCGAGCAGGCGGTCACCAATTTCCGTGGCGATACCGCATTGACCGACGATTGCACCATCACCGAGATGCTCTATCGGGGGCAGGCGTGAGCCGGACGAAGGCGTTTTGACCACGGACTCTGGACGGCAAATTCAGGCTAGCCTGCATCCTTCAGATAGTGCGACATTCAGCACGGCGGAAAGCTGGTCGGCGCGGCTTTTTTCGCATTCCGCTTTTGGGCCAAAGGTGGTAGAAGCGATCGGGGAAAAAGCTTCTTCTTCGGCCGTTTTTGTGGTGTAATGCAGATGTTGCCATTGACAGAACGATACGAGCAGCAGTCCGAAACTCATTAGGGAAGATGCCACTTTTGCCACTTTTTAGCTTCCGGTCACCGGTCCGCATGGGGGCCGAATTCGTTTCGCACCGCTCACGCCGCAATCTGACTGCTGCAGCGGTGCTGTGCCTGCTGGCCTTGCTGGCCAGCGCTCCGGCATACGCGGTGACCCACGCCAAGCTCCACAGGACCCGTCATCCTGTTCTCAATTCCAGCGTTCCTTGGCATTTCAGCCGATATACCCCGCGAATGTTTCCCGGCTCGCATGACATGCTGGTAACCGAGAACGAAGAGTTGAACCGGTTGCAGTTGCCTCGCATCGCCGATGAGGGAGAGCTCATACGATACGAGGTGGAGCAAGTGCTGGTGCCGGTGAACGAGACGGAGGCGCTGAAGCTGGCGGCCGACCTGCCGGAGAGCCGGCGCTACTGCCGGCCGTGGACGCGTGACTTCCTGCAGGATTTCACCCAGGCCTACTACGAACACTTCCACACTCCCTTGCAGGTCAATTCGCTGGTGCGCACCATAGAACAACAGCAAAGATTGCGGCGTCACAACCGTTACGCGGCGCCGGAATGGGGCGACACGGCTTCCACCCACTTGACCGGAGTTACCTTCGACCTGTCGCGCCGCGGCTTGACCGTCGAACAGTACGCCTGGATCCTGGTTTACATGCTGCCCCTGAAAGCGGCGGGGGTGATTGACCCGATCGAGGAGAGCCAACCCGTCCTGCATGTGGTGGTTTTCGAGAAATACTCCGAACGTTTGGACCAAAAGGACACCTGGTCAGAGGCCAACGAGCCCACCGAAGCGAGTGTGCTGACGAACACCGGTGCCAGCCAGCCTTAGCCGTCAGCTATCCACCGTCAGTTATCAGCTAAGTCCCGCTATTCGCCAATTTAGTTGCTCGTACAACGCCAGAGCACAATCTTGATTCCTATTGCTTACGGCAGCTTTGCTGCGCGGAGGTGAACCAGAATGCTTTGGACAATTTTTGCGATTCTGCTGATCCTGTGGTTGTTGGGTTGGGGCTTTCATGTTGCCGGAAGCCTGATCCATCTGTTGTTGGTGGTGGCGGTGATTGTGCTGATCATCAACCTGGTGACGGGCCGAAGGACCGTGTAACACGGAAGAGTGTCGGCTGAAGCCGGCTCGGAATTTCAATTGCCGCAAACCCAGGGCTTGACCACCCCAACGCGCAAAAACGGCGCGCGCCGGGGGCCCCGGTACGTCCTGGGCTACTATTGTTCCGCCCTGCGGGCTGGAATCATGGCCAGTTGTTAACGGCTAACTGCTAAGAGCTAATTGCTAAGTGCTAGCTGCTAATTGCTTCTTCCTCACTCACTCCTTAGCGCCTTCATGGGATCTACCAAGGCGGCACGGCGGGCGGGGATGAGAGCTGCCAGCGAAGCCACCGCGCCGACCAGCAAAGTTCCCATCAAGAGCGTGAGTGGATCACTGGGACTGACTCCAAACAGCACGCTACGCAATAGCCGCGCCAGCAGCAGCGAGACCGGCAGACTTACGGCGATGCTGATCCCGGCAAGCCACAACACATCCACCAGGACCAGCCGTATGACGCTGCTGCGTTGCGCACCCAAGGCCATGCGAATGCCGATTTCGCGCGTGCGTTGCTCGGTCGCGTAGGCCAGCACGCCGTAGAGGCCGATGGCGGCCAGCAGAATCGCCAGCCCGCCGAAGCTTATGGCCAGCAAGGCAGTCAGCCGCTCGACGGAAAGATTGTCGGCAATCTGCGCGTCCATGGTTCGCAGATCGCTCAGCGCCAGTTTGGAGTCGAGTTGCTGCATGGCGCTGCGAATGCCGGAGAGGGCCGCCTCCGGCGGCTGCCAGGTGCGCACCAGGAAAACCAGCCCACTAGGATTGTCGAGTTGAAAGCGCGGGCGATACACGGTGCGCTTGATGTCGTCGCGCACCCGTGCGTGGCGGGTGTCTCCGACGACGCCAATGATCTCGGTGTCCTTCTTCCCTCGCGAACCGCCGAAGCCGATGAAGTGACTGAGAGCGTTCTGCGGAGTGCCGAAGAAGTGGCGCGCGAAGGCGACATTCACAATCGCGACATTGGGCTTGCCCATGACATCGTCGTCGCTAAAGTCGCGCCCGGCCAGCAGCGGCGTTTGCATGGTTGCGAAATAGCCGGGAGTCACGGCCGGCTGCTCGACGTCCATATCTTCGTCTTCGCGGTCGTTGTATCCGGCGATCACGATGTTGCCGCTGTCGTTGGTGTCAGCCAGGTCGGGGTCGTCGGTTCCGGCAACCGCGCGCGTGCCCGGCAGCGACGAAAGCATCTGCAGGACGCGGTGGTGCAAGGGGAAAACCTGCTCGGGCTGATAACCCGACAGGCGGGGGTTGATGCCGAAGCTGACCAGATGGTCGGTGGCGAAGCCGACATCGAGTGTCCGCAGGTTGTGCAGCGTGCGAACGAACAGGCCGGCCCCGACCAGCAGCAGCAGGCTGAGTCCGATCTGCACCGCAACCAATGCCCGGCGAAAGCGCAACTGACTGCCAGTGGACGTTGTGCTCTGCTGCTTGAGCGAATTGGCAAGGTCGGGATGCAGGAAGCGCAAGGCAGGCGCCAAACTAAACAGCAGGCTGACTACCAGCGCCAGCGCGAAGGTGAAGAGCAGGATGCGCGTATCCAAACTGGACGAAAATGGCAGGTCGGTGGCGGTGTCGCCAGCAATGCGGTGAATGAGCAAGGAAGAG
Source organism: Acidobacteriaceae bacterium (assembly GCA_003152695.1). Lineage (GTDB taxonomy): Bacteria > Acidobacteriota > Terriglobia > Terriglobales > Acidobacteriaceae > Bog-257. Next base: position 14,077 of record PMAT01000055.1, read on the forward strand.
ACGGCAGGCGCCAGAAGCAGACCCAGCGCGCCGCCGAGCAGGCCCAGCAGCAGGCCCTCGGCCAGCAGTTGGCGAGTAATCTGCCAGCGTCCTGCGCCCATGGCATAGCGCACCGACATCTCGCGCACGCGTCCCGCCGCGCGCACAAGCAGCAGGCTTGAGACGTTCACGCAGGCCATCAGCAACAAAAGGACCACCATGCCCATCACGATCATCACGGGCGTGCCGATCTGGTCGCGCAGCGGCGAGAAACCGCGCGCGCTGCCCAGCACCTGGATATGCGATTCGTCGAGATAAGTGCGCCGCAGCCGCTCGGAGGCGTTGGGGATCTTAGCCAACTCAGCCGCGCGCAGGGCATGCCACAGCGGTTGCAAGCTGGCTTCCGCCTGGGTGCGAGTGACGCCGGGCTTCAGCCGGCCCACGACCATCATCCAGTGCGAGTTGAAGTCATCCAGGTCCTGCCAGCGCGGCGTGATGATGTTCTTGGTGGTGAGCGGGACAAAGACTTCTTCGGTGGCGCCGGCGACGATGCTGTGGAATCCCGGCGGCGCGACGCCCACGATGGTGAACGGATGTGCGTTGAGGAGCAGGGTCTGGTTGATCACGCCCGGATCGGAGCCGAACTGCCGCTTCCAGTAATTGAAGCTGAGCACCACCACCGGGCTGCTGTTGGGCACATCGTCAGCGGGAACGAACAGGCGCCCCATCGCCGGCTGCAGTCCCAGCGCCTGGAAGTAGTTGCCGGAGGCCAGCTCGCAGCCCACCAGGTCAGGCTTGTTGTTCCATTGCACGCTCACATTCTGCAGGTCGCTGGCGATCAGACTGTCGAACACGCTGTTTTGGTCGCGCAGATCGCGGTACATGGGATAGGAGAAATAGTCGTGATCGTCGCCGCCGAAGGAGCTGAAGTGGCCGCGCGTCGAGCCGGTGAATTCCAGCCGCACCAGTTGCTCGGGATGGCTGACCGGCAAAGCGCGCAGCAGCGCCTGGTCGAGCAAGGTGAAGATGGCAGTGTTGGCGCCAATGCCGAGCGCCAAAGTGACGACGGCAACCAGAGTGAAGACCGGCGCCTTGCGCAGTTGGCGCAGCGAGAAACGAAGATCGTGGAGGAGCTGCATGATTGTTCCTTGAGCAATTAGCAATTAGCAACTAGCAAAACGGTGGTGTCGCCGCTCCGCGGCTCAGTTCGTTGCCTACTCCACCGCGGGCTTACGCCCGCGGCTGACACCGCAGCCATTCAAAGAGCCATCCATGAATCGTTCTTTACTAACAACCGGTTACTGACAACTGACTACTGACAACCGGCTACTGACAACCGACAACTGGCTACTAGCCCCTACTCCGTCCGCAGGGCTTGCATAGGTTCAATGGACGCCGCACGGCGCGCGGGCAGATAGCTTGCCAGCAGCACCGTCGCCACCAGCATGGCCACAGCCGCAATCCAAGGCAGAGGATTCAACATCGCGACCTTGAATAACAGGCTGGAAAAAATTCGGCTGGACGCCAACGCCGCCAACCCGCCGAGAATTACTCCGACGAGGGCCAGCCGCAGGCCTTGCAGCAACACCAATTGCATCACCGCGCCACGCTGTGCGCCCAGCGCCAGGCGCACCCCGAGTTCGCGGGTGCGCATGCGCACCGAATAGCTGATGACGCCGTACAGCCCCAGCGCCGCCAGCAGCAACGCCAATCCGGCAAACGTGGTCAGCAGCAGCACCACGAAGCGGCGTCCGATGAGCGACTCGTCCACGCGCTGCTCCATCGTCTTCACATCGTAGATGGGAACGCTGGAATCCACCGAGCGCACCGCCGCGGCCAGGTCGCCCTTCAAGTCCCCGGGCGAACGCGCACTGCGCACCACGATTGCAGTTGACAACTGCGGATACTGTGCGGCGTCAATGTAATAGAAGCCCTCGTTGGTGTCCGACTCCAGTGACGTGGCGCGCGCATGGGCCACGACGCCGACGATGGTGCACCACGGTCCCTTCACGCGATCGTCAAATCCTATGTGCTCGCCGATGGGATTTTTGCCCGGCCAATATTGGCGCGCAAGCACAGTGTCAACAATGGCTACCCGTTCCGTGCCCTGATGATCTTGCGGAGCGAATTCCCTTCCCATCATCAGCGGCACGCCCAAGGTGGAGAAATATCCCGGTGAGACGACCTGGACATTGCCGTGCGGTCCCGGATCGTTCGGTCCGGTGAGGCGGCCCTGAATGAAGAAACTCGACGAGCCTCCCTGACTGTCGAAGGGCACCGAGTCGGCGAGCCCCGCACTGCTTACGCCGGGAATGCTGTGCAAGCGGTCTTGCAGCGCGCTGAGAAACGCCGCAACTTTCGCATCGCTGGCGTCTTGCGCGGCCGCCGCTGCCTTGGCCGCCGCCTCCTTGGCGGCTGCATCCTTGACCGCCGAAGCGCTGGTCACCGGCGGGGTGACTCCGTACACCGACGACGGCAACGAGAAGCGCGCCGAGAGCAAGCCACTGGGCTGGAAGCCGGTCTCGACTTGCTCCAGCGCTTTGAGGCTGGTCAGTAGCAGGCCCGCGCCAGTGAGCAGCAAGAGCGAGAGCGCAATCTGCGCCACCACCAGCGCCGAGCGCGCGCGCTGATGCATCAGGCTGCCGGTGCCCGAGCGGCCGCCCTCCTGTAGCGCGTTGAACCAACCCGGCTGGGTGCGATGCCAGGCCGGAACCAGTCCGCACAGCAGCGAGCACAACACCGCAATGCCCGTCACAAACAACAGCACCGGCCCACGGAAGGAAGGCTGAATCTGCGTACCCAGCATGTCGGGCAGATAGCGCAGCAACAGCGGCACAGTCGCCATCGCCACCACGAAGCCAAGCGCGACTCCGGCGACGGTCAGCACTATGCTTTCCACCAGCGCCTGACGCAGCAAGCGAACTCGCTGCGCACCCAGGGCAACGCGGATGGCCAGATCGCGCTCGCGCGCCGACGCTCGCGCCATCTGCAACCCCGCGATGTTGGCGCATGCGATGAGCAGCACCATGCCCACCGCGATCAGCAGCATGGTCAGCGGCTTGCGCAGGTTGCCGCCGATGAATTCCGTTAGCGGCATGGAGAACATTCCCCATCCGCTGGCGCGGCTGAAGCTGTTGCTGCCTTCCGAGGCGATGTTCTCCTGGGCTTTGCGATCGAGATAGGCGTTCGCCTGCTGCAGGGTCACTCCCGGCCGCAGCCGCGCCACGGCAAACAGGTTTTCGTTGTGGCGATAGTCGGGATCGTGATAGCGCGAAGGCGGTAACGCGATCGGCATCCAAAGCTCTGCCGGGTTCGGCCAGTTGAACGACGGCCCCATCACGCCCACCACGCGATAGGACTGATTGTTGAGCAGCATGGTCTGGCCAACGATGCTGGGATCGGAGCCGAAGCGCTTCTGCCAAGCGCGATACGAGAGCACGGCTTCGTTGGCAGCGCTGGGCTGGTCCTCTTCCGGGGTGAACACCCGCCCGAGATAGGGGCGGACGTCGAACGTGTCGAACCAGCCGGAGGAAACTTTGGCGCCATTCAGCAATTCAGGATTGCTGTTCTCGCGGGCGTAGTTGAAGCTGCCGGCCTGCATGACCGCGCCCGACGAGAAGATGTTCTTGCCGTCAGCCGCGTCGCCAAAGTCGGGGGCCGACACGCTGATGTTGCTGAGGTCGGGCATGGCGTTGTAGCGGGCACGCAGCGCCACCAATCCGCGGGCATGAGGAATGCCGCTGGGATTCAGCAGCACCGCGTTGGTGACCGAGAACACCGCGATGTTGGCGCCGATGCCCAGGGCCAGCGTCAACACCGAGACCGCGGCGAACCCCGACGACTTGCCCAGTTGACGCAGCGCGTAACGAATTTCCTGCAGAATGGTGTACATAGTGTTTGCCATTTAGCAACTAGCAACAACTAGCAATCAGCATTCAGCCGTCAGCTCTCAGCTAATTCCCTGTTGAACCCGCTGTGATCGAGCACCTCAGAACTGACAACTGATAACTGCCTTTTATGACAGTGCAAGGTGCTGGCCACGCTGGGGAGCCGAGTTCTCAGTAACTTAGAGGTGGTGGGGTGGTTGGAATGTCCGCCAGCGCAACGCCGATGTTCGTAAGCGGACAGAAACATAGGCGTTAGCGGACCCAAAAACACGAAAGCCCAGCGGTTAGCTGAGCTTTCCTCAATCTCAATTCTAAGTACAGTATAGCACATTTAAGGGGGCAATGAACACGGATTTGGAGGTTTATATCATGTGTTGATTCATACGCTTGCGGGCCATTGTTGTGATTTTCCCTATTGACATGTAAGAAGTGCTCGGCCAAACGTGACAGTAGCCGTACTACTCTCGCAGAAAGGGCCCGAATCGGGAATTCCGCACGATGATGGGGTGCCCGTCCTTGGGGTGCGCCGTTGTTACCCGTGCCGTTGGGGTTCTCCTGACCCGTTGCGGCTCGGCTCAAGCCGTGGCCCTAATACAAAACGATTACGATTCATGGGGTGGCGAATTGCTACTTGCCAAATTGCTGATTGCTGACTTGCGGCCATCGTTTGGAATCCTTCCAACTCCGCTACAATCGGAGATGGCGCACGAATGGAGGACGACACATGACACAAGTGAAAATTACGGTCCGTAGAAATGGGCCGTTCCGCGTGGAGGCGCCCGAGGGCGCAATCGAATTGGTGGACGCCGACGGCAATCCCTACGACTTGACCGGCAAGACAGCGTTTTCTTTGTGCCGCTGCGGCGGATCGGTGAACAAACCCTTCTGCGACGGGACCCATTCCAAGATCGGCTTCCAGGCCGCCGAAGCCGCCGTGAAGAAGGTGGAGGAGACAGCGCCGCCGCAAGAGCCAAAGCCCGGCGCCTAACCGTGAGGGTTGTAGAGACAAAAGGGCCACGTACCGCGGCTCCCTTTTCGGTAGGCTCACTCACTCAGGAGACAATCAGAAGCGGGTCCCCTCGGCTCGGACTGAAGTCCTCGGTCGGGATGACAAGCTAACTAGATCGCGGAGTGCTGACCGCTAACCGCTATTCACTACCCACTACCCACCAGCCCCTAGCCCCTGCTTTTCAGTGCACCGTCTTCGTCTTCCGTGACATGTAGTCCATCAGCAGATACTGGCCCAGGGTGTAGGGCGTGGTGAAGTAGGCTTTGCCGCGGCACATCTCAGTGACCTTCTGCACAAACTGGATGAGCCCGTAGTCGGAGGCGAGCATGAAGGTATTGATCAGGATTCCCGCGCGCTTGCACTTGGAAACTTCTTTCAGCGTCTCGCTCACCACCAGCGGATCGAGTCCGAAGGCGTTCTTGTAGATGCGGCCATCTTCCAAGGTGAGCGCCGACGGCTTGCCGTCGGTGATCATCACGATCTGCTTCATGTCTTTGCGCTGGCGTTGCAGGATGCGTTGCGCCATACGCAGGCCTTCGCGCGTGTTGGTGTAATACGGCCCCACCTTGACGCGCGCCAACTGCGATAGCGGCAACTCCTCCGCCGAGTCGTGAAACAGCACCAGCGACAGCGAATCGCCGGGGTATTGGGTGCGGATGAGATGCGACAGCGCCATGGCAACTTTTTTGGCCGGCGTGAAGCGGTCCTCGCCGTACAGGATCATGGAGTGCGAGCAGTCGAGCAGGAGCACGGTCGCGCACGACGATTGGTACTCGCATTGATGCACCTGCAGATCGCTGTACTCGATATTGAGCGGCAGGTGCAGGCCTTCGCGCTGGATCGCGCTCGACAACGTGGCAGTGATGTCGAGGTTCAGCGTGTCGCCGAATTCGTAAGTCTTCGATGCGCCGCTGGCCTCGATCCCGGTGGCCTGGTCGCGCGTGTCGTGGCGGCCGAAGTTCGATTTGCCGAGCGAGCCCAGCAGATCGCGCAGCGCGCGAAAGCCGAGAAAGTCGAGCCCCTTGTCGGTGATCTCGAAACGCGCCTGCGACTGCGCGTCGCCGACTTGTCCACCGGCGGTCGAGCTGCGCGAGGGATCGTGCGGCGGATCGACATTGATGTAGTTTTCCTGCTCCATGCGCTCGATGAGCTGATCGATCAGACCTTCCATCTGCTCGGGACTCATGTTCTCGATCTGCTCGCGCATCTGCTGGTCGAGCATGTCGCCGTTGAGCAGCGCTTCGGCGATGGCCTGGCGCAGGTCGTCGAGCGTCTGCTCCGCGTCTTTGAGGTCGTAGAAGTCCATGTACTGCTGCTGAAACCCGCTCTGCAGCAGATAGTCGGAGAGCGCGCTGAGCAGGTCCTCCATGCTCATCTCGGAGGCGGGCTCGGGAACGTATTTTTTGTACTTGACGAATTTCATGGGAGAGCATTCAGCACTCAGCACTCAGCACTCAGCACTCAGCATTCAACACTCCGGCGATCAAGCCGGTAAGGCACGGTTGCGCTCCATATCGACGCGGCGGATCAACGATGCGAGCATTTTCTTGATCTCTTGCACCTGAGGAGTCAAAACACCAAACTTGTCCTGGCTTAAGAAACCCAAGTCATGCGAGAGCAAAAGGCGATACTCCAACTCACTTGCTGAACCCATTGCTATGGTCAGAAATCGGTGGAACTCCCCATTTCCGCGCCGTCCGCAACCTTCCGCAATATTCGCTGGGATAGAGGCAGAGCATCTCCGCATTTGTGAAGTCAGTCCGTAAAGCTCTTCCTTCGGAAAATCGGAGGTAGCTCGATAAACAGCCAAGGTAGCGGAGTGCGCCTTTCTCCAAACATCCAGATCTCTGAAATCTTTCACAGTGGAACCTCCTCGCCCCTTCCTCGCTGGGCTGAATGCTGAGTGCTGCTAATTAAACGGCCTTCTCTGCCGACGAAATTCCCGCTCGTCATCCTCTTCGTCGCGGACACGCGGCTTCTCGCGCGGCGGCTGCTTCTCGCCGGCGGTAAACATGCGCTCTTCGCTGCGTCCAATTTTCTTGTGCGCGTACAGACCTTCCAGGATGAACTCAGCGCCCGAGACCAGCACTTCCGACGGCTCTTTTCCGCTCAGGCCCAGGCCGCTCAATTTATCCAGCAGCCCCTGGATGCCGCGCAGTTTGTGCAGCATCTCCTGCGCGCTGGCCGAGTCGCGCATCTGGATCTCACCGCCCAGATCGAACCACTGCACCACCTGGTTCATGTTGCTGCTGCCGTGGAAATATTTGTCGTAGGTGCGGGCGACCGCGGCGCGAATAATCTCGCGCACCACGTTGTCGGCGCCTTTCAGTTCGCCTTCGTATTCCAGTTCGAGCTTGCCAGTCATCGCCGGTAGCGCGGCATAAATGTCGCCGATGCGCGGGACCACCAGCTTCTCGCCAGAGCGAATCGCGCGGCGCTCGGCATTGGAGATGACGTTCTCCGTGGCGCTGATGGGTAGCCGCTGGCTCACCCCGGAACGCTTGTCGATGCGCTTGTCTTCGCGGGCGATGAACGCAATCTGCTCGATCACCTGGCTCACGAATTCGGGGACCTGCAGTTGCAGGCCGCTGCGCGCCGTCCACGCTTCCTGCGCAGTAATGGCAATTCCCTCTTCGATGGTCGCCGGATAATGGGTGCGAATCTCAGAGCCGATGCGGTCCTTCAGCGGCGTAATGATTTTGCCGCGCGCAGTGTAATCCTCCGGGTTGGCGCTGAAGACCAGGGCCACGTCGAGCGGCATGCGCACCGGGTAGCCCTTAATTTGTACATCGCCTTCCTGCATGATGTTGAANNATGGCGAAGATGCCGCGATTGGCGCGCGGCAACAGGCCGTAGTGAACGGTGTATTCGCTGCCCAGCTCGTGGCCGCCCTTGGCCGCCTTGATGGGATCGATGTCGCCGATCAGGTCGGCGATGGTGACGTCTGGGGTCGCCAGCTTTTCCACATAACGATCGTCGGCAGCTAAGTAAGAAATTGGCGCGTCGTCGGGATTGTTGGCCAACAGCTCGCGGCAGCGGCGGCAAATCGGCGCGTAAGGATTGTCGTGGATTTCGCAGCCGCTCAGGTACGGCACCTGCGCATCGAGCAGCCCCGCAAGGGCGCGGAGAATGCGGCTCTTCGCCTGTCCGCGCAATCCCAGAAGAATAAAATTATGGCGCGACAATACCGCGTTCACGATCTGTGGCACCACCGTATCGTCGTAGCCGACAATGCCGGGAAAGATGGGCCCACTGCTGCGCAAGCGCGCGATCAGGTTGTCGCGCATTTCGTCCTTGACGCGGCGGTTGCGCACCCGTTGCTCGGAAAACTGCGAGCTGCTGCGAAGCTCGCCCAGGGTCTGCGGAAGTTTGCTCAAAGGCTGGATACCTCCAGGGGTCACGGCCGCCATCCTCGCCTAGCGGACCGAATGCTGCCGAATGTTCGTATTCTACGCCAGCGAGGATTGCGCCCGCGCGCGACGGTGGCGGCGCAGGTTGGATTATCGCAGGGCGAAAGAGGAGCGGTGAGCATTGGGAGCAGGGCACACGGCGACGGCAAGATGACCTTCGTGAAAAAGGCCGAGCGCGCACGTGGCCGCCGCCGGCAAGGGCAAGGGATCGGCTGGAGCGCGTGGACGTGAGGTTGGAACCAGTCCCGCGGCCAATCGCAAGTGAGGCCGGGTAACAGCGTCGTCTGGAGGAACGTTGAACTCGCCCCTAGCTTTGCCACTGCGCAATCTGCACGAACTCCGGGGCCGATCGCGCCGACATGGCGCCGGGCGCGTGTTTCGGCAGGGTGCCGAGATACATCGCCGTCTCGTCACAGGCGTGAAGCCGCGGGCACTTCAGGCAATCCTTGTGCATCTTGTCGGGCAGCGCTTCTTTCTCCACAACCTGGAAACCCATTTGGCCGAAGAAGTCGGGAATGCGCGTGAACAAGCAGATGCAGGTCACGCTCTGCCGCTTCGCCTCCAGCAAGAGTGCGTCAACCAGCACGCAGCCAGCGCCTTTGCCCTTCGCTTTGGCCGTCACCGTGATCGAGCGAATTTCAGCCAGGTGCATGCCGTACAAATGCAGCGCGCCGCAGCCGATGACTTCGCCATCGTGCTCAACTACCACGAAGTCGCGAATGTTCTCGCAGATCTCCGCCAGCGAGCGCGGCAGCAGCGTTCCGTCGGCCACGTGGACCTGAATCATTTGCTCGATGCCGATGGCATCGGGAAGAGTGGCGCTACGTGCCTGCATGGGCGACTCCTGCGTAGAGGGATAGTTTCTCTTTGATCGCTGCTAATGCCGCCCGAACTCGCAACGGCGCGGTCCCGCCCGGCACATCGTGTATCGCCAGGACTTCCTCCAGCGACAACGCGCGGTAAAGTGTGGCATCGGCTGCGATGCCACACTGCGCGTAGTCTTGCTTCGACAGTTGCTCCAATTCGCAACTCTTCTCGAGCCCGAGGCGAACGGCTTGCCCCACCTGTTCGTGCGCCTGGCGAAATGGAACTCCTCGGCGTACCAGTAGTGCCGCGAGGGCCAGCGCATTCATGCATCCGCCACTCGCCGCCTGCTGCATCCGTTCCACGTCAAACGAAACCGCCGCCAGAAATCCCGTCGCCACGTGCAACATGCTCGAGACCTGATCAGCCGCAGCGAAGACCGGCTGCTGCGTCTCCTGCATGTCCTTGTTGTAGGCCAGGGGCAATCCTTTGACGACAATCCACAGCTCGGTCGCATTGGCAAACACTCTTCCGGCTTTGCCGCGAATCAATTCCAGCGCGTCGGGATTCTTCTTCTGTGGCATGGCGCTGCTGCCGGTCGAGAACTGCTCCGGCACCTTCACAAAGCCAAATTCGGTGGTCGAGTACAGGACCAACTCCTCGGCCCACCGGCTCAGATGTAACGCCACCAACGACAGAGCCTGCACAAACTCAATCGCAAAGTCGCGGTCACTAGTCGCGTCGATGCTGTTGGCAGTCGGCGAGTCGAACTGCAGCGCGTTCGCCATCGCCTCGCGATCGAGCGGCAGAATTGCGCCTGCCACCGCTCCCGATCCCAGCGGACATTCATTCATCCGCCTGCGACAATCGGCCAGCCTGTCCAGATCGCGCAGGAACATCTCGACATAGGCGAGCAGCCAATGCGCCACCAGAACGGGCTCCGCCCGCTGCAGATGCGTGTAAGCCGGCATGGCGTTCTCGCCGGCATCTTCGGCCTGCTTCACGAATTCGCCCAGAAAGTCCACCAGCGTTTGCGAGATGGCGTCGATCTGCTCGCGCACATACAGCCGCAGATCGGTCGCAATCTGCTCATTGCGGCTACGGCCGGTGTGCAACTTGTAACCCACCTCGCCGGCCAACTCCACCAGCCGCTTCTCGACGAAGTGATGCACATCCTCGATCGCCGGATCACCATCCCGGGGTATGCCCTCGCGCCCGATCTGATCCAGAGCCGACAGCGTTATCGCAAGCTCACGCTCGTTGAGCACGCCCGCCGTTGCCAGCGCCGCCGCATGGGCCCGGCTCGCCGCCACCTCGTAAGGCAGCAGCGCGCGGTCAAATGGGAACGAACGCTGCCACTGCTCGAAGTCAGGATTCTGCGCCTGGCCGAAACGGCCCGACCACATCTTCATTTCAAACTCTCCGCCTGGACCAGAGCCCGCGAGCGTGCCGGCAGGCCCAAGATGCGAATGAAACCCTCCGCGTCCTTCTGCTGGTAGCCCGCGCCCATAGTGAAGCTGGCGATATCGGGCCGGTACAGCGAGGTCGGCGATTGGCGGCCGGTGACTTCGATGTTGCCTTTGTAGAGCTCCAGCGTCACCTTGCCATTGACATCGCGCTGCGTGCTTTCCACGAACGCCTGCAGCGACTCGCGCAGCGGCGTGAACCATAAGCCGAAGTACACGATCTCGGCATACTTCAGACCAATGTGTTGTTTGAAGTGCGACAGGTCGCGGTCAAGGCACAGCGCCTCCAGTTCGCGATGGGCGGTGAGCAGCAGGGTCCCACCGGGCGTCTCATAACATCCGCGCGACTTGATTCCCACGAACCGGTTTTCGACCAGATCGACACGGCCAATCGCGTTGCGAGCGCCGATTTCGTTCAGCACTTCGACAATCGCCACGGGATCCAGAATGGTGCCATTCACCGCAAAGGGCACACCGTAGTTGAATTCGATGGTCACCCGTTCAACTTCATCGGGTGCTTCCTGCGGCGCCTTCGTCCACGTCCACGTGGTCGCGAGCGGCGGGTTGTTGGGATCTTCCAGTTCGCCACCTTCATGGCTGACGTGCAGCAAATTGCGATCGCGGCTGTGGATTTTCTCGCGACTCTGCGCCACGGAAATTCCGTGTTGGTCCGCGTAGTCAAGGCAGTCCTCGCGCGACTGCAGCGTCCACTCCCGCCACGGAGCAATCACCTTCAGCTCAGGCGCCAGTGCCTGGTACGCATGCTCGAAGCGCACCTGATCGTTGCCCTTCCCGGTGCAGCCGTGCGCTACCGCGGTCGCGCCTGCCCGCACCGCGGCCGCGACCTGGTACTTGGCAATGATCGGCCGCGCCAGCGATGTGCCCAGCAGATACTTGTGCTCATACACCGCGCCCGCCTGGATCGCGGGAAAAACGTAGTCGGTCAGGAACTCGTGACGCAGATCTTCCACGATCGCCTTGCTAGCGCCGGTCGCGTATGCTTTCTCAACCACCGCGTCCAGGTCATCGCCTTGTCCCACGTCGGCAATGTAGGCGATGACATCGCAGTCATAGTTTTCCTTCAGCCACGGAATGATGATGGAGGTATCGAGGCCTCCGGAATACGCCAGTACGACTTTCTCACGCATAGGAACTCCTCGGCGGAAAGCGGTGAACGCCGCCTTCCAGCAACAAAACCATGATGGCTTTTTGAACATGCAGGCGATTCTCCGCCTGGTCGAAGACCATCGAACGCGGCGAATCGATCACCGCTGCCGCCACTTCATCTCCGCGATGCGCCGGCAGGCAGTGCATGAAGAGCGCATGTTTCGCGGCATAAGAGAACAGCTTCGGGTCCACCTGGAAGGGCAGGAATATCTCGCGGCGCTCAGCGGCTTCGTCTTCCTGGCCCATGCTGGCCCACACGTCGGTGTACACCGCGTCGGCCCCGGCGACGGCCTCAATGGGATCGTTGACCACCTGCACTGCGCCACCCGAGGCCGCCGCCAACTCTTGCGCTGCGCTCAGCACGGCTTCACTCGGCTCGTATCCTTGGGGCGTTCCCACTGAAATGGTCGCTCCCAGGCTGGTCGCTGCCAGCATCAGCGAGTGCGCGACATTGTTGCCATCACCGACATAGGCGAGATGCACATTGCGCAGGTCGCCGAAATGTTCCTGCAAGGTCAGCATGTCAGCCAGTGCCTGGCAGGGATGTTCCAGTTCGCTGAGCGCGTTGATCACCGGGATCGACGCGTGCGTTGCCATGGTGGTGACAGTCTCGTGGGCGAATGTCCGCAGCACCACTCCATCCACCCAGCGCTCCAAGTTGTGGGCTACGTCGCTGAGACTCTCGCGAGCGCCCAGCCGCGACTGCGTTTGATCGACGAAAAACGACACGCCCCCGAGGCTGTTGATGCCCGCCTCAAACGTTAACCGGGTGCGCAGCGAAGGCTTCTCGAAGAACAAGACAATCTGCTTGCCGGCCAGAGTGCCGCGATAGTCCGCCGGTCGCGCTTTCATCGCCGCTGCCAGCTCCAGCACACAAGCGAGTTCTTCCGGCGTGAAGTCCTGAATCGAAATCAGGTCGCGTCCGGAAACACTTCGCCGCGTGTACGGCTGGCCGCTCAGGCCCGCGGGAACTGAAGTAGCAATCATGTGGTGCCTCCGTTAAGAACTAGCAATTAGCAACTAGCCCCTAGCTGCTCGCAATGACCTCTGTACCGCATTCAATCGGATCGCTGAAGAAACCGGGCAATACTTCGGCGTGTTCCGCGGGCAGGATGCGAACGCGCGCGACGCCCCGCTTCAGCGCCTTGATGCAAGCTTCCAGTTTGGGCAACATGCCGCCGCTGACCGTCGCTTGCTGCACCATGGCCGCAATCGATTTCACGTCGAGCCAGCGAATGACGGCGCCTTCGGCATCTTTAACGCCGGCAACGTCGGTGAGATAGATCAACGCATCCGCGCCGCACGCTACCGCGCAGGCCGACGCCATGTGGTCGGCGTTGATGTTGTAGTACTCGCCGTCAACGCCCAGCGCCAGGCTCGACACCACCGGCACGATGCCGGCGTACCACAGCCGCTCGATCCACTGCGCGTCAACCGAGCAGATTTCGCCTACATAACCGAGATCGGGTTGCTGTTTCTTGGTTGCGCGAAACATTTGCAAGTCGCCGCCGCACAGTCCTAGCGATGGCTGTCCCGCCGCGCCGATCGAGGCCACCAGCCTCTTGTTGAGCTGCCCGGCCAACACCATCACGGCCACATCGCGCGTCTGCGCATCGGTGACCCGCAGCCCGTCAACGAAAGTAGTTTCGCAACCGAGTTGCTTCAGGGTGCGGCTGAGCGCCGCTCCTCCGCCGTGAACGATCACCAGTTTGTGACCTTCGCGCCAGAGGCTGGGGATCGTCTTGGCAAACTTCTTGACCAGCTCTTTGTCATCGAGGGCCGCGCCGCCAATCTTGATCACCAGCTTCATTGCAGCCCTTCTTTCTCTCCGAAACCGAACATGAGGTCCATGTTCTGCACGGCCTGGCCGGCAGCGCCCTTCAACAGGTTGTCGAGGCACGACACCGCCACCGCCCGCTTGCCGTCGGGCGACAGCGAAAATCCGATGTCGCAGAAATTGGTGTGACGCGAAAACTTGATCTGCGGCAACCGCGCCGCGCCGAAGACGCGCACCCAGGGCTTGCCGGCGTAGAACTCGCGCAGGCATTGCTCCAATTCCGCTTCCGGCACAACTTTGGCGAGCTTCACGTAGATGGTGGAAAGAATGCCGCGCGGAATCGGCAGCAAATGCGGGGTGAACTGCAGCGAGCCACCTTCGAGCCCAAGCTGCTCCAGCATCTCGCCGGTGTGCCGGTGCCCAAAAACGTTGTAAGCGCTGATGTCGCCATCGACTTCTACGAAGTGCGTCTTCGCCGACGGCGTCTTCCCTGCCCCCGAAACTCCGGACTTCGAGTCGCAGATGATGCCGTGCTCGACATCCACGTATCCGGCGCGAATCCACGGCGCCAGCGCCAGAATGACCGACGTCGGATAACATCCCGGATTCGCCAGCAAGGCGGCGCCTTTGATCGCCTCGGCGTGCAACTCGGGCAATCCGTACACCGCAGCCTCGTCGAGGAGCGATGCGTCGTGCGCGTTGGCATCGCTGAATCCGTACACCTCACGGTTCGCGGGTTGCTTCAAACGCCATGCGCCGCTCAGATCGATCACGCGCAAGCCGCGTCCAATTGCCTCCGGGACCCACTCCCGCGAGAATTCGTGGGGCGTCGCCAGGAACACGACGTCCACCCCGGCCTCTTTCATCCGCTGCCAGGAGAACGCCTCGAACGGAAAGCCGCCATTGCCCGCCAGTTGCGGATAGGCTTCGCTCAAATCGGTGATGCCAGCACTATCGCCGTTGCGCTGCACGAAGAAGAGCAGCGGTTTCTTGACTCCGGGGTGATGCGCGAGCAAACGCACCAGCTCCAAGCCGGAGTAACCGGTCGCGCCAAACACCGCGGGTTGTAGAGCGGCACTCATGTTTAACTGCCAAGCTCCGACTCCGACCGACTCTTACGCGAAATATGCCCGAATACGCCGGGCCAGCTTTTCTGCGACTCTGGCGTCATGCGCGATGACCAGAATGGTGTCATCGCCACCGATGGTCCCCACGACCTCATCCCACTCCTCGGCGTCGATGGCCGCCGATACCGGCTGCGCGCTGCCGGCGCTGGTCTTCACCACCACCAGGTTTTGCGCGGTCTTTACGTCGTACACAAACTCGTGAATCAGCCGCTCGATGGACGGCAGGAAGGCCTCGGCCACCTCACCCTGGGGCAGCTTGTAGCCTTCCGCGGTCTTCACCAGCCGTAATTCATGGATGTCGCGGGACAAGGTCGCCTGCGTCACCCGGTGTCCGCCCTTGTAGAGCAGGCGCCGCAGCTCTTCCTGGCTGGCCACCTTGCGGCCGGCAACCAGGTCGCGAATGACGGTATGGCGCGAGAGTTTCGACATCGCATAAATATACAGACATATGCATATTTATAATATCGGTAAGCGGATGTCAAGGCGCAGTGTGGGCCCGGCTCGACCGGCTGCCTGGGGAGCGCCGGAGCCGAAGGACGGGCCCGGCCCTGTCGTAAAATACCCTCTGCTTGCGAATCCGCACGCGGACCTGGGGTGGAATGAACTGGCTGCGCTTCGTCGATGTCGGAATCTACCTCGCATTGGCAGTGGTAGTAGGCCAGCACTGGCAGAACGATCGCCATGACTGGCTTGGCGCTGCCATCTCGCTGTCGGGATTCTTCTTGTGGCTGCTGGCGCGCCATCAGCTGGGCTCGTCGTTCGCGGTACGGGCCGAGGCCCAGAAACTCGTAACCCACGGACTTTATTCGAAGATTCGCAATCCGATTTATTTCTTCGCCTTCTTCGCTTTCCTGGGAGAGTTCGTGGCATTAGGCGCGTACGGAGCCATTCCGGTATTGCTGATTTTTCAGGTAGGCCAGTACATGCGCATTAAACGCGAGGAGCAGGTGCTGGAGGCGGCCTTCGGTGATGACTATCGCGCCTATAAAGTCAAAACCTGGTTCTGACTTTGCCTACACGAGCCGCTCTTGAATGGGAGATTGCGGAGGCCGGGGTCCGTTGCGCCACGTCGAGGCTGCTGAAAAAGTCTTTGTGGTGTCACCCTGAGCGAGCGGCTGCCTTTGCCGCGAGTCGAAGGGTCCCTATGATTGCCCAAACTTTATGGATCCAATAGGGGTGCTTCGACTCGCGCGGCCAACTACTGCCGCGCTCGCTCAGCATGACACAGGGTTTGGGTTATGCGTACTTGCTTCTTCCGCATCCGCTGAAGCCGTGCCCTGATACAAAACTGTAGCTGTTTGGGATACAGTTGCAATTGCCCGCATCATGAATATCGCTGAAGCCATCCGTGTCGCCCTGCTGTCGCTTTGGGCCAACAAACTGCGCTCCGTGCTCACCCTCCTGGGAGTGGTCATCGGAGTGGCGGCGGTGATTGCCGTGGTCACGTTCGTCAACGGCATCAACGGTTATGTTGCGGAGAAAATCTTCAATCTCGGGACCGACGTGTTCATCATCGGCAAGACGCCCAATGTGGTCACCGATGTCGACCAGTTCATCGAATCGCAGAAGCGCAAAGACGTGACCATGGAGCAGTACCAGGCGGTCGCCGAGGGCTGCGATGCTTGCAAGATCGTGGGCGCTTCCATCCGCCAGTTCAATGGCAAGGTGGTTTACGGCACGCAGAGCAGCACCGACACCATGATTCGCGGTTGGACACCCACCATGGCGCAGATCTATGACCTCGATCTGGTGGCCGGGCGGATGCTGAACAATGCGGACGAGAGCACAACTTCGGCTGTGGCCATCATTGGGCAGGACATCCGCGAGAACCTACTGGGCGACACCGATCCGCTGGGCAAAGAAATCCGGGTGGATGGCAAACTGTTCCGGGTGGTCGGCGTGGGCAAGAAAGAAGGCAAGACCTTGGGCCAGAGCCGCGACAATTACGTGATCATGCCCATCGCGACCTGGCTCAAAAACTACGGTGCGCACAACAGTGTGTACATCTGGGCCAAAGCCGACGACGTGGGGACGTCGTTCGAGAAAGCCATCGACCAGGCGCGGGTGATTCTGCGCTCGCGCCGGCACGACCGGGTTGGCGAGAAGGACAGCTTCACCGTCGAGACCAATGCCAGTTTCCTTTCGCTTTGGTCCGACCTGAGCGGCACATTTTTCATCGTGATGATCGTGATCGCCTCCATTTCGCTGATCGTCGGCGGCATCGTGATCATGAACATCATGCTGGTGTCGGTGAC
>PMAT01000014.1 GCA_003152695.1 Acidobacteriaceae bacterium
ACCTGATCTTCATGGTCGGAGGGCGTGTGGCCCCACGCGAGCGCATCCTCTTCCTGAAACAGTTTGTCATCGCAGCCGACATGCCGGACGATCACACCGCGCGCAGCCATCGGCGTGAGCGGGAAGCCTACGCTCAACTCATCGATTCTGAGGAAATGACAAAATGAATCCGATCTGCCTTGTTCATCCGGAAGGGGGCAGCTCTTCTGAACCCGGAAGCGCACTGGCGACACGTGGCTTGCACTTCAAGGCAAGTCGCGGGGATAGTAGAGCTTCCAGGCAGGGTCGTACGCGGGCTGATTCATGCCGTAATCGAGATAAAACTTGAGACGTATGGCACGCTGTTTGAGCGGCGCCAGCTCTTCTTCGGGTACGCCGGCGCGCTGAAGAATGAAGCCCAGAGCCTGGTGGTACGGATACGGAATGGAAGTGGTCGAAGACTGTCTCAGTTGCAAGTTGTGTGCCGAGTTTTTTTCTGTCATTTGCCGAAATCCGTATTAACATAAATCGTCAAAGATCACGTGCAACGAAAGCGCGCCGGACGTACAAGGCTCACATCATGAAACGTGCCACTTCTCTGCTAAGGGCTTTGTCCCTACTGTTTGAGTTGGCTTCTGCTCAGCGCTTTGCCCTGCTGTTTGGCCTAATTTTATTGATGTCTGCAAGTGCCCCAGGCCAAAGTTCTTCAAGCCAAAGTTCTCCAGGCCAAATGACGGTGTATTTTCCATCTGCAACACGCCCTCAAACGAGGATGATGACGGTCGATGAGGTGATCAAGCTGTCGAAAGCGGGGCTCAGCGACGATGTCATCATTCAGCAGATTAAGAAAAAAGGTCAGCGCTTCGATCTATCTACCGATCAACTTGTGCAGCTAAAATCTGCCTCGGTCAGCGAACGGGTTATCCAAGTGATGATTGACCCGACGAAAGATACTTCGCCCTCGCCCGCCGAGAAGAAGACGGCGTCTCCCACTCCACAACAAGCAGGACAACTTCGTCGGCAAGATTCACCTAGCTCAGGTCTGCCAACCGAAATCGGCGTGTACGCAAAGCAGAAAGCCGAATGGATCGAGGTGCTTCCCGAAGTGGTGAACTGGAAGACTGGCGGCGTGGTGAAGAATGTGGCCTCTATCGGAATTGTCAAAGGAGATAAAAACGGCCACGTCAACGGAGCCAGCAGTCGCAACAGGTTCGCGGCTCCGATTGAGTTTCTGATCGTTGTTCCTGAAGGCGTTGCAATCACTGAGTACCAACTCTTGCACCTGCACGAGCACGGGGACGGCCGCGAGTTTCGCGCCGTCACCGGCGGTGTGTTTCACGTTTCGGGCGGCGCAACCCGTGACCTGGTGCAGTTTGAAGGCAGGAAGATCGCACCCCGGACTTTTGTTGTCGGCTTTTCTCCGGGTTCAGGGGAATACGGTTTCCTACCGCCAGGAGCATTCATCTCCACAAACGAAGCATCATCGGGCAAGATTTACTCGTTCCGCGTGATTCAATGATGTCCCGCCGTGGGCTGTGGCTTACGATTCTGTTCACGTTCATACCTCATCCTGCTCAACCTAACGCCAAAAAGCTATACGGAAACCAGCAAAGCTGTTATCGTACCCGTCAAAGGAGAACCAATGCGTCACCTCATAGCAATTCTACTTTTCACTCTTTTGCCGCTGGCCGCCATTGCTCAGAACGCGCCAGTTCCAAACACGCCACGGTGGGAAATAAGCGCAGGTTATGAGTACTTCCGGGCAGACAGTAACGGCGCTCAGAAGCTTGCAAACAGCCTGACGAACTCGTTCTCACCCCCGCTACCCGCGATCAACGTGGGCAGTGGCCTTTCAATGAATGGCGGTAATTTTGCAGTCGAAGAAAACGTGAATAATTGGTTTGGTGGAACCATTGACTTCGGCGGCAGCTACGGGAACCGCCACATTGACCTGTCGCAAGTAGCAGCGGCGTTGGGGCTTGTTCCGCCTGGTACACCTGTGATTGCGATTTTCCGCCCAACTATTTACACATTTACGGGTGGCCCGCAGTTCCACTATAGAAAGAATGAACACATTTAGCCCTTCGCCCGAATCCTACTTGGCGGAGCATTTGCTAATCTTGGGCCAGACGCGTTAACTAACCACGCCTTGAAAATTGCGGCTCCCAATTTTAAGGTCAGTCGAGACTCCTTTGCGCTGATTGCTGGGGGCGGCGTTGATTACGTCTGGAAATCGAATATCGCCTTCCGGGGTGCCTGCGATTATGTACGAACCTATCTCTATGATCAGCACCAGAGCAACCTCCGCTTGATAGTCGGTGTGGACTTCAGGTTTGGGCAGAGATGACCTGGTCGCGTCGGTCGGGGGTTGCGTCCTGCACCATGGCTTGACTTGTCCTTATATTGACGTATCATAAAGGACGTTATGATACGTCAATTGAGCTCCCGCCCATGAGCCAGGAAATCGTCCCAATTCCACCTCGGGACCTCGACCGCGCCGGCTTCGAGATCCTCCCCGCGATGATCGCCCGTGCCGGCGAGCGGGCGGCTTGGCGCTTCATCGAGTTTTTTACCGCCAACATTCGGAACCGCAACACGCGCGCCGCGTACGCCCAGGCCGTGACCCAGTTCTTTCACTGGTGCGAAACGCGTGGCGTTCGCGAGGTTGAAAAGATTAAGCCGGTCATGATCGCCGCCTACATTGAACAGCACCCCGGCGCGGCGCCGACCGTGAAGCAGCACCTCGCCGCAATCCGAATGCTCTTCGATTGGCTCGTCATCGGCCAGGTAATCCCGATGAACCCCGCAAGCTCCGTCCGGGGACCGAAGTACGTGGTAAAGCGCGGCAAGACTCCGGTGCTTAAAGCTGACCAGGCCCGGATGCTTCTCGATTCCATCGAAACCGACACGATTCTCGGACTGCGGGACCGGGCTCTTCTCGGTTTGATGTGCTACACCTTCGCCCGCGTGAGCGCTGTGGTGGGAATGCGCGTTGAGGATTACTACCAGAACGGCAAGCGATGGTGGTTCCGGTTGCATGAAAAAGGCGGTAAACGCCATGAAGTGCCAGCACACCACAATGCCGAGGCGTACATAGATGCCTACATCAGGGCCGCCGGCATCGCTGACCAGCCGAAGGGACCGCTCTTTCGGAGCGTGGACAAGCAGCGCCAGCTGACGACCAATCCGATTACGAGAACCGACGTACTCCGCATGATCAAACGCCGGGCGCTCGCAGCCGAGCTCCCCACTTCTACCTGCTGCCACACCTTCCGGGCTACGGGCATCACAGCCTATCTTGAGAACGGCGGCACGATCGAAAACGCCCAGACGATCGCCGCCCACGAGTCGCCCAGGACGACGAAGCTTTACGACCGTACCAGCGACGAGATTACACTGGACGAAGTGGAGAGAATTGCAATCTAGGCCTAACCCCGGCCGGATTTCTAGCGGCGAAAGCCGCGCGAAAGTTTTTAGCGCCGTGAATGCCGCCACGCCGGACAGCTATATCGAGGTGAACATACCCGTTACCGGGTGCGTCCCATGCTACCCTGCCGCGCATGAAGCCAGCCGCGTGATTTCTTGCCCTTCTCTAGACCGCAGCCAGGTCAGAACCGCAGTGCTTGCACTTTCTGGCCACTCGCTTGATCGTCTCGGCGCAGAACGGGCAATTTACCTCGTCGGACTCTACAACGACCGCCGTCCCGACAGCCTTCAGAACTTCGTAAGACATGAGTGACATGCCACGGCTATATGACACATTGATCACGGCGTTGGCACCCAGTGCAGACGCTTCCTCTTGAAGTTTGAAATTGACATCTTCGATAGTCCGCGACGACGAGAACAGCGAGGCCTTAGACACCTTCGCGGTTATCTCTCCGAGCGTTTTGTAGGGTTGGTCGATGCCACCGGCATGGACCGCTATATCGGTAATTTTCATTCCTTTTTCCGCTGCCTCCGACACGAAATGACTGTTTCGAGGTTCGCGTTTCTGTGCCCCGGTTTGATGGCGGGATAGACACCGGGGTGCCGCCTCTTCGCCTCTTCGTATTCCGCTTTAGTTACTTCCTTGCCGCCAACGGAATGGCAGCAGCCGTTGCTACAGCGTTCGAGCTTCTCTTGATCCATCTGTACCTCCATCAGCAAGCCCCTAGTATATCGTTGTGGCTTCTCACGGTGCGCAGGACTGGCGATAGATCGTTTCACAAAAGGCAGACGGCAGCCGATGTGGAGGCAAGTCGCAAGCAGCTATTATAATTTAACGTTGATAGCTTCTTTGAGGCTCCCCACGATGACGGAGAAGTCGTCCAGTGAAAAAAGTGGCAGGCAAGGGCAAGGTCAAGATACCTGTGAGCCTCACTTCTGCGCCACAGTGGTAGCGAAAGCAAGGGGGATCATTACGTGTGACTTCCCAAAAGCCCTATGGGGTTTGTCCCGGATTCAATAAATCTGTGGGTAACTTGTTCTCGTCGCAACTTAGTCCATTTGGCACACCACCGCTTGTTCCCCATGTGCCCCCTCTACGTTTCTTCGCACACGCACTATCAAACATCAACTCTTTGTCCCACGGCCAGCTACCCTGATATTTCCAAAGCAGTTCGTGAGTTTTGGCGTCGTAAAGATAGGCATAAGCACTGTTGCGTACAAGCAAGTCAAGGAGGCTTCTGATCAATGCGGTAACCGGGTCTGGTCCTTCGTAAGTGCTGCAACTGACATATCCCCCGACAAACGAACAGGTTGTTGTCGTTTGGTGCCCCTCGGAATCCGCGCACGTCACACCGCCGAGAATCGCACTATGGCAGTTAATCCAATAGCCCGTCGTGTTCTCTTTCGGCGTATAGTTTGGAGCGCCGGAAACGCCTGGAATCGGCTCTAAATCGAGAATTGCCGTGGCCTGACTCGCGTCGGCTTGCGGTGCCAGGCAGGTGTGCTTGAACAGATTTTTATTGGCCCACTGAACGGAATAGGGCTGGTTGCCTGTTACAAAAACCTTTTGACATGGGATGAAGTTCCCCTTGTCCTTCTCTTTGGCGACCGTTGTCGTTGGAATGGAAACAAGCAGAAAAAGAGCGAACAGCGAAGCAATGAGTTTCATCGGTCTACTCCAAAACAGTAGAGTTCGGAAACGAGTCCTCGCACTGCCAGCGCGTATTCTCCAGGCGCGAGCGGTTTGTCCGGCGTGATGCGGTAAGAATTGGCTCCGTATTCCTCGAATCGAATCGCTACCGCTCCCTCCTCTGGGTTTGACGTTGCCGAACCACCGAAAACTGAGCCGTGGCCTTGGGTCATCACGAATTCACGGTGATCCTTTGAACCTTTCAACGCGCGCAATTCAAACCGTGACAACGGATCAATAGGAGCACGTCCACGGACGATGAACTGCGCATTAGCAGCCATGCGCACGGGCGAACGTCCCGGCTTAAACTCAGTGGTCATCTTCACTGACGCGTAGCCCGGCAGCGCTCTCACCTTAGAGTGGAAGGTGACAGTCTGACGCTCCAATTCGATCAACTTTCCGTTGGCATCGGCAGAGTAAAAACTATTGATGTACTGCGGCTCCGCTACAGGCGCGCTCGGTTCGTTTTGCGCCTTCACTGCCCCTGCGGCGATGAATACGGTGAGACTCAACGTAGCCATCACAGAGTTGTTCATGGCTTGATAATGGCACCACGGCAGATCGGTGGCAAGCGGATGGCCCGTTTACTCCTTTCCACCCTCCGGACCATCACAACCTTTCCGGCCGAAAGTACCTTTTTGTTGTTCGCAATCGCCTCCAGTTTCACTTCTAGATAATGTGCGAGATTAGCCAACACGATCACACCCTCTCGGCCGTCGCTCGGTTCTGGCTGGCGGAGGCCAAGTTTAAACTCTACGGAAGCGCTCTTTATCGTCCACCACCTTGAACCCCGAATAAACCGCGCCCGATCCGGGGTGGACAATTTTATGAAGCCGCTCGATATCAGCCCCCAATCCTGGCATGACGCGCTTCGCAGCATTGTAAAGCTTTCCTGCCGACACATGCTCCAGGTGATTTGTTACGCTCTCCGGTCTCTCCGAGATCATTACGCAGGCACCGAACGTCTCCATAAGGCCTCGGACGCAGGCCGACCAAACAACACCATTACCGGCCTCCAGAGCTTGCAGTCCACCGGCCAAGAGATGGTGCGCGTGATTGATGAACCCCATTATCACGATACGACCGCCTCGAAACTCATCCCCCGCTCCGCCAAGCACTTTCTCGAAAATCTTCCTCAGCGCATTCAGTGATTGCGCAAAACCCACGACAGTCTCTCTCTCAACTCCGAAGTCGCGTTCGAGCGTCTCAAGGGAGTGGCGCTCATACGGGAAAAGCTCTATCTGCAACTCGCGTTCCTCACTTGCCATGGTGAGTCCCTCCCGATTTTTCCTCGTACACGCATATGTGGCTCTATAGCAAGATCTGTGGGTGAAAGGGCCGTGCAGCCCTTGCCCCTACTGTGCTTGCCGAACTTTGCGAGCAGCGCCTCAGAATCGCTGAACCCGGTCATGATATACAGAACAGTTTATAAGCGCCGGAACAAGAATAATTTAATACTTACACGTGTATTCGTGTATAGTCCCCGGTGGTTTCTCGCGGCGAAGCCGCGCTGCGTTTTTTGTATGGTAGAATCCGCCGGTTTCACCCCGTGGATTTTCACTGCTTTTCGAGATTGCTGGAAATCGAAATAAGCTGCCCGTTCGGGACCAAGTGTTTTTCGACCGTTCTGTAGCCGTCCATGCGAATTTCAACCGAACGTGGTGTATCCCCTTTCTTCAGCAGCACAAATACCACATTCGATACTGGGTAGTGGGTCAGCCTGATTTCCACAGCATCAAAGCACTGCGAAGAACTTCTCTTTCCTGCAAGTAAAGAGCCTCATCCCTTATGCGGCTGGGTCGGATGTAATCCCTCACTCTCTCTACCAGCCTGTCGCGAGATTCTACGGTCGGCGGAATGTCGGATCCCGCAGGGTCGAACCGGCCTTTCCTTGCATTACAGTCGCGGCACGCAAGAACCTTGTTCCAACTAACGGTCGCGAGATCCTTATATCTCTCTTCAGGAAGCAGATGCTCATAGCAGTAGGCGTGATACGTGATGATGAAGTCCTGGAGCATGTCTCGAAAGCAGTAAACACACCGGCAATCATCCCGCAGCCATATTTCCAGTTCAAGTTGTGGCCATCTCTTTAACTCGGCCTTGTGCGCCTGACGTAGCTGCGCTGCGGTTTCTCTGGCCCATTCATCGCGTTTCATCTGAGTGCCTTCAGGATAAGCTCTTTGTCAATCCGCTTGGCAGCGGATTCAGGTTTCGGCAGCAACGAAGAATAACCAAAGCAGCGACCAGCCGCAGAAGAATGTTGCCTTGACTACTTCAACAGTTCGGCAAGAAACTTGGGCGAGATACTCTTGTCGGCCCCAACCAGGTTTCCCTGCGGAGCAAAAATATCGTCAAAGGCCTCCAACAAATCGGCCATATCCTGCGGCGTCATCCAGGTCTTTTCCCGCAGCTGGAATATCCAATCCAGCATGTCTGATGCGTTGGTAACGCGAGACAGGACGATTTCGTAGCGCCACGTGGCGCCCCCGTAATCAAGGCTTGGGGGCCCATCGAAATTGAGAATCCACTTTCCCCATTTGCGCTTTTGTATGACTGGACCATTATAAGGGCAGCGACATGGAAACTCAGTGCCCGGTAACCCTCGAAAGTTGGTCGACTGAGGCCGCCGCACTAGAATCAACAGTCCACAAAGCGGCGGGCCATGATCGCTCCGGACTTACTGGGCCTGGGCCGCCACCCGTCCCACTTGACAGGATATATCTATTCCTTTGATTTAGTACAGGCCGCATAGACAGTAGATGGATCGGGCATCTCAAATTGCATGACGACCTCTGGTCCCAAGAATTCATCGACACCAATGATCACCTCGTGCGCTTGCAACAGCTTCTTAAACTCAAACGCATAAAGATATAGCGCCGTACCATCCGTCGATATCCCCGCAACGCCAATGATTTTTTTCTTGCCGTCAACTCTCGTTACCAGGGTATGATTGTCCGCCACAACCGCGCCGACCGCAAGATAACTGCCGGTCGAATCGAATTTGTGGTTTGAGCACACAATGACGACGGACGGCGAGAAGCCTTCACCGGGCACGCGCGGCGGTGTCAGATACTTGCCATGGAGAATAAACTTCTCATACGACTTGCCGTGCAATGGATCGTCAACTTTCACGTGTTGCCATCCTGAAGTCTCTTGTTGAGCTGCTAAGAACTGGCAAGAGAGCAAAATGGCGCATATCGTTGGGATCATCCTCATGTTAAGGTCTCGCATTGTTTCGCATCTGCTGCCGGGTGTGGTGCAACTCCTGCCTTCAGACCATCTATATAGATTTCGCCCCCGGCGGTTCAGTCACAATCACACACCTAGAAGCCTTGCCCGTCTTAATCAACTCAGCAAGTTCAGCGGGGCTTCTAGCCGCCCGCAAGCTGTTGGAAAGGTTTACTCGACGGGTAGGTCCACCTCGATATAGCTGCCCGGCGTGGCGGCGTTTAGCGCTGCTACAATTCTTCCGATGTGCAATCGAACCACGGGCCATTGCGGAGTGCTCAACACCACAAGAGCTATTTTGCGGCCTCTAAGGTTCTGCTGGTAGCGCATGTTCTTGTCGGCGGTGAGAACCACGTCGAAACCCGCACGCTCCGCTTCGGCCAGCAAGTCACCGTTGGTTAGCGTATCCCATCCCCGGTCCTTGGCCTTTGTGACAGTGTGGCCCGGAAGGAACCGGGCAATGCCGCTCGGCGTTACATGGTCAAAGAGAATGAGCATCGACAGGGGAATTTGCAGTAGGAGCGGGCAGCGGATCAAGGCTGCGGGCGGCAAATTCAAGTACTGTGTTGATCTGTTCCCGCGTGATGTCGAACTGCTCGATGATTTCTTCTACGGTGGCTCCGGCTTCGAGGTTTTCAAACACGGCGGACACGGGCATCCGGGTATTGCGAAACACCCATGCGCCATTTAGTCTCCCCGGCACGCTTTCAACGGCAGGGCAGAGGGACCAATCGAGAGTTGCCATGTTCTTCATCCTTCTATTTCTTTTTACCACGGTTCGGCGTCGGCGTCACGTGCTGGATGACGGCTAATTGTGCCGTCGTCGCCGCTGCCGGGCGTTACTACTGCGGTGCGAAGCCGGGCCTTCGACGAGAGAAGCCGGGCGCATTTTTCGATATGCTGCTTCAAATGCGGCGAATTGCCGTGGCAGGGAGGCGGGGATAAAATACAG
The DNA here is from genome assembly GCA_003152695.1 of Acidobacteriaceae bacterium. Lineage (GTDB taxonomy): Bacteria > Acidobacteriota > Terriglobia > Terriglobales > Acidobacteriaceae > Bog-257. Next base: position 9,276 of record PMAT01000014.1, read on the forward strand.
ACGCCCGTCGAGTACAGAAGAATGAAGCGATGCCGGGGCGTCTTTAAGTACGCACAGGCAACGATGTCAGATTAAGGCAGGAAAACGCAGCCGCGCCGAGATTGCGGAACTTTTCAACGTAGGATGCAAGACCTTGTACCGGGCGCTCGTTGCGGGCGCTAAATAACCGTATGAAAACGTCCTTTACCTTACGTCACTGCTGTCCGGGGAAAC
>PMAT01000049.1 GCA_003152695.1 Acidobacteriaceae bacterium
TTCAAGAACACCATCATCATCATGACGTCGAACATCGGCTCCAGTTACCTGCAGGACCTGGGCGAGCGCTCACCGGAGCAGATATCCGAAGCGCACCAGAGAGTGATGGAGGCGCTGCGGGCGCACTTCAAGCCCGAGTTCCTCAACCGCGTGGACGACATTGTCATCTTCAATCCGCTGGGCAAAGAGCAGTTGACCAAGATCGTGGACCTGCGCCTGGAGGACTTGCGCAGGCTACTGGCCGATCGCAAGATCAGCCTGGAGCTGACCGCGAAGGCCAAGGAGCTGATCTTTACCGAAGGCTACGATCCGAACTACGGCGCGCGTCCGTTGAAGCGGGCCATCCAGCGCCTGGTGCAGGACCCGCTGGCACTGAAGATCCTCGATGGCGAAGTGCTGCACGGCGACCACGTCGTCGTGGACGCGGACAAGAAGGAGCACAAGCTGACATTCAAAGTGGCGAAGCGGGTGGGAGAGCCGGCAGCAGCGGCGAAGAAGTGAGCGGCCGAGACCAGCAGCTCATCCAGGAAACCGGGGAGCCAAGTTCCACATTCACCGCTGTTTCCGGCTGGGGCTTGTGTGCCGTGGGAGCTACCGCGTTCATCGCTGCGTCCTTGGCCATGCGTCAGCGAACCATCGAGGGGTGGCTGGCAGTCTGGCTGGCGGAAGCCCTGGTGGCGTTCACCATCGCGCTGTTCAGCATGAACCGGAAAGCTTCCCGGCAGGGAGCGGACCTGCTGTCCACTGCGGGACGGCGGCTGTTGATGGGACTGCTGCCGGCCCTGGCTGCCGGCGGCGTGCTCACGGCAGCGATCGTCTGGGACGGCTCCACGCGGTTGATCCCCGGCGTGTGGTTGTTGCTCTACGGAATCGGCGTGGTCCAAGCGGGCGTGTTCTCGGTGCGGGTGGTGCCGGCGATGGGCATCGTGTTTGTGGTGCTCGGCGCCCTTGCCCTGCCCATGCCGTGGTTGTGGGCCAACGTCATGCTGGCTGCCGGTTTCGGACTGGCCCACATCGGCTTCGGAGCCTTTATCGCCAGCAGGCATGGGGGCTAATCGTGCCATCAATGGCGAGGAGCGATTCTGAAGCTGAAACCCCTTGTGCTGCCGCCGTTTCAATTGACAATGGGGCCCCGCGTAGTCTATTCTTAAATCTTTCGTAGTCCTGCGTTTGCCCGCCAGCAAGTTTCCTAGCGCGTTCAGCGCCAGAACTCAGCGGCTCTTTCGCGGTTTTCAACTATTTTGGGAGATTCACCGATGTCAACCTATTTCCCCAAGGGGGAAATTGCGCGCAAGTGGTTTGTCATTGATGCCGACGGCCAGACCCTAGGCCGGCTGGCCAGCCGTATCGCACGCATCCTCTCTGGCAAGGACAGCCCCAAGTACACGCCCTTTATGGACTGCGGGGACCATGTCATCGTGATCAATGCCGAAAAGGTCCGCATCACGGGACTGAAGGCCGATAACAAGGTTTATTACCACTACTCTGGTTTTCCCGGCGGCATCAAGGCCGAGGAATACAAGAAGCGCTTTCAGCGCAAGCCGGAGCAGATTGTGGAAGAGGCCATCACCGGCATGTTGCCGCATACCAAACTCGGACGTGCCATGGCCGGCAAGCTGAAGGTTTACCGGGGCGACAAGCATCCGCACGCGGCGCAGAAGCCCGAAGTCATGGCAGCGGCAGCGGCCAAGCGCGCCTAGCGCGAGAGATAGATACCAGGCGGGCTAAAGCCCGCGCGAATTTTGGAATGAATTTTGACGGCGTGTCTGAAGGCACGCCCCTTCAGGGAAGGATCAAAGGGAGCACGCGTCTCCCGACGGACAAACGATGGCAGATCAGGTTCAGTACTACGGAACGGGACGCCGCAAGTCGAGCGTGGCGCGGGTGTTTCTCCGCCCCGGCAGCGGCGAGTTCACGGTCAACGGGAAACCGTTTGAGGCACACTTTGTGACCGCGGCCCAGCGCATTATGGCCAAGTCGGCGATGGTGCTCACCGAAACCACCGCCAGCTTCAACGTGCTGTGCACGGTGGACGGCGGCGGCGTGAATGGCCAGGCAGGCGCGGTGCGCATGGGAACGGCGCGCGCGCTGCAGGAGTTTAATCCCGAGCTGCGGCCCAAGTTGAAGGCGGAAGGCTTTCTGCGCCGCGACGCTCGCGGTAAAGAGCGCAAGAAGTACGGACAGAAGGGCGCTCGTAAGCGGTTCCAGTTCAGCAAGCGGTAGCCAGTGGCCAGTAGTCAGTTCGTAAAACTGACAACTGGCGACTGGATGTTGACAACTGTATTTCATTCTTCTCGCACCCGCGGTAAGCGACGAACGGGGCGGGTTACGGGAAAGCAATCCAGAGCGATCCGGCCAGGCGCACAGCGCCGATGCCGCCGCAAAGGATGCAAGCCAACCTAGGAGGTAGCTTGGCAAATATCACGATGAAGGAGTTGCTCGAAGCCGGCGTTCACTTCGGGCATCAGACGAAGCGTTGGAACCCGAAGATGAAGGAATACATCTTCGGCGAGCGCAACGGAATTTACATCATCGACCTGCAGAAGACGCTGAAGATGTTCAAGGAGGCGTCCAAGTTCGTGCAGGACATTGCTGCGGAAGGCAAGCTGGTGCTGTTCGTGGGCACCAAGCGCCAGGCGCAGGACGCGATCGCCGAAGAAGCGACGCGCTGCGGCATGTTCTTCGTCAACCAGCGGTGGCTGGGCGGACTGCTCACCAACTGGGTGACCGTGCAGAAATCGGTGAAGCGGCTGAAAGAGCTCGATGAGATGGCCACGGACGGCCGTTACGAGCTGCTGCCGAAAAAAGAAGTGGTAAAGCTGGAACGCGAGCGCAAGCACCTGCAGGCCAACCTGGCCGGCATCAAGAACCTTAGCCGCCTGCCCGACGCGCTGTTCGTGATCGACTCCAACAAGGAGCAGATTGCGGTGAAGGAAGCGCGCAAGCTGGGGATTCCCGTGGTTGCCGTGGTGGACACCAATTGCGATCCCAGCGAAGTGGATTACATAATTCCCGGCAACGATGACGCGCTGCGCGCCATCCGGCTGTTCGCTTCCAAGATTGCCGATTCGGTGGTCGAGGGTTCGCAGGCTGCCACCGACAAGCAGATGGCAGACATCGCCTCCGGGGTGCAGTACAGTGCGGATGCCGAGGCTGCCGCTGCCAGTCCGGAAGAGGGCGAGGCCGCTCCGGCTCCCGAGGAGACCGGCGAGGCGGAAGAAGTCAGCATGGAAGAGGTGCTGGGCAAAGGCGGCCGGCGCGCCGCGGCTGAGAATACCAGCGCCTAACAACAGTTCGAGACGACGAGTGGTTCCATGGCCCGCGCGTCATTGCAGCGCGGGCTGTTTTTATAGAAGATGCTTTTCGCCCGTCGCTCTTCGCGGTGAAAAGCGAGAGGCGAATGGCGAAGAGCGAAAAGGATTTCCGAAAGATGAGCACTACAACCGTGAACATTACTGCCGCACAAGTGAAAGAGCTTCGGGAGAAGACCAACGCTCCCATGATGGATTGCAAGCACGCGCTGACCGAATCCAAGGGCGATATGGAAGGCGCCATCGTCATTCTGCGCAAGAAGGGTGTGGCCACCGCCGCCAAGAAGGCGACCCGCGCGACCAGCGAGGGTTCGGTGACCAGCTACATCCACGCCGGAGGAAAGATCGGGGTGCTGGTGGAAGTCAATTGCGAGAGCGATTTCGTGGCCCGCACCGACGACTTCAAGACCCTGGTGCACGATATCGCCATGCACATCGCCGCCACCGATCCGCGCTACATCCGCAAGGAAGACGTGAGCGCCGAAGCCTTCGAAAAAGAGAAGGACATCTACCGCGCCCAGGCTGCCCAGACCGGCAAGCCCGCGCCGGTGATCGAGAAGATCGTCGAAGGCAAGATGGGCAAGTTCTATGAGGAGGTCTGCTTGTACGAGCAGCCCTTCATCAAGGACCAGACCATGACCGTGCACCAGCTTATTGCCACTGTCGTAGGCAAGCTGGGCGAGAACATCTCGGTGCGGCGTTTTGCCCGCTTCAAGGTGGGCGACGTCGCCGAGACCATCGCCATCAGCAAGGCGGCGGAAGCCACCACCGAGTAGGAACTCGCGGCCATTTAACCGATGTGATCAAGCGGGGCGGGACATGGTTCCGCCCTGTTGATGTTTTGCGACCTCAATCGGTGCGGAGCGTGTCTTACATGCCGGCGCCAATCTATAATTTGACAATCCGAATCGTCACTTCTAACCTTTCAGGCTATGGAAGTACATCTCAACCCTGAGCAGGCCTCCAGACTGGCGCAACTGGCCAGCGACCGGGGACGAGACGCGGATTCGCTGGCGCAGGAAGCGATTAGCCGGTATCTGGAAGAAGAGGCCCGCTTTCTCGAAGCCGTGAAGCTCGGTGAATCCCAACTGGAGCGCGGCGAGTACCTAACCCACGAAGAAGTAGGGTCTCGCATCGAGCGGATGCTCAAGTCCCAATCCTAAATGGACGTCAGATGGTCGCCACAAGCGTTCGAGGACCTAGAACGCATTTTCCAGCACATCCAAAAAGATAACCCGACAGCAGCGCGTGAGGTTATCAAGACCATCTATGACGGCTGCACAGCGCTGAAGTCCTTTCCCAATCGCGGACGGATCAGCCGTATCAAAGGCCGTCGCGAGTTGGTGTTTTCTCCCTTACCGTTCATCGTGGTGTACCAAGTCAAAGCTGAGGCCGTTGAAATCTCACGTATCTACCATGCTGCCCAAGACTGGCCGTGAGCCAGGCCCCGAGAGTTCATCGAACTGGTGGGTACGCTGGCTTAGGGTAGTGGCTTAGCAGGCATGTGGCCCGTCCTCCTGCCGTGCTAAAATTTGACCAAATGCGCCTGAGAGAAGTTTTGTCTTGATCGAGATAGCGCCGTCCATATTGTCGGCTGATTTCGCCCGCCTGGCCGAGGATGCCAATGAGGCGGTGCGAGGTGGCGCCACCCTCCTCCATGTGGATGTCATGGACGGCCACTTTGTGCCCAATATCACGATCGGGCCTCCGGTGGTCGCGTCGCTGCGTAAAGCCGTGGACGTTCCGCTGGACTGTCACCTGATGATCGAGAATCCTGATGACTATATTCCGGCTTTCGCCGATGCCGGGGCCAACTGGATCTCGGTGCACCAGGAAGTGTGCCGCCACCTGAACCGCACCCTGAACCTGATTCGCAGCCACGGCATGCAGGTCGGCGTGGTGCTTAATCCGGCGACACCGGTACAGACCCTCGGCGAGGTGCTCGATCTGGTGGACTACATCCTGGTGATGTCGGTGAATCCCGGTTTTGGCGGACAAAAGTTCATTCCCGGGGCGCTGGAGAAAGTCCGCAAGCTGGCAACCATGCGCGCCGCCAAGGGTTTGAACTATCGCATTGAAATCGATGGCGGCGTGGACCTGGCAACGATTGGTCCAGCAGTCCGCGCGGGAGTAGAAATTTTCGTTGCCGGCAGTTACGTGTTTGGCCACGGCGATCCGGCCCGCAAAGTGGAGGGCTTGTTGAAGGCGGCCCAGGAAGCCACGTTATTGCGCGCCTAGTCGTGGAACGCAGTATTTCCCAGAGGTGTTTAGGATGTTTCGTCGCGTCATCATCGCGTTTTCGATAGCTGCCATGCTGCTGACCCTTGGATGCAGCAACAAGAAAGTCCAGAATCCCATCGCCAACGTCAACTCGAAACAGCCGGACAAGGTGCTGTTCGATCGCGCCATGGATGCGATGAAGCACGCCAAGTATGACGTCGCCCGGCTCAGCCTGCAGACCCTGATCAATACGTATCCTGATTCCGAGTACGTGGCGCGCGCCAAGCTGGCCATCGGCGACTCCTGGTATGCCGAAGGCGGCTCGGCCGCCATGACCCAGGCGGAGAGCGAGTACAAGGACTTCATCACCTTCTTCCCTAATATGCCCGAGGCGGCGGAAGCGCAGATGAAGATCGGCAACATCCACTACAAGGAGATGGAGAAGGCGGACCGCGATCCCACCCATGCCCGTCGCGCCGAGGAGGAGTATCGCCAGCTCATCTTGCAGTTTCCCGACAGCGCGCTGGTGCCACAGGCCAAGCAGCGCCTGCTGGAAGTGCAGGAAGTGCTTGCCGATCGCGAGTACATGATCGGGCACTTCTACTTTCTGCGCGAGATATATCCGGCGGCCATCGCCCGCCTGAAGTCGGTGATCGATACGTACCCGCTATACAGCGGAGCTGACCAGGCCCTGTACGAATTGGGCAACTCCTACGAAAGGGAGGTTGACCTCATTCGCCGGTCGAAACTGCCGGAAGTGGCGAAAGGCGCCTTGATCAAGCAGTACACCGAAGGAGCCACGGTCGCCTACGACCGAATCCTTACCCGCTACCCGCTGGAGGAGCGCGCCGACGATGCCAAGAAGCGCTTGCAGGCAATGAAGCAGCCGGTCCCGCAAGCCACCCCCGCCGCCATTGCTGAAGATAAAGCTGAGATCACCAGCCGTGGCTCGCTGGGACACTTCGGCAAGCTGATGGGGAACTTCCACAGAGGTCCGGACGTGTCGGATGCCACCAAGGTCGGCGACCCAACGCTGGTTGATCCCAAGCAGTCCAGCGCGCCTGATATGGTGCGCGCCGCCAATACCAGCGTCATCGGCAGCATGATCGGTTCCAACAAGGTAGGAGTCGAACGCGTGGAGAACGGCGCCGTCCCGGCGGCGAACGCTCCCGCTCCGCGCTCTGACGCCGCAGAAACGGCGCCTGCCGGATCCACTCCCCCCACGGGGAACGCTGCTGGCGCTACCCCCACGACTGCGCCAGCCGAGCCTGCCTCCAGCGGCGCCGGGAACGGCGCACCGCCCAACCCGGCCTCCGACAACAGCGCAGTTCCTGAAATGAAGAACGACTTGCAGCCCGCAGTTGCAACTCCTGCGCCCGGCGCGACCGCTCCGCCGCCTGACGCGACCGCCCCGCCGCCGGCACAAGGGAACGATGCCGCTGCTTCCTCCAGCTCCGACAACAACGCGCAGCCGGCGCCCGCGGCCAGCAGCGGTTCAGCGCAGCAGTCCGCCCCGCCCGCCGACAGCAATAAAGAAAGCTCGTCGAAGAAAAAGAAGAAGCATCATTGGCCGTTCTGATGGCACGATGGCTCGAGAGCGCAGCTTCGGCTGCGCTTTTCTTGTGCGTCTTGCCGGTGTCAGGCTGTGACTGACTACTGACTACTGACTACTGACCGCTCTTCCTTGTAATATCGAAGGCGAAGCTTCACTCGCAGAACGGATTGCAATGCCTCACGATCTTCCCAAGGCCTACGAACCGGGCGCCATTGAACCGCGTTGGGCCGAATACTGGGTCCACGAAAAATTGTTCCACGTGGAACTCCCCAGCGACCCTGGCCAGCCCACCTTCACGGTGACCCTGCCGCCGCCCAATGTCACCGGTAACCTGCACATGGGCCACATGTTAGAGCACACTGAGATCGACATCATCGTGCGCTGGAAGCGCATGCAGGGGCTGCGCACGCTGTGGTTGCCGGGCACCGATCACGCCGGCATCGCGACTCAGTTGATGGTGGAGCGCCAGCTCGCTGCCGAAGGCAAGAACCGCCGCGACCTGGGCCGCGAGGCGTTCATCGCGCGCGTCTGGGACTGGAAGCAGCACTATGGCGGAGTCATTCTGCAACAGATGAAGCGCCTCGGCGCTTCGGTGGACTGGTCCCGCGAGTACTTCACCATGGACGAGCGCATGTCGCGCGCTGTGCGTGAGGCCTTCGTCCGCCTGCATGAAGAAGGGCTGATCTATCGCGGCAAGTACATCGTGAACTGGTGTCCGCGTTGCGTCACGGCTGTCTCCGATCTGGAAGTGATGCACGAGGACACGCCGGGCAAGATTTACGAAATTCGTTATCCGGTGATGGGGTCCAAGTCCAAAGATGAGTACATCGTGGTCGCCACCACGCGTCCTGAAACCATGTTGGGAGACACAGCGGTCGCGGTGAATTCCGGCGACGAGCGCTACCGTCATCTGCACGGGAAAAAAGTTCTGCTGCCGCTGATGAACCGTGAGATTCCCATCATCACCGACGACATCCTCGCCAATCCCGAGTTCGGGACCGGCGCAGTGAAGGTCACGCCGTCGCACGATCCCAACGATTTCGAGGCAGGCCTCCGCAACCACCTGCCGCAGATTGACGTGATGAACGAAGTCGCGCAGATGAACGAGAATGCTGGACCCTACAAAGGGCTGGACCGCTTCGAGGCACGACAGAAGGTGCTGGAAGACCTCGAGCAAGGCGGCTTTCTGGTCGGCACGAAGGACTATGTTGTCCCGCTGGGCAAATGCGATCGCTGCAAGACCATTGTCGAGCCGCGGCTTTCGACGCAGTGGTTCGTCAAGATCCAGCCGCTGGCCGACCGCGCCATCGCGGTGGTGGAGAACGGCGACGTCAAGTTCGTGCCGGAGAATTACTCCAAGACCTATTTCGAGTGGATGCGCAACATTCACGACTGGTGCATCTCGCGGCAGTTGTGGTGGGGACATCGCATCCCCGCGTGGCATTGCAAAGATTGCCCCGAAATCATCGTCGCGCGGGAAACGCCCACCCAATGCGCCAAGTGCGGCGGCAGCCATCTGGAACAAGACAACGACGTGCTCGACACCTGGTTTTCGTCGGGCCTGTTGCCCTGTTCGGCGCTGGGTTGGCCCGACAGCACGCCCGACCTCGACGCGTTCTACCCCACGACGTTGCTGATCACCGGTTTCGACATTCTGTTCTTCTGGGTGGCGCGCATGATCATGATGAACTGCCACTTCATGCGCGGGCACAAGCAGGGTGACGTTCCGTTCCACAACGTTTACATCCACGCGCTGGTGCGGGATGCCGAACGCCAGAAAATGTCGAAGACCAAGGGCAACGTGATGGATCCCATTGAAATCATCGAGCAGTACGGCACCGACGCCGTGCGCTTCACGCTGGCCTCGATGGCAGCGCCGGGGACCGACATCGCATTTTCGGAGAGCCGCACCCAGAGCTATCGTGCCTTCGCCAACAAGATTTGGAATGCCGCGCGCTTCCTGTTCATGAACGTGGACCGGGCGCAGGAGGCGGGCCTGTGGTCGCTCGCGGAGTTTCGATCGTCAACGAATTCGGGTGCCCCACCCTTCCGCGCAGCGGAGGGTGGGATTGAATCCGACTCCGACGCGGGTGCCCCACCCTTCTCGCCTGATTTTGGGCGAGAGGGTGGGATGAAGGGAGTCTTCGGCTTCAAGGCTGAAACTCTCGACGACCGCTGGATTCTTTCGCGCTTCAATCGGGTTGCGCAACAGATGAACGAAGCGCTGGAGGCATACCGCTTCCATGAAGCGGCACACGTTGTCTATCACTTCTTCTGGGGCGAGTACTGCGACTGGTATCTGGAGTTGATCAAGCCACGCCTGGCCGCTGGCGATCGCGAACAGGCGCGCGTGGCATATGCGAACCTGATCAGCATCTTCGAAGGCGCGCTGCGCATGTTGTCACCGTTCATGCCTTTCATCACCGAAGAACTCTGGCACGCGGTGTACGATGGCAAGCCGCCCCTCAAATCGATTGCGCTGGCCGCGTATCCGAAGGTTGACCCGTCGCAGGTGGACACCGTCGCCGAAACCGAAATGGCGATTATGCAAGACTTGATCGAAGGCGTGCGCAACATCCGGGCTGAATTGAAGGTCGAACCCAAGCAGAAGGTGGCCATCGAGATCTTCGCGGACGGCGACATTCGGGCCTTGATCGAGCGCAACCGTGGCGCGGTCGAGCGCTTGGCGAATGTGGAAGGAATTACCTTCGTAGAGACATCGCTGTCGAAGTCTGCGGGCGCGCGCAGCACCGCCCGCTTCGACGTGCGCGTGCTCTATGAGCGCAAGATGGATGCGACTGCCGAACGCGACCGCCTCAGCAAAGAACTGGCCAGGCTGACGCAGGAGTTGACGCGTGCGACTGCGCAGTTGAACAATGACGCCTTTCTCGCCAAAGCCCCGGCACACGTGGTCGAGGGATTGAGGAAGCGCAAAGGCGAAGTGGAAATGTTGGTGCAGAAGGCCAACGAGGCGTTGGGAGAGTTGGGCGCCTAAACTGGATCATTCACGAATGTGAGGTGTCATCCTGAGCGTAGCGCCCATCTGACCCGCTTCTTTTGCGGGTCAGACGGGCGCGGAGTCGAAGGACCCCTATTGCCGCAGAAAATCACGGTGTGGCCGTCTTGCACAGCAGCAAGTCCGGGACGGCTGGCGCCCAAAGGGTTCCCTCGACTTTTCGCTGCGCTCGTCGCTCAGGATGACACTTCAAGAAATTATGTGCGCTCATGAATAATCCAGCCTAGCTGAATGACGTAGCTCCCGGGGAGATCGATCGTGGATTGGACAAGCCGCAGGATCACCGCAATTCTGGAAAACGCCTTGCAGGAAGATCGCGCCACTCGCGACGCAACCACCTACGCCTGCATCGATCCCAACCAGCGCGCCTCGGGCACCATTCTCGCCAAACAGGACTGCGTGCTCTCCGGGCTGGGCTGCATCCCGCGTATCCTGAGCGCCTTCGCCGTGCTGGACGGCACGGTCACCTCGCATCCCGAGGTCACCAGCCACACCGAAATCTTCGACGGGGTGCGCTTGCGCAAAGGGCAATCGGTCGCGGTCATCGTCCACAATGCGCGGGTGGTGTTGTCGTGCGAGCGTGTGATCTTGAACATCCTGCAGCGCATGAGCGGCATTGCCACGCTGACACGCCGCTACGTGGACGCGGTGGCGGGCACCGGCACCGTCATCCTGGATACGCGCAAGACTGCGCCCGGGCTGCGCGTGCTCGACAAGTACGCGGTGAGTTGCGGCGGGGGCATCAACCATCGCCTCGACCTCAGCGACGGCGTGCTCATCAAGAACAATCATATTGCGCTCGTCGGCGGGGCCGTGGCCGCGCTGCAACGTGCGCTGCACAATCGTCGCGGCTCGCAGATCGTCGAAATTGAGGTGCGCTCGCTGGACGAACTTGAGGCTGTGCTGGAGCATGGCGCCGAAGCGGTCTTGCTCGACAACATGCCGCCGGAGGACGTGCACCAGGCGGTGGAGCGGGTCCGGCAACTGGATCGGGATGTGCCGCTGGAAGCCTCGGGCGGAATCACTCTGGAAAACGTGCGCACCTACGCCGAGACCGGAGTGAACTTCATTTCGGTTGGGGCATTGACCCATTCCGCCCCGGCGGTGGACCTGAGCATGAGGATCGGGCCGGCGTAACAGCCTTCAGCTTTCAGGCGTCAGCTATCGGCTAAACAACGTTGTCATCCTGAGCGGGCGGAGCGAGTCGAAGGATCCCTACATTCCCTACTGATCTTTACCGCGCCGAAGGTCTGCGGTCAGATTGGGTGTGTAATGGCCCATATCACAAGTGATCCGCCTCGACCGCCGCTGCCGTGACCTCGGTCACATCCATCCTTTCCGATTGCTGGTGTAATCGCCTGTAGGTGTTGAAAAACTCGCTCGCGGAGATCGCGCTAAGAAAACGGCGCGCTAGGAAGCTCTATAAACGATTTTCTCCGATCGGGTATACATTTCTGGTCACCTATTTTGGGTCGATTTTCAGAAAAACGGACTTTTTCAACAGCTACGCCTGTTGTCAACAGTGACGCAAGTCTGAGCTGTTACAAAAAGATGCGGAGATCCCCTATTTTCGCGGTCGTGCTTCTGTTCACGGCAATGCAACCTGCGTTTGCCGCCAAGCCTTTGTGGGCTAGGAAGGCCACTGCGTTCCGTGGAGTGTGTTTCACCGATAAAACTGAAGAATGCAAGCCCCTTCGTGTTCCGGCGCCTGACGGCACGAGCAGCGTCGAAGTTCGCTATCGCAAGGAATACGTCTCGGCATGGGATTGGGTTTTGCAGTCACATCTCCGTGTGACCACGCCCGGTGCGAGCGCCCGCGAGGTGGCTCTGCCAGAGGAGTTCTCGGTAAACTACGATACTTTCGAGCTTCTTTGGTCGCCGGACTCTCACTCCTTTTTTATAAACGGCAGCAACACGAGAGAGTGGGCCTCAATGTATGTGTATCTCGCAGATGATCCTAGCGAGCCAAGAAACATCACCGATGAAGCCCAGCGAGACATGTTGAAGGACTTTCCGCCCTGCAAAGCGGCTTTTCCTAATGCCGACGATGCGGGGGGTTGTAAGAAGTTCAGCCGACGTCAGGTGCCCAACTGTGAGAATGGCGAGGCCGACCCGAAGTACAACCCGGGCTACAACATGGTTGGAATCGATTGGGTGAATGCGTCCACCATTCTGGTGATGGCCGAGGTTCCATGCGACAGTTTGTTTGGCGGCATCATGTGCCAGGTTATGGGATATGAGTTAGAGGTCGTCCCCACGAGTCGGATTCTTAAGCGAATCGACGCCAAAGAGCTCAAACTGAAATGGCAGAAGAGCATGGAGTGGAAGTTCCGAATCCCCGATCCTCCGCAATATTGTGAGTGAGCCTTGTTGCGCTGCCTCCAGTGCCTCCGGAGATCGCTACAATGCGCAGTTGCTGTAACATCGCCATTACACTCGGGCGCAATCGATTCGCGGCACTGCGCGACCTCAGCTACAGGGTTGTGAAGGTGTGGGCACTCCGGAATGAATGCGATGAGTTGAGTCGCAAGTATGCTGCTGGGAAACGCCGTGCCCGGCGCTGAACGCTACAATCGTCCTTCTGCTTTGCTGCAACCCAAGCCGTAGCTGTCGTAACATCCCCATATCGCAAGTGATCCTACCCAATCTCTCCCCGTTCGCGCATAATCGTCCTATCGCCCGAACCGCGCCAACCCGCAACGACCTGCCGCCCGACGGTTCTACCGACGCACGCCTGGGCCGCATTGTGCGCCTGCTCAGCGACAACGCCACGGTCGTCATCAGCGGCACCCGCATTGCCGAAGAGCTGGGCACCACCCGCTCCGAGGTGTGGCGCGCGGTGCAGCATCTGCGCGAGCTGGGCCTGCAAATTACGGGTCATCCCGCGACTGGATATCAATTGGAAACTGTTCCCGATCTTCTCCTCCCTGATGTCTTGAGCCCGATGTTGAAGGGAACAATCTTCGCCTCGCGCATTCATCATTACTTCCGCATTGGCTCAACTAACGTGACCGCGATGCAGGCGGCCAGCGACGGTGAGCCGGAAGGCGCCGTCTTCCTGGCCGAGGAGCAGACCGCCGGGCGCGGACGCGCCGGCCACAGTTGGGAGTCAGCGCAGTCGGTGGGCATCTATTGCTCGGTGGTGCTGCGGCCGGACTTGTCGCCGGCGGATGCCTTGATGCTCTCGCTGATCGCCGGCATTGCAGTGGCGGAAGCGGTGGAACAGGCCACCGGCTTGCATCCCGATCTGCGCTGGCCCAACGACGCCCTGCTCGGTGAGCGAAAGTTTTGCGGCATTCTGACCGAGATGAATTCCGAGCCGACGCGGGTGCACTACGTGGTGGTCGGCATCGGGATCAACGTAAACCAGGCAGCGTTCGCGGGCGAGCTGGAACCGATTGCGACATCGCTGCGCATGGAGAGCGGGCGCACCTGGTCGCGCGTCGAACTGGCCGCCGCTCTGCTAAAATCCCTCGACAGCGAGTACCGCAAGCTCACGCAAGGCGGCCCTGCTGCACGCTCTTCCATCCTGCGAAGGTTCGAAGAGCGCTCCTCGTATGCCCGCTCGCGTCAGGTGCACGTTGAAGCGAGTGGCGGCGGTTATGTCGGGGTCACGGAAGGGCTTGACGATCGCGGCTTTCTGCTGGTGCGCGCCCAGTCGGGTCTGCGCACCGTGCTTTCGGGAGACGTTCGCGCGCTCAGCGGGAAATAAGCCATGCTGCTTGTCATTGACGTAGGCAATACCAACACGGTGCTGGGCGTTTTCGAGGCCAAGTCGGCCAAACCGGGCGCTGGGCGCCTGCTCGCGCACTGGCGGGTTTCCACCATCAAGACGCAGATGGTGGACGAGTACGGCGTCCTGTTCCGCAACTTGTTTGCCATGCACGGGCTCGAGGTCAGCGCAGTGCAGGGCATCGTGATTTCGTCGGTCGTGCCACCGCTGGACTCCACCTTGCGCGAAGTGTGCGAGCGCTACTTCCACTCGCGCCCGCTGTTCATCGAACCCGGCGTCAAGACCGGCATGCCGGTGCACTACGACAATCCTGCGGAGGTGGGCGCCGACCGCATCGTCAACAGCGTGGCCGCGTTCGAAAAGTACGGCGGCCCGTGCATCGTGGTGGATTTCGGCACCGCAACCACGTTTGACGTGGTCTCGCGCAAGGGTGAGTACCTGGGCGGTGTGATCACGCCGGGGATCGGGATCTCGGCCGACGCACTTTTCGAGCACACGGCGCGCTTGCCTCGGGTGGACGTCCGCAAGCCTCCTCGGGTGCTGGCGACCAATACCGTCAACAGCCTTCAATCGGGTCTTTACTACGGCTACCTCGGGCTGATCGACGGAATTCTGGAGCGCCTCATGGCCGAGTTGGACGAGAATGTCGCCATCGTTGCCACCGGCGGCCTGGCCCCCCTGATGGGCGGAGGATCTAAATATATTCGCGAGATCGACGACCTGCTCACGCTGGAGGGACTGCGCATTATTTATGAACGCAACCAGGCGCATGTGCGCCGCCGTAATGAGCACGCCGCCGGAAACGAAACGCCGGAAGGCAGCGCGCGCGAGACGATCGGCACTGTCCCCAAGCCCGATTGAGGCTACACTGGAATAGCAGGCCCGCGCGCCATTCGGATGTCGCAGCCTGTTCAGCTTCGCTAACCCTCGATGGAAAGCTACTTCAATTACTTTACCGAGATCGAGGAGCACTTCCAGCGCCGCCGGGGCACCTTACTGATGCTGTCGCCGCTCGATTGGGCGCTGATGGAGACCTGGAAGGATGCGGGCGTTCCGCTGGAAGCGGTGCTGCGGGGCATTGAGGTCACGTTCGAAAAGTGGGAGCGCCGCCCGCTCCGATTCCGCAAGGTGAATGGCCTGGCCTACTGCTCGCAGGAAGTGCTGGCTGCGGCGGAGGAGATGAAGGAAGCCGCGGTGGGCGCGGCCCCAAGCGAGAGGAAGAATACGGGACTGGACCAGTCTGCGGTGGTGGAGTACCTGACGGGCAACGCCGCGCAGCTCGATCACCTGCAATTACCGGCGACGGCGCAAACGCTGGCACAAGAAACCGCCTCGACCTTGCGCACTCTGGCTGGCCCCTTGTCGCAGGACCAGTTATTGCCGATGGAAGACTTGGAGCGGCGGCTGACTGTGGCGGAAGAAAAAATTTTGGCCGCGCTGCTGGCGGCCACGCCGGATGACGTTTTGCTCGCGGTGCGCACCGAAGCTGACCGTGACTTGGCGCCTTATCGCCGCAAGATGAGCGCGCCGCAGATCGAGCAACTTCACAAACAATATGTCCACAAGCGGGTACTGGAGCAGTACCATGTCCCCCGATTAAGCTTATTCTATATGTAGCCGAAGATATGCTTGGAAGGGGCACGTCTTCAGACGTGCCGTAGGGTATGATCCGGCCTTTGCAGATCGAGATCGAAAAATTGATCTATGGAGGGGATGGCCTGGCGCGCATGCCGGCCGACGAGCAAGGCCGCGGCAAGACCGTCTTCGCGCCATTTGTGCTGCCGGGCGAGCAGGTCGAGGTCTCGATCATCGAAAGTCGTCCCGGCTTTGCTCGCGCCCAACTCGAAAAGGTGGTGACGTCTTCGCCCGACCGGGTCGGGCCGGATTGTCCGTACTTCGGCGGCTGCGGCGGATGCCACTACCAGCACATGAGCTACGAAGTTCAGTTGCGGCAGAAGGCCGGAATTCTGCGCGAGACGTTGCGCCGCACCGCCAAGCTTGAGCTCCAGCAGGAAATTCAGCTGCACCCCTCGCCGCCCTGGAACTATCGCAATCGGACCCGAATGCATGTGCGGCACACGCCTGAATTTACGCTGGGCTTCAACCGTCACAATTCCCACGATGTGCTTGCGGTGGAGGCGTGTCCCATCAGCTCGCCCCTGATCAACCAGGCGATCGCTGCGGTGTGGCCTCTGGGTCGCGGAGGTGCGGTCCCGGAGATGCTGCACGGCTTGCAATTTTTTGCCAACCACGATGGCACGCAGCTTCTGGTGGAAGCTTACGTCTGGCCCGGCGACAATCCTGCAGAATTGCAACCGCTGGCCGCAGCCTTGCGCAGCGCGTTGCCGGCGGTGGTGGGAGTCGTGGTCTTTCCAGCCTCCTCCATCGAAGACGAAAGCCAGGAGCGTGCCCTGCGTACCTTCCATCATCCCGAAATTGCCAGCGCCATCGGCAGCGGTTCGCTTACCTATCACGCGGCAGGACACCAGTACCGGGTAAGTGGCGGATCGTTCTTCCAGACCAATCGCCACCTGGTTGACACGCTGGCGCAGGTGGCGACAGCCGACCGCGGTGGACAGCTAGCACTGGATCTCTACGCCGGTGTCGGCCTGTTTACGCTGCCGCTGGCGCGCACATTCGACCAGGTGTTGGCGGTGGAATCGTCCCAGGATTCGCTGGCCGATTTGCGCTTCAACGTTTCCGCCAACGTGGAATGCATTCATGCGACCACTGAACGCTTTCTGATCGAACGCGGTCCCAAACTGGCGCCGGATCTCGTTCTGGTCGATCCGCCGCGGGCCGGGCTGGGGGGAAAAACGGCCGTCGCTCTGGGTCGCATGTCCGTCTCCCATGTGACCTACGTCTCCTGCGATCCGGCAACCCTCGCTCGCGACCTCCGTCTGCTGTTAGAATCAGGTTTTCGGGTCGAGCAAGCGCACCTGGTGGATATGTTTCCGCAGACCTTTCACATGGAAACCGTTCTGCATCTGGCGCGCTGACCCTCGACGACTCGCCCGGAGGACCAATGTACGCACTCGCCATCCTTCGCTATCGCAAGCCGCTGGAAGAAGTTTTGCAGCACGTTGACGCTCACCGCGCTTATTGCCAGGGCCTGAAGCAGGAGAAACTGTTGATCGCTTCCGGGCCGCTGGTGCCGCGCTCAGGCGGCGCCATGCTGCTGCGGGTCCCCGATGACGAAGCTCAGGCGACGCTGGATAGTATCCGCGACAACGATCCCTACACCCGGTTCGGGATCGCGCAATACGAAGTATGGCCCTGGGCCCCTGCTTTTGGTGCGGAGGACCTGGACCGCTTGTAACCACCCAGGTAGCTGAGGTAGCGCGACTGGACGTTCAGTGGCGACAACCTCCTCTTCGACGATCACCGTGCCGGCGCCCCCTCCTGCGCGACCGCTACTCTACTGCGGCGGCAAAGAGCCGGTCTTCCTTGCAGCCCTCGCCTTTTCCGTAGGAATCATCGCCGCCAACTATCTGTGGCGCTCACCCCAATCGTGGTTGATCGCTTGCCTGGCCGCACTTCTAGCGGCTGCGTTCTTCTATCGCCGCTCGCCGCAGATGGCGTTTGGGCTGGCGTTGGTGGCGTTGATTCCGCTCGGCGGATTTTATCTTCAGGCCCGCGATGCCGCCGCACCGACGATCGCCGAAAACCTGCAGCCCTTTGCCAATGGCGACGACCCGGTTGACGTGACCGCCTATGTCATCCGCGAGGGATTGGTGCGCGACAGTCCCTATGGCGGTAAGCAGGAGTCGGTGGATGTCACGGCCGAGCAGCTTCAGTCCGGCGACCACGTGCTCAACGCAGCCGTCGGCATTCGGCTTACGATCTACAGCAAACGGACGGAGGAGGACGAGGCTAGCGAGGAAGGAGCGGGCTCACCGCTTCCCGTGTACACCTACGGCCAGCGTCTGCATTGCATCGCAAAGCTACGGCTGCCGCGCAACTATCGCAATCCCGGCGCGATGGACATGGCCGGCTACCTGGCCTCGCAAGGCATTCGCCTGACCGGTTCTTCCCGCGCCAGTAGCGTCGAGGTCCTGCCTGGTTTCGTAGGCAGCCGCGTCGGGCTGTGGAGAAGCGCCGCGCGGCGGAGCGTACTGGCCCACATCATGCAACTCTGGCCCGGCGAACGCGGCGCGCTGATGCAGGCCATGCTCATCGGAGGGCGCGCCTTCTTCGGGCGCGACATCAAGACGGAATTTCAGCGCACCGGCACGTATCACATCCTGGTCGTGTCCGGCATCAACGTAGGCATTCTCGCCTTCGCAGTTTTCTGGGCGCTGCGCAAGCTGCCGTTGGGCGAGACCTGGGCCACCATCCTTACCATCCTGCTCTCGTGGGAATACGCCTTCCTCGCCGATCTGGGCTCGCCCATCGTGCGCGCCACCATCACACTGGGGATTTACATGCTGACGCGTCTGCTGTTTCGCGAACGGGCTGCGCTCAACGGACTCGGCGTTGCCGCCCTCGGCATCTTGCTGGTGAGTCCGCGGACCCTGTTCGAAGCCAGCTTCCAGCTCACCTTTCTTTCCGTGATCGCGGTTGCCGGCATCGCCGTGCCGGTATTGCGGCGCACGGTGTACCCATTTCGCAACGCGCTCAGCAACCTCGACTCGCCTGCTTTTGATTTTGCGCGTCCGACGCGAGCGGCGCAATTTCGGTTCGACGTGCGGCTGGCTCGCGACTTTGTCGAGAGCATCTCCAGTCGGCGTGTCGCGAATTTGCTGGTGGTTGGACCCGCTCGATTCGTCATCGGGGCGGTCGAGCTGCTTTTCACCTCCACCGTCATCCAGGTCGCGCTGGCGCTGCCTATGGCGTGGTACTTCCACCGCGCCACCACTATGGCTCTGCCCGCCAATGCGCTGGTGATCCCGATCGCCGGGATTCTGTTGCCTGCCGCCGTGGTCGCAGTGGCCGCTTCCTACCTGGCTCATTGGCTGGCATGGCTACCGGCGCTTATCAGCCGGTACGCCCTCGACACATTGACGGGCACGATTCATACCATTGGCCATCTGCGCGTCTCCGAGGTCCGCGTGCCCACGCCGGCGCTCTGGGTCTGCTGTGCGGCTGCGGGCGCGTTCGGGCTGGCGCTGCTGCTGGCGCGCCGGCGGATGACTTGGGCCGCGGTTGGGCTGGCGGGGCTGCTCGCCGCTGCGGTTTGGATTGTGCTCTTTCCTCCCAATCCGCGATGGCAGCCCGGAGTGCTGGAGGTCACGGCCATTGATGTGGGCCAGGGCGATTCGCTGCTGCTGATCACTCCGGAGGGCAAGACTTTGCTCATGGATGCCGGCGGCATGCCCGGCAACGCGCGCTCCGACTTCGATGTTGGCGAGGAAGTAGTGTCACCTTATCTCTGGTCACGCGGGATTCGCCGGCTCGACGCGGTGGCGATTTCGCACGCCCATTCCGACCACATGGGCGGCATGCGCAGCGTGATCGCGAACTTTCAACCGCGTGAACTCTGGTATGGGGTGGAATCT
Source organism: Acidobacteriaceae bacterium (assembly GCA_003152695.1). Taxonomy (GTDB): domain Bacteria; phylum Acidobacteriota; class Terriglobia; order Terriglobales; family Acidobacteriaceae; genus Bog-257. The sequence goes on from PMAT01000049.1 coordinate 19,334, forward strand.
CCAAGCCGCGGTTTCCTGGACGTGGAACAGGCGGCGCGCTCCAATCATATGGACCTGAAGCCGCACCTCGCCGGTGAGTCGTTTGAGTTCGGAAGCCTTCACGTGCGCGTGCTGAATCCCCAGCCGGGGTGGCAGCCGCACGACCCGCCGCAGGATGATGAGTCGTTGGTCCTGCGCCTGCAGTATGGAGGGAGTTCCGTGCTGCTGGTTGGCGACTCGCATAAGCGCACGGAGAAGTTCCTGGTGGGCGAAGCGCCGCAATCCGATTTGCTCAAGGTGGGGCATCACGGCAGCGCGACCTCCAGCTCGCCCGAATTCCTCGCCGCGGTGAAGCCGCGCTACGCCGTGGTTTCGGTAGGCTTCTACAACTCGTTCAGACTGCCCCGGGGGGATGTGATGGAGCGTTATGCCGACGCGCACATCCCAACCTACCGCACCGACCTGTCCGGTGCCGTCTCCTTTTACCTCGACGGCACGAATATCACGGCCCGGCCGGTTCCTCGCTGACCGCCTCGTCTGCGTCGGTGGTGGGATTCCTTCTGTACTCGGCGATGGTCTGCAGAGCTTCGACAGCTTGATCGGGCCGCACCATTATCCAAACGCCACCCACGCCGGGCAGGATGTCCTGAGGAGCTTCCCGGTTTTGGATCATGGCGTCAATACCTGCCGACTCCAGCAAACCACGCACTATCATCCCCTCTGACTCTTCGTCGGTATCGAAAACCTTTACCAGCTCTTCGTGCTCGTTTGCCGCCTCTGCCATGGCGCCTCCAATGGATTCGATGTAAATGGTAGTCGTTCGTAATGGTTCTGTTTTCCGGCTGAAATCCTGATGTTTCGGTGTATGATGCCGCCCACCGCGTTCAAGCGCAACAGTGGGGTCAGGTCTGACATCCAAATTGTAGCGGAAAGTGAGCGCGCGCGATTTCAGGCGGCCGCGGAGGGCGGCTTTTCTTTCGAGGGACCTATGGGGCTATCGGAACGCAGAGAAGAGGTTAGACCGCAAATCAGCAGCGAGCAGCAGGAACAGGAAGAAGAACGCCGCAAGCTGCGCCGCTTGCAGGTCATGATGAACATGGTGATGTCGGTCATCAGCCAGGACCAGGAGCTTACCGTGGAAGAGGCCGCCGAGTTGGTGGCCAACACCAAGCGCGCCGCGCTGGCCATGTTCCCGGACAAGGAGTTCGCCTACGACATCCTCTACAAGCCGCGGCTGCAGCGGCTGATGGCGGAACGCTTCCGCATGCAGTGAAGCAACCTACTTGCTGATGCTGGTCAGGTAAATTGTCAGGGTCCCCCAGAAGAGTTTGGCGCGCATCTGCACCGGCAGATGTTGTGCGTCGTCGGTGTACCAAATCCAGATTCGTCCACTTAGAATTCCCGAGTCACCTTCCGGCCCCACACGGATGGTTTGAAACGTCCCGGCCGAAGTTTTTATCTGCTCCTTGCCTTCGACGTGCGCCTGCGCGGTTACGGTCTTACTTCCGTTATTGATAGGGAACCTATAGTTGGCCCCTTGCTGCAGCGGGAGGCTTCCCACATAAAAAATTCCCGATAACACGTCGGTCACGCAGCTAGGTATATCGTTCTCGGTCTTCTTCTGCTGATTGTCTTTCAGATTGCGTTCTTCCAGGATGGCCTTGCCGCGCGCGTAGTCGTACGAGATTACGGTCTCGCGCCGGTGCAAGCCCTCTTCGGTGTGCTTCAACAGCTTGTACGAGCATAGGCTCTTGCCGTCGAAGTAGGAGTTGAAGACATCCTGCACGCGATAGAGAAGGGCCACCACGCCGGTGGAGTCGGCGGTTACGGTTACGTGCTCCTGCGATCCTGCGCGCTCAATGCGCACGGTCGCTACTCCCGCCGGCAAGAAGCGCCATTCTCCTTCGTAATGCAGCGTCTGTCCATGCGGAAACTCGTAGCCGGGACGCAAGGGCTCGATGTGCGCCGAGGCGCCAATTTTTGCTTCTGTTGGCGGTTGCGCCCCGGCATGCGGCGCTTGCGCCCCGGGAACGGCCGGTGCGCTGAGTCCCAGCGATACTGCAACTGCCAACAGGATTGCGAGTGCGGTACTGCTACGCGTAATCAGATTCACCTTCACCGGTGCAACCACAGGATCTTTGCTGCGAGTGCCGCCAGCATGGCCGCGGCGCCCAGCAAGGCATTGTACTCGCGATGCTGCCAATATAGCTCGCGCGAGAAGCCGTCCCTCATTTGACGGAACAGCAAGGTGCGGGGAAGCAGGCTGGGCACGCGGCGCGCGTAGTCGTCATACGCCCCCGGAAATTGTTTGCGCAAGAAGGTTTCCTCGCCACGGATGACCGGCACGTAAATGAGCGCGAACATCGCCAGGACCGCCATCGCCACCCAGAGGTCACGAGCGGCGACGGCGAATCCAATCGCGATAATGACCGATCCCAGGTAAAGAGGGTTGCGCACATAGGCGTAGGGCCCGCTCATGGTCAGCTCCTGGTTTTTCTTGACCTGCCCCGAGGCGAGCGTGCGAAGGACAACACCGATCGCTGCGATGAGAGCGCCAAGGAGGAGAAACCTCCAGGTTGGTTTTGCGCGCCAGAGGTAAAAAATCGCAAACACAAATGCAATCGGCACCCGAATGCGGCGGGCCACGCGACTCCACGCGATAGGCGACTTGGCGGCTTGCGGCTCAGCCATGCTGCTCTCCCAGCAACTGCTCAGCCGCTTGTATCACCGCTTGCGGCCCGATCGCAATCAGGCCTTCATCGCGACGGTCGGTATGCGTGGTGTTGTACACGCTCTGAGGACTGCGCAGCACCACGTTGGGCGTGCCAAAGGGACCATTGCGCTCCGGTCGCGTGGGCCCGAACAGCGCGACTACGGGAACCCGTAACGCCGCCGCCAGCTGCATGGGGCCGGTATCTCCGCCGATGAAGAGGCGGGCGCGCCGCGTCAGCGCAATCAATTCTCCGACTGAGCACTTCAACGGCACGGCCACTCCACCGCTGGCGTTACGGACCGCTTCGGCCAGCGCTTCTTCGCCGGGGCCATGGTTGATCAGCACCGCCATGCCTCGGTCCGCCAAAGCGCGCGCCACTGCGCCGAACGATTCCGGCGGCCAGCACTTCGCCCCCCAACCCGCACCGGGGCTGAGAATCGCCAGAGGTCTGCCGCTCAACATTTCAGATTGGTGATCGGCCCACGCTTCGCGGGCAGGATCAACGGGAAATGCGGGCTGCACGTATTCCAGTGTTTGGCCTGCAATCTCCGACGCCAGGGACAGCGCATGTTCGATCACGTGGGCCCCGCGCACGTCGATGGCGTGGGTGTAGAACATGCGCGCCGGCGCCTCGCGGGGCTGCGATGCCCCGATGCGAATCGCGGCGCCTGTTGAATACGCTGCCAGTGCCGAGCGTATAGCACCCTGGAGGTCGAGCGCGACCTGGTATTTCCTTGCGCGCACTTCATGCCGGCACGACTGGATCTCACGCCATGTCTCACGGGACAGCAGCGCCCTGCGCCAGCGGGAGAACCTGGCTACATGCACCCAGTCGGCGAGCGGTTTGCGTTCCGAGCGGGCAGCCAATCGCTCCGCATCACGCGCGCACAGCAACTCCGCCCAGCGCTCTTCCACCAGCCAGCCGATTTGTAGCGCCGGCTTGGCGCGGCGCAAGGCGGCAATCGCGGGCATGGCATGAATGATGTCGCCCATGGCGCTGAGTCGCACCACCAGGAGCCGGTCCGTGGAGGCGATGGCGGAACGGTATTCGGTGGGCATGGAAGTCTGCTCCAGCGGCGATACAGGCGTTCTCACCGTCGGCCGCTTCCTCCGCTCCAGGATTGCAGTCGCGCCAGGAAGTTAGAAGTGGAATGATCTTTGGGGTCGCCAACAATTTCGATTCGTCCGCCATAGGCCAGGACCTCGTCGCGCTCAGGGACATTCTCTCGCGTGTAGTCCGTGCCCTTGGCCTGCACGTCAGGGCGAATCTCGCGAATCAGGGCGCGCACGTCAGGTTCGTCAAACACAACTACCGCATCCACGACAGTCAGCGCGGCGACGATCTCCGCGCGCTCCGCGGCCGGCATCAGCGGGCGGCCCACTCCCTTGAGCCGGGCGACACTCTGGTCCGAATTCATCGCCACCACCAACTTTCCGCCCAGAGCCTTCGCGCCACGCAGATAACGGATGTGCCCGACGTGCAACAGGTCAAAGCAGCCGTTGGCCAGCACAATCGGCTGGCCGCTACGGCGCCACTCGGCCACGCGTTCACGCAAAGCATCGCGCGAAAAGATTTTTTGTGTGTCGTCGTTCACGAAGATGTAGTTGCGGAATACTGGTCGATGGCCGCCAGCAATTCCTGGTTCGATACCGTGGCCGTGCCGCGCTTCATCACCACGATGCCGCCGGCAAAGTTGGCCAGCCGCGTTGCCGACGCCGTATCGGCCCCGGCGGCGAGCGCCGCGGTGAAGGTGGCGATGACGGTGTCTCCGGCTCCGGTCACATCCACCACCTGGTCGGAGCCATGGATGGGCAGGACCAGCGGCGGCGCATCTTTCTCAAAGGCAACCATGCCATGGCGGCCGCGCGTGATCACCAGCGACTCCAGTGCCATCTCTTTCATCAGCCGCTCGCCGGCGCAGAACAGTTTCTGGTTGTCATGGCCAATCTTGATGCCCAACGCCTCTTCCACCTCCGGTTCATTGGGCGTGGCCGCCGTAACCCCCTCGTAGTCGAGCATGCGATAGCGTGAATCGAGCGTGACCGGCTTGTCCGCCAGGCAGCGGTTCGACTTGATGAAGTTGAGCAGCCGGGGCGTGGCCGCGCCGTATCCGTAGTCGGAAATCAGAAAGGCATCCGACGCGGTCGCATATTCGCGCGCCGCATTCACCAGGTTCAAAAGCGCGGGATGCAATTCGTCCAGCGGTTCCGGTTCGCGGTCCAAGCGGACCACTTGCTGCCGGCTGGTGTGCGACATGCCGGCAAGGATGCGGCTCTTGGTGGTGGTTATATGGTGCTTCACCCGCTCGATGCCGCTGGTGGGAATCTTCTTCTCGTGCAATCGTTCCAGCAGCAGGCTGCCAGTCTCGTCGTCCCCCACCACTCCGACGGGAAGAACATTCACGCCCAGGGAAGCCAGGTTCATGATTGCGTTGCCGCCGCCGCCGGGAACCACGGTGCGCTCGCGGTGCTTCAGGATCAGCACTGGGGCTTCACGTGATACCCGCGCGATCTCGCCAAAGATGAATTCGTCGGCCACCAAATCGGCGAGCACGGTGACCGAAACGTCGCCGAACGACTGGACGATCTTCTTCCAGCGCTCCGTATCTTTTAGGTGTCTGGTCATGAAATCAAATGAACGCCCGACGCTTAGAGCAGGTGCAGTGTTGCATTAGCATGGGTAGTGCGGGCCTTCAGGCCCGCGTTAACGTGGTTCGCACAATTCCTGCTTTTCTTTCTGGCGCTGAAAGCAGGCCTAAAGGCCTGCTCTACCCGGGCAAACCGGATCCACCAATTCTGGAATCACCTTACTTCGAGCCACCGGGCGCGGGCAACGGTTGATTGTCTCACGCGGGCCGCCGCTTTCGCTCGCTAACCGTGGCCAGTATGAACTCCAGGACGGCGGCCGCATTGTGCAGCCGCATTCTCACCGGAACCACATGAACGGGCTGCAGCGCTGCCAGATACCCTGCAAGGTTGACCGCGTCTTTTTCGGTGGTGACGAATGCCCTGGCGCCAAGCCGCTTGCGCAGTTGCAACAGGCGGCGGACATCCTCCGCCGAATAGCGATGATGATCGCGATAGCTGCAGGTGCCGGCCAGCATGACTCCCGCCGCCCGCAATTGGGCCACAAAGTTCTGCGGACGGGCGATGCCGCAGAAGGCCAGGCAGGATTCCTCGGTTGGGGGAGCGACGATGTCGCGGGTCACTCGCCACACCTGCTGGCGGCCCAGCCGCAGTCCGTCTCCCGCCGTGTCGTTGGTAAGCACGATCGCATCGGCGCGCGCCAACGAAGAAAGCGGCTCGCGCAGCCTGCCGGTGGGCAGCAACGAATCCCGCGCGTCGTTGGGAGAGGCGAGTACGATGTCGAATTCGCGCGCCAGCCGCCGATGCTGGAAGCCATCGTCCAGCAAGTGCAACCGTGGACCAAATTTCTCCTCCGCCAATTGCCCGGCGGCGTAGCGGTCCCCGCCGACGATGACGGGCACTCCCAACTTGCGCGCGATCAGCAGAGGTTCGTCGCCATATTCGCGCGGGGACCCCACGGGATCGACCGGCGTTATCCCCGTGGCCCGGCGCCGATAGCCACGCGAGAGGACATCGCAAGGAATGCCGTACTGTTTCAGCAGCTCGCCCAGCAGGATAAGGAACGGCGTCTTGCCCGAACCGCCAACCGTGATATTGCCGATACTGACCACCGGTCCTTGCAGGTGGCTGAGGCTCAGCGTCCCGCGGTCGTAGAGTTCATTGCGTGCGCGCACGGCCGCGCCATAGAGTACGGCGAGCGGGTTCACACCCGCCGCTCCGAGATCATTTCTGCGTGGCCCAGAGCGCCCTGCTGCGATAGCAACTCCAGCAGCGCGCTCACCGTCCGCCCGGTTGCGCCGCGTTGCGAGCGCATGACCTCGAAAGCCCGGTGGCCGAGGGCAGCGCGTTCGTGGGGGTCCTCCAGCAATTGCAGCACGGTCGCGGTCAACGATTGTGGAGTAACCACGCGCAAAGCATCGGCATCGCGGAAGACATCGACAATGTCGCGGAAATTTTCGGTGTGCGGTCCAACCAGAATCGGCGTTCCAAACTGCGCCGCTTCCAGCACATTGTGTCCGCCCCGTGGCGCCAGGCTGCCGCCAACAAACGCCACATTGGCAAACTCATACAGGCTGGCCAACTCGCCTATACTGTCGAGCAGAAAAATGCCTCCCGCGATTGGCTTCTCTGCCTTCCATTGCGAGCGCCGCTGGCAACGCAGGCCGGATAATTCCAACTGTGACGCAACCACATCGAACCGCTCGGGATGCCGCGGCGCCAGCACCAACACCGCCTTCGGATAGCGCGACAACACCTGCCGGAACATCTCGAGCAGCATGGCCTCTTCGCCATCGAGAGTGCTGCCCGCCACCAGTAACGGACCGTTCTCTTCACGCTTGATGGCGGCAAATGCCGTTGCAATCGGCGGCCTGACCGGCGGTTTCACTTCGAACTTCAGATTTCCGCTGACCTGCACCCGCTCGGCGGGAGCGCCCATCCGGACCAGCCGGCGGGCGTCTTCTTCGCTTTGTGCCAGGAAGAGCTGCACGTTTTGCAGGACCGGCCGTAGCAATTTCTGGAATCGTAGATACCTCGGCAGCGAGCGGTCAGAAACGCGGGCATTCACCACAGCCACCGCCGCACCTGAGAGGCGCGCCCAATGCAGAAGGTTGGGCCAGAATTCACTTTCCGCCAGCACCAGCAGCTTGGGACCTAGCGCCTGCAGGTACGCGCGCACCGCAAAAGGCAGATCGATGGGGAAATAAAAAACGTTGTTTTCGCCGAAGCGCTCGCGCGCCAGCTTCTGCCCCGTGTCGGTTGTCGTAGAAACCACGATACGCCAGGCCGGTAACTGCGTCTTCAGCTCGGCGATGACCCGCGATATCGCCAGCACCTCGCCTACTGACACAGCGTGGATCCAAATCGTGTTGGCCGCGGCCTGATTGTGCAGCCGGTCTGGGACCTTGCCTAGCCGCTCGCCCAGGCCGGCGCGGTACTTGCCGTGGCGCAGCATCTCCAGCAGCCACCAGGGCGCGCTCACCACCAGCGCCAATAGCAGGAGAAGGCTGTATAGGGCATACACGCTGCGATTGTAACTGCGCCAGAACGATGCTCCAAATAGCAAGCGACACGCATCAAGAACTTGTTTTGGCGGAGGCTTGCTCCTAACGGCATGAATCCGTTCATGGCCACATGACCGCGCAAGCCTTCGACCACGAACTTTAATTCGTGCTAGAGTTTCCGTATGGTGGTCACCGTCAACATCCCGGACGAACTTGTGGCGCAGGCAAAGGCGCGCGGCTTGTCGCTGGAAGCCCTGGTTCAAGAAATTTTGACCCAACAGCTTGCGGCGCGTTCGGTGGAGAGCGGGCAGCCGCGCACGTCAGAAGAGATTCGCGCGTGGCTTGACTCGCTGGCGCAGTTTTCTGACAAGATTCCCCCGTTGCCGGAAACTCTTTCGCGCGAGTGGATTTACCAGGACCACGATTAAATGGCCATTGCTTCGTACCTAGTCGATACCAACATTCTTCTCCGCATGACACGGCGCTCCGATCCCCAGCACCAGATCGTTGATGCAGCGCTCGCTCAACTTGCTGGTCAAGGTACCGTGTTTCATTACGCTCACCAGAATATTGCTGAGCTGTGGAACGCCATGACACGCCCCCGGAACCGCAACGGCTTTGGTTTGACCATAGCCGACGCAGAACGCGAGGTGCGGGCCATCGAAGCGGGCATGGTCTTCTTGCCGGACAACGAAGCCGTTTATCGCCGGTGGAGAAGAATTGTCGTGCAGCACAACGTCTCGGGAGTTCAAGTGCACGATGCGCGAGTGGCAGCCGTCATGTACGTGCACGGGGTGAGCCACATACTCACGTTGAATGTGACGGACTTTGAACGCTTCAGCGGTCTTACCGCTGTTCACCCGAAAAGTATTTCGAGGATTTAGAGAAGAGGCTTCTTTCCCGTGCGTCCACGCAGCAAGTTGAGTGCAGCCTGCCGATAGCGGATAATCCCGCTATGCCTTCCCCACATCGCTTCTTCCTTGGCCTTGCCACCTTGACCATGGTGTTCTCCGCCGCGGCGCTTTGGGGCGCCAAGGACTTCGTTGCTCCCAAGGCCAGTAACGCAAGCGCTTATCCCTGCAAAGACACGCACCCCACCGAGCACGTTACCGCTGCCGTGGATGTGTACAACAGCTCTCCCAAGGCTGACATCTTTATCACCCGCTTCAGCGACGAGGGAATACTGCCCGTGTTCCTGATCATCACCAATGACGGCGACCAGCCGATCGCCGTGAACAACATGCAAGCGGAGCTGGTGACCGCCCGCCGTAGCAAGCTGGAAGCGCTCGACGTGGACGACGTCCTCCGCCGCGTAGCGCACATTAAGGGGAATAGCACTAACCCCAATCCGCACGCCGGCCCCATTCCGCTTCCCGGCGGGACCAAGAACAAGAAGGCGCAACAGCAGTTTGCGGAAATCACGCGCGCGAAATTTGCGGCTGCGGCGGTCGAGCCGCATTCCACGCAGTCGGGCTTCCTGTTCTTCGACGTGCTGGGGGTGAGCCAACCAGTGGACGGTGCGCACATCTATCTCACCGGAATCCGCAACAGTAATGGCAACGAGTTGATGTACTTCGAAATTGCACTGACTCCGGCGAACGGGGCTGCGCCGGGAGCCAAGTAGACAGGAAATCGGCTACGCACTTCCCCGTTATAATCGATCATCATGGCCACCACGCCGGAAGCTCCGGTCGCAGCGCAGTCCAGGTACGAGCCTGTTATCGGGTTGGAAGTCCACGTCCAGCTTCTGACCCGCACCAAGATCTTCTGCGGCTGTTCGACCCAGTTTGGCGATCCGCCGAACACCAATGTCTGCCCGGTGTGTCTGGGTTTGCCGGGGCCGTTGCCGGTATTGAACCAGCGCGCGGTTGAGTTTGCCGTGCTGGCGGCCACGGCGCTCAACTGCAAAATCAACCCGACGTCGATCTTCGCGCGCAAGAACTATTTCTATCCCGACCTGCCCAAGG
>PMAT01000085.1 GCA_003152695.1 Acidobacteriaceae bacterium
GATTTTTATTTTTCCTATACGTCAAGGCCCCACCCAGCAGGGCAGCATGAAATCGCTGGCGCCTTTCGGCCACCTGGTGAGCTATGGCATCGCGAGCGGGGTTCCTGATCCTGTCGAGATTCTCCCACTCTACGAGAAATCCCTAAAGGTAAGCGCGTTCTGGCTGTTCACTGCCACCCGGGTGCCGGAAGTGGCGCGAGTTGGCGTGGAGCAGGTACTGTCTTGGATCGCCGGCGGCCGGTTGCGCCTCCACATCGGCCTCAGGCTGCCTCTGGCCCAGGCGGCCGAAGCACATCGGCGTATGGAAACTCGCGAAACCGTGGGCAAGATCCTCCTCATCCCGGAATCCTGAAATTGAGTAGGAGGGTTGATCAATGCAGCAAGCGTGGCCGGCATCGTGCCAATAACCTCGGCAGTGAATGCGAGATGAGATAAGTTGTATCTACTTCACGGCGTCAGCGGTTTTGTCGGCGCCTTTCTTGACGGCCTTTCCGGTGTCCTTAGCGCCTGTGTCCACGGCATGGCCTGTTTTCTTGGCTGCCTTCGTGGTTCCGTGAGCAACATTTTTACTGGTGTCTTTGGTCACGTCCGCGGTTTTGACGGCGCCCTTCTTGGTTCCGTGCGCGACATCCTTGCTGGTGTCTTTGGTTACATCGGCAGTCTTGTCGGCGGCTTTCTTGGTGTCCTGCGTCAGGTTCTGCGCGCGAACGGCAGTCCCGATCGCGAGGGTGGATGCAACCGTAGTAATCAACATTGCCTTCATTGATACTCTCATTGCTACTCTCCTTCAGCTAGTCCACGGAGTAATCAGACGAATGATACAGAATCAGCGAAGATCGGCGAAACCGCGGCACAAAAGAATCCCAGTTTACTTCTGACTATCGCGCGCCGCATTCTCCATGTCGTACACCCGCCGGATGCTCAGCGGCCCCGAGAGCGACGAATTGTCATAACGAGAAACCACGATGAGCTGCTTGCCGTCAGAGCTGACCTGGTAGGTTTCCGTGAGCTTCCCGGAATGCATCTTTGTCTCGGCGATTAGCTCGTCACCCTGCCACTCCGTTTTCGTTGAGATCTTCTTTCCATTCTCATCCTTTTCTTCGTGCTTCTTGCTGTCAGGATAAAGGGTGCGCGTGTGTTCGGAATCACTGATGACGATCTGATCGTCACGTTGGCTGATTGTGAGGGATTTCGGATTCGTAGCTAATTGATTCCACTCCTGACCGCTTACCCCTCCGCTGGGATTCCCCATGCCGCCGGGACGGCCCATCCCGCCGCCCATTCCACCACGCCCCATGCCACCGCCCATCCCACCCCCTCCCGGGTAACTCCCGCCTATGCCACCGCCTCCCGGATAGCCCCCACCGGCGCTTCCGCCTCCGGGGTAACCCCGGCCGGCGCTTCCGCGCTGGCTATTCTGCTGCGCCTCTTGCACCTTTCGCTGGGCATCGTCACTCTGGTCCGGGTTGAGGTTCCAGTTACCACTTAATTGAGTCTTGTCTCCAGCGCGCGCCACGCCCACGAGCGCCAGGAGACAACACGCTGCAAACGGAATCGCCGCCCGCATCGAAAGCCTGCTAATCCATTTCATTCGGAGTCTCCTTTTTGCGCTCCAAGCACGGACAAGAATTCATACACCTGCTTCACGACAGTGTGAAACAATTATGAAGGGCCCGGTGCGGTTTTCAGCCGCACCACCAGATCAGCCTCACTTTGCAACCCGCTCCGCGTAAACTGTCGTGAACGTGCCCAGCAGCCGGACGATCAACAAAGCGGATGAGTTAGTCCTTGCGCCGGGCGTGCCCTAGTTAACCCAATGGGTAATTGTAAGTTGTGCGCGGTTGGCAAGGTTTGACTTGTGAGGGCCGGGCCGCTGGAGTCTCGTCATGTGTGGTCGTTACCCTGTCCCGACGCAAGCAACTCATCCAGGAGTATTTCGACACCGCCGACGAGGTCGATTAGGAGCCTCGATACAACATCGCTCCATCGCAGCGCGTTGGGATCATTCGCCAGGATCGACCTCCGGAAACTTTTACACAAGCAGCGCGGCGTCACCCGCCTGAAATCGCTGCTTGCTGTCAGGAGCGATCTGGGATATAGTCCGTCCCACCTTGGCTCGGTCCCAAAGGAAATCCTGATGATGTTTGCAACTTGTTGCGCCAAGTTCTGTTGTAGCGGTATGTCAACTTCACACACCCACTTCATCAGTCAGACCCCGACTCCCCGAAGGGCCAATCGCGCCCGGCTCAAAAAGCCGCTTTATGAAAATGGCCTGCATCGTCGTTCTGCTTTGTGCCGCGACAGCAATTGCCTCGTCCGCACAAAGCTTCCAGACTCTGCATGCTTTCAGCAACCGGGGAAGCGATGGCGGCGACCCCTGGGCAGGACTGGTGCAGGGTAACGACGGCAAGCGCGAACGAGTGGGATCCCCGATCGCGGCCGTCACTCTTTACGGACAAAGCTGTTGACGCAACCTAACGTAGCGATACACAATCCGCTGCATTCAGGACCTCCGAGTCGGGCAGAACGCGAGCCTTCCTCGCTCCCACGTGCCGGCGCCTGTCCATGCACGTTTAGTTACGAATCCGTTTCAAGGCCCGGCAGTCGACCACCACGGAAGACCATTGGAGGAGTAATGCGCCCTACAAAATCGTCAATGCCAAACCGAGTTAGCTTTTGGGGAGCGGTTGCGGTTCTCGCGCTGTTTTGTTTCGCGACGGCAATTGGCTTGTCTGCCCAGACCTTAACCACGCTGCACGCCTTCGCGGGACATCCGACGGACGGCGCCAGCCCTTACGCAGGGCTGATGCAAGCCACCGACGGGAACTTCTACGGGACAACCTATGCTGGCGGGACCAGCGGCAACTGTCAGGGTGGTTGTGGCACGGTCTTTAGAATCACGCCAGCGGGCACGCTGACCACGCTGCACAGCTTCGACTGGTATGACGGCGCCAGCCCTACCGGCGCACTGGTGCAAGGCAATGACGGGAACTTCTACGGGACAACCTATGGAGGCGGGGCCGAGCCGCGCGTTGGTACCGTATTCAAAATCACCCCGGGAGGCGCGCTGACCACGCTGTACAGCTTTTGCGCGCAAGCGAACTGCACTGACGGCCAGCAGCCTTACGCCAGGCTGGTGCGAGGCTCCGATGGGAATTTCTACGGGACAACCTTGGAGGGCGGGGCCAACACCGGCTGTTCTCTCGGCAGCGGCAGCTGCGGCACGGTCTTCAAAATCACGCCGGGGGGCACGCTGACCACGCTGTACAGCTTTTGCGCTCAAGCTGGCTGCGCTGATGGCGGCAACCCTTACGCCGGGCTGATACAAGCCAGCGACGGGAACTTCTACGGGACAAACTTCGGGCGCGGGGTCAACGGTTATGGCACGGTGTTCAAAATCACTCCGGCAGGCGCGCTGACCTCGCTTTACAGCTTTTGCTCTCAAACGAACTGCGCTGACGGCGAATACCCTCAAGCCGGGCTGGTGCAAGCCAGCGACGGGAACTTCTATGGGACAACCCCCGAGGGCGGCGGCGGGGTCTACCACCAGGGCGGCACGGTCTTCAAAATCACCTCAAGCGGCACCCTGACCACGCTCTACAACTTTTGCTCACTACCCGCTTGTGCCGACGGCGCCGACTCCCTGGCTGCACTGCTACAAGGCGCCGATGGGAACTTCTATGGGACGACAATCGGAGGCGGGGCCTACTGCACACCCAACAGCGGCTGTGGCACGGTCTTCAAAATCACCCCAAGCGGTAGCCTGACCACGTTGCACAGCTTCGACGACACTGATGACGGCAAAGCGCCTTTCGCCAGGCTGGTGCACGCCACCGATGGAAACTTCTATGGGACAACCGCGTTTGGCGCAAACCCTGCATGCACTACCGGCCTCCACGGCTGCGGCACAGTCTTCCGTCTGACGGGGCCCCCGCCCAGCACAACCGCGGTGACCAGTTCGCCCAATCCTTCCACGTTCGGCGACGTGGTGACCATAACTGCGACGGTCGGTCCCGCGGGGCCGCCGGCGCCGACCGGGACCGTGAGCTTTACCTCGAACGGCACCGCGATTTCCGGCTGCACGGCAGTGCCGCTGACCTCGCAGCTTACGGCCGTATGCACAACTTCGACGCTGGCGGTTGGGACGGATGCGATCGTGGCAACCTACTCGGGCGACGCGAACTATTCCGGCAGCAGCGGCACGCTCTCGCAACTGGTTAACCCGACGCCATCGGCGGTGCAATTTGTCACCGTCACTCCCTGCCGGTTGGTGGATACCCGCCAGACGGGCGGTGCGATTCAGGGTGGAGGCTCGCGGGACTTCCCGATCCAGCAGGAGGGCGGCTGCAACATTCCCGCCACCGCGGCCGCCTATTCGCTGAATGTCACGGTGGTGCCGCATGGCCAGTTGGGATATCTGACCATCTGGCCCACGGGTGAAGGGCGGCCGGTGGTCTCGACGCTGAACTCGGCGGATGGCCGGGTCAAGGCCAACGCTGCGATCGTGCCCGCAGGCACCAGCGGAGACGTCAGTG
>PMAT01000050.1:0-629 GCA_003152695.1 Acidobacteriaceae bacterium
TGCTCTCCTCGCCCACGAGTACACCCATTCGTGGAACGGCAAGTTTCGGCGGCCCGCCGACCTGTGGACGCCCAACTTCAACGTGCCGATGCAGAACGACCTGCTATGGGTTTATGAAGGCCTGACCGATTACTACGGCAACGTCCTGGCAGCTCGTTCCGGAATGCGCACCGCGGAGCAGGCCCGCGACGTGATCGCGCAGATCGCCGCGTCTTTCGATATCAGTCCTGGACGCAGTTGGCGCCCCTTGTTGGATACTACCAATCAGCCCATCATTTCGTCTCACGGCGCCGACCGGGAGACCTGGCCAAGCTGGCAGCGTTCCTACGACTACTATCCGGAATCAGATCTTATCTGGCTCGATGCTGACACGAAACTCCGCGAGTTGAGCAACGGCAGCAAGTCTCTCGATGATTTCGCCAGACTCTTCTTCGGCATCGACAACGGTAGCTACACCACCAGGACTTATACGTTTGACGAGCTGGTTGGGGCGCTGAATCAAGTGCAGCCGTTTGATTGGGCAGCGTTCCTGCGCGCGCGGGTTTATGCCCTGGCGCCGCAGACCCCGGAGAATGGGATTACCCAAGGGGGCTATCGGCTCGTCTACAACGACGACCAGCCGGAGTGGC
>PMAT01000050.1:656-3246 GCA_003152695.1 Acidobacteriaceae bacterium
GGGCCTGCGCGAAGCCATCCTCTCCGCAGAGAAGAGTAGAGCGCCGATCAAGCTTCTGCTAAAGCGCGGCGATGAGTTTGTGACTGTGACTCTGAATTACTATGGCGGGCTGCGGTACCCGCACTTGGAAAGAGTAGAAGGAACGCCTGATCGCCTTGATGCGATCCTCGCGCCGTCGAAATAGAAGCAAAGGCGGCCGACCACCAATTGCTCCGGTATCCTCAGCCAATTTTCTGGTTTCATCCCGAAAACAGTTTCGCGCTGCGGTGCCTTAGGCACTCGTTTGTCAGCAAATCGAAGTTGGCCAGAAACCGGCTTCGCGGAGATCGGTGGGCAAGGAGCGCTCGGCAACACCACATGTCCACCAAGCCGACTTATGGGGGAGCTTCAAACTGTAAAACTCGGACGTATGATGACTGCTAACGAGCTGCCGATTTAGACGCCACCAATGCGCCCAGGAAGTGGTTCTAACGATTCAACTGCATTGCTATTCGATCTCGATCTTCGACGAATGAGTGTCCAGATCGACGAGCGGTCCGCCGGAACCAATTTGCCCCTTCAGACTATGAGCATCTTTCGTCCGCGCAAGAGTACTCGTACTCGGGCCTGAGACCTTTCCAGAGGCCGATTGAGCGTCGAGTAGGTATCCTCCCCCGCTGGCAAGCTGCACCTTGATTGCACCTGATCTTGTCAGAGCGCGAATGGGGGCTGGGCTCACTTGAGATATTCGGATTGCGCCAGAGGTCGTCTCGGCATGTACGGAGCCACTCGACTGAAGGGCATCAATGCTTCCTGATGTATTGTGAGCCTCTACAGCGCCTTTCGCCTTGTCGATACGGATACTTGCGGAATGCGTCGTTGCGCGAATATCGCCTGAAACATCGCTGATCTCTGTTCGCCCGCTTGTCGTTTCTGCATCTACTCCTCCGTGAATGCCGTAAAGCTGTAGGCCGCCCGATCCATTGTGAACGGAGACATGGCCACCTGCATCACGAATGACGATGGCTCCCGAATGACCTGTCACCTTGAGTTCACCTTCGACATTACTGATCTCGGTCCGTCCCGAGGACGTGACCGTCTCAACTGGTCCGGCGATGCCATCGATAGAGATTCCACCCGATTCTGTATGGGCGTGCACTTGAGTTGCGCGTGGTGTTTCGATCTCAAAGCGTATTGTGACAGCTCTTAGCAGGGCCGGATCTTTCACAAATCCGATACGAATCTGATTACCAACCTGCTCAATCGGGGGATTTTGCTCTAGAGCACGAATGTTCGCTTCGGCAATATCGAGGTCCAACCTGCCATAGAGCGGCTTGATGATGGCGTGCACAACGACATTCGGAGAAGAGCCTGTAGTGATGTAAACACCGCCCGGATCGCTTCTTACATCGAGAGTCACTGGACCTGACACCGGCAAGGTGCGATTAAAAGTACCCGGTTCTGACGCAAAGGCGAAGGCGCAAAACAGGAAGGATGCGGAGATGGAAAATGCCAACCGCTTGTGTGTGGCGAAGATCATCCCTTGAGGATACAGCAGCGGGAGCCGCGCCCATCTGGAAAAGAAACCAACGAACCTCACCGTGGTGGCATCCATATGTGCGTCGCAACTGTCGCATCGTGTATAACGAGGAGCATATGGAAGATCCAAACCTCACCACTGGCCCAGGGTCGGATGTCGATTCCACTCGCGACTCATCCACCGCACAGGTCCGGCAGCCTGTGGACGAGAGACTACAGAAGTTGCTCGACAAAGCTCTGTATGGCGGAGGCCACCCGTCGGCACAAAAGATCAGGAATTTCTTAAATGGCACGTGGCTCGGCGAGCCTCTACACGTCGTGCTCAAGGATGTGCCCGTAGGGGCCTGGACCGTTGCGATGGTGTTTGATGCACTGGATCTCGTCTTCAACCGCCCTGAGTTCGCGCGGGCGTGCGAAACGTCAATCGGAATCGGCTTGGTCGGGGCGGCAGGCGCGGCCGTAACCGGGCTGACGGATTGGTCTGATGTTGATCCGCCTGCGCGTCACGTTGGACTGATTCATGGTCTCCTCAACTTGAGTGGCGCGGCGCTATTTGCAACGTCGCTGTTTCTGCGGAAAAAGAAATCCCGCGCGACCGGCCGCATCGCGGGCGCTCTGGGTTACGTGGTTATGAGCTACGCATCCCACCTCGGCGGCAAATTGGTGTATGAGCACAGAGTAGGCGTTGACCGCACGGATGGCCAGGTATTCCCAGAGCAGTTTGCCGCCGTTCTGCCTGAAACAAGTTTGATCGACGGCAAACTTACGCGAGTGACGTACCAAGGCACGCCGATTCTACTCGTCCGTCGCGGAGATCGCCTCTTCGCCATGGCTGAGACGTGCTCCCACTTTAGCGGGCCGCTCTCAGAAGGCAAACTCGAAGGGGATACCGTCGTATGCCCATATCACTTCTCGCGGTTTGCATTGGAGGATGGCCGAGTCCTCGACGGGCCAGCGGTTCACCCGCAGCCCTGCCTGGAAGTCCGGACGCGGAATGGACAGATCGAAGTGCGACATGCACCTGCTCCGAGCTGAAAGCAGCACAACTGACTGATGAATCACAAATCTCGCA
>PMAT01000050.1:3310-7286 GCA_003152695.1 Acidobacteriaceae bacterium
TGAAGGTCAGATGGTCGTCATTCTCACGGCCCACGCCGGCGATCATCGTGGTTGCCTGACGCGGACTGATGTCCAGCATGGTTACATTGATTTTGTCCGCGATTGAAACACGGCGGTCTGATCCAACTCTCGTAGCCTTTATCTCGTAAATAGTCAGTACGTGGCGTGTTCGCGTTACTTGGACTCTTGCAGTTCCACATCATATCGTTTTGCGGCGGACTGTATTCGCTTCCACGCCGCCCGACGTTCCGCTTCCGTAACGTCCTTCACCTGGTGTAAGCGCGCGACCGCGTTCCGCACGTGAGACGCGTTCTCCAGCGGCTCCTTGCGCTGCTTGGGAAAAGCGAACTTGCTTGCCGATATCCGATCACGCGCTGGCTTGGTCAACTTTGCCATTGTTTCCCTCCCTCGGGGCATCCCCTGCGCTCGGAGGGCCCCGGGACTCTTTACCACGGATTACGACAGCTTTTCCAGCTCCTGCAGCGTGGTGTGGTTGACGTCATATTCTTCTCGCGTAGATTCGGCCATGCGCGGCTCATCCATTTCCTTTTTGACCCGCGCGAGAAGCGCTTGGTTGGATTCTTGTCTTGGCTGGTTCTTATGCATACTTGCACGATGTCACGAGTCCAAAAGGATTACAGGTCAATTGGGAACAGAGCTGACAGTTTTGGAATTGTTTTCTCTGCCGAGCAGTTTTGACCAGTGCGCCGCAATCGACGCCAGGTAGCATTTCATAGTGTCAGACGACGCGCCTTTTTAACGCGATCGGACGCTTGGACCGTCGAAGACGAACAGTGCCAGAAGATTGGCGGAGGGTATGAGGCAGCGAAGTTCAGATTTTTACTGTTTCTCTGAATGGAGCCAACATTTTATCTACGCCGATCCAGAGTCCTATTGTCATGAAAGCTGAGAGGAACGCCCCGGCGCGTCAGAAACGGCGAAGAGCGCCGCTGCAGCACTCCGCAGGGGTTGCATGGTGACCAGGAAACCAAAACGGGAATTCGAGATTTGGGCCTTGGCGACATGTTCAATCTTGACCGGACTTGGGATTCTCGGTGGCCTATATGTAGATAGGTAATACCCGGAATTCACCAAGGTGAATACGCGGAAATAGAGGAGACATCATGACAGCAACAATGGAAAGAACACCGACGGTAATCGCGGCAGACACCCTAACCGGCGACAAAGTCGTGAATTTGCAAAAGGAAGATCTCGGAAAGATCGAACATTTGATGATCGACCTGGAGTCGGGCCGCATCGCTTACGCGGTCCTTTCGTTCGGCGGGTTCCTGGGCATGGGCGATAAGCTGTTTGCCATTCCATGGACTTCCCTGAAGGTCGACACGGTCGAACATCGGTTCATTCTGAACGTCGACAAGGAATTGCTCAAGGCCGCTCCGGGTTTCGACAAGGAGCACTGGCCGGACATGGCTGACCGCGCTTGGGGCGCCAAGGTCTACACGTATTACGGCGCCAAGCCCTATTGGAACTAATCGCTTAGCCTGAACAGCGATGGCCGTAGGCAATGATCCGGAAGTTGCCGAACGTGGGGCTGGATCCGTTCCGACAGTCGCGATTGGAACGCAACCAGCCCCGCCTTACCCGCTGGGATTTAGTCCTGAAGACTGGCCTTGGCCAACACGCCCGCCACAACGGGTCACACAATCGGCTAAGGCCGGCGAGACCCAACC
The DNA here is from genome assembly GCA_003152695.1 of Acidobacteriaceae bacterium. Classification (GTDB taxonomy): domain Bacteria; phylum Acidobacteriota; class Terriglobia; order Terriglobales; family Acidobacteriaceae; genus Bog-257. The sequence goes on from PMAT01000050.1 coordinate 5,002, forward strand.
GCCTAACCGACAACCGTCAAGCCCCAACCGGCAGACAAACGAGGAGAATCTATATGCCATTCGCTACGGTCGGTACGGAAAACTCCGGCAACATCGATCTCTATTATGAGGACCATGGCTCGGGTGACCCGGTTGTTCTTATTCACGGATATCCACTGAGTGGCGCTTCCTGGGAGAAGCAGGTCGCAGCGCTTCTGGCGGCGGGACACCGTGTCATCACGTATGACCGCAGAGGATTCGGCAAGTCCAGCCAGCCAACTACCGGCTACAACTACGACACCTTCGCCGAGGATCTGCACGAACTCGTGACGCAGCTCAAGCTCAGCGATTTCGCACTGGTCGGTTTCTCGATGGGTGGTGGCGAAGTGGCGCGCTACTTTGCGAAATACGGATCGAAGGGCGTCAGTAAGGCGGTAATCATCTCCGGGGTTCCGCCGTTCCTGCTGAAAACGGCGGATAACCCGGAAGGCGTGGACAGCGGTGTTTTCGAGGGAATCCAGAAAGCTGTCGCTACAGACCGTTATGCATTCTTCACCGATTTCTTCAAGAATTTCTATAACACGGATCTCTTGCTGGGCAAGCGCATTAGCGAACAGGCCGTCCAATCCAGTTGGAACATCGCCGCTGACGCCTCGGCCACGGCCTGTCTGGCTTGTGTGCCAACCTGGCATGAGGACTTCCGCAAGGATCTGACCCGTATCGACGTGCCCACGCTGGTGATCCAAGGCGATGCGGACCGGATTTTGCCTATCGCCGCTTCGGGACTCCGGACCGCTAAGCTGATCAATGGAGCCCGTTTATTGGTGGTAAAGGACGGCCCGCACTGCATAACTTGGACACACGCAGATCAAGTGAACACTGAGCTAGTGAAGTTCCTTGGGAATCGGATCGCGTAGCGCGTATTTTGAGCGCTCGAAACGAAATAGTTGCCGGTCACGCCGGACTCCGCGCGCAACCATTATCTCCGACCGTTTGCGAAGGTCTACCTGGCGCTGGCGGCCCTGGATCAACCGCCGCACTGCGGGTTGCTGTTCGCCGGCACCCACGAGCTGGAGGCAATCTTCACCCGCCAGGCCTTGGAGCTGGAGCAATGGCGTTCCCGGTTTCATGCTGGCCAGGCCTTGCCCGGCATCTCCGAGGAGGAAGCAGCCGCTATCGTGCGCTCTGAGCAGGGGTTGGGGCTGTCGCAGCAGAAAGTCCAAAAGCTGATCTCGAAATCCCGCATCACGGACCTACGCAACGGTGGCAAATACAGCTATGTCTCGGCGCGGCGCCTGTTCTGGGTAATACGCGAGTTGCAAGCCGTCGCCAACCGAGAATCAACACGCGCTCGTCAACAATAATGAGGATCTGAATCGAGACTTGGCTCGCTGGGCCAAGCGGAAATACAAGAAGCTGCGCTCCCACCGCCGCCGGGCGGAACAATGGATTGCTCGCATCTCGCGTCGGCCACTTCCGCGGTGAGTCTGTTACCCGTCGAGGTGATTAGGAATCAGAGCTTGGGCCAGACCAATAGCTGGACACTTTGGAACGGCCGCTAAGTTTTCAGTTGTCCATCGAAGAGGTGAATGTTGTTCCGTCCATTTTGCTTGACCCAATACATTGCTGCGTCTGCACTCTGGATCAGAGTCCCCCCATCGGGACCGTCCTGTGGAAAGATGCTTACGCCTATGCTGGCGGTGATATGAAAAACGTGAGGTATGAGGTTATGTGGGACCGCGATTGCAGCGAGAATCTTTTTCGCGACTGGCATCAAACTTCTTGAGTCGTCGATCTCTGATAGCAGTATCACAAATTCATCCCCGCCTTGGCGGCTCACCGTATCCGAACCGCGTACACAAGCCACCAAGCGCTTTGCAACCGACTGAAGCACTTGGTCGCCAAACGCATGTCCTGCCGTGTCGTTGACGTCTTTGAAACCATCCAAGTCCACAAACAGCACTGCCAATCGCCTGCCATAACGAGCTGCTAGCGCAAGGGCCTGCGTAAGTCGGTCTTTAAGTAACACTCGGGTGGGCAAGCCGGTAAGAAAATCGTATTGCGCTAAGTGGGACATTCTCAGAGCTGTGGCTCGCGCTTCGGTGAGGAAACGAAAGACAATAACCGCACCGATAGCGTTGCTCTCCCCATCGTGAATAGGAGCTGCCGAGTCCTCCACGACAGTTTCCAATCCGTCTCGCCGGACCAGGACACAGTTTGCGGATGTGTTGCAACTTTCGGGCGGCTGGCTGGTGACGTGAAAGAATTGCGAAATGGGAACCCGACCCGCGATCTTCAAATGGCGG
>PMAT01000060.1 GCA_003152695.1 Acidobacteriaceae bacterium
CAAAATTCGCCGGTCACGTCAAGCGGAAGTCTGCCAATCTAACGGAATTGTAATCAAAAAGTGTCTGTGCTTAACAAGCCATTCGGCACAGCCACTGAGTCGACACCCCTGCTAGGGTGCATGCCCGGCCGCCAAGGTCGTCCACAAACCTGTGGCTGCACCCGGAGAAGGCTTCGCCAAGGTGGCGAACACGGCCTCTGCGCCCTGCCACAAATGCGGGCCGAAGCTGGGCTTCCCGCGTTGTGCGCTATGTCCGCCGGGTCTGTGACGTATGCCACAGACTGAGTGTGCGTACCCCAGCAGAATCAAGAGTGGAGGGTACTGTGTTCGCTATTGTAGAAGCGCGCCCGCTGGCGCGAGGTATCAAGCTGTTTGTGATCAAGGCTCCCCGTATCGCGCGCAAGCAGCGGCCGGGGCAGTTTGTCATTGTCCGGCTGGCTGAGTGCGGAGAACGCATCCCGCTGACCATCGCCGACGCCGACCCCAAAGCCGGCACGGTTACCATCGTGGTGCAAGCCATCGGCAAGACCACCATGCTGCTCAGCATGCTGGAGGCCGGCGACTCCATCCTCGATGTGGTTGGTCCGCTGGGCAAGCCCTCTGAAATCGAGAAGTTTGGGACCACGGTCGTGGTGAGCGGCAGCGTGGGAACCGCCATGGCCTACCCCACCGCTCGGGAGCTCAAGCGGGCAGGAAACAAGGTCATCTCCATCGTTGGCGCGCGCAGCAAAGACCTGCTGGTGCTGGAAGACGAGGTGCGCGCCGTCAGCGACGAAACCTACGTCGTCACCGACGACGGCAGCTATGGCCAGAAAGGTCTGGTCACCGACAAGCTGAAGGAGCTGGTGGACGCCGGAGGCGTGAATTATGTGCTGGCCATCGGTCCGGTGCCGATGATGCGCGCTGTGGCGAACCTCACCGGCCCCAAGCAGATCAAGACCATCGTCAGTTTGAATTCGATCATGGTGGACGGAACCGGAATGTGCGGCGGCTGCCGCGTGCTGGTAAACAACACCAGCCAATTCGCCTGCGTGGATGGCCCCGACTTCGATGCTACCCAGGTCAACTTTGAGGTCCTGACGCAGCGCAACAACATGTATCGCGAACAGGAGCGTGCCAGCATCGAACGCTTGCAGGCCGATCCGGAAGCGGAGCTGAAGAAGCTTCGCGAGAGCAATCGAGCGCACGCCTGCGCATTGGAGCCGGTCGAGGTGAGCCATGACTGATAAGGTCCCCAGCAATAATCCGCTGCCCAACAAGGAACGCATCAAGCTGCCGCGGCAGCGCGTGCCCGAACAGGACGCCCAGGTGCGGGCCCACAATTTCTGCGAAGTGAACCTCGGCTTTCCCGCCGAGCAGGCGCGCCAGGAATCGCTGCGCTGCATTGAGTGTCCCAAGCCCGGCTGCGTCGACAAGTGCCCGGTCTCGGTAAACGTGCGAGCTGTGATCGACCTCATACTCGCCGGTGATTACCTGGGGGCGGCATCGAAGGTCCGCGAAGACAACGCACTGCCAGCGATCACCGGACGCGTGTGTCCGGTCGAAGACCAGTGCGAGTCCGGTTGTGTGTTGGGCAAGAAAGGCGAGCCGGTTGGAATTGCCTACCTGGAGCGCTTCGTGGCCGATTGGGAGCGTGAGACGGGGCAGTTTGGATCTCCCGTGTCTGCGCCAGCCACGGGCAAGAAGGTGGGCCTCATCGGCAGCGGCCCGGCGAGCCTGGCGTGCGCGGGCGACCTCATCCAGATGGGACACCAGGTGCACGTGTTTGAAGCCCTGCACGAACTTGGCGGCGTGCTGGTGTATGGCATTCCAGAGTTTCGGCTGCCGAAAGATATTGTCCGTCACGAGATTGAAGTGCTGCGCCGCCGCGGCGTCGTCTTCGAAACCAACGTTGTGGTTGGCAAGACGGTCACGATTGACGAACTGATGCAAGAAGAGGGCTTCGACGCTATCTTCGTCGCGACGGGTGCTGGCCTGCCGAAGTTTTTGAAGGTCCCCGGTGAGCACTTCAACGGTGTTTACTCGGCCAACGAGTTTCTTACCCGCGTAAACCTGATGCGGGCTTATCTTTTTCCGCAGTACGACGAGCCGCTCTACCCCTGCAAAGACCGCGACGTGATCGTGGTGGGCGGCGGCAACACCGCCATGGACGCGGTGCGCAGCGCGCTTCGCCTGGGCGCGAAGAGTGCCAGCATCTACTATCGCCGCACCGAGAAGGAAATGCCCGCCCGTGTGGAAGAAGTGCACCACGCCAAAGACGAGGGTGTTCACTTCGAGATGCTGGTGAATCCGGTTGAGTTCTTCGGCGACGAGAAGGGCAATCTCACCTCCGTAAAATGCATTCGCCAGGAACTGGGCGAGCCCGATGATTCGGGACGCCGCAGTCCGGTGCCGATCAAGGGTTCTGAGTTCGTGGTGCCATGTTCAGTCGCGATCATCGCGGCTGGTACATCGGCGAACCCGCTGATCCAGTCAACCACTCCGGGGCTAGCGGTGACCAAGCGCGGATACATCTCGGCGAGCGACGACACCCTCGCGACCTCGAAGCCGGGCGTGTTCGCGGGAGGCGACATCGTGACCGGCGGCGCAACCGTGATTCTGGCCATGGGCGCAGGACGCAAGGCGGCCAAGTCGATTGACAATTATCTGAAGGGTTCGGATCAGCGCAAGGAAGAGATTCAAGAAGCGGTTCAGATCTGAACTCTTCCACGGGTGCCCCGTTCTAGCCTTCCTTTCCTTTGGCTAGGGCGGGGCAGTTCAAACCCATGTCTGCACCGAATAGGGCTCCTTCGGCTTTGCTCAGGGCAGATCTTCGACTCGCACGGTTCCCCTCTCCTACACCAGCTCGATCGTTACACGCAGCCCGACCATCGCAGCCGCCCGTTGCAGGCTGCCGAGCGTAATGTCGTTTTTCGGATCCAGGATACGGTCAACCTGGGTGCGGCTCGTCTTGAGCAGCGCTGCCATCTTGTTCTTTGAGATTTTCTTTTTCTTCATGGCCTCGGCGAGCTGCCACGCGACGACTTCTTTGACCGCCTGCGCTTGCGCCTCTTCGAAGATGCCCTCCTCCTTGAGGAAGTCATCAAGGCTGGAACCCATATGTTTCTTGCTCATCGCTCCAACTCCTTCTGGCGCTTTCGCGCCATTGCCAAATCCTCATCGGGCGTGGCCCGCGTTTTCTTGATGAGCCCGTGCAACGCGACCAGCGGGATTTTCTGCGGCGGGGTGTCCGTCATACTGCACTTTATTTAGTACAGTGTACTATAAAAGGTTCATACTCGCAAGCGTCCCGGAAGCGCACCGCCTTACACCCACAGTACGGCCGAGCCGCCCACCCATTGCAGGTTGCGATTGTGATCGACGCCCATCATCATGCCGCGCCCCATGCGCACCAGCGGCAGCACCGGTGTAAGCTCGCCGCCCTCGGGCCACACAAACATCATGCGGATTTCCATTTGCGTCGGACCGTGAGGCGTTTGAATCACCGGCTCGAACTGCACCCGCTCCTGGAGAATGTAGTTGTGGCGCTGGTCTGGCGAGATTGCGTCGATGTCTGCCTGCGTCGGCGAAAACTTGATGCCGACTCCGGCGAAAGAATACAGCGGCTTGAGCAGGTAATTCTCGTTGTCCTGCGGCAGTTCGCCAACATGGTCGAGAAACCACGTCTTCGGCACGCACCCGTGTTTCAAGTGCGGGATGGAGAACTTGCTGATCCGAAAGTACCAGTTCGGGTGGCCCGCCCACTCGACGTCGAGTTCATCCCTCAGATCGAAAGGCAGGGTCACCCCTTTGCGTTCGAGCTCATCCACAATGCATCGGTTGTAGATGCGCCGGACCTCAATCTCGCGCCCGCCCTTGGCATAGAAGAGCTTTGAGCCGCGCTTCTTCAGCGACAGAATGTCAACGATCGCGATGCCAAGTTCGCGCTGCGTCACCAGGAAGTCGGGCAGCGTTTTCTGGTGCTCCGGATCGATCTCCATCAGGATGACGTTCTCCGGATCGTGGCCGGCCACAATAAGTTCGCGCATCAACTTCCAATACGAGTCACGATTGAAGCCGGAGAGATAGACGCCTAACTCGTGCGGCAAATCGTACGTCTCGACGTACTGATGGGCCGCTTCCGCCTGGTATCCGTACAGGGAAGGGAAGGCTTGCAGCTCGACTAACTTCGGCTCCAATTCTCCCGCCGGGTTGCGCACCACCCCGAAATCCACTTGCACAAACATCGGCCGCGGCGACTCATTGGGCACGTTGTATTGCAGAGGAACGGAGGCGTCCGACGCCCGGCGATACTCTGGATCGTCCACCAGTTGCAGGACCAGCTCACGTCCATACTGCGCCATCTGGTCGAGCAAAGCTTTGGGTACAAAGCACGGCGTCTCCGAGACGCGGAAGCCAATGTGCGTGCCGCAGGCCCGATCCAAACCTTGGAGGAATTGGCGGTACCTTTCGGGGGTGAAGTTGCGGTTGAACTGCTCGCGCAGCGCTGGGACCATCTCAGGCCTCGATCAGGAAGTGGCCTTTCTCCATGATTTGTTGGCCGTCAACCCAGATATCGAAGTGCATTCCCACTACGTCAATGTGAGTGCTGGAATACCAGTCCGCGCCGGTGTGCGCGCCATAAGGATTGCCGAAGGCAATGTGCACGCCGGGAAATTTCTCGTCTTGCAGGATCTGCCCGATGACGTGCTTGAGTTCAAGGTTCGTTCCAATGGCGAACTCGCCGACCCGATGGCTGTTTTCGTCGGTGTGGGTGTACGCCCAGAACTCCTCTTCGAGAACTTTATTGTCGCTGAAGACCTCGGTGATGCGATTGCTGCGCATGTGGATCGTCAATGGCTGGCGCGCCAGGTCGGGATATTTCTCGCACAGGTAATCGCCAACCACGCCATCGACGACGTAGGTTCCGTTCACTTCGCCGGGAGCGGTGAACACCTCGCCGCCGGGTAGGTTTCCCCACTTGTCGGGGCTGATGATGCCGCTGGTTTTTACCCAGCGGTAGTCAGGATTCAGCATCGCCGAGAAATCACTCCCCGCCGGATTCTTGGCTTTGATTTCCTTTGCCTTGCTGACGATCTCAACGACCTTCTTGCTGAGCGCATCCACGCGGTTGAAGTCGGCGCGCATGCCTTCGAGCATGATTTGGCGATTGATGTTGACCATGTGGGCGTGCCGCATCTTGCGCCGGTTCACGATGTCGGTCATCTGCATGCGCGACTTCAGTTCGTTCTGTTGCACGCGGACGGCAAAGATGCTGACCTGGCTGGTCTCCATGTCGGCCGCGATTTCCGGCGGCAGTTCGACCAGCGGGCGCGGCGCCAGGTCCTCCAGCACGAAGGCCTTGAAGGGCGAACCGACCTGCAGCAGTTCCTGCGCGATGCTGGCTGCGATGTCGCGGCAGACGTTGTCGGTAATGAGCGTGACCTTTTCGGATGGCTGAATGCGCAGGCAGGCATGCACCGCGTTGTGAGCGCCGGGAGAAAGTTCAGCATCGAATGCAGTTTTGGTGAGGTCAGTCAGAACGGGTTGAATCAAGACGGTCCTTTCGAAAATTGCGTTTTTCCCTCTACTTTCGCGCGGCGGTCTGATCGAAGACCCCGACTCGCGTCTCGGCCACGATGTAGTCCACCACCTTCTTCAAATCGCCGGTCTCTTCGAACACCTTCAACTGGCGGTCGGCGCCGGTGCCCATCTCGAGCATCTGGTGAATGTAATTGATCTCTTCCCGCGATTCCAGCTCATCCACCACCGGGTCAATCAGATCAAGGTATTCCAGCATCAGGTCGCGGACGGGGACCTCTTCCTCTTTGCCGAAATCAATCAGCTTGCCCTGGATTCCGTAGCGCGATGCGCGGAACTTGTTCTCCATGATGAGCGCGCGGCCATAGATGCGATAGCTTTTATTCGATGCGTGCAACTCGTACAGCATGGCCATGGTCGCCTGAATCAGCGCCGCGATGGCGAGGGTTTCGTCAAGCCGCATGGGGATATCGCACACCCGCACCTCGAGGGTGTCGAAGAACGGATGTGGCCGGATGTCCCACCAGATCTTCTTGCCGTTATCGATGCAATGGGTCTTGACCAGGAGGTCGACGAAGGTCTCGTATTCCGCCCAGTTGGCAAAAACATCGGGAATGTTGGTCCGCGGGAAGCGCTCAAACACTTTGCAGCGGTACGATTTAAACCCGGTATTCATGCCCATCCAGAAGGGCGAGTTCGACGACAGCGCCAGGATGTGCGGCAGGAAATACCGCATGGAATTCATGATGTGGATGGCGGTATTGCGGTCCTCAATGCCGATGTGCACGTGCAATCCGAAAACCAGATTGGCGCGCGCGATGAGCTGCATGTCCTCGACCACCTGCGCATAGCGCTCGTCGGGATAGATCTCCTGCATCTTCCAGTCGGAAAACGGATGGGTACCGGCCGCCGCCAGCAACATGCCGTGCTCGCTGGCGAGGCTGATCATTTCGCGGCGAAGCGACTGGATGTTCTTGCGGGCTTCCTTGATGTTCTTGCAGACCCGGGTGCCAACTTCTATGACCGACTGGTGCATCTCCGGCTTGACCGCCTCGTGCAACGCCAGCTTGGCTTTGGGGAGAATCTCAGATGCGATGTGCGAGCGCAGATCGCGGGTCTCCGGATCGATCGTCTGATATTCCTCTTCAATGCCGATGCTGAGGCTTGGCCGCTCCATCTTGTTATTCCTTGGCCGCTCGCTTAGCTGTTGGTTTGGATGCCGTTTTCGCGGCCTTCTGCTTCGCTTTGGAATCCGCTTCCGCCGAGTAGCCATTGAGGAATGCACTCCAGCGATATTCCGGAGGCAGGCCGGTGTGCTCCCTGGCTTTGCGAACCGCCAGTTCTGCCACAGCGTCCACAATCCAGTCGAAGTTTTTCTGGCCCACCGAGTTTACATCAGCGTCGGGAGCAGGATTCATGAAATCGATGGCGTAAGGGACGCCGTCTTCGCAAGCAAATTCAACTGTGTTGAGGTCGTAGCCCAGAGCGCGGCAGAGGGTGAGGCAATCACGCTCCACGCGCTCCAGCAGTTTGGCATCGGCGGCTGGCGGATTCTTCACATAGCGCTCTTGGAACGGCGCCGATGGATCGTAGTGCATGATGTGCACTCTTTCCTGGCCGACCACGTAGCATCGGAAGTATTCCTTGAAATTCACCCCGCGCTGCAGCGTCATGCAGAGATCGCGGCTTTGGTCGTAAGCGTTGAAGAACTCCTCGGGCGAGTTCACCTTGTATACGTCCTTCCAGCCGCCGCCGTCGAAGGGCTTTAGGAAGGCGGGAAATCCAACGTAGCTGAAAATGCTGTCCCACGGCATGGGATATTGCAGGTTGCGCATGGAGCGCTCGGTGGTGCCCGGGGGATGCATCTTGTGCGGCAGCAGGACGGTCTGCGGAATCGCAACGCCCAGCTTGGTTCCCAGCGCGAAGTTGAAAAACTTGTCGTCGGCGCTCCACCAGAATGGGTTGTTGATAACGATCGCGCCAGAAAGCGCCGCATTCTTCAGATAGCCGCGATAGAAGGGAATGTCGTGCGAAATGCGGTCCACGATAACGTGGTAAGGAGACGGCTCCGCCATACGGACTTCGCCAACGGTGGCGAGTTCCGCCTGGATGTCAGGGCCGCCCATGGAGTTGATCTTCTCAACCAACGCGGGCGGAAAGGTGGTCTCCATGCCAAAAATGACTCCGACTTTCTTCACGGCTGCTCCTTCATCGGGGAACACGACCCCGCCTTCGCCAGAACTGTTATTACTGTTGGAAACCCCAAGACAAGCGCTGGGAGCGCTGCGATCAAGCATTTTTCATTTTAAGCGAAGGAACACGAATTTGTAAGGCGCGTAAGGCTGCCAGCATGACGGAATGCGCTGATTTCTGAGAACGATTCGCCCTTCCAGCAGAAGGAAGAGTGTTCTCTCTCGATATTCCCTTTCATATAGCCCGCCGATCTGTGTATCTTCGACAGTTGAATTATGATTACGGAATGCTGAAGGACACAGAACTATTGTTGAAGCTCCGTGATTACGAAGACAGCTTTGTTGAGCGAAAATCGTCTGGTGATTCTAAGGATTGGTTAAAGACATGCATTGCGTTCGCCAACTCCGGAGCACCGGGGTATCCCGCGATACTGTTCATCGGAGTCAAGAACAACGGCACCGTGGAGGACAATGCAGACCTCGATTCGCTGCAAAAGACGTTTGCTACGAAATTGGCGAACGCATATCCGCCAATCCAGTACGTTACAAAGATTCTCAACGACGCCGGTAAACAATGTCTCGCAATCATCATTCCCGGCAGCGAAAACAAGCCCCACTTTGCCGGGCCATCCTACGTTCGCGTTGGCTCTGAATCGAGAATCGCTTCTGAGCAGCAGTTCTCGGAGTTGGTTGCGTCACGTACTGCTAAGGCGAGTGAAATCCTCAAATGGAAGAACAAGCCGGTTACTGTTCACGATCTCAATGTGGAACACGCCGTGCACGCACTCGGCAGGATCGCGAGCACAAGTGAGATGTTCGTGCGGGATTGCAACTCGTTCTATGTGACCCTTGGGCGAGGAGAGCAGCCGGTCTCGTATCCTTTGCGAAATGTGGACATCTCCTTCGATCACCAGAAACCGCGACTGGCGATCGAAATTCGTCCTGTGTAGTGCTTGGGTGCCTGCGCAGGCGACAGAGGTGGAACGATGGGTTCCACCCGGACGTGATCAGATGCGAGTTCTCCAGTGTCCTTGGTCCTCGACCTTACGGACGAACTCGCACCGCCTGGGAGAAGTATCTCTTGACAAAGCCCTCGCCCTTATCGAGGGAACCCGGCGGAATAGTTACTGAAGCCACTGTCAAATTCAAGACTTCTTCGGAAAGGCTTTTATAATGGACACACGGATCAACCATATGGCGGGCTTAGATAGTTCTTCAGGATGGTCATCCATGTATTTCTGCACAACCCGAATCAACTGACTAATCGAAGGATTAGGGGTGGTCAGATCAGCGCCGTCTTCGGAATTTATTGAACTGGCTACGCCGCTTACCAGACCTTGACAATAGCCGTCATTGTAGGCGTCTTGCGTTGTCCCTGTTCCTGTTTTTGGGTCGTTAGCATCCATCACTCGTAACGCTGCCTTGCAGGTCACGATCAGGTGATTCCCGTCCGGTCCAAAAACGCGGTACCAGTCATCTTTACCAAAAGCGGGCGCAACGATAACGAGGGCCAACAACGCAACGATGATTTGTCTCATACATTCCTCCCCGCAACTACCCCACCCCGTGTCGGCATTGAATATCGTCAGGAGCTTAGCACGAGATGAGGCATCACTTGCAGATTCGCCAGTGCCGGTGCCCTAGGAAAAGGGCCGTTTCGAGAGCTGACCGTCAGCCTGAAGAAGAGGGACTTTCTAACTTGCTAGTGCAGCCTACGCCCCGACCAGTTTTTCCAGTACGGCTTTATTGCGCACGGTGAGTGTGGATCCCTTCAGCACTGCGATCTGGCGCTTGCGGAAGTCCGCCAGCACGCGCGTGACCGTCTCGCGCGAGGTGCCGATAATCTGCGCAATCTCTTCGTGGGTGAGCGCCAACTTTACTCGGGGCTCAACTTGTTCGGGACTGGCGGAGGTCCACTCCAGCAGCAGTCGCGCCAGGCGCTCGGGCGCGGAGTGCGACAGGCCCAGACTGCGAATCTGCTGATAGGCGCTTTGGCAATCTTTGCTGAGGTGTTGCGCCGCTTTCAGGCAGGCGTCTCCGTGCTTCTGCAGGAAGTTCAGAAAGTCGTCGCGCTTGACGAAATTCAATTGGCAAGGCTGACCGGTTTCAGCGGTAATTTCGTAAGGTGTCCCTGAGACCGTAGCGTGCATGCCCAAGACTTCACCCGGCTGGGCGATTTTCAGGATCAGCGTCTTGCCTTCGGCGGAAGTGGTGGAGAGCTTAACCCGGCCTTTGCACAGCATGTAGATACCGCGCGGCGCCTGACCTTCGACAAACAGTACAGCTCCCGCCGGATAGGAAGCGGTATATTTCATTTTGTCGAACGCTTCTAGTGCAGTTTTGGGAAGAGAACAGAAGAAGCTGTCGTTACGCAGCTTGCAGATGAGGCAATTCTCTACCAGCTCAAAGCCGTAAGGTGACCCCACGAATTCCTCCGGATAACACCTCGTATGGTATCACCTCAGGCAACCCCAAGGTACAAGTACGTCCCGGAGGGGTAGCCTCCGCTTTGGGAGGGCCCAACCGGAGGCCCGGTGACCCACATCACATGCAGCCGTATCCGGAGTCACAGACCGCTGGCCCTTCCGCGAAGGAAAATTCCGCCCACAACGGCTCAAACAGGCGGGAGGCGAAGGTCTTATAACTTCACCCTGTCGGGTCCAGGCGGGAACCCACGTTCCCGGCTGGAAGACTGGAATCCTAATTTCGGTTTGCAACCTTGCACCGTAAGGATGAGGATCTTGACCACTCTCCTCTACCCCAAGTCGCCTCCCGCCGACGGTTTTGTGACTCGGCCAGGTCCGCCCAGACCAGGCAGGGGTGGTTCGCAGCATACAGGTTCTCAGGAGGTCGCGTTGGCGATGGCTGATTATTTTCAGGATAACCGCTCCAGACCTTGTACAACCCGCGTTACAATTCGCCCTAAGTATTTCGACGTAGCAGTTTTTGTTGCTCTCAGGGGACCCCGATAATAACTTTCTGGTTCGGTAGGAAGGGAGAAATTCAGATGGCTTTAGCAACTGCAACGAACGTTCAGTCGGTTGAGATTGGCAGCATCGGGTTGAACCGTTGGTGGCGCGTCGTCGGCGGCATGATGATGAATATTGCCTTGGGTACGCTCTATGCGTGGAGCGTCTTCGTGGCGCCGCTAGAGAAGGAGTTTGGATGGAAGCGTGCCCAAACCTCCAATGTATTTACCATCGCCGTGGTGGTGTTCGCCCTCACCTTCATTGTCGCCGGCCGGCTGCAAGACAAGTTCGGCCCCTTCTGGGTATCTCTCACCGGCGCAGTGCTGGTGAGCTTGGGCTTTTTCTTGTGTGCGTTCACCCACAGCCTGATGTACCTGTACATCTGCTTCGGCGTGATCGGCGGACTGGGCAACGGTTTCGGCTACTCGACTCCGATTCCAGTGATGGCCAAGTGGTTCCCCGACAAGCGCGGTTTGGCCGTGGGGCTGGCGGTCGGCGGCTACGGCGCCGGGTCGGCGCTGTTCGGACCTCTGGCTAATTTGAAGCTCATTCCTGCTTATGGCGTGCACACTACGTTCATGATCCTGGGCGGAATCTTCCTGGTCATGACCGTAATTGGGGCTTTCCTGCTGAAGAACCCTCCGGCCGGCTACAAACCCGCGGGATGGACCCCGGCGCCGGCGACGGCCAAGTCAAGTGCCACCACCCAGGAATTTACCCCGAGCGAAGTGTTGAAAACTCCTGCCTTCTATTTCATGTGGATTGCCTACGCCTTGGGAACGTCTGCCGGTTTGATGGTTATCAGCCAACTGGTGCCGTTCGCCAAGAGCGTGAAAATTCCCAGCGCAGCGCTGTTGACCTTGACGCTGGTTGTAGGGGCGGCCGGCAACGCTGGCGGGCGAATTTTATCGGGATGGATGTCGGATGCGCTAGGCCGGTTGAACGTCTTGCGCCTGATGATTGCCATCTCGGCGATTTCCATGCCTTTGCTTTACATGGCGGGCGGCAACGTGGCTTTCCTGTATGTGATGGTGTTTATCGTGTACTGGTGCTACGGCACGCAGTTGTCGGTGAATGGCTCCGCCACTGCCGACTTCTGGGGCACCAAGAACGCCGGCATGAATTACGGCATGCTGTTTACGGCGTGGGGCGTGGCCGGAATTATCGGACCGAGAATCGGCGGCGTCCTGTTCGACAAATACCACAACTACCAGATGGCGTTCTACACCGCGGCAGTCTTGGCGGCAGTGGCGCTATTGGCTGAGTTCCTGGCGCGCCGTCCCAAGCATGTGTGAGATGGTGGCCGGACTGCTAAAACAGTCCGGCCAAATTTGTGCTTGATTCTTGACGGTTATTTCGACCTCCGCTATCGGGTGAAAAGGAGTCTCTTCCCATGGCTACTGCAACGAAAACACCGGACCTGGGCGTAACCAAGGGAGCGGCAGACGAGCCGGCCCCTCGTGCCGCCGCGCATGGCCTGGTCAGTCCGGTGGTGCAAAAGTGGATCGATGAAGGCAAGCAGGATCCGGACGCCCTGTGGGGACGCGCAGCCAGCGAGCTGCATTGGTTCCGTAAGTGGGACCGCGTACTGGAATGGACGCCGCCCACCTTCAAGTGGTTTGTCGGAGCACAGACCAACCTGGCGTACAACGCGCTGGATTACCACGTCAAACGCGGTTGGGGCGGACACGCCGCCCTGGTTTACCTCAACGAACGCGGCGAGCGCCGCACCTATACGTACGCACATTTGCTGCATGAGGTAGAGCAGGTGGCGGCAGCGTTGCGTGGCATGGGCATCAAGAAGGGCGATCGCCTCACCGTGTACATGCCCACCAGTCCGGAGGCGATCATCCTGATGCTGGCGACGGTCCGCATCGGCGCCATCCACTCCGTGGTGTTTGCCGGCTTTGGCGCCAAAGCGCTGGGCGACCGTATTCAGGCTAGCGGCTCGAAATTGGTGTTTACCGCCGACGTGACCTATCGCAAGGGCAAAGATACCCGCCTGAAGGAGATTGTCGATGAGGCCCTGGAAAACGCCGGTGACAAGGTTGAGCACGTTATCGTTCTGAAGCGGACTCCCGGGGAAACCCCGATGCGTTCCGGACGCGACATTCTTTGGGAGCAGTTCTTGGAGCACGGCGCCGGTGAAAGCGGCGACTATGTCAGCATGGAAGCCAACGAACCGGCCTTCATCCTGGCGACTTCCGGTACGACCGCGACCCCCAAGCTGGCGGTGCACACCCATGGCGGCTATCAAGTCCATATTGACGCCATGGGCAAGTGGCTGTTCGGTCTGAAAGAGACGGATGTCTGGTGGTCAACTTCCGACATCGGCTGGATCGTGGGTCACAGCTACATCGTGTACGCGCCGTTGATTGCGGGTGCAACCACCATCGTTTTTGAAGGGGCCCTGGATTATCCGGCCCCGGAAACCAATTGGAAGACACTGATCGAGCAGTATCGTGTCACCGGAATTTTCACTTCCCCCACGGCGGTGCGACTGCTGATGCGTTACGGCGACGCCGTCCTGGGCAAGACCGATCACCAATATCTGGAACGGGTGTTTTGCGCGGGCGAAGTATTGAACGCGCCGGCTTGGGAGTGGCTGCAGAAGAAGGTTTTCAAGAACAAGATTCCCGTGATCGATCATATGTGGCAAACCGAAACTAGCGGGCCCATGTTCGGCAATCCCTATGGCCTGGGAATGTTGCCGATTAAGCCGGGGTCAGCGACGTTGCCTATGCCAGGCATTGATGCCGAAGTGGTGTTGCTCGACGGCACACCCTGCGGAGTCAATGAAAAAGGGATCATGGTGATCAAGCGGCCTTTTCCGGGATTGACTCCGGAATTGTGGGGAGAAACGGAACGCTACGGCCGCGATTATTGGCAGATCATTCCTGGTGTGTATTACACCGGCGATTCGGCGCAAATCGACCAGGATGGTTATGTCTGGTTTGCCGGTCGCGCCGACGAGATCATCAAGATTGCCGGCCATCGCATCGGCACCATCGAAGTCGAGACCGCATTGCTGGGCCATCCCGCGGTTGCGGAATCGGGCGTCATCGGGCGGCCCGATGAGCTGCGCGGCGAAGTGATCTCGGCATTCGTCGTGCTCAAGCAGGGCTTCAGTCCGTCGCAAGAACTCAAGCAAAAGCTGCTGGATCAGGTGCGCCATGAACTCGGACCGATTGCCGTTATCGGCGAATTGAACTTCGTGGACATGCTGCCCAAGACGCGCAGCGGCAAGATCATGCGGCGCGTGCTGAAGGCGGTGACCCAGGAGAAGAACCCCGGCGACATCACCACCATCGAGGACGAGGGCTCGGTGGAAGAAGCCAGACACGCATGGCACCAGATGAGGGCGGCGCTGGACAACCAGCCGTTGCCAGTGGGGTCTTCGAAGGGCAAGTGAAACAGGCAGTCGTGGTCGGGCCGCCGAACGGCGGGCCGGGCCATGTAAGGCCCTTCCTGGAAGCGCCAGGGACGGGCAAAGGGTGTTGCAGTGACGTAGCGAATGTTTCATCATATGGGCTTGACCGGGGGGCGAGGGCGCGTTCCGTGAGCCTAGGAAGCGCAGGCAAAGAAACGCCGGGGTTGCATTACAAATTCAGAAATTCTAAGGAGTAATTGATATGGCTCGAACTCTTCCAAAGCAGAATGCGGTGATTGAGACCAGTGAGGCTCAGATCGCAGTCCATTGGCGGGAGGAAGAATACTACTATCCTACCGCGAAGTTTGTCGGCCAGGCCAACCTGACCGATCCCGACGTAAACGAACGCTTCAGCGAGAAAAATTTCCCGGAATGCTTCCGGGAGTACGCCGATCTGCTGAGCTGGGACAAGTACTGGGACACCACGCTCGACACCAGTGATCCGCCATTCTGGAAGTGGTTCGCGGGCGGCAAAATCAACGCTTCGTACAACTGCGTGGACCGGCATCTCGACAAGTACAAGAACAAAGCGGCCATCATCTTTGTTCCGGAGCCGGAATCCGAGGGGCCCGTATCCCTCACCTACCGCGAACTCTATGTGCAAGTGAATGAATTCGCCGCGCTGCTGCGCGATTTCTGTGGTCTGAAGGCTGGAGACCGCGTCACCATTCATATGCCGATGGTCCCCGAGTTGCCGGTTACCATGCTGGCCTGCGCCCGCCTGGGGGTCATTCACTCGGTGGTGTTTGGCGGCTTCAGCGGCGAGGCTTGCGGCATGCGCGCCGCCGATTCAGGCAGCCAGGTTCTGATCACCATGGATGGCTACTATCGCAATGGCAAGTTGCTCGACCACAAAGCTGGCGCCGATATTGCGTTGAACATAGCCAAGAAGGAAGGCACGACCGTGGAGAAGGTTCTGGTCTGGAGGCGTCACGCAGGCCAGAATGCGTCCGCTACACCGTTCGTGGAAGGGCGCGATTTCTGGGTTGACGAGATCCTGCCCAGATACTCAGGCGAAATCGTCGCTCCCGTTCCCATGGATGCAGAGGCGCCGCTGTTTCTTATGTACACCAGCGGCAGCACCGGGAAGCCCAAAGGCTGTCAACACCGCACCGGTGGCTACCTCGCCTATGTGACGGGCTGCTCCAAATACATCCAGGACATCCATCCCGAAGATGTGTACTGGTGCATGGCCGACATCGGCTGGATCACCGGTCATTCGTTCATCGTCTATGGACCATTGGCCCTGGCCGCCACCAGCGTCATCTACGAGGGCGTCCCGACCTATCCCGATGCCGGCAGGGTATGGAGAATCGCCGAGCGCCTGGATGTTAACATCTTCCACACGTCGCCTACGGCCATCCGCATGTTGCGCAAGTCCGGTCACGATGAACCCACCAAGTACAAGTACCATTTCAAGCACATGACCACGGTGGGAGAACCCATCGAGCCCGAGGTTTGGCGCTGGTATTACGAAACCGTGGGCAAGGGTGAAGCCGTGATTGTGGACACCTGGTGGCAAACCGAAAACGGAGGGTTCCTGTGCAGCACCAAGCCAGCACTGGATCCCATGAAGCCGGGAAGCGCGGGCCCAGGTGTGCCGGGCATCTACCCCATGATCTACGACGAGATGGGAGAGGAAGTGCACGCCGGTTCGGGGAAGGCGGGCAACATCTGCATCCGCAATCCCTGGCCTGGGATCATGCAGACCATTTGGGGCGATCGCGAGCGCTTCGTCTCCCAGTACTACGCCAAGTACTGCAAGGATACCAACAGCAAGAGGTGGCAGGACTGGCCATACTTTGCCGCGGACGGGGCTGTGCTGGCCGTGGATGGGTATTTCCGGATCCTCGGACGCGTGGATGACGTCATCAACGTCGCAGGCCATCGCCTGGGCACCAAGGAAATCGAGTCGGCCTGCCTGACGGTTCCTGAAGTGGCCGAAGCGGCGGTGGTGCCGGTGGTGGACGAGATCAAAGGCCGCGTGCCCGAGGTCTATATCGTCCTGCAGCCGGATGTACAGGCGACGCCGGAGATTGTGGAGAAGGTGAACCACGTCATTGAAACCATGATTGGCAAGATCGCCCGTCCACGCCGGATCCTGGTGGTTCCAGACATGCCAAAAACACGGTCCGGCAAGCTCATGCGGCGTATTCTGGCGGCCCTCTCCAACAACATGGCCACGGGAGACATCACCACCTTGGCCAATCCTGACGTGGTGGAATCGGTCCGGGTACTGGTCCAAGGCAAAGACGCAGTGGTGCTGACAGATGTACCGGAAGACCTGAAAACATTTGGGTCAGTGGATTAAAACTGACCTCAGAGTGCTTTTGCAGTCGGATAACCAAACGGGGCGCACCATGCGCCCCGTTTTTGTTAGCCGTCCCCGGGGAGCAATTCGGTCTCAGGGTACAGCGTCAATTGTGGCTCAGTCGGTGGTACCTCTTGCTGCTGCGGCGCCGTAGGATCCACGGCATCGACGGGAACCGCCTCGGCGTACTGCTTGTACCATGCAGTAGCGCTTGCCAGTTGCCACAGCCGGGCAGCCAACTGCGACACAATCACAAATTCCAGAAGGATAAACGTCGCCGGAATCGCGGCGGGGGGAAGCTTGGTCCAAATCAGTAAGCCGATGAGCAGCGGAATCGCTGCCACCAGGCTGATGCGGAGATATATCCACAGGAGTGTTCCAAGGTGATGCAAGGTCATGTCGAACGCCGCCCACACGGTGCGCCACATGCCGCTCTCGTTTTCGGCTACAGTTCGAACCTTCGCGATGTCGAACCACACTCGCACGATGACAGCCAGCAGCCCTAGCACGATAATGCCCGCCGCCAGAATCAGAAACCCAACCTGATCGGCAACCGCTTTATCTCCGAGGTATTCCGACCAGCTTCTGACATCGCGATAAGCAAAGCGCAGAAGGGCGAACGGAACGAGCATGAATAATGCCAGGCGCACAAAACGCCAGAAGAATGCACCCGAGGCGGCAAAGAAATCGCCGGTGTTGAGTCTGCGGTCCTGGCGAAAGACCTCTAGTATGCCTCCGCTGACGAACAGCACGAACACAGCAAACAGACATGCGCAGGCATATGCCGTGAATCTTGAGGGAAGAAAGTCTGCATCGGGCAGCCTTAACAGTTCGTAAAACATGCCTAGATCGAAGCCCTTGACCAGTTGATTTCCGGCAAGGCTATACCCCAGAGCAGCATTCAGAGTCCTAGCCGCGCCCAGCATGCCCAGCGCGCCGAGCACAACATTTACCGCGAACACCCACCACAAGATTTCCTGACGCCGCCATAGCAGACTGGCTCCGGCGGAGAGCAGTCCTTTACGTTGACCGGCGATGTCGCCCGTTTTCATACCAGCCAACTCAGCATCTGCGCGAGGAATTGGGTTAGGAACATCCAGTAGGCCGCGATTTTTTCCGTTGCGCCCTTTTGCCGCTCGGTGGTGCGGCTGTTGTTGAGATAGTTGCTATCCATGGTGACTTTGTGGTCGGGATCGATCTCCACCGAAGCGACTTTCGCCTTCTTGTGGTAAACGTAGCGGACCCAGCGATCTTTGCCATCCCATCGCTCGCGAATGCTTTCTCCATTGTCGAACGTCACTTCGGCCTCAACCGGGAAGATGAAGTCCCCTTTACGGTGCAGGATGACTTGCGTCTCGTATATGGTGGCGCCTTTCTTCTCGGTCGCGTTTTCTTCGTACCAGTTCGTGGGATTGGAGTCGGCGCGCGTCACTTCGTAATCCAGTACAGGTGTCCCATAGACCGCCTGGTCCCAGTACCATTTCAAGTCGCGGCCTGAAACCTCGTCCACCGTGTGCATGAAATCTTCCTGCGTGGGATGAGTGAACCGATACCGCAGAAAGTAAACGTGCAGCGCCTTCCGCAGCGCCTGCTCGCCGACGATGGCTTCCAACGTGGCAAGCATGGTTGCTGTCTTGCCGTAGCTGACGGCGCCGTAGGAACCCATGCTCATGTCGGTATAGCTGGCCCGCGCCAGCGGGTCGAAGCCCGCATCTCCCAGGTAAAAAGACCTGAGTTCTTCGCCGTCGCCCTCCTGAATTCCGAAGAGGTTCAGCGCGCTGGTGTTGCGACCGAACAGGCTGTCCATCACCTTCACTTCGGTATAACTGTTGATGCCCTCGTCGAGCCAGGCATTCTCAAACTCGTTGGTAGCTACCATTCCGTACCAGTATTGATGGCCGAATTCGTGCTCGGTTACACCTTCGGGTTCGTGCAGGTCCCCCTTGGAGACATACCAGCTCGTGCCACCGGTAATGAACGTCGGGTACTCCATACCTCCCGCCTCGCCAGCCCCGTGTGGCGGGTCAACCACGGTAAGTTGAGCGTAAGGGTAGGGTCCATACCATTGGTCGAATTTCTCCATCGTGCCCCCGATGACATCAAGATAGCGCTGCCACGAACTCTTGTGGCCGCTATACGTAAGCAGGCGAATTTTTACCCTCCCGACGCTGCCGTCAAACTGACCTTCGACAACTTTGAAATTCGGATCGGCGGTCCAGGCAAAATCATGCACATCTTCAGCGTGGAAGGCGACCGTCTTCGTACCGTTACCGTTGTCGGTGTCGCTGGTCTGCACGCCCGTGGCGCCGATGACGTAATTCTTGGGCAGCGTGATCTTCACGTCATAAGTGCCGAAATCGGCAAAGAATTCGGTCATGGCGTGAAACTGGTGGCAGTTCCATTGGTCATGCCACCAGACCCCAACTTTGGGAAACCACTGTCCGGCGAGCAGGAAGCTGCGCTTATATCCGGTGCGCGCGATCACTTCCGGGAAGGTCGCCTTGAATTTGATTCTGAACTGCACGTCCTGGCCGGGCGCAACTGGGCGCGGCAATCGCACTTCAAATACCGTCTTGTCGTCGGGATTGCCGTCGTCCGGAGAGATGAACTTCATCTGCCGGGTGAGATCGCCCATTCCGGCCACCTCGAATGACGTGATCTCATTGGAACCGTTGTCCTTCGGACCCCATTCCTCCAGGCTGCTGGTTCGGAAGTATCCATCGCGATGCGCCTCCCGCACCCAGGTGGATTTCGGCTGGAACGCATTGAGATAGAGGTGAAAGGGAAAGCGGTCGAGCGGCTGGCCTGTCAGGTTGTGGTAGGTCAGCGTCTCGGTGGCATCAACGGTGTGCTTGGCAGGATCGTACTTCGCATCGATCTGGTAAGCCACGACTCGCTGCGACAACGGCCCCGAAACTTTCGGAGCAAAAGCGCTTTGCGCAATTGCCGAAGCGCAGCCAAGCAATCCGACCGCGAAAACAGACAGCGCTCGGTGACGTTGCATCGCTGGTCTCCCCGAAATTCCGTGCTGGGTTACTTATTCACCGGGGCGGTAGGAATGGGATCGATCAATCCCATGGCGACTTCCACCAGTTCCGGATCGACAGGGCGGGTTTTGTGGATGGCATCTATCAGCGGAATTGTGACAATGTCGGTTCCGCGGAGCGCGACCATCACTCCGAATTCGCCTTTGTGGACCTGGTCGATGGCGCCAATTCCGTAACGCGACGCCAGCACCCGATCGAAAGCGCTGGGCGTGCCTCCGCGCTGGATATGGCCAAGCACAACGTTGCGGGTCTCAAGTCCGGTGCGATGTTCGATCTCGTTTGCCAGAATCTGGCCGATGCCGCCCAGACGCACGTGACCAAACTCGTCTTTGCCCATGTCGGTGGCCACCGGCGCGTTGCCATCTTTGGCGAACTTCGCGCCTTCCGCCACCACGATGATGCTGAAGTAACGGCCGCGCGCATGGCGCATGCGAATGCGCTCGGCAACTTCTTCGATGTCGAAGGGACGCTCGGGAATAAGAATGACGTCCGCCCCGCCGGCGATCCCGCTGTACATGGCGATCCAACCCGAGTCGCGGCCCATCACTTCGACCACCATCACGCGCTGATGCGCTTCCGCGGTGGTATGCACGCGATCAATGGCTTCGGTCGCGGTGTTCACCGCCGTGTCGAAACCAAAACAGAAGTCGGTCCCCATCAGATCGTTGTCGATGGTCTTGGGAACGCCGACCACCTTGAGGCCCACTTCGTACATGCGTTGGGCCACGCTCATGGTGTCATCTCCGCCGATGGCGACCAGAGCTTCCACACGATTGGCCCGCAGGACTTCCATGCAGTGCTGCAATCCCCCTTCGCGCTTGGCCGGGTTGGTCCGCGACGTGCGCAGGATGGTGCCTCCCCGCGGCAGAATGCCCGAGATCGCATCCATGTCCACGTCCATGGTCTTGTTCTCGTAAACCCCCCGCCATCCTTCCATGAAGCCGACAAACTCGTCGTCATAGTGCATGATGCCTTTGCGCACCACAGCGCGTATGACCGCGTTCAGTCCGGGGCAGTCGCCACCGCCGGTTAAAATCCCAATTCTCATGTTCGGCAGTACCCCTCTACAGAGATAGTAAAGCCATCGCAGGATTTCTGCATTCGGGAGTACACTGTCGCGGGTGGGATGGGCCACCTGCGCTGCTCAGCAAGAGGGTGTTTGCCATGTCGGAACCGCGGACATTCCATTCCTACGAGGAGTTCTTCAGCTTTTACCTGGAACAGCACAGCGCGCCAGGAAATCGCTGGATGCACGCCATCGGAACCACGTTGGGTCTGATCGTCGCGATCGTCGCCTTTGCGACGCATCATCCGTGGTATGCGCTGCTGTGGATTCCGCTCGGCTACGGCTTTGCGTGGACCGGCCATTTCCTGCTGGAAAAGAACACGCCTGCTACTTTTGGTCATCCGTTGTGGTCGTTCGTCAGTGATTTTCGAATGCTGGGGTTGATGGTGACCGGCCGGCTGGATGCGCGCATGAGGCCGGGACCGTCGGCGTCCCGGCGATCGTAAACGCGTTTTTCAACTGGTTTACCAGCCTGCTGCCTGCTTCGATTTGCCCTCTGAATCCGCTGCCTGTCCTGCTACACTCGCGACAGGCTGGAAGCTCATGCGCATCCTGGGAATCGATTGCGGCGGCGAATACACCGGCTACGGAGTAGTCGAGCAGGACGACGAGGGCTCACTGCACCACCTTTGCAGCGGGGCCATCCGGCTGCTGCCGCGTGAACCGCTAGAGCTGCGGCTCAAGAAGATCTGCGAGAAGCTTAGCGAGATTATCGCCACCTATGCGCCGGAGCAGGTAGCCATTGAAGACGTCTTCTACGCGGTGAATGTAAAGTCGGCGCTTAAGCTGGGGCACGTGCGCGGCGTAGCCATGTTGGCTGCCGCGCAAGCCGGTTTGCAGGTAGTTGCCTACTCTCCGCTGTCGATCAAATCCGCCGTGGTGGGATACGGCAAGGCCGAGAAGTGCCAGGTGCAGATGATGGTTGCCCGCCTGCTCGACTTGCCCGCGCCTCCGGAGCCGCCCGATGTGGCCGACGCGCTGGCCATTGCCATTTGCCACTTGCACACCGCGGGCACGCTGCGGCGGCAACATGCAACGACGAGTTGAACCCACTGCGATTGGTCTGGGCCACCTGCTATATCAGCAATGATCCCGACGCTCATCCCTCACTCCGAGTAGTTGAGTGAATGAAACTCTCCGTTTCTCCAGTAGTACAGCGTGCTATGAGCATTGATCTGAGTCAGGGCCACAACGTCACGCAATGTTCGGATCGTCACATCTCTCTCGAAATTCATATACTTGCCCGGTGGAAGCTTAATGAGCACATGCACAATCGCCACTTCCGACGGAACCCCCAGTGGAATCGGCTCGTACGTGACATCACCGGGACGGAATGCTAGTACCTGCTGGAAAAGCTTGTTTCCGCTCCTGCGAACCAAGGCGATGACAAAGGAAGGCTGCTCATCTATGAACCGCCCTTCTGTAAGCCCTGGGCACTCTTTCGGATGTTCATTCTGCCAGGTACGCTGGTCATCCCTTGTGAGCGACCCCACATCGACCATTTTCCATTCTTTGTACTCCGCCAACTTTCTTTGCAGCTGTTCGGGTAAATGACTAGAGCTGCATTGACCCAAGGCGACGCAAGAGTACATGAATAACAGGCAGATCCCGTAGGCCATTTGGGTTAGGAATCGCCGCATACTAGTGTTCATCATTCCTCCCTTGGCCAACGCGAGGCAGGTCCCGTTACTAACTTGCTAGGTTGGCATTTACTCTAGCTTATCCGGCGAGAAAATCAGATAAAATCTCTGCCCAGCATGAGATTGTGCTCAGCCTTCGTCGCGCTTCTGCTGGTCCTACCGGCTTCGGCACAGCCGGCAGCCGCTCCGGCTGCCGCGCAGCCCACGGTGACCTTCGTCTTTGACTGGAGCCAGGGAATTCCCTGGCAAGCGTACTCCATCACGGTACGGGCCGACGGCGGCACCCATTTCCAAGGCACACCTGCCCCGGGCAAAGCCGGGCGCGATACCGATCTCTTTCAGCAGGATTTCACCATGTCCGAGGCCAATCGCTCGAAGATTTTCGACCTGGCCAAAAAGCTCAATTATTTCCAAGGCGATTTCGATTCGCGCCTAAAGCACATTGCTCAGACCGGACGCAAAATGCTGGAGTACAACTCCGCAGACAAGCATGGCTCGACCAGTTACAACTGGTCGCAGAATGCTGATGTGCAAGAGTTGAGCCGCCTCTTTGTGGCCATTGCCAATACCCTTGATTACGGCCGCAAGCTGAGTTTTCAGTACCGCTTCGACAAGCTAGGCATGGATGCCCGGTTGAACGAGTTGGAGTACATAAGGGCCAATCATTATGCCGAGGAGCTGAACGTGATAGCGCCGATTCTCCGCCAGATCGCAGATGATCCCGATATGATGCACATCAGCCGCCAGACTGCGCAACACCTACTTCGTACCCTCAGTGGGCCTGGCCAACCGAACGCAACGCCGGCCCAGCCGTAAGCGGAGTACCGAATTCTCACAACTTCGCATCCAACAGGTGTTTAATATGAGTAGGCAGGGAAGGCCTTTGACGAGGCCACCATCCCCATGCCTGGTCCGAACTTCAAACGCGCGGGAACACCCACGGCCCCAGGAGTAACGGTATGCCACGGCACCTGAAATGCGCATTAGCAATGACAATGGCGTTTGTGCTGGCCGCAGCAGCGGGCGCATTCGCAGAGTCGCATGTCAGGATCGTCCGTCTTAGCTACCTTAATGGGCAGGTTCAGACGGACCGGGCGACTGGGCAAGGACTAGAACGCGCCATCTTGAACACACCTATTACTCAGGGAGTGCGAGTTGTGACCGGGGACAACGGCCTGGCGGAGGTGGAGTTCGAGAACGAGAGCGCCCTGCGAATTGCGGAGAACTCGGAAATCCAGTTCCGCGGGCTGTCCATGAACGACAATGGCGCCAAGGTCAACGAGATCGAAGTGGTCAAGGGGGTTGTCTATCTCGATGCACGATCCAAGGGCGATGACATCTATCGCATTAAGAGCGGCGATTCAACCTTTCTGGTGCAGCGCGACACGCAACTCCGATTGAGCGCGGGTCCTGACCAGACGCGGCTGGCCGTGTTCAAAGGCAATGTCGAAGTCATGGACCAGCCACATGTGGCGAATGTTCAGCGCAAGCAAACTCTGACTATCGACCCGGCCGATGCGGCTGGATACAAAGTCGCCACTGGCGTCGAAGCCCTTCCAGCAGATGCCTGGAACCGCGAACGCCAGGCTTATCAGCAGGCCTACGCTGGCAATGCCGGCAACCCCGGTCCCAGGTTCGGCTACGGACTGCAAGACCTCAACTACTACGGAACGTACTTCATGGCGCCCGGTTATGGATACGCCTGGCAGCCGTACGGCTTCGCCAACTCGATGATAGGATTCGATCCCTATGGCATGGGCGCGTGGCAGTTCTGTCCCGGCTTTGGCTATACCTTCGCGTCTGCATACCCTTGGGGATGGCTGCCGTATCACTACGGCTCCTGGGCTTTCTTAGGCGGCGGTATCGGATGGGCCTGGATTCCCGGTGGAAACTATGGAAACGGCTGGTATGGCAATGGATTTCGTGCCGCTCCCGTTGTGGCCAAGGCGCCTCCTGGCTGGACCGCCGCGGTTCCTCCGCTGGTGACGTCGGCTCAATCCGCGACGCCGACCGTCACGGTTGGTAAGGTCACTTCAGCGGCATACATCCCCGGCGGACGCATACCGCCGGCTTTTAGCAGCGTGATTCGTGGGCACAGCGTCGGTGCGAACGCCACCGGCAAGAGTTTCAATGGCGCTGGCACCCGGAACACCGCCGCCAATGACCACGTCTTCACCACCCGTTACAACGCTTTCGCTGGCGGACATACTGCGCACGCGGGACACATATTTGCCGCTCCTGTTTCGGCCCCGGCTGCGGTGTTCTCCAGCCCGATGGGCGTCGGCCCAGGTTATGGGACGAGTGCGGGTCCAGGCGTTGCAGGGTCTGCCGCGCCCGCAGGCAAGACAGGTGCCACCGGCGGCCATAGCTCGGAACCGTCCCACCACTGAAGCACCGTTAGAGAATTGGAAAGGGCGGCCTTTGGCTGCCCTTCGCTTTTCAGCAGGGAATTCAATACACCGCAACGCCCGCGTATCCGACGACCATGTCGTGGTCTCCCGAGACGTCGCCGGAGGTGGCGTAACGGACCAACTCCGCCTGCGTTGCCCCCAGCTTCTTGGCCGCCGTCAGCATCACCACCGCAGGACCGTATCCGCACATGCTGATATTGGCCTGATGCACCGTTTCGTATAGCCCACGCGGATCGAGTGCCAGCATCTGGTCGATGGCGCGGCGATCTTTCACCCGGGTTATGTCGTCGCTCTCGTAGTGATTCATGTCGCTGGAGGCGATGACCAGCACCGGCTCCCCAGCCTCGGCGGCGACGCTGCCGATCACGACTCCGAGCGCGCTCAGCACCTCGAAATTGCTGGTTCCCACGGTGATCGGCACGAACTGAAACCCTGGCGCCAGTACCTGTAAGAATGGCAGCTGGACTTCCAGAGCGTGTTCGTAGCGATGCGCCTCCTGGTCCTCGGCGAGCAGCGACATGCGTGACTTCAATTCACTTGCCATGGCCTCGTCGACGGGGACGTCGCCCAATGGCGTGTGCCATGCGCCATCGCTCAGGATGGCCAGCGGCTCGCCCACACCGGTATGGTTGGGGCAGAGAATGACCATCCGTCGCGGCAAATCGAGGCGGCGATATACGGCTCCGGCGACGTGCCCGGAGTACACGTATCCGGCATGGGGAACGACGCACCCCAAGGCGCGAATCCGTGGTTCGGACTTCGCCGAAGCATCGGCGCGCGTCGTGGTATAGGTCTCTACTTCGGCCCGAAGATGCTGCGCATTGGCGGGATAGAAGCGTCCCGCCACGGCTGGCTGACGAACTGCGGTAGCCATGATGCCCGCTCCTTCGTGCGCTGCGACGACGCTGTCGCACTGGGCGTCGCCGCGATCTCACAGCGGCACTTCGCAACTGTTCCGCTGAGTAAAAGTTTACGCCTGTCGCAACGCGCGGAACACCGCCGCGGTTTTTTCCAGCGACATGGCCTCGGCGCGAACATCGGCG
Source organism: Acidobacteriaceae bacterium (assembly GCA_003152695.1). GTDB lineage: Bacteria > Acidobacteriota > Terriglobia > Terriglobales > Acidobacteriaceae > Bog-257. Next base: position 25,630 of record PMAT01000060.1, read on the forward strand.
CGCAGCCCAGCCGATTTCAGCGCCGCTCGAATGGCGACGTCGTTGTACTGACCGCGAAGATTGTTCAGCAATGTCTTGCGCTTGTGAGCGAAGGCGAGCTTTAAGAACGCGATGAACGGAGCTTCTTCCACTTGCAATTCTTGCAGCCGGGGAGCCATGGTGAGCCGCAGCGCGCTGGAGTGGACCTGCGGCGGAGGCGAGAACGCGCCCGGCGGCAGCGTGAACAGTTTGTCCACCCGGGCGAAGAGTTGCACGGTGGCCGAGAGCAGTCCGTAATCCCGGCTGCCCGGCGCGGCCGCGATACGGTCGGCGACCTCGCGCTGCACCATGATCACCGCGCGCTCAATGTTCTGGTGCAATTCCAGGATTCGCAGAACGATGTCGGAGGTGATGTAATACGGCAGATTGCCGATTACGTCCACCGTCTCCGGCTGGGTGGGACGCAGATCGTGCAGCGGTCCCGGCCTGCGCCCGACCATGGAGGTGAATTCCGCGGCCACGAAATCCGACTCGAGGATTTCGACATTCGGCTTGGTCGCATACCGCATGCGCAACTGGGCCGCCATCACGCGATCGAGCTCGATTCCAATTACGTGCTTGGCCCGGATAGCCAACACATCCGTAAGCACGCCGCGGCCCGGGCCAATCTCGATGACCGTACGATTGGGCACATCTCCCAGGGCCTCCACGACGCGCTGCGCCGCACCCAAATCGGTGAGAAAGTTCTGGCCCAGCTTCGGCTTGTGCTTAACGCGGCTAACCGATTTGTTCGACGCGGCCTTGGCCACATTGACCCTCTTTCGACTCGCCAATTAGACTCAACTGTTTGGGCATTTCTTACATCATAGTGCGCAGTCAGTTACGCAGTTCGGCGCGGCCTGCGGAAGCCCAGTTCCGTTCGCGCCGGGAGGTCTCATGAACATCGCCTTTGTGGCATCCGAGTGCGTACCCTTTTCCAAGACCGGGGGACTGGCGGATGTCATAGGCGCTTTGCCGCCCGCGGTCGCCAGCTTGGGCCATCAGGTTACGGTTTTCCTGCCGCGTTACAAACAGACCAAACTCGACAAACCGCGTATCGTCATTCCCAGCATCACCGTTCCCTTCGACGACCACTACCGCTTCTGTTCTGTCCTCGACGGCGGCGTGCGCTCCGGAGTGCAATTCTATTTCATTGACTATCCGCCGTTCTTCGACCGCGATGCACTCTACGGTACACCGTTGGGCGACTATCACGACAATGCCGAGAGGTTTGCGCTGTTTTGCCGAGCCGTGTTGGAATCGGCCAAGATTCTCGGCACGCCCGACCTGCTGCATTGCCACGACTGGCAGACAGCCCTGATTCCCATTTTGCTGAAGACGCTGTACGAGGAAGACCCGGCCTTTGCCGGCACTCCGTGCGTTTTCACCATTCACAACATCGGATACCAGGGACTGTTCCCGCCCGAAATTCTGCCCCTGCTGATGTTGCCCTGGGACTTGTTCACCATGTCGAAGCTGGAGTTCTATGGCAAGGTGAATTTTCTCAAGGGCGCGATCACTATGGCCGACTACATCACCACCGTCAGCCGGAAGTATAGCCAGGAAATCCAGACTGCGGAGTACGGCTTCGGCCTGGAAGGTGTGTTGCGCGCGCGTTCGGGCACGGTTAGCGGCATCCTGAATGCAGCGAATTACGATGAGTGGAATCCCGAAAACGATCGCTTCATTGCGGCGCACTACTCGGCGGCGGACCTCAGCGGCAAAGCAAAATGCAAGGCGGACCTGCTGAAGCAATTTGGCCTGGCCGAAGACACGCAGTTGCCGGTGGTTGGAATGGTGTCGCGCTTTGCCGCCCAGAAGGGCTTCGACCTTATCCTGCAGACGGCCGATCGCCTGGCCCGGCAGGAGTTGATCATGGTCGTGCTGGGCAGCGGCGACCGTGACTATGAAGAGCTGTTCCGCAAACTGACCAAACAGTATCCGCAGAGGTTCGCCGTGAAGATCGCGTACGACAACTCCTTGGCGCACAAGATCGAGGCCGGCAGCGACATCTTTCTCATGCCTTCGCGCTATGAACCCTGCGGCCTCAACCAGATCTACAGCATGCGCTACGGGACTGTCCCCGTGGTGCGCGCCACTGGCGGCCTCGACGACACCGTCGAGCAATTTGATCGGACGACCCTGAAAGGAACCGGATTCAAGTTCAAGGAACACAGTGGCGAAGCGCTGCTGGATACTTTGCAGGCGGCAATGGCATTGTATCGCTCCGATCCCAAAGCGTGGCAGGCGCTGATGCGCAACGGCATGGCGCAGGAGTATTCCTGGATCAACTCGGCCCGCGAATATGTGAAAGTCTATGAGCGCGCCCGGCAGTTGCGGGCGGCGGCGAATGGGTGAGTTGGCACTTAGCAATTAGCATTTGGCATTTAGCCTTTATGAATTGTCATCCTGAGCGGAGCGCCCGCAAGGAATTTCCGACTCGCTTCTTGTGCGGGTCGGGCGGGCGCGCAGTCGAAGGATCTGCGGTTATTTCAGCTTACAGGCACGACATCGTGTTATCTGCAAGCCTACCTTGACGAAATGTGCTTTCGTTTCGACAACCGCAATAACCCTTATCTATTCCGTGACACACTTCGCAAGATGCTGGAAGCGGAGCATGTCGAGTACAAGCGGTTGACAGAGAGCGCGGCCTAATTTGGAAATTCACACTTCATATCAACAGCTCTTGTCTTGCCCAAGCCCCGATATTCGCCGAATATTCTGCAACCTTGCACAAGTCGTTTTGGCGGAGTCAGAAACTTCGGGGGGTGTGCCGGGTCAGTCCAGTCGTTGGTCGAAAGAATCGGAATGATGATAGTTCCCGTGGAATTCCTCGGCAACTTGTCGCACACAATCCGAAAATTGTTCGCCATAGGCGTTCCGGTCGGAATGATCGGGCCGGTACTGGTTTCGAGAGCAGTGGGTGCAGACACAGAAAACCCGTGAAACCCTTCGCAGACGGACTCTAGCTGTGAAACTTTTGGAATCATTCCCCCCTTTATTGAAATTTGCAGGTCAATATCCTGTAAGTCGTGACCTTGGGGGCTGGTTAGATAAACACGCAAGTCACTCCAATTGCTGTCCCACTTAATATCGCCGACTGGCGTCCCGTCAGCATATTCGCCCATGCTCCTCTGAAATGCGATTGTTAGTGGAACGTCCGCGAAGACTACGCCACAGGTCCACCAGGCAAAACCGACCAAGCCGATAACACTAATTGCGATCCTTAAGAGAGCGTGCTCGTGCCATCTGCCTCTCATGCCTTCTATCACTACACCACCAAATCCGATGTAGACGAGAATCACTCCGGGCCAATAGAGGATCGGCAAAAGGCTCGTGAGTTCTAGCGTCGCCAATATACCCACAATCACGGCTAGAAACTCCCAGAAACGCCACAAGGACTTAGGTTCAGCCTTGGGCTTGCGCATCGTGCACACCTCCGCGTATCAAGAACTGAGTAACTATCCTTGATAGTCAGATTGTGCTCGGCTTGGCTACCCTGTGTCGAGCCGATAATCCCGACCAAAGTCATGCCCTTATACGAAACTACCCTAGCCCCTAGCCCCTAGCC
>PMAT01000131.1 GCA_003152695.1 Acidobacteriaceae bacterium
CAAAATTCGCCGGTCACGTCAGTAGGGGCACAGTCGATCTGGTGGCCTAGCGCTTTAGAGGTGCGCATCTGCCAAACTGTCAGGGTACATATACTTGGCACTTACGTGGAGCCAGAAAGCGCAGGACTGAAGCGGCTAGCCGATCCCCGCAATTCTGTAACTGCCATCCGCAGTGACAAACGCCCCCTGCCACCCATTGTGACGAGGGTCATTGACATGCGCTTCGCTGATAACAGCTAATAGGCCTGGATCATTGCAAAGCGGGTTGCGCTTTCGAGCATTTGGGAGAACCTCATGGAAACACTTTCCCGAAGCTGGCACCTTCTAGGGCAAAGCTTCGCGGTCTTAAAGTCGGACAAGGAACTGATGTGGTTGCCGGTTCTATCGGCTATGTTCTGTCTGGCTGCGGCGGCGATCATCCTCGGCATCGGACTGCTCGTGATGATGCCTCCCGGGCCCTTTCCCCACGATGCTGCGCAGCAGAAACTGCTGGGCAAAGCGATGGCGCCCTTTATTTTCCTGTTCTACTTCGTCACCTATAGCCTCGGGATCTACTTCAATGTAGCGCTGGTCAGCATCGCGTCAAACCGGCTCGCCGGCGGCGACGCCACGTTGAATGATGGCTTGCAGATTGCATGGAAGCGCAAGTGGAGCATTCTTCAATGGGCGTTGCTGGCCGCAACCGTGGGCATGCTCCTGCAAACGCTGGAGCGCCGCTTGAGTGTTCTGGGACGCGTCCTTACCCGCATCACCGGCTTCGTCTGGGCGTTGGCCAGCTTCTTCGTCGTCCCGCTTCTCGCGGCGGAGGACATAGGCCCGGTCGAAGCGCTCTATAAATCGACGCAGATATTTCGCCGGACATGGGGCGAAGAAGTTGCCGGCGGCTTCAGCTTCGGACTTGTCTTTTTTCTTCTCACCTTGCCGGGATTGCTTCTCCCGGTAATGGGCGCGCGGCTCGGACAAACAGAAATGATGGCGGGCTTCGCCGTCATGGTAATTTACTGGCTGCTTCTGGGTGTCGCCAACTCAGCCGCTCAGGGAATCTTCGTCGCCGCGCTTTACCGCTACGCCACCAAACAGGAGGTCTCCGCCGGGTATGACCGCGACGATCTTTCCGGCGCGTGGCAGCCGAAGGTACGTTGAAGGGAGTGCCTTGCGCGAATCGCTCTTTGCTGTTCGTCTTTACATTTAGCCCTTAGCAGGCGCGACTAGACAGTTGCTAACAGCGGGAAGAAGAGTTGCCTTTAGGTTGGTGCCGGGAGGGGGACTTGAACCCCCACAACCCTTTCGGGTCTGCGGATTTTAAGTCCGCTGCGTCTGCCAGTTTCGCCATCCCGGCGAGCCAAGAATCGAGCCTCCGAGGGGCGCGACCGATTTTGAGCCTACAACAGGCGTATGGCAAAGGACAACCTGCACTAGGAAGAGAACAACGCCCCGTAACCAGGATGCAGACTTTGGGAAGGCGATGACTTTCTAAGCCGTGCTGCGGGCACTGCGTTTTGCCAGGTACATGGCCCGATCAGCGGCGGCGTGCAATTCGTCGGGATTGTGCCCATGATCGGGATAAAGCGCTACGCCAATGCTCAATCCAGTTTGAATGAAATGTCCTTCCACCTTTAAGGGAATCGCGAGCGCCGACTCCAGGCCCGACATCAGGGTCCCGGCGCCATGCTCATCGGACACATTGCTGACCACGGTAAACTCATCGCCTCCCGAACGAGCCAGCGTGTCGGAGGCCCGCATCCGGCTGGACAGTCGCAACACCACCTGCTGTAAGGCTAAATCTCCGATTCGGTGCCCGAAGGTGTCATTCACTTCCTTGAAGTGGTCGAGGTCAATTAATAGCACTGCCACCTTGTTGCCGGCTCGTGCCGCCTGGGCCAGGGCCCGTTCCAATCGGTCTTCGAGCAATCGCCGGTTAGGCAGCCCGGTTAACGCGTCGTGATAGGCCAGATGTTTATTCGTGCGAATCTGGTCCTCCAGGAGCGTCAGAATCATGCCAACTGCCACAAAGTACTTGGGAAGGTTCCAAGTCTCGGATTCAACAATCGTCAATGGAGAGTGGAAATGCAGAAACATTACGATCGGATAGACCATGCCCCAGGCGATAAAGCCTAAAACCGTGATCAGCACGCCTGCGGTGTCGCGCTGAAAGTGGCGCCAGTACAGAATGGCAACAACAAAGTTGAGACCAGCCAGAATAACGCTGACACCAAGGTCAGCATGATTGCGGGCAGCCATCCAGATCAACAACGAGGAGAACACCAGAGACCCAAGCAGTATGCCAGAAAGATAAGACGTTGTATCGAGATACCAGTTCCAAGCCAATAGCGAGCTAGCCGCGAAGGCCACTACCACCACGCCATAATAGAAGCTGTGCGCCGCCACCCCCCAAACCGCCGCGGTCGTGTAAGCCAGTGCGGGGAGACCGAGGATTGTTCCGAGCAGGAGCTGACGGCGAGCAGTGGTCGCCCGCGGCGACATGGAGATCAGGAAAGATACGGTTGCAAGGTTTAAAGATCCCAGGCTAATGGCGGTTGCAATATGGCTCCAAAGACCATGACCTACGTTTACAAACTGGGCAACGAAGTGTATGAGTACGAGGACCCAAGCCGTGAGCCAGAGCTGCAACCGCTCGGCTGCACCCTGACGCAGAATGGCCTCGAATACCACGACCAGAATTGCAAGCGCAACGAGGCTGGGCAGAACATTGAAGTTCATGACGAAGGTTTGGCGCTGACCTGAAGTCCTGTTTAGAGTATGACAGCGATTTGCTGTAACTCTAAGCAAAAAATGGGGGATTGACCCGGAATGCGCAGTAAGTCAGACCAACGATTGTTTGATGCCGCCAACCGTGGTCCAGTGCGGGAGTGCATCGTCAGTGTGACTCCAAAGCGCACCTCCCCGCGGTTCAGCGCACTTTGACATCGGGCTGCACCGACATGCCTGGACGCAGCAGGCCGTCCTTGTTGAAGTCGGGTTTGTCACTGCCATCGAAGTCGATTCGCACGGGAATGCGCTGCACGATCTTGACGTAGTTACCGGTGGCATTCTCCGGCGGCAACAAGCTGTATTTTGCACCCGTCGCTCCTCCAATACTGGTAACGTGTCCCTCCCACTTGCGACCGCCGTAGGTATCGACCTTGATCTTCGCAGCTTGCGGTGGCCCCATGCGGGCGAGCTGGGTCTCCTTGAAGTTGGCCGTGACCCAGATCTCACGAAGCGGAACGATGGCCATCAGGTCCTGGCCGCTGGATACGTTCGCACCTACCTGCACGGAGCGCTTGCCGACAACGCCATCCACTGGAGCCACGATGGTGGTGTAGGAGAGATTCAGCTGCGCTTGATCAAGCGCAGCTTTGGAGCGTTGCGCCAGGGCATCGGCGGACTTTGCCTTGGCCTGGGTTGCGGCCACCGTATTCGGCGTGGCCCTCGCGTTGCGTATTTCAGCGGTAGCCTGTTCTATGCGGGATTGGGCTTGTTTCACTTGCGCCTGCGCAGCCAATAGCGCCGCCTGCCGCGCGCTGACGGTAGCATTCGCGGCGATGGCTGCTGCCGTAGCCTGGTCGAACTGCTGCTGCGAGATCTCGCGCTTACCCAGCAGTTGGCGATATCGCTCAACATCGGTGTTGAGCTTGTTGGCATCGGCTTGCGCTTCCAGGACCTGGGCTTGTGCGGCTTCTGCCTGCTTCAGGGCAGCAGTCACGCCGGCTTGCGCGGAGTCCATGTCGGCGCTGGCGGAACGGATCTGGCTGAGCGACCCGACACTGGAAACCGGCACCCCAAACTGTGCGGCCTCGGCCTGTGCTTGCTGGTCCTGGTAGTCGGCTTGCGCACGCGCCAAGGCAACCTGGTAATCGGTGGGGTCAATTTGTACCAGTACATCGCCTTTGTGCACTACTTGGCCATCGTCATAGTTCACCCTGGTCACCTGGCCGCCCACGCGCGCACTGACCGGGTAGATGTGGCCGTCAATCTCGGCGTCGTCGGTGCTCTCCCAGTGACGGCTCTCCCACCAGAACCAACCCACCAACACCACGACCACAATCGCCACTAGGAAGGCAATCGGTTTGGCAGCCGGATGTTTCTGGAAGAAGCCGCGACGGTCTTCCTCGTAACGCTTCGCCTCCGGATCAACGTGTTCTTCCTCAGGTCGATCGAGGACTTCGCGCCGTTCCAGCTCATTTTCATCAGTCCTGCTCGGACTCATTTGTTCACCTGTCAGTAATTATTCGTGAGGAACTGTGCCAGCCGCAGCATCGCCGTTGCCTGTGCTCTGGGGCGCGGCTACAGGATTCTCTCCTCCCGGGCTCGGCTGCTGTCGCATCGGGGAAGCGTCAACTGCTCCCGCCATTCCACTCGGACCCGGACCAACATCGGGTGTTGTTTCGGGTGGGTTATCCGTGCTCCCCGGAGGACTTCCCGTTCCGTTAGGGGGCAGCACGCTTCCTGGCTCCGCCAAGTATTGCTTCACTGCCTGCTCAGCATTGCCGATGGCGCGCGCCAACAGTACCTTGGCAATGTTGTGCGCATACAGACTGGAGATGTAGCGGTCATTGGCCGATGCCAATTGCTGCTGCGCTTGAATCACCTCAACATTGTTCGTGACCCCTGCGGCAAACCGATCCTGGGACTGCCCGAGTGCTTGTTGCGCCAGATCGAGGCCCAACTTGGCTACCTCCACGTTTTGGGCGGCCGCCTTCAGATCGAGGATCGCATCTTCCACCTCCTGCTCGATGCGCCCTCGCATGTCGTCCACTTGGGCCTGCCGCTGCTTCAGGACAGCGTCGCTCTGTTGCACGTCGGCTTCTACTTTTCCGCCTTGAAATATGGGAATTTTCAGCGTCGCTGCCGCCGTCCAATTGGGGGACATGGCATCGGGAGTGGTGCCCAGCACACCGTATTCGCCCGCCAGTCCAATGGAGGGCAGACGCTGCTTCCAGGCCGCCTCCCGGCTTAACTGTGCCGCGCGCAATGCTGCCAAGGCCGCCTGATAATCGGGACGGGTTTGCAGGGCCCGCGCATAGGCATTTTGCAACTCGGTTTCGGGAAGAGGGTGATAGGGAACGCGATTCACCAGGCGGAACTTCTGTCCTACCGGCAACCCAATCACGCGCGCCAGAGCGATGCGCTGCTTTTCCAGATCGTTCTGCGCCTCGATCAGCGCCTCCTGCTGAGCCTGTAACTGTACCCGCGCCCGCAGGGTATCGATGTTGGGCGCAAGCCCTGCCGTCTCCTGGTCCGCCGCCAATTGGTAGAGCGCCTGGGCGGTCTTTAGTTCAGCTTCCGTTGTCTCCACTCGCGATTCGTTGGCGATGGTGAGCAAGTAGTTGGCCCCTACGGCGAGCACTACGGTGTCGCGCGCATCGCGGTAAGTGAACTGCGCGGCCTTAACGTTCTGACTCGCCGCCCGGATGTTATCGATGGTATGCAAATCGATGGCATTCCACGAGCCCGTGGCGCGAAGGTCCGTGATACCGAAGGGCCCGATTGAAGTCGGAAATCCTGGAAAGATCGCACCGCTAAACCCCAACGCCTTCAGGTTGATCTTCTGCTCTTCTTCGGCAAACGATCCGTTAACGACAGGCAGCATGTCGCTGAGGGCGCGCAGCCGCGAAGCCCGCGACAGTTGCGTGGCCCGTTCAGACAAGTACAACCCCAGGTTGTACTTCAGCCCGCGCTGCAGCGCGTCTTCGATGGTAAGGTCAATGGCCTCCGCCGTGGCCTTCGCCTGAGGAATCGAGCCCGCGAAAGGGTCTTGGTTGCGATTGATAACTTGCTCCGCCGAGGGAAGAGAAGACGATGCTTCCCCAGAACTCTGTCCCATTGCAGAAGCGCACGCCAGCAGAACGCTGACGGCGATCAGCCCTGTGCAAAGCGCAGAGCGCGGCTTCTTGGGAGGATTGCTTTCAGGTCGTTCCATGTTGTATTCAGTGCATACATAAATGTACGACATCGTACGCGCCAGCGCTTTTAGATGTATTTCCGGGTATCGGCGTTGCGCGAAACCACTGTTGCTCGTCGAGTCATTTCGAAAGCGCTCTAATTCCTGTAAAGTCCCACTTCGCTGGTTGAGGGTCGCCTCATTAAGTCTCGTATGGCGTCCTGCACCGATTTCCCTTGCTGAAGAATCGCGTGCATCTGCTGCGTAATTGGCATTTCCACTCCGGCCCTTTGGGCCAGTCCGACCGCAGCATTGGTGGTAAGCACGCCTTCGGCGACCATGCCGTGCATCCCAGCGATGATGTCTTCCAGCTTGCGGCCTCGTCCTAGTTCGACGCCGACACTGCGGTTTCGCGAAAGGCCGCCGGTGCAGGTGAGCACCAGATCGCCGAGTCCGGCAAGCCCGGCCATGGTTTCCGCTCGGCCTCCGCAAGCGACGACCAGCCTGGTAATCTCGACCAGCCCCCGCGTGATGAGTGCGGCCACGGTGTTGTATCCCAGGTCCATGCCGAAGAGAACTCCGGCGGCGATGGCGACGATGTTTTTCAAGGCTCCGCCCAGTTCCACTCCGATGACATCGTCGTTGGTGTACACGCGGAAGTTGGGATCGCTGAATTCTCGCTGCACGATGGCCGCGAGTTCCTTGTCGGATGAGGCAATGGTGATGGCGGTGGGATCGGCTTTCGCTACTTCCTTGGCAAACGTCGGCCCGCTCATCGCGCCGATCCGTGGAACAAAGCCGCTAGCGCCGCCCCTCAATAGCTGGGTAATGACTTCAGTCATGCGCAGCAGGGAATCGTTTTCTATTCCCTTGGTCGCGCTGACAAACAGCATCTTTGGCCGAAGTTGTGGGAGCATGGCTTGAAACACGCGGCGAGTGTGATGAGAAGGCATCACGCTTACCACAATCTCCGCGCCGCGCAACGCCTCTTCGAAGCTGTTGGTTGCGTGGACCGTTTCAGGTATCGTGTTTCCCGGCAAAAACAATTCGTTCACGCGCCGCGTGCGGACGCTCTCGCACACTTCATGTTCATGCGCCCACAGCCGCACTCGGTGCGTCTGTTTGCGGCCCAGCACAATGGATATTGCCGTACCCCATGCTCCCGCGCCGATGACTGCGATCTCACTCACAAGCAGGTCTCTTTCAACGAAATCGGTTTTCGGTGCCCGCCAACAGGCGCCGGATGTTGTCTTTGTGTCGCGCAATGATCAGCGCGGCTGAAGCCGTAATCACCAACAGAATAGGCGCCGTGTTGCGCTCCGCGGGATTGAGCCATAAAACCAACCAGGGAAAGGACGCCGCCGCCACAATGCTCCCCAAAGAAACATACCGCGTGAGCGCAAAGACGATGGCAAACAGGAGAAGTGAAAGCAGCAGACACTTGGGCGCAAGCGCCACAAATGCGCCGGCAGCCGTTGCCACCCCCTTGCCGCCCTTGAAGCGGAGCCATACGGTGAACATGTGTCCCAGGATCGCACAAAAGGCGGCGACCGCTGCGAGAAGAAAGATCATACGGCTATCGATCATCTGCGGGGACGAGTCGTACAGGCTGGGCTGAATGTTACCCGCCGTAAAGCGGTGCGATCCCGCCAGCCAAAAAGCAAACGCCACCGCGACGTAACCTTTCAACGCATCGAGAATCAAGGTCACAATTGCCAACCCCTTCGAGCCGGCGCGGGCAACATTGGTTGCGCCGATGTTTCCGCTGCCGGTATGGCGGACGTCCTGGCCGCGGAAAATACGCACCAGCAGATAGCCAAAGGGTATCGAGCCCAGCAGGTAGGAAACCACCACGATAATGAGCAAAAGTGTCGTCAAGACTATGTGCAGACAGCGAGACTATTCCAGCGGATAGCGCGACAGCTTGGTATACCGCGCGCCCGCCGGGGACAGCTTACTCTCGTAGAGATAGAACTCGTGCGCGGTCATTGTACCGAACTCGGGCGGCCCAAGCGTCTCGAGTTTGACGCGCAGCTGCTGCAAGGCGGGTGCGGAACGCTCTCCGGGGACCGGGCGCGGACGCCCGCTGCCGGCACGCGCCAGCGTCAAATGGGGCTTGAAAGGAGCAGCATCCCGTTCGAATCCCAGCGGCTGAAGAGCCTGGCCAACGGAGTTCACTAATCCTTGCAGATTCCGATCCCCTTCGATCCCCACCCAGAACACGCGCGGAGACTTCGGAGAAGGAAAGAAGCCTGCATTGCGGAAACTTAGCTCGATGCATGCGGCACGCACCGACTGCAAGGCGCGCTGAATCTCGTCGAGCCGCTTTGTCTCGCCCAGGAACTGCAATGTAATGTGAAATGTTTCCGGGTCGACCCAGCGAACATCCGGCGCCAGCAGTCGCATCTGATTGCGGAATTCGGTGCTCCGCTGTCGTATATCCCGGTCGATATCAAGTGCTACGAAGAGGCGCATAAATTTACATCAGCATGCGCCGCACCAGGTCGAGCGCCTGCTGGCTCGCCCATCGGCGTATGCGGTCGCGGTCTCCAAAGAAACGCCGCTGCACCACCTCCTGCTTGAGTCCGTTGGTGATCGCGACGTATACCAAGCCAACCGGCTTCTCCTCCGTGCCGCCACCAGGGCCTGCGACGCCCGTGACTCCGAGGCCGATGTCGGCATTGCAAATCTCTCGGATGTTTTCCGCCAGCGCCAGCGCCACTTCTTTGCTGACCGCGCCATGCGCCTCGATCATTAGGGGAGGAATGTCGGCAAACAGCGTCTTCAGGTCGTTGGAGTAAACCACCGCTCCGCCGAGAAAATAGCGCGAACTTCCGGGCACCGAGGTAATCCGCTCGGCGATCATTCCGCCGGTGCACGACTCGGCCACCGCCAGTTTCGTGTTGCGCATCTGCAAGTAGTAACCGACGATCTCCTCCAGCGATTCGCCCGCCGAGGAGAACACCGCGTCCTCGAGTTCGTCTTCCAACTCGCCGGCCAGCCGGTCCACTTCCGCTTGTGCCTCCTCCTTGGTGGCGGCGCTCGCTCGCAGATGGAATTCGACCTGTCCTTGGCCAGCCAGCAGAGTGGTTTCGACATTGGGGTATTTCTTGTAGATCGGCGCGGTGCGTTCATCTACGGCCGACTCGCCCATCATTGCGACTTTGAGGACGCGCGTCGCAATGGCCGCCGATGGAGCCAGGGCGCGCAGCCGATACATGCATTGCTGGTCCCACATCTCCTGAAGTTCGTGCGGAGGGCCGGGCAGCAGCACAACAATCTTCGGTTGTTCGTTGATGCTGGTCTCCAGCCACTGGCCCGGCGCCGAGCCTCTGGAATTCGGCAGCAGCTCGGCGCCCTCAAGCACGTCGGCTTGCTGCGCATTGTTTCCCGGCATGTGAATGCGGCGTTCGGCAAATCGTTTGTACATTTCGGTGACGATCGCGTGATCTCGCTTCAGCGAGATTCCCAGCGCGGCGGCCACGCTCTCGCGCGTCAGGTCGTCTTGCGTCGGTCCCAGGCCGCCCATGAAGATGGCGAGGTCGGCGCGGCTGATGGCCGTGCGTGCCACCGCCGTAAGATTGTCGGCATTGTCGCCGACTACGGTTTTGAAAGCGACGCTGATCCCTAGATCGTTGAGACGCCCGGTGAGGAACAGGGAATTGCTGTCTTGCCGGTACGGAGTCAGCATCTCCGAGCCGATGGCGATGATTTCGGCAATCACGGATTCAGTCTAGCAGCGTTGAGCGGTTAGCATTTAGCGCTAGCTTTCCGGAATCAGCTCCCGCCCCTCGATGTCCCAGGAAAGGTGATGCACGCCGGTGGTGGTGGCAAGAACGGCCGAGGCGCCGCGCGCGAAGGCCAGTCCGACCAGGTTTTGCCCCGAGACTACCAATGATGCCTTGCGATCGGGTGTAACCCGCACGATGCCGCGGCGGCCACTAAGCGAAGCGGCGACATAAAGATTGCCGTCAACGTCGACTGCGAGTCCCTGCGGGCGCCCCAGTCCGCGGTAGAAAACGCTGACGGCGCCGTGCGGATCGATCTGCTGAATGGCATCGAAGCTCGAAGTGGTGGGGCCGGTGACGTACAGATTTCCATTGTTGCCGAAGGCGAGATGATAGGCGGAGACGCTCGGCTCCAGCATGGCAAACACGAAGATCTGGCGGTCACGATCGATCTTGAAGATGGTGCCGCTGCGATCGCCGACGTAAAGATTTCCGATCGGGTCGAAGGCCATTCCCGTCGCGACGCCCATGCCTTCGGCGTAGGAGGTCATGGTACCGTTCTGTGCCACGCGGTACACCGTTCCGTCATAACGCGACGAAACATAGAGACTGCCCGCGCGGTCGAAGGCCATGCCGGTGGCATTCATCATTTCGTGGACGAAGGGCTTGACGTTGTAATTATTGTTGATGCGGTAGATCGCAACCGGGGCCTTCTGCCCGCGCGATCCGGAAAACGTGACATAAATGTTTCCATCTTGATCAATCGCTGGGTTCGCTACCGGGTGGAGATTCTCCGCGATGGGAACGCCGACCCGCACCTCGCCTGGATTGCTCTTGTGACCATTGGTTGCGACCACGACTTCACCGGAAGCGGCGCCTTCGGGCACGCGGGCCACAATGAATTGTTCCGCACTGATGATGATGGAACCATCTACGTCGCCGAATCGCACCTGCGGCCGGCGCAGTTCCCGGGGCCGGAGCCCACTGCCGCTAATGCGAACCTCGCCTCCCGGCAGAGCGCACCCGGGATCGATGGAATCGATATGGGGTTTGCCGTTTACGTTTTTTGCGCCCGTTCTTCGTTCCATCATCTGTCGATCTCGTTCTTAACTCATGCGGTCGCGTGCTTGGCTCTCAGCGTATCACTCCAAAGTGAAGCAGCAGCTGCAGGACAATCAGTGCGTAGATGCCTGCGCCAAGGTCGTCCACCACAATTCCAGTTCCTTCCGGCAGTCGCTCCAGGGCACGCACTGGCGGAGGTTTAACAATATCGAATGCACGGAAAAGTATAAAGCCGGCGAGCAGCGCTGGCCACACAATGGGACAAGTCACCAGCGTCAGCAGTTGCCCGGCGACTTCGTCAATCACCACATGCGAGGGATCTTTCTTGCCGCATCCACGCTCTTCCAGGGTCGCGGCGGGTATGCCAATCGCGACTACTAGTGCTATCAGCAGCACGATCACCGGAGTCCGCGCTGCCGGAGGCAGATGCGAGGCCAACAGCCACCACAACAACACGGTAGCGAGCGAGCCCCATGTCCCTGGGCCGGGGCGCAATCGCCCAGCGCCAAAGAAGGTGGCGACTAGGGTGGCCCATCGCGGAGCCGGCGGACCGTTCAGCCCCGGCTCACTCTGGCTTTTTGCTTCGTGAGTAGTTGGAATCGTCGGTCTCCGGATCGTTCAACGGGGTGGAGATGACATATGCGCCGCTCGCCCATTTGCCAAGATCAATCGCGCGGCAGTGCTCGCTGCAGAAAGGATACTCGGGATCGTTAGCCAGCACGATCTTTCTGCAAGTTGGACAACGTAAGCTGCGGACCTTTTTCTCCATAGAACCAGTTGGAACAGTTGTCAGTTGCCAATAGTCAGTTATCAGTTGGCATCGAACACGCACCAGTCGGAGCGCTATCTTTATCTGCTGGAGCACATTGCCCAATCACATCGACAATCTCACCAGCTCCGCAGGCTTACTGGCAACTGACTACTGGCGACCGGCAAGTGGTCACTATTCTAGGATCCGCGCCACCAGATCGTAGTCGTGCGCTTCGGTGATCTCGCAGCGGTAGAACTCACCCTCGCGAATGTCTTCGCGATCGCCAAAATCGTTGACATAAACCGTGCCATCAATCTCGGGAGCATGCATTGCCGTCCGTCCTTCCCAAAGCAACTCGGTTTCTGCCGAGGGACCCGACAGAAGCAAATCGCACTGCTGTCCCACTAGAGCGCGCTTTTTCTTGCGGCTGATCTGCTTCTGCAGAGACATGAGCTTCTTACGGCGCCTTTCGATCTCTCTCCGTGGAACTTTGTCTGCCAGTGCGAAAGCCCCGGCCCCTTCCTCGTCGGAATAGCCGAACACTCCCAGCCAGTCGAATTGCGCCTGGCGCACGAACTGGCAGAGCTGTTCGAAATCGTCTTCGCTCTCGCCGGGGAAGCCAACAATGAACGAGGTGCGCAGTGTCAGACCCGGAATCTCGCGCCGCATCTTCTCGATGGAGCGCAGGAAGATATCTGCGCCGGCGCCGCGTTTCATGCGCTTCAAAACCTCAGGCGAGGCGTGTTGCAAGGGTACGTCAATATAGGAGCAGATTTTTTCATGCGCTGCGATCGTTTGCAACAGCTTGCCGGTGATCTTGTTGGGATAGGCGTAGAGGAAGCGCACCCAGCGTAATCTTTCGATTTGTGCCAGTCGTTCCAGCAGCAGCGCCAGCCCATCTTTCAGCCCCAAATCTTCTCCGTAGCAGGTCGTATCCTGGCCGATCAACGTGATCTCGCGCACGCCCTGGCCGGCGAGATGCTGTGCTTCGGCGACCACTGACTCGAATCGCCGCGAACGGAACTTGCCGCGCAACTGCGGGATGATGCAAAACGAACAGGGATGATCGCAGCCCTCGGCGATCTTGATGTAGGCCGAATAGTTCGGAGTCGCGAGCAGGCGCGGCGTGTTTTCGTCATACAGGTAGTTCGGCAGATCGGCAATTGCGCCGTCCCATTCTTCCTTCGAGAAGCGGCCAGCCGCCTCGCGAGCATCGCCTTCGGAACGCGAATTCAGAATGACGAATGGAGATCTGGCCGGCGATGGCGGCGCAATCCCTGCGGCGCTAAGAATCTTCTGCAACTCGCCAGTGCCCACCACAGCGTCAACTTCAGGAATGTTTTTCTGAATTTCGTTGCGGTAGCGTTCCACCAGGCAGCCCGCGACGATCAATTTCTGCGCTCGCCCTGCGATCTTGTGCTGCGCCATTTCCAGAATCGTATCCACCGATTCCTGCTTGGCCGAGTCGATGAAAGAGCAGGTATTCACGACGATAATGTCGGCGTCTTCCGCGCGGGAGGTGATCTGCGCTCCCCCTTGGGAAAGCAGGCCCATCATCACCTCGCTGTCCACCAGGTTCTTGGGACAGCCCAGGCTCACAAAGCCAATTTTCTTGGGAGCAGCCGCGGCGTTGGGCCCAGATTCGGACTCGTAAACCCGTGCAACCTTGGCGCGAGTTGACGTGTCCGGAACGTCCAGCACGGCTACAGAATCGGTTTTTGACGGCATGCGATTTCCCTATTTTAGCATTGTTTTCCGCGGCCCCCAGAGCATTAGCGGCCGCAGGCGTGCGCTGCCTGCGTCCAGCAAGCCATCGCGAAGGAATGTTATATTGAATGGTCGGGCGCTGGTCCCGCGCAACGCAATCTTGTGAATCCCGCCAGGTCCGGAAGGAAGCAACGGTAGCAGGCTAGTGCGGGTGCAGCGGTCAACTGGCGCCTGGCTTGTTTGTGCGCTCTTCGCCTTTCGCCCTTGGTTTTTCGCAGGGCGATTCCTAATAATTTGATTCACCGGTCAGCGAGCAGCGAAGAGCGGCTCCATAGACTTTCCCCCGCGCATGATTCAAAATGATTGCGCCGTCATTTTGTTTCGGAGAACTCTATTGCCAACTACTCGTCGCGCCAAAATTACTGCGCTCGGCACCTATGTCCCGCCTCGCGTTTTGACCAATAAGCACCTGGAAAAAATGGTGGACACCACCGACCAGTGGATCTTGGAGCGCACCGGAATCCGCGAACGCCACTTGGCGGACAAAGGAGTAGCAGCCAGTGATTTGGCGGTCGAAGCGGTCAAGAAGCTTGTCGCGTCGCACCCGTTCGATCTTCAGGAGGTGGATGTGATCGTGGTGGGGACGGTTACTCCTGACATGATGTATCCCTCAACGGCGTGCCTGGTGCAGCACAAACTTAGCATTGCACGCACCTGGGGCTTCGACGTGTCGGCAGGATGCTCGGGCTTCGTGTATGCGTTGAACGCCGGCGCGCAGTTCATCGAATCTGGCAGGGCCAAGAAGGTGCTGGTGATCGGCGCCGACGTGAACTCCTCCATGACCGACTTCACCGATCGCGCGGTCTGCATCATCTTCGGCGACGGCGCGGGCGCCGTGTTGCTGGAACCGGCGGAAGAAGGTGAGGACGGGATTATCGACTACGAAGCCCAGATCGAAGGCATGGGAGGCCAGTACCTGTACATGCCGGGTGGGGGCAGTCTGAACCCCGCGTCGCACGAAACTGTTGATAAAAAGATGCATTATATTCATCAAGATGGACAGCAGGTCTTCAAGTACGCGGTGAAGAAAATGTCGGAGATGACGGAGCGCCTCCTGCGCAAGAATGGCCTGACCGGGCAGGAGGTGGATTGCTTCATCGCTCACCAGGCCAACATGCGCATCATCAAGGCGACCGCTGACCGCCTCAAGATGCCGACCGAAAAGGTCATCATCAACATTGACCGTTACGGCAATACCACGGCTGGAACCATCCCTCTGGCCATGCAGACCGCGATTGACGAAGGCAAGCTGAAGAAGGGTGACCTGGTTTTATTGGCGGCTGTAGGTGCGGGATTCACTTCTGGAACTACGCTGCTGCGCTGGGCGTACTAGAGGGCGGCCGCTCAGCGCGTCGCTGCCGCAACATTTCGCGCGTGGCGTCCTCGTCGATCAGCTCGCCCCGCTCGGCCTGCGCAAATCCAGTTGCGATTTGTGCTGCCACTTCCTTGCGTTGCGCAAACATCCAGTCCGATCCACAAGCAAGATCGCTCATTTTGCTTTTAGCCTTTCCCGCTCCTTCGCTGCGTCCAGCGGGCGCACCGGCTCGGTCATGCGTGCGGGATCAAGAATTTCCTTGATCTGCTCTTCGCTCAGATCGCCGCGCTCACGGGCAATCTCAATGATGGACTTGCCGGTCTTCACCGACTCTTTGGCAATCTCCGCGGCTTTGGCGTAACCGATGTACGGATTCAGCGCCGTGGCCAGTGACACCGTGCTCTGCACGTAGTAGTCGGTGCGCTTCTGGTTGACCGTGATGCCCTTGATACAGAACTCGGTGAGCTGCCGCAGCATGTTGCTCATGATGGTGATCGAGGTGAGCACGCTGTAAGCCATCGTCGGCATCATGACGTTAAGCTCGAGTTGGCCGGCCTGGACCGCGAGCGCTACCGTGGTGTCGTAACCGATAACCTGGAACGAAACCATGGCCGCCAGCTCCGCCATCACCGGATTGATCTTGCCCGGCATGATGGAAGAGCCCGGCTGCAGTGCTGGCAGATTGATTTCTGCCAGGCCAGTGTTCGGGCCCGACGACAGCAGCCTCAGGTCGTTGGAGATGCGGATGACCTCCAACGCTAGATTGCGCAGCGCCGAGCTGACCGACGACATCGCCAGGTTCGATTGCATGGCATAGCGCATGTCATCCACGACGTGCAGCTTTTGTCCCGAGATGCGCGCCAGGTCGGCGATCGCCTTCTCCCGGTAATCGGGATGAGTATTGATGCCGGTGCCCACCGCCGAGCCGCCGAGTCCAACCTCGCGCAGCAGCTCCGATTGCTGCTGGATGGACTTCGCCGCGCGCTTGATCGCGCCCGCGTAGGCCTGGAACTCCTGTCCCAGCCGCATGGGAACTGCGTCCATCATGTGGGTGCGGCCCGACTTTAGGATGTCGTGGAACTCCTTGCCTTTTTCGTCGAGCGCGGCAAACAGGCCATCGAGCACCGCGTACAGCTTTTCCAGTTCGAGCAACGCGGCGAGGCGCATGGCGGTGGGGAAGACGTCGTTCGTCGATTGCCCGTAATTGACGTGATCGTTGGGATGGACGTGCTTGTACGCGCCCAGCTTGCCGCCCAGCAACTCGGAGGCGCGGTTGGCGATGACCTCGTTGGCATTCATGTGGAAGCTGACGCCCGCGCCTGCCTGGAAAACGTCCACCACGAATTCCGGGTTCCATTTGCCCTGCTGAACTTCCTTGGCCGCCTCGATGATGGCATTGGCCGTCTTCTCGTCCACCAGACCGAGCTCGCGATTGGCGAGGGCGGCAGCTTCCTTCACCATCGCGATAGCGCGGATAAGCGAAGGGTGAGCGCGCAATCCGCTGATGGGAAAATTCTGCGCGGCGCGCGCGGTTTGAATGCCGTAGTAAACCTCGGCGGGGATTTCCTTGGGGCCGAGGGAGTCTTTCTCCGTACGGGTGGGAGTCTTGACAGCGGCAGACACCAGTTTGTCCTCCAAGGAGTAGAGATGATCGCGCGGGGCAACACGACTTTCTATATCGAGTATTTTTTATCCGGCCGCCACTCTTGCGGAGTATATAGGGAGTATGCGCACTTCTAAGCCTTCCCCACTCAGCACGGGGTACGAGACTGAACGAAACACGGAAGCCTTGCTAAAAGCCGTAGTAGACGCTCACGTCCAAGGACTGTCCGGAGACGACGTTTGGCAACTTCTCCGACTCACTTGGATTACCAAAAGGAAAGATCACTGGAAGAGCCTCAAAGTGCCAGCGCTGGCCCACCTTTTCCCCAAGGGACTCCGCGCAAAGAAAGCCGACATTCGCGGCGATTTGAAATCCACGGTCGAGAACATAAAACTCTCCGACGTGATCGTGGCAGAAGCTGCCGCTAAGAAGACTGGCTTTGTAAATTGTTACGCCGCATACAGAAACTCTGCGCAAGCTTGGTGCAAGGAGAACGAGAAAGAGTTAAAAGCAATTGTGAAAGCGGCCAGAAACCTCGGGCCTAATGATCGGGCTCGATTCGATCTAGCTGGCAGAATCGAGAAATTGTCGCCAGTGTTAACTCCTCGTCGTAAGCGAAAAATGAGTGCTGTGAATCTCATCACGCCGTTGATCGCCTGTCTCGATCCCAAGCGGTATTTTCCGATTATTAATGGACAAAAGAACGTCAGGCGTCTGCTGACGAAGTTGGGCTTGGCGAAACACGATCTAGAGGCTCAGGTGGAGGGCATGATCGGCCTGATTGGTTCTCAAGACATTGCCGATGCCTTCGATCTGGATACGCTAGGGGACGCTCGAATAAGTGAGATCGCAATGAAACAAAAGCGCACCGCGCCTCCCTCTATTCAACTACGACGGAGCGAGCATAATCTTCAAGGTCGCGGGGCTCCACTCCCTGTGTTGGACGAGGAAGAGCGGCGGTCAGTCATCAAGAGTGCGACAGTGATCTTTCGGAAGCGACACAACAAAATGACCAAGAGACTCGGTCAGGTATGTAGGGCGCGACTCACACAGGGCAAGGATTCGTTTTGTCGCTACGATGTCTTGACTGAGAACTACAACGGAACGGGACGCGATTTGCTAATCGAAGTAAAACCTGATCCGGACAAAGGCTCCATTCGGATTGCGATCGGGCAACTTCTTGATTATAGGAGATTCTTGCCGCACCAAGCCGGTACCGATCTTGCGATTCTAACCATCTCTCCCCCTTCCCGCAGCTACAGGAAACTCTTGCAGGAGCATCAGATCACGTCGCTCTGGTTCACCAGCGAGAGCTGTAAGACACTGAGGGGCGATGGGAAAAGTTGGCAATCGCTAAAAACAATCATTCGATCGGCTGACAAATGAATGGGGGGCTGCTTGGACTTGCCAACCTCCAACGGTCTTCCCTTCTTTACCCGATCTCCACCATCTCAGCAATCTTCGCCTGCCATTCCTTTGGGCCGGACTCGTGTACGGAGTTGCCGTTCACATCCACTGCAACCGTGACCGGCATGTCCTCGACCTCGAATTCGTAGATGGCTTCCATGCCGAGATCGGCGAAGCCCAGCACGCGCGACTTCTTGATGGCCTTCGAGACCAGGTATGCGGCGCCGCCCACCGCCATCAGGAACACCGCTTTGTGATCGCGAATGGCGGAGATGCCCTCCGGCCCGCGTTCCGACTTGCCCACCATGCCGAGCAGGCCGGTTTCCTTCAGCATCTGGCGTGTGAACTTGTCCATGCGCGTGGCCGTTGTAGGACCGGCAGGACCGACCACTTCATCTCTCACCGGATCGACTGGCCCGACGTAGTAGATGAAACGATTGGTGAAGTCCACCGGAAGCTGTTCGCCGCGCTTGAGCATGTCGGTCATGCGCTTGTGCGCGGCATCGCGGCCGGTGAGCAGCTTGCCGCTAAGCAGAATCACTTCGCCGGTTTTCCACGTTGCCACTTCTGCGCGCGTGACGGTGTCGAGGTTGACGCGACGCGCGCCCGCGGGATTGTAGGTCAACGTCGGCCAATCCTTTAGCGACGGCGGTTTCAGCACGACCGCGCCCGAGCCGTCGAGAACAAAGTGCGCATGACGTGTCGCCGCACAGTTTGGGATCATCGCTACAGGCAGATTAGCGGCGTGCGTCGGATAGTCCTTCACCTTCACGTCAAGCACCGTAGTCAGGCCGCCCAGTCCCTGCGCGCCGATGCCCAGCGCATTGATCTTCTTGTACAACTCGACGCGCAACTCCTCGGCGCGGTTCTTCGGCCCGCGGGCAATCAGCTCCTGGATGTCGATTGGCTCCATCAGGGCTTCCTTGGCCAGCAGCATGGCCTTTTCCGCGGTGCCGCCGATGCCGATGCCGATAATCCCTGGAGGACACCAGCCCGAGCCCATAGTCGGGACCGTCTTGAGCACCCACTCGACGATGGAGTCGGAGGGATTCAACATGACGAACTTTGACTTGGCTTCGGAGCCGCCGCCCTTTGCGGCGACGATGACGTCAACTTTGTCGCCCGGAACGAGCTTCATGTTCACGACCGCCGGAGTGTTGTCCTTGGTGTTCTTGCGTTCCCCCGCCGGATCGGCCAGCACGCTGGCGCGCAGCTTGTTGTCGGGGTGGAGATACGCGCGGCGCACGCCTTCGTTGACCATATCCTCCACGCTCATGGTCGCTTCCCACTGCACCTTCATACCAACTTTCAGGAAGACCGTTACGATGCCGGTGTCCTGGCAAATCGGCCGATGGCCTTCGGCGCACATGCGCGAGTTGATCAGGATCTGCGCCATCGCGTCCCGGGCGGCGGGCGACTGTTCTTTTTCATACGCGCGCGCCAGGTTTTGAATGAAATCGACCGGGTGGTAGTAGGAAATATATTGCAGAGCGTCGGCAACGCTCTGGATAAGATCGTCTTGCTTGATGACTGTCATTACGCCTCGCTGTAGAAAAGAATGTAAGATTCCAGACAAACACCCATGTTAATTATAAGAACACAGATGCGTGACACCTAGGGAATTCAATGTGAGCGCAGAAATCCGCATTCCCCAAATGTGGGATATAAGCACGCAGCACTCAGCATTCAGTCGTCAGCCAATTAAGATCTTCCGCGAAAAGGAGACCCCTGCATGATCCCTTGTTGCAGTTCCTTCTTGGCTATTCTGAGTGCTGAGTGCTGAATGCTGAGTGCTGCCCTTCAAACCAGCTTCCCGTACATTGACGTGTAGTTCAGTCCAATCTCACCGCAACTGCCTTGCTCCACCGAATAAACAATGCAGGAGTTGAACGGGCGCGAGTAAATATGCAGGCTCACGGCGCGCTGGCCCAATTCGTGGGGATTGTGGACGTCGTGCACTGGATTCAGCGGATCCACCGCAACCGGATTGGCGGGTGTGATCTCGACGACATTGGTAGGAACGATGTGGCAACGATGCGCGGCAAGGTCTTCGGAGAGAAGGCGAAAATTCTGCACCGCAAGACGGCCGATGGGCGCAGCCATCCAGCAATTCTGTCCCTGGTGATTGTGAATGGAGCTACCCATGCCGACTTCCCAGCAGATCGCCAGCAATTCGTAAAGGTCGGTCTTGTCAATCAGGTTGCGGGTATAGTGCTGCGCATTCCAGAACAGATACGGCGTCAGCGACTCAGGATCAACCGCATTCTCTCGCAGATATTGCAGCGTACCGTTGACTCCAGTGAAGGCATCCTCCTTGAGCTGCCGCAGGCCGTCGATGAAGTGCTGCACTGGAATTCCGCGCGTTGCCCGATCTGCTGACGTAGCCATTTCCGAGGCGACCTCCTTCTGGGACGAACCGCTTATTCTAACCTGGGTTAAGCCGTTCGAGTCCTGCGACCCTGCGCCGGTGCAGGAAATTTTTGCGTCCCGAAAGGTTTCTGGAAATCCAATGCGCTACAAAGCGGCTCCAAGTCTATAATGAGCGCAAGTACCACCCCGGCAGGGTGGCTCAGCGTTCGGCACTGGAGTATTCCATGAAGTCACGCCCTCTCGCCGTTGCAACCGCAATGCTGCTGAGTGTCCTCCTCGCGGTTCCTTCGTTCGCGCAAAATACCACGCAAACTCAAGAGCCATCAGCGCAGGCACCCAGCAACCCACAAGATCAAACTCAATCCGCGGCAGAGACCAGCCCTAACCCGGCGGCTACCGCTGGCAACACGTCAACTCCAGCCTCGACCCAGGACGCGCCGAAAACCACTCACGATAAGGGCAAGAACGACATCGACGACATTGGCAATCGCAAGGTCGGTTCCGGCAAGGGCATTGGCGATTGGTACGGATACGACACCGAAATCAAGATGGGCAAGCAGTACGCCATGATGGTCGAGTCGAGTGCGCGGATGATTCAGGATCCGGTCGTTGTTGAGTACGTGAATCGCATTGGCCAGAACCTGGTTCGCAACTCCGACGCAAAAGTGCCGTTCACCATCAAGGTTGTCGACTCCGACGACATCAACGCCTTTGCCTTACCCGGCGGATTCTTCTACGTCAACAGCGGCCTCATTCTGGCGGCCGACGATGAATCCGAGCTGGCCGGCGTGATGGCACACGAAATTGCGCACGTTTGCGCCCGCCATGCCACCCGCGAGATGACCCGCGCAAATTATGCGAGCATGGCTTCGATTCCATTGATCTTTGTGGGAAGCTGGGGCCTGTATGAAGGCGCGAGTCTGGCCTTGAATCTGGCGCTGCCGCTGACCTTTATGAAGTTCTCGCGCGGCTTCGAAGCGGAAGCCGATTATCTTGGCGTGCAGTATATGTACAAGGCCGGCTATGACCCGCAGTCCTTCGTCTCTTTCTTCGAGAAGGTCAAGGCGCAGGAAAAGAAGAAGCCGGGTACGCTGGCCAAAGCCTTCGCTTCTCATCCGCCAACTCCCGATCGAATTCTCAAGACCCAGGAAGAGATACGCACGGTCCTCCCCCCGCGCCCGGAATATATCGTCAACACGTCTGAGTTCAATGAGGTGAAGGCCCGGTTGGCGGCATTGCAGAATCGCAAGAAGGGCATCGAAGAGAAGGACAACACCAAGCCTTCGCTGCGGCGCACTCAAACCGCGGACAACAAGGGCAAAGATGGCAAAGATGGCGACGATCGCCCCACCCTGCAACGGCGCGACGATGACTTCATCGCCAGCACGGGTCAACAATAGCCTGTTCAAGTCTTGCTCGACCGGCGGCAATGTGCCGCCGGTTTTGCTTTGGAGCTGCTGTTCAAGCCAGATTCAGTTTGCGGATGGGTTTGTTGCCCGTAAACGCTATTTTTGTATCAGTTCAAATACCGGATAATTTGCGGCAATGCTTGCAAAACGCTCAGCGGGCGAACCGACAGGTACGGGGAAGTAACGCTGCACGGTGGTCTTGAAGCTGTCCAGATAAGCTTTCAGCAATGCGGGCTTCTCGTTATCGGCAACCGGCCGCAACCGATAGATCTGTCGTGACCGCCCTTTCTTGAGCGTAATCTCGCCTGCTGCTTCCGCATTGCGAACCCACTGGGTGCGGCCGCGAGGCGCAACCAGAAACCGCTTGCCGCCGGTCTCCAATAGATCAATCGGCGTAGAGTATAGCCGCCCGCTTTTCCGCCCTCGGACCTTGAGCAGGTAATTATGTTTCATTCCAAAGCCGAGGCCGACCAGGAATCCGAACAACCGATTGAAGGCGCGTTCCACCGTGGTCGGTGGCTGGAAGACCGGCGTGCTGGGATTGGTTGCCATGGGCCTATTTTACCCAGGCCTCGCCCGAGGTTGCAGAGTGCCAGACGTACTCCGCGAAGCCCGCGCGGCTAACCCGAATACAAAAGGGCGTTCGCAACGAGCGCCCTTCTGAGTTCCGAACAAATTGTTCCCGCAGCTACCACGCGGCGGGCTCGCACCGGCAACTACGCAGCCTTGCTGCCCGATGCGACGGTGATTGGGTTGGTGGCCGCCGAATCGTCTGACTCGGAGCGAACCATCTTCATTTCCGCCCAGTCGTAAGGAAATTCCTTGCCACAATCCAGGCAGACGACATAGGTGCCGGTGACTGCCGCCGCTGCGCTGCGTCGAAGTTTACTTTTGACCGTGATGGGAAAGCTGCACCGTTGGTGCGAACAACCAAAGACGAAATCGAATAGACTCATATGCCTCCCTCCGCCCCCGCCAAGCAGGGCGCCCGGGCTGCGCGGCGCAGTCGGGTGAAGCCTCTCGAGCAAGATAACGCGCTCCTAAAGCTTTAGATTCGAGAGCTACGCAAAAGGTTCGATGGACGAAGCAGGGTTCCCGGTCTAGGGCAACGTCGAGATTACTCAAGTGCCTTCTCTAAACTGCCGCTGCGAAGTCAAGGTACATACTCGATATCGGCATTCGAGAGGCCGAGATAAGTTTGATACTGTGCAAAACTCGAATCAGTTTAAGGCGACGCCGTCTTCGAGTGCCTCGCATCTGAAAAAAGGACGAGAGCAAGGCACAAGTGCGCGCTGAAACTTGCCGTTGGAAAGCATGCTGCTGGAAGTAAGCTACTTGGCCGTCGGAGAGCCGCTTGGTTCTCGAGGATCGCTGACTTGCTCCTTGTGACCTTCACACTTGGAGACAATGGCCGTACGGAGGCGAGTGCGCAGGTCATCCGGAAGTTCGTACAGGTGGGAGTCGCGGTAGATCTCGATGGTCATCTTGGTTGTGTTGCAGACCACGTAGCAGTTGTGGCACCACTGAAGATGGTCTTCCAATTCAGCTCGTGTTTGAGCGTCCATCGAGTCGTCAAGGTAATCGGTGAGCTCTTTCAGAAAATCAGAGCAGGTCACGGTTTGCCATCTCCACCAGTACGATTTTTGAAATACTTATTCAACCGTTCACGCAACTGCAGCCGAGCCCGAAGCAGGCGGGACTTGACCGCGGGAATACTCAAATCCAAGGCATCCGCCGTCTCTTCGGTGGAGAGCCCCTCAACGTCGCGCAAGACAAACACCGTCCGAAAGCTCGGCGGCAACCCTTGTATCGTCTTGCCCAGGATCTCTTTCAACTCACCCTGGTTGTAAAGCTGCTCCGGATTCGGAGACCAATCCGCGACTTCGCGCGGCATGGAATCCTCTTCGGTCTTAATGTCCTCATCGAGCGAGACCATGCGCTCGGGACGCCGGCGACGCAAGCGCATCAGCGCTTCGTTCACCGCGATCCGTACCAGCCAGGTGTAGAACTTCGACTGCTCCTGGAAGTTCGCCAGGTTCTGGTACGCCTTCAGGAAAGCGTCCTGCACCACGTCTTCCGCGTCCTCGCGGTTTTGCGTGATGTGTTGTGCGATCCGGAACACGTTGCGGTCGTACCGCTTCACCAGCTCTTCGAAAGCGCTGATGTCGCCGGCCTTGGCCGCGTGGACCAGCGTAATTTCATCGCCAGCCGCTTCTACCTTTGGTTGGATGGTTCCCATGTTTGCGTAGATTCAGGATTTTAATCCGGCGTCCCCAACGCGCGCTGCTTTTGCGCGGGTTGGGGTGGGTTATGCCCAGTACAAAATTCCCGAAGCCATTGTACCTATACGGGCGAGGATTCGGGAAAACCGGGGAAACAAAATTTCACTGATCGATCTGTTGCTGCCTAGTGGGTTGAATCACGGTCCTGGTGGCAATACGTCCATTGTACGGACGCGCGAGTCCAACAGATGTCACAGGCGGGAATCCATTTCGTAAACGATTTGTTTGCGTCCGGCTGGGAAAGAATCGCGCTACACTGAATCCGGTGAATCCCCACAGCCGCTTCCAAGTCGTTCTTCTGGCCGTTGTCCTGGCCTTGCTGGGCAATGGAGTGCTTGCGCAAGACAGCACCTCCGCCCACAAGAAAAAGTCTACCTCCAGTACCAGCGCGCATAAGTCAGCGAAGCCGGCCGGCAAGAAATCGGTATCTACTCAGCACCACGCGCCTCGCAAGAAAGTAACCGCTGCGCGCGCCCACAGCCTGAAGCGGAGCTTCGTGGCTTCCAGCGACTTGCGCCCAATGGCGCGGCAGCTCGTGGAATTTCGCACTCCCGCCGCCTATGCCGGAGTCGAAACCTACGCGCATGCCCGCGCTGGAACCGAGGCCGGAGCGCTGGCTTGGTTCGCCATCGGATACGCACACTACCTCGACGGGCAGCATCCCGCGGCCATTGCCGCCATGCAAAAGGCGCAGGCGCAGATCGGCGAATTGAAGGATTACACCGCGTTTTTCATCGGCAATTCGTTCGTGGCCAGCAATAACCCAGAGGAGTCATTTGCGTACCTGCGCGACTTCGGCACTCGCTTTCCCGACTCGCTTTATGCGCATGACGCCTTGATTGCATACGCGAGAGCGCTGCTCGCGACCAATCGGTCGAGTGAAGCCGTCCGCCTGCTGGAAGCGCACCGCTCGCCTCCTAGCGCCGAAGCCGAATATTTTCTCGGCAAAGCCTACGTGCAGAACGGCCAAGGCCGCACCGGAGCCGAGGCCTTGCGACGCGTTTACTACAACTATGCGACCAATTACACGGCCGACAACGCCGCTGCCGATCTGAAGAAAATTCCCGAAACGGCAACGCTTCCCCCCATCACCTACGCCGAGCACCTGAGGCGTGCTGAGGCGCTCTACAAGGCTCGTCGCTATCCCGCAGCGGCTGACGAGTACCGCGCGCTGGCGGATCTCGCTCCTCCGGCGGGACAGCAGTCGGCAGCGCTGATTCAGCTCGCCAACTGCTACATGCACGATGGCAATACCCGCGATGCCCGCGCCGCGCTTGATCGCATTCCCGACGATGGCAGCGAAGCCAGCGCCGAGAAGTGGTATCAGCAGGCCGAGATTGCCCGCAATGCCAACGATGACGCCTCCCTGACCACCATTCTGCAGCACATGCGGAGTACCACTCCCAAGTCGCCGTGGCTGGAATCGGCTTTGTTCACTGCAGGAAATATGTACTTGCTGCGCAAGGATTACGACCGCGCCATTGACTATTATCGCGAGCTTCATGATCGCTTCCCGTCGGGAACGAAAGCGGCGTACGCGCATTGGAAGTGCGCCTGGCTCACCTATCGGCAGAACCGCAAGGAGCAAGCCAAAAAGTACTTTGACGAGCAGATTGAGTTCTATCCTGGCACCAATGAAGTCCCCAACGCGATGTACTGGCGCGGACGCATGGCCGAGGACGAAGGTCAGTATGGCGCTGCCCGCGCGTACTACCAGAAGCTTGCGGAGCGTTATCGCAACTATTACTACGGCGTGCTGGCGCGCAAGCGGTTGGCTGCCTTGCAGACGGCCCCCTCCGTGGTCGTGGCGTCACTGCAACACATCGGTTCGGCCCCGGCGTACGATCCCGCGTCAAAAGTCACCGATCCGCCCGAGGACGATCTTCACTACATGCGCGCCCGGCTGTTGGAAAATGCCGGGGTGACCGACCTGGCGGTGAGGGAACTGCAAGCCGGAAGCTCCAGCGGCCCGTCGTGGGAGATGCTGGAAATTGCGCGCATCTATTCCAGCGGGGGCGACTACTACCGTGCGCTGCAGGCTTTAAAGCGGGCCATCGCGGGCTATTTCGCAATGGATGTAGATGGGCTGCCTGCGCCCTACTGGCACGGATTGTTCCCGCGCCCCTACTGGGACGCACTGCGGCGCTACTCCGAAGAGAACGGCCTCGACCCCTATTTGGTGGCGTCGCTGATTCGGCAGGAATCGGAGTTCAATCCCAGCGCCATCTCCCACGCCAACGCTTACGGGCTGATGCAACTGTTGCCCAAGACAGGGAAGGGTGAGGCCAAGAAGGAAGGGCTGCACCACTACAGCACCGACTTGTTGCTCGATCCGACCACGAACATTGAACTGGGAACCCGCTACTTCCGGCAAATGATTGACCACTTCGGCGGACAGACTGAGTACGCGTTGGCTGCTTATAATGCCGGGGCCGATCGCGTCGAGGATTGGCGCGCGTCGGGCAACTTCCGCGACGTCGAGGAGTTCGTCGAGTCCATTCCGTTCACCGAAACTCGCGAATATGTGCAGGCCATCGTGCGCAACGCCGAGGTCTACAAGCGGGTGTATGGAACGCCGTAAGAAGCAGCTGTCAGCCGTCAGCGCGTGAGGTCCGCGGGAATATTTCAGTTAGTCTGGTCGATTTTGCCGCGACCTTGCGTGCCAGCAGCAATCGCCTCGACCAGTCCGTCATACTCCCCAACAGGCAAGGACGCATGAATCACCAGGCTTTGCCCCTTCGCTTCCATACCGGTAATCAAACCTCGGCGGGCGACGAGTTCCTGTTGCGAGGCGCCGACGAATTCTTCCGGCACTGTGATCCGGATTGAAACCTCACCAGCGGCGCGGTTTGGTTTCTCAGGCTCCATCTCGCCACTGGCCGTTAACGGCACTGTTCCATTCTCCAAGCTGACGGCTGAAAGCTAACCGCTGGACTTCACCGCTTCGGTGCTGGACTTGGCAAAGACGATCTCCGACACCAGCAAAACCGCGCCAATCACGATGGCGCTATCGGCCACGTTGAAGGCCGGCCAGTGATAGCTGCCGACGTAAAAGTCCAAAAAGTCCACGACGTGCCCGGTCATCATGCGGTCCCACAGGTTCCCGGTGGCGCCGCCCAGAATCAGAGACAGGCCGATGGTAGTGGTGCTCAGCGCGTGGCTATGCTTCCACAGCAACGCGGAAACCACCATCAGCGCGATGACCGAGAAGCTGACCAGCGCGCCAACCTTCCACTGCGCCGTGGACTCAGCAAACAGGCCAAACGCCGCGCCGGTATTCTCCACGTGGGTGAGGTGAAAACAGCCGGGGATAACCGTGACGCTGTCATGCAGCGGAATGTTGCTGGCCACGGCCCATTTGGCGAGACGGTCCAGCAACAATACGGCAGCGGCAATGAGGAAAAAGTACTTGCGCATGACGTAACTTCGATGCAATTTCCTATTTCTTAGACGCTATCACTTGGCGGAAAGAAGCGACGGAAAAACTGCTTTTGCGCCACCGGCGCATTCCCGCGCCCTGAAGCGCGCCGTATTACCGTGCGCGCGTAGTTGCCTCGATCTCCGACAGTACAGCGCTGCAGCGTTCGCACACGGTCGGATAGGTTTTATCTTCTCCCACGTGCGTCGAATAGTTCCAGCAACGTTCACACTTCGCGCCCGGAGCCCGATTGACCGTAATCATCAAGCCGGCGTCGCCGTTGCTGGCCGGGGATTTCTCCAACACAACATCCGAAACGATAAACAGGTAGCGCAACTGATCGCGATGACGTTCCAACACCGCAAAAAGCTGCTCGGGAGCAGCCACATGAAGCTGTGCTTCCAGGCTCCCGCCGATTTGTTTCTCGGCGCGGGCCGTCTCCAGCGCCTTAAGAGCTTCATTGCGAACTGTCAGCAGAGTGTCCCAATCACTTTCCACCGCGCCGGTATCGAAGCCGGAGGGCAGCTTGCTCGTCAGTTCCTCGGGCTGCGGAAACAGCGTCAAGTGCACACTCTCCAGACGGTCGTTGACGGCCGGCAAAAATCCCCAGACCTCTTCCGCAGTGAAACTCATGACCGGGGCCAGTAGTCTCACCAACGCCTCGCCCAGCCGCCACAGCGCAGTCTGGGCCGAGCGGCGAGCCAGCGATTTCGGCGCCGACGTGTACAGCCGGTCCTTGAGCACGTCGAAGTAAATCGCGCTCAGGTCCCCGATGCAAAAATCCTTGAGCCGATGGTAGAGCCTGTGGAAGACAAAGTTGTCGTAGTGCTCCCGCACATCCTTGGTGACCTCAGAAGCGCGCAGCAGGATGTACCGGTCCAGCGGATGCATCTCGGCGAAGCCGACCGCATCCTGGGCTGGAGCAAAGTCCGACAAGTTGCCGAGGATGTAGCGGAACGTATTACGAATCTTGCGATAGCTTTCGGAAATGCGCTGCATCAACTCGTCGGAGGCCATGACGTCTTCGCGGAAATCCACCGACGCCACCCATAGACGAACGATCTCGGCCCCAAGTTTGTCCGCGATCTCCACCGGATCGACGGTATTGCCCAGCGATTTGGACATGGCGCGCCCATGCGGGTCGAGCGTCCAGCCCGCGGTGGCGACGCTGCGGTAGGGCGCTCCGCCCTTGGCCGCAACCGCGCAGAGCAGGGAGGAGTGAAACCATCCGCGGTGCTGATCGCCGCCCTCCAGGTACAGGTCGGCAGGCCAGGGAAGTCCGGCCTCACGACCCAGCACTGCCGCCTGGCTCGAACCGGATTCGAACCAGACGTCAATGATGTCCATCTCCTTGCGAAACTTCGTGGCTCCGCACTTTGCGCACTTGATTCCCGCTGGAAGAATCTCGGCTGCAGAGTGTTTGTACCAGGCGTCAGCGCCTTCGCGAGCGAACAACTCGACGACCGCGCGATTCACCGCAGCATCATTGAGAAATTCCTGGCAGGCTTCGCATTGAAACACCGCGATGGGGACACCCCAGATACGCTGGCGCGAAATACACCAGTCGGGACGAGTGGCGACCATGTTGGAGATGCGCTCCTCGCCCCACGCCGGGTCCCACTTCACCTTCTTGATCTCTTCCAACGCGCGACTGCGCAGGGTGCCGCCGGGGATCTTGCCTTCCATCGAGATGAACCACTGCTCGGTGGCGCGGAAGATGATGGGATTGTGACAGCGCCAGCAGTGGGGATAGGAGTGTTCGATCTTTTCGAAACCCAGCAGCACGCCCCGGCTCTTCAGCAGCTCCACGATCAATGGGTTGGCCTTGAAGACCTGCTGGTTCTTGTACTCCGGCAGCCCGTTGCGCAGGATGCCCCCTTCGTCCACGTCGCAGTGCAAATCAAGGCCGTACTTGACGCCGGTGACGAAGTCGTCCGCACCGTGAGCAGGGGCGGTGTGCACCGCACCGGTTCCGGTGTCCATGGTGACGTAGTCGCCCAGCACACCGAGGACGCTGCGCTCCAGGAACGGATGAGCGAAAGTGGCGTATTCCAGCTTCGCGCCAGGGAAGGACGCAATCTCCTTCGCCTCGCCAAGGTTGCACTTTTCGATCGTCTGCTGCGCCAGCTCTCTGGCAACGATGTATGTCCACTCACCGGTGTCGAGCGCGACGTATTCCGCTTCGGGGGCGAAGGTCACCGCCATAGAGGCAGGAAGCGTCCACGGCGTAGTCGTCCAGATGATGGTCGCGACGTTTTTTTTGCCGGCCAGCACGGCATCGATCTTCGCGGGCTCGCTGGTCAGCGGATAGCGCACCCAGATGCTGGGGCTGGCATGCATCTCGTATTCGACTTCCGCCTCGGCCAGCGCGGTCTTGTCGTACACGCACCAGTACACCGACTTCAGGCCTTTGTAAACCAGTCCCTGCTCGAAGCACGAGTAGAACGTCTCCATCACGACGCTCTCGTAGCTCGGGTCCATCGTGGAATACGGCCTCTCCCAACGCCCGAAGACGCCGATTCGCTTGAACTGTTCGCGTTGCAGATCGAGATACTTCTGCGCGTACTTGCGGCACTCCTCGCGTACCGCCAGCGGGTCCATGTCGAGCTTCTTGCGGCCCAGGAGATCATCAACCTTGATCTCGATTGGCAGTCCATGGCAGTCCCATCCGGGCACATACGGCGCATCGAAACCGCTCATGCTGCGCGACTTCACCACGAAGTCTTTCAGCGTCTTGTTGAGTGCCGTACCCAGGTGGATGGGGCCGTTGGCATAGGGTGGGCCGTCGTGCATCACATAGATGGGCTGGCCTTTGTGCGCCTCGCGGATGCGGTCGTAAATCCGCATTTTCCCCCAACGGTCGAGCATCAAGGGCTCGTTCCGGGGCAGGTTCGCCTTCATGGAGAAGTCGGTCCTGGGCAGATTCAGCGTGGATTTCAGATCGAGCGGCACTCTCTATATCTCCCGCCAGCCGGTAACTGGATGGCAATCGACGCACAAGCTATCTGTTCATTATAGGGAGCGGGTAAATTCGCGTCCATCAGCGGGTTGCGCGGAGTAACTGCCGAGGCTAGCCGCACAGGATGTCAATGGGCAATATCCCAAGGAGAGGTCAACCAGCGTCTCCTTTTTGCTTGTGGACACCCAATACTTCACAGCGTCTTCAGGAAGGCCTTGGCCCGCTCTAACTCCGGAAACAGCTTTTCTTCCGCCTGAAACGCCGCCCCGTGGACACAACGGCGGCTGCCGCGCAGCTTTACAGGGTGCTTCAGATGGAGCATTTCGTGATAGACGATGTATTCCACGGCATAACGCGGAACTCGCGGATGGTCGAAGGCGCGGCTGACCACAATGGCATTATGGGCGGGATCGTAATGCGCGAGGCTTCTGCGGGCGTGCGCCTGGCTCCACGTCATCTGCGGCCTGCCCAGTAAACCGTAAAAGAAGCGCTGGTTGAGTTCCTCGAAGATCTGGTCCAGATCGTAGACCTCGCCTTGCGCCGAGACAATTCGTTTTCGCCCACGCAGCTGCCGCACCCGTTGTGCCTTGGCGCTGATGTCACGGCTGGAAACGTAGCGGCGATAGCGCGTCGAGTGCAGTGCTGCGATGGGCTTGCGATAGATTTTGGCCAGCAGGATGTGAGCGATTGCCTCCAGAACGGTCTCAGGTGCACCTTCCAGCAGGTCGGAGATGCGTGCGTGAACGATGGTCTCGCGCACTCGAATGGTGCTATTCACATTGGCGAAGGGATAAAACTCGATGTGGAACTCCGGCAGCGGCGCGCGTGGCCGCAGCTCGCGGTAGGTCCTCTGGAAAATCTCCTGCAGCTTGGGGAGCAAGGTGTTACTAACGTAGCACGGGTTCGCGGCTGATACGACTAATCCGGCCTCTGCGTATAGATCTTGTTCAGCTTCTTTTCCCTGGCCAGCTCATTCTGCTCCTGAAGTTCCTTGCGCGCTCCGTCGGCACTGTCGCTTACGGCATCGCGGGCATTCGCCAGCACGAAGGAGTATTGCTCTAACTCCTCCGGAGGCGACTGGTCTTTCAGACCGCGCAGCTTGAGGGCCCACTCACTGTCGGCTTCAATCAGCAATTTCAGGCCTCTGCGCATGTCGGTTTTGTGCGAGGCGTACATGTCCACGTTATCGTCGATTTCATCCAGCAGCGAGGAAAAATCCTGCAGCAGATCGTGTATCTGCATGGGGCGATCTTTCGCGTTCTTCGCGTCGGCCCTTAATTGATCGATGGATGCCATGCGCGCTCGCGCGAAGTTAATCATCAACTCCAGGCGCTTGTCAGGAAAGTCCGCCGATTCGCGCATTTGGTCGATTTCCTTTTCGTTGAGCGGATCTCGATCACGAGTTTGAGGCAGTGCACATTGGGCAAGAAAACAAATCAGAAAGATGAGCCCGGCCAGCCACTGCGTCCTACGAAGCATCACGGTTTCTCCTTCGGTTCGGCTTGCGGCCCGAACATTCTGGCCAACAGGTCAGAGCGGATCTGTTCGATGTCATCCACCGCTTTCAGCAGCGGCGGGCGGTCTTCTACAGCCAGCGTTTCAGCAATATCGTGCATACGTTTGGAGAGCTTGCGCAAGTCAATCTCGGTTTGCTTCAGATGTTTTCCGGAGGTGGATGCCGCATCGGCCGCCTTGCGGCTGTACTCCACCACATCGCCAACTTCGCCCTGGGCCTTGTCTACGTCGCCGTTGCTGAACCTAGCATTAGCGTCCTCCAGCAAACGATGAGCATATTCGAGGCAGAGCTTCGCTTGTTCTCCGCCCTGGGCCGCATCGGCGCGGGCCTTCAAGGCAGGCAGGGACTCGTTCGCTGCCAGCATCATGCTGGCGAGCAGGAAGACGACCGCCGCGCCTCGTAATTGTCGCTGCATACTACTTCTGTTTGATTTGATACTTCTCTGCGTGGTGCGGGTCAAGAGCTATCAGCCGATGACGAGCCTGCCATTCCTGGTCGGGAAGCTTGCCCTCGTCTGCCGCCAGGAAACGTTGATAATATTCCACTGCCTGCTGCACGGCCTTCAAGTGGTCGAAGCAGGTGGCCCGCAGAAAGTAGCTAGCTGGCGACTCGGGCAAGAACTTGGCGCGGTAATCCAGCGACTTCAACGCCAGTTCGTAATTCTTGTTTTCCGAAGCCACCACGGCGAGGTTGCCATACGCGTCCGCCAAGTCGGGCTTGAGGTTGACCGCAAGCAGCAATTCCTGTTGCGCCTCGGAATATTTCTTCTCGTGCATCAGCAATGAGCCGAGCGCGTAGTGCGCCTCGGCGTTTTGCGGCATCTTCTGCACCGCGACCCGAAACTGTTGCTCCGCCTCGCTGTCCTTGCCGGCCTGCACGTAAAGCGTACCCAGTTCCAGAGCGGCGTGAGGATCGCCGGGATCAGCCTTTAGTCCTTGCTGCAGTTCCTGCGCGGCCTCATCGCTCTTGCCCTCGGCTGCCAAAACGCGTCCCAGTTGGACGCGCGCGTTGTTATTCTCGGGATTGGCCGCCAGCAACTTGCGCAGTGCTGCCTCGGCCTCGGGATACTTCTGTTGCATCATCGCGACGTTCGCCAACCCCGCAAGGGCTTCCGGCGATTTCGGGTCGAGTTCTGCCGCCAACAGGAACTCGCGCCCTGCGGCGTCCAGCCCATTCTGCTTTTCCAGCAAAATTCCAGCGGAGAGGTGCGGCTGGGGAGCTTTGGGATTGAGCCGGGCGGCTTCCGAATAAGCGGTCAGCGCCTGCTGCGGATCGCTGTCCTCTTCGACGTGCCCCAGCGACTGCCAGGCGCGCGCCAAGCCTTCTTCAGGGCTTGCCGTGGGCTTCACTTGGGTTGCCGCCTTCAAGTACTTTGCCGCTTCAACCCTGTCGCCTTGCCCAGCCAGTAATATGCCCAGGTTCAGATTGGACTCGAAGACATCCGGCTTTGCCGCGACCGATTTACGATAGGCGTCGATCGCTTGCGTGCCGCGCTGCGTGGCGTTGTACACGTATCCCAGGTCGAACCATGCGCGATAGTCATTCGGCTTTGCGGTTACAGCCTTCTGCAAGAGCGATTCCGCCGTGGTGAAGTCGCGATGCTGCATCGCCGTTTCCGCCTGGTCCACTTCCGGCGAACTGCTGTCGTCGTGGACGTCCTCGGCAACGCGATGATGACGGATCGTCGGCTTGCTTTCCTGTGCGGCGACGCTGACGAAAGTGCTGGCCACAGTCAGAACCATGGACAGGCAGATCGCCAGCGAGCGTCTATGGATGATCATGCGATTGCGGGTTCCCGTTGGGCGGTAAGATGCGCGCCAGCCACTGACCGGTGTAGGAATTTTCAGCCTGGGCGATGGCCTCCGGCGTTCCCACCGCCACGACTTCGCCGCCGCGCGATCCGCCTTCCGGTCCAAGGTCGATCACCCAGTCGGCGGTCTTAATGATGTCGAGGTTATGCTCGATGACCAGGATCGATCCGCCCGCCTCGATCAACCGGCGGAAGGCCGCTAGAAGTTTGCTGACGTCGTCGAAGTGCAGACCGGTTGTGGGTTCATCGAAAATGTACAGCATGCGCGGGTGGCGCTTGTTGCGCTCGAGCTGCGAGCGGCCAAGGTCGCGCAACTTGGGCTGAAGGTGCGCCGCCAGCTTCATGCGTTGCGCTTCGCCGCCGGAGAGCGTTGTTGCCGACTGGCCCAGGCGCAAATATCCCAAGCCAACTTCGTCCAGCACGCGCAGTTTCTCCACAATCTTTGGTACGCCTGAGAAGAAGTGCAGGGCCTCCTTGACGGTAAGGTTCAAAACCTCGTGGATATTCTTGCCGTGATAACGGACCTCGAGAATTTCCGGTTTGTAGCGCATGCCCTTGCATTCTTCACAAACCAATTCAACATCCGCGAGGAACTGCATTTCGACGGTGACTGTGCCGTCACCCTGGCAGCCTTCGCAACGTCCGCCGGGAATGTTGAAGGAAAAATGTCCCGCCGTGTAACCATGCTTCTTGCTCTCCGGCAGGGAAGCGAACAGTTCGCGGATGGCGTCAAACGACTTGATGTACGTCACCGGATTGGATCGCGGAGTGCGGCCGATCGGCGATTGATCCACCAGGACGACCTCATCGATCCACTCTGCTCCTTCCACGCGATCGACTTCGGCCTGCGGCCCGCCCGTGACTTGGCCGGTTTGCGCAGCTATGGCGTTATAGAGCACATCGTGCACCAGCGTCGATTTTCCCGAGCCCGATACGCCCGTGATGCACACCATAATGCCGAGCGGGATGGAGACGTTCACCTTCTTCAAATTATGCGCCCGCGCACCAAGCAGCCTGATTTGCCTCCCCGTGCCAGTTCGCCGCGAAGATGGCATCGGTATGCGCAGCTCGTCGCTCAAGTAGCGTCCCGTGAGGGAAGCGGGATTGCGCAGGATCTCATCGTAGCTCCCAACCGCAATTAGGCGCCCGCCGTTTTCGCCGGCGCCCGGACCAAGATCGAGGATGCGATCGGCCGAGCGCATGATTTCGGCATCATGCTCCACAACCAGGATCGTATTCCCCAAGTCACGTAGATCGTGCAGAATCTTGATCAGCCGTTTGGTGTCGCGGTGGTGCAACCCGATCGAGGGCTCATCCAGCACGTAGAGCGTACCAACCAGCCGCGAGCCGAGCGATGTCGCCAACTGAATGCGTTGCGCCTCGCCACCCGATAGCGTGGACGACAAGCGATCGAGGGTCAGATATTCCAGACCGACATCGTTCAGATAGCGCAGCCGGTCATTAATTTCGTCCAACAACTTGCCGGCAATGTCGGCCTCCTGGCGGGTCAGTTGCAAGCGCGAGAAAAACTGCGTCGCCTCTTCGACCGTCATCGCCGAAACCTGGCAGATGTCAGTGCCGCCGATCTTCACCTGCCGCGCTTCGCGCCGCAACCGCAGGCCCCCGCAATCGGAGCATACCGAGTAACCGCGATACCGGCTAAGAAAAACCCGCACGTGCAGTTTGTACTTCTTGCGCTCCAGGTGTTCGAAGAAACCGCGCACACCCGAGAATTTGCCATCACCGTTGATGATGTAGTTTTGCTGCTCAGTCGTAAGGTCCTGCCAGGGCACGTCGTGCGGAATGCCTGCGGCGCGGGCGTAGCGGCGCATCTCCGTAGCTAGGGGCTTATATTTCGGCTTGGTCCAGGGTTCGATCGCGCCTTCGGCGAGGCTAAGGGTCTTGTTGGGGATCACCAGGTTGAGGTCGAAATCGATGGTGTTGCCGAAGCCCTGACAGCGCGGACACGCGCCAAATGGGTTGTTGAACGAGAACAACCGTGGTTCCGGCTCTTCGTAACGAATGTTGCACGCCTTGCATTCGAAGCGCTGTGAGAAACGCAAGCGCTCCGCGGCTTCGCCTTCGGCGGGCGCAGTCTCGAACAGCACTTCGCCGGCTTCGCGGTAGCCCTGCTCGACCGCATCCACGATGCGCGCGCGCGCCTCGGGTGAGACCGCAATGCGATCGATCAGCACCATCACCGGCTCGGCGAAATCGAGGTCGAGCAACGACTCGGGGGTGGAGAACTCAACCATTCGCCCGTTCTGATAGAGCCGGTTGTAGCCTCGTTTGCGCAGTTCAAACAGGCGCTCTTTCAGCCACGGATCGTCCGCTGGCTTTGGCGCCTTCTTCTTTGCAATGCGGCGGCCCTTCAATTTTTCCGGCTCGACAGGCTTTGGCGGCGGCTGAACCGGAAAGAATGACTGCACGCGCGTTCCTTCTCCGAGGGCGAGAATCCGCTGCGCTACTTCATCGACCGTGTCCTTCTTCACCTCCTGTCCGCAGTTCAGGCAGTAGGTTCTCCCGACACGGGCATACAGCAAACGCAAATAGTCGTAGATCTCGGTGGCGGTGGCGACCGTCGAGCGCGGGTTGCGGGTGGTGTTCTTCTGCCTGATGGCGACTGCGGGAGCGATGCCGTCGATGACATCGACATCGGGCTTCTCGATGCGCTCCAGAAACTGCCGCGCATAGGCCGAAAGCGACTCCACGTAGCGGCGCTGGCCTTCGGCGTAAACAGTATCGAACGCCAGCGACGACTTGCCCGACCCCGAAACTCCGGTCACCACCGTCATGGCATTGTGCGGAATTTCGAAGTCGATGTTCTTCAGGTTGTGGACGCGCGCGCCACGTACGACGATGCTCTCGTTTGACATGGACCCCAGGTTTTCGGCAGGGAAGAATCTGCAGGGGAGCAGCGTTTGGCTGGCCCGCCTCACAGATGCGGCTAAAACTGGCTACCGAAACTTTTAATTATATCTGGTTGCAAATCGCTGCGCGGGAGCACGGAAGGGACGATACCGGGCTAAGAGCGTATTGCGACAAAGCGGCCCCCGGCGAGAGGGGGTATTGGGAGGAGGTCATGCCAGCGGTGGGAGACTACGTCTGCTCTAGCGGGGAATAGTTATTGGATGGCCGTTATCGCAATAAATGTCCTTGGCGTTCCATGTGGGCCGCTCTAGGAGAATCTGTTGTTTGGTGGTGCCATGTGGCCGGATTGCGATAAGTTCTGTGAGGGCTTCGCAGTCTCCGTTTTCGCATTTGCCAACAATGGAAATCCAGACGGGGTCGCTGCGGGACAGTGCGTCGAACTGTCCCACCACCTGCCTCTGGTCATAGTTCCAGGAAAAGCATTTCGTGCAGCGCTGGCACACGAATACCAGGAATGGTTCGCCCGTGGTTGCCACTTGCCGGTTACGGATTATTTCTGCAAGGGTAGTTTCGAACAGAGGCGTGCTGAACCTGCAATACGGACACACTGCACCGTACCAGAGCTGGGGCATTTCGATTTCCTCGGGTGGATTGTCATACCAACCGGGAGGATTGTCCAACCTATTCTGCGCCTACCAGTTCACCGATTGTCCAAGCGTGGTCCCTTGGCCCTCTTTCCAGGAGTTACGTGTGGCCTTTGGTAAACGCGGAAGAAGTTGTAGCACGGGCGTGCAGCGTAATAGCCGAGGGGCTCACCTGGCGAAGTACAGCAGCGCGAAGATGTAAATCCACAACAGCCCCATGAAGTGCCAATACCAGGCGGTTACGTCAATGACGATGCGGCGCGTCTCCGGCGGGCGATGCAGCCACGTCGTCATCCCGGCATAGACGAGCGCGAGAATCCCTCCGACGAGGTGCACGGCGTGGACGCCGGTCAGCATGTAAAAGAACGAACTGCTGGTGCTGGTGGCGAACGTGGTGTTGGTCAACCGCAGCTGATGCCACGCATAACCCTGTCCGCCAAGGAAGCCGACGCCAAGGGCGACCGTCGTCCAGATCCAGGGAAGAGCATGGCTGGCGCTCACGCGAATGCCGGGCATGCCGACAATGGGCGCCAGAGCGACATCTTCGGCGGCGCGCCGCCGCGCAAACTCCAGAACAAAACTGCTCAACAGCAGGATGAAGGTGTCGACCACCAGTAACCTGACCGGGAGTGTCAGCGGCACCCAGTTGCTGACATAGTCATTGCTCGTCGGGTCCCAGACGGCCCCTGCTTTGCGCACCACGTAAGCTGTGGTGAAGGAGACGAAGAGCATGGTCACCGAAGACAGCGCCAACATCAGCCCCAGGCGATAGCGGCGCAGGCGCTCGCCATAGCTGGGCATATGGTCGT
Source organism: Acidobacteriaceae bacterium (assembly GCA_003152695.1). Taxonomy (GTDB): domain Bacteria; phylum Acidobacteriota; class Terriglobia; order Terriglobales; family Acidobacteriaceae; genus Bog-257. Next base: position 37,606 of record PMAT01000131.1, read on the forward strand.
CGCCGCCACGGCCCCCGCCTCCGCCCCCGTTACCTGGCCAGCCTGGAGTGGGGCCTCGGCCTCCGCCGCCTCGCGACGTCCTCGGTACCCGAATGCTGATTCCGCGGCTCACGACTGCAATACCCTTTGGATAGCCTTCCGCCTTGCCATGGTTTTCGCGGCGGGCTGGCTGGATGACGATTTGAGAGCGCTGGTGTTGGAACGCGGCCACCCCACGTTGGGCCCTCGTCACAATTCCCTGTGACATTATGATGCGTTACCGGCGGGGAACTCAACCCATCGGCAGGGTTATATTCTTAGGCGGGGAATGTCCCTGCCGTCCGAGACTCTGGCCGGGCGAAAGCTAACCATCGCAGAAACTCTCGATTGAGTGAGGACTCACAATAGGGGGGCGAGTCGCTGTCCGGCTCATGAAGCGCATACTCATCATCGCCGTTGTTCTTGCAGGCATTCTGTATCTGGCCGACCTGGTTTCGGTGCGGTTCCGGATTCCCGCCCGCGACACCTTCGGCACGGTGACGGTCCACACCTACTACGTGGTCAAGTTGAAGAATGGACGGACCGAGTACGATTACGCAGGCGACCACGACATAAGTTGCTCCAATTCCGTGTTTCCGCAGTTCAGGGTGAAGCCCTGCTGGTACGCTCGCCGGCACACCGAGGAACAAATCAAGATCGACTCTGGCACTCCGAACAATCCGCGTCTGTTTTAGGAAAACTCGCTGTTCGCTTTTCGCTATTCGCTATTCGCAAAACTAGTGCATCAATCGCTTTGTCCTCGATCGTCTTTGGCGAAGAGCGAAAAGCGACGAGCGCCCTCCCACTTGCATCCTGATCGACTCTGCTTCATCTTGGTTCTATGCCCCGCCACGAACGAGTTCACGGTCACGAGGTAAAGAAACAGCAGTACACCAACAATTGCTTCGGTTGCGGCCCCGCCAACGAGGCCGGACTCCGGCTGAAGTTTGTGCTCGACAAGAAGCGCGCGCGCTTTATCTGCCGCTTCCGTCTGCAACGGCGCTTTGTGGGGCCGCCAGCGCACGCCCACGGCGGCATCATCGCCACCATCCTCGACGAAGCCATGGGCAAGGTGAACAAGTTGCACAATCTAATTGCCCTGACCAGCACGATGGAAGCCACTTACGTGAAGCCGGTGCCGCTGTTCAAGCCGCTCATCGTCGAAGGCTGGGAGGTGCGCGTCCATGGCCGCGAGCATTACCGCGCGGCCGAGATTCGCAATCGCGAAGGAGAGGTGCTGGCCAGCAGTACGGCGAAGTTCATCGAGGTGGATGCGCACCGCATGTTTGCCAAGTATCTGAAGAAGAAGCACAGCGACGCGACGTGATGTTCGCAGGCCGTCCACGGAGAGTAAAATAAAGGGTTCCTCAAGGACAGGATCGGGCTGCTGGGCAGTTGGCACTTAGCACTTAGCACTTAGCCAATGCTTTCGATCCAACTAAATGCTAACGGCCAAGTGCTAACGGCTTCGATCCAGGGAGAAAGCTATGTCAGAGAACAATGGCAACAACACCAGCCTTCGGCTGAAGACCGGATTGGCCGAGATGCTCAAGGGCGGCGTCATCATGGACGTGATGAGCGTCCAGCAGGCCGAGGTCGCCGAGAAGGCCGGCGCAACCGCGGTCATGGCGCTGGAGCGTGTGCCCGCCATCATCCGCGCCGAGGGCGGGGTTTCGCGCATGGCCAATCCCAAGCTGATTCGGCAGATCATGGCCGCAGTCTCGATCCCGGTCATGGCGAAATGCCGCATCGGACATTTTGCTGAGGCGCAGATTCTGCAGGAACTCGGCGTGGACTACATCGATGAATCGGAGGTGTTGACCCCCGCCGACGAAGAACATCACGTGAACAAGCATGCGTTCAAGACGCCGTTCGTTTGCGGGGCGCGCAACTTGGGCGAAGCACTGCGCCGCATCGCCGAAGGAGCGGCCATGATCCGCACCAAGGGCGAAGCTGGAACCGGCGATGTGGTCCATGCCGTCAAGCACATGCGGCAAATAATTAAAGAGATGCGTCAACTTACAGTGATGAGCGAGGAAGAGCTTTTTGCTGCCGCCAAGAACCATCAGGCGCCCTATGAGTTGGTGCGCATGGTTGCCCAAGCGGGGAAGTTGCCAGTGCCGAATTTCTCCGCCGGCGGCATCGCCACTCCGGCCGATGCCTCGCTGATGATGCAACTTGGCGCCGAAGCTGTCTTCGTCGGCTCGGGCATCTTCATGAAGGGCGGAGCGACGCCACTCGACCTCACGCTGAAGGCGGAGCGCGAAGAAGCCGAATCGCGCGCCCGCGCAATTGTGATTGCGACCACCCACTACGACGATCCCAAAGTGCTGGCCGAAGTCAGCGAGCAGATGACGGGCGCGATGAAGGGGCTGGCCGTCGGCGCCATCGCGGAAAAGGACCTGCTGCAGACGCGGGGATGGTAGGAAGGCCGCCGTCAGCTATCAGCCATCAGCCATCAGCTTTCAGTTAGGCGCGGCCTAGCCGCGCCTTTTGCTGTTCGCTCGCGTCTCTAGAATGCTGCAGTCGGCACGCTCGTATTGATTCTTGGCTGAGAGCTGATGGCTGATAGCTGAAGGCTAGCGTTATGAAAATCGGTGTTCTGGCATTGCAGGGCGATTTCGATGCGCACCGCCGCCGCCTGGAAGAACTGGGCGCGGAAGTTGTGTTGGTGCGCAAGCCCGAGCAGTTCGACGAGATCGACGGCCTGGTGATTCCCGGAGGCGAGTCGACCACGTTCCTAAAGCTACTCGGCGACGAAACCTTTCGAAAATTGAACGCCTTCGTGCATACCAAGCCGACTTTCGGCACCTGCGCCGGAGCGATCATGCTGGCCAAAGAGGTCGAGAGCCCGCATCAGCCCGGCCTCGATGCGATTGACATTACAATTCGCCGCAACGCTTACGGACGGCAGATCGATTCCGCCATTGTCGAAGCCGCCAGTGCGCTCGGCGGCGACCCGCTGGAGATGGTGTTCATTCGCGCGCCGCGCATCGAGAGAATTGGCGAGGGCGTAGAGGTCCTGGCGAAACGCGGCGACGATCCCGTGCTGGTGCGGAAGGGAAGCGTGATGGCGGCAACTTTCCATCCCGAATTGTCGGACGATACGCGCGTCCACCAGGAGTTTCTGAAGCTGGTGAAGAACGGAACGAAATGAGACAGCCGCAATCGCCGGACAACATCCCTTCGCACTGACCTGTCATAATCTAAGACGAAGCATTTACATCGACAGAATAGGAACGAAAGCACTCACATCTATGGCCGAATCTCCCATCACTGCCCGCACCCAGGATTTTGCTAGCTGGTATCAGGACGTGGTTCTGCAAGGCGACATGGCCGAGCCCGCCGAAATCGTCAAAGGCTGCATGGTCATCAAGGCCAACGGCTACGCTGTCTGGGAGCTGTTGCAGCGCGAACTGGACGACCGATTCAAGGCCACCGGGCATCAGAACATGTATTTTCCGCTGCTGATCCCGCAGAGTTTTATGCACAAGGAAGCGGAGCACGTGGAAGGCTTCTCGCCCGAGCTGGCGGTGGTCACGATGGCCGGCGGGAAACAACTGGAAGAGCCGTACGTCATTCGTCCCACATCGGAGACGATCATCGGCCACTTTTTCGCCAAGTGGATCAAAAGCTGGCGCGACCTGCCGATGCTGGTGAACCAGTGGGCCAACATCATCCGCTGGGAACTGCGCACCCGCATGTTCCTGCGCACCACGGAGTTTCTCTGGCAGGAGGGTCACACCGCGCACTCCACCCACGAGGAAGCCGCGCAGGAAGTCTTTCGCATGTTGGACGTGTACGCCGAAGTCGCCGAGGATGTGATGGCCATGCCGGTGATCAAAGGCCTGAAAACGCAATCGGAGAAGTTCGCCGGAGCACTGCAAACCTATAGCATTGAGGCCATGATGCAGAATGGCTTTGCCTTGCAGTCCGGCACCAGTCACGACCTGGGCCAGAACTTCGGCAAAGCGTTCAATGTGCAATTTCAGAGCAAGGAAGGGCAGCTGGATTACGTGTGGCAAACCAGTTGGGGAGTGAGCACGCGGCTGGTTGGCGGGCTGATCATGAGCCACTCCGACGACAAGGGCCTGGTGCTGCCACCGAAGGTTGCGCCCATCAAAGCCGTGCTGGTGCCGATTTATAAGAAGAAAACGAAAGTTTCAATGAAAGTCGACCCGAATCCCTCGACGGTAGGACAGCCGGTAACAATTTCGGGTACTGTCATGGTTTTACCCGACGAGGAACAGGACGAAAAAGCGCGCGTGCTGGAGGTAGCACATCGCATTGCCAAGGAAGTTGATGCGAAGGTCGATGACCGCGAAGACATAACCCCGGGCGCGAAATTTTTTCACTGGGAGCGTCGCGGCGTGCCGGTGGTTCTCGAACTTGGGCCGCGCGATTTGGCCTCGGGCAGCATCGTGTTGAAGCGGCGTGATACCGGAGTCAAGGAAGTAATACCGCAATCCGAAGTTGCCGCCAAGTTGCCGGCTGTGCTGGCGGCGATGCAGCAGAGCATGTACGACGTTGGCAAGCAACGCCTGAAGGCGAACACGGTGCTGGCGAATTCCATTGAAGAGGTGGAATCGCTGCTCAAGGATGTCACTGCGGAAAAGGGCGGAGGCAAGTTCGTGATGGCGCATCTGAAGGACGATCCGCGATGCGATGCCCGCATCAAGGAGTTCAAGGCCACGATCCGCTGCATTCCCCTGGTGGACGAATACGACGGACCGGGCAAATGCCTGGTCACCGGCGAGCCGGTTGACCGGCGCGTGGTGATCGCGAAAGCGTATTAAGAAGCAACTCGCAACTAGCAATTAGCAACTAGCCAGTAGGTGGGAGCCGATTTTCATGGGAGCGCTGTTCGCCTTTCGCTCTTCGCCTTTCGCTCTTCGCCAAAGGCGGGACGTTGGACGGTTGCGACGCCCCAGTCCCTGGCAACTCTGGGAACCAGCACCTGAAGGAGATAGAACATGGGCCTCTACGATCTGTCCGCCAAGCTGAACAACGGCCGGAACAAGAAACTAGCCGATTACAAGGGCAAGGTGCTACTGATCGTCAACAGCGCCAGCAAGTGCGGGTTCACGCCGCAGTACGAAGGGCTGCAATCGCTCTATGCCAAGTACAAAGACCGCGGGCTGGAGGTGCTCGGCTTTCCCTGCGACCAGTTCGGCCATCAGGAGCCGGGCTCCGATGACGAGATCAAGTCGTTCTGCCAGGTCAATTACGGCGTGGACTTTCCGCTGTTCTCGAAGATCGAGGTCAACGGGGACGATGCGCACCCGCTGTACAAGTTTCTGAAGAGCGAAAAGGGCGGCCTGCTGGGGGATAGTATCAAGTGGAACTTTACCAAGTTCCTGGTGGACAAGAAGGGCAACGTCGTCGAGCGTTTCGCGCCGACGACGCCGCCGACGGCCATCGAACCGCAAATCGAGAAGCTGCTGGGGAAGCAGTAAGAAAGTTGACGACGGATTAGCATGTTGGCTGGCCGCGGCGTTGGGCGCCGCGCCTGCATGGATCCCCTTCATGGGATGTTAAACTCCTCTGGCAAGACAACCCTATGTTCATTCTGGTTTTCTTTCTGCTCTCCTTGATCGTGGCTGGGATTGCGCTGGCCGTCTCGAAACGCCTGCGCGGCAGTCGCCTCGGCATCGTCAGCACAATTCTGCTCAGCTTGTTGGTGATCCAGGTCGGACTGATGGGGTTGCTCACCGCCTACGCTCACGTCTTCCGGCCCATCCAGACATCGGCTTCGATCGGGTGGCAGACCAGCCCTTACGAATACGAAGTCGGCATGGCCGATCTCACGGTCGGTGTCCTGGGCGTTCTCTGCCTATTTTTTCGCGACAACTTCTGGCTGGCCACGGCTGTCGCTAACGCCGTCTGGATGTGGGGTGACGCCATCGGACACGTCCGCCAGATGGTCGATTACAACAACCACGCAGCGAACAACGCCGGACTGTTTCTGTATGCCGAGTTCCTTACCCCACTCATCATTCTGTTGCTCGTCGCTAAGCACCGCCAGTTGAGCGCGCGCGCTTGAGCCCGTTTCCGCCATTGTCTCGCCGCGATATACTGATAAGTACCGAGGATGGCTGTGAGTTCCGCGCAAAAGACGTTTTACATCGAGACCTTCGGCTGCCAGATGAACTTCCATGACTCCGAAAAGGTCGTGGGGACGCTCATCTCCGAAGGCTACGCGCAGGTGCAGCGCGAAGAGGATGCCGACCTCATCGTCTACAACACCTGCTCGATCCGCGATAAAGCCGAGCAAAAGGTCTTCCATCGGCTGGCCGATTTCAAGAAGCTGCACAAGGAAGGGAAGCGCTTCGCCGTTTTGGGCTGCGTCGCCCAGCAGGAAGGCGAGAAGATCTTCGCGCGCGCGCCCTATGTCTCGCTGGTCGCGGGGTCGGCTTCGTATCGCAACTTGCCAGCCATGCTGATTCAGATCGAGGCCGGGGCCGATCGCGTCACCGGACTCGATGATCGCCAAACCGACCAGACGTTCGAGACCGAGTTCACCGCGCGCACCAACCCGCATCGGGGATACATCACCATCATCGAGGGCTGCGATAAGTTCTGCGCCTATTGCGTGGTGCCGTACACGCGCGGCAAAGAGCGCAGCCGTACCGCGCAGTCGGTGCTTGACGAAGCCCGGCGCATGGCCAACGCCGGCTACACCGACATTCAACTGCTCGGGCAAAACGTGAATTCTTACCACGACCCGGCCGGCAAAAAGACTTTTGCGGAATTGTTGACTGCCGTCGGGGAATTGCCGGGCATCCGCCGCGTCCGCTTCACCACCTCGCATCCGCGGGACTTTACCAAAGACATCATCGACGCGATTGATTCGGTGCCGACGCTCTGCGACCACGTACATCTGCCGGTACAAAGCGGCTCGTCGCGGGTGCTGGAGTCCATGTTCCGCGATTATTCCCGCGAGCAATACCTGGAGCGCATCGCCTGGATGAAGGCTGCGCGCAACAGAGAAATCAGCATCACGACCGACGTGATCGTCGGTTTCCCGGGCGAGACGGAAGCCGAATTCCGGGAGACCCTGAGCTTGCTCGACGAAGTTGGCTACGACGGGGTTTTCTCCTTCAAGTACTCGCCCCGGCCGAACACTCCCGCGCTGCAGTACGCCGATTCCATTCCCGATGCCGAGAAATCGCGCCGCTTACAGGTCCTGCAGGAGCATCAGCGAGAATTGCAGAGGTCAAGTTGTCGCAGGCATTTAGGGCAGATTGTTGAAGTTATGGTGGAAGGAAAAAATCCAGCGCGCGGACAGATCACCGGCCGCACTTCGCAGAATAAGACACTCAACTTCGTGGTCAACGGCAGGCCAGAGCCGCGCATCGGAGAATATGTCCGAGTGCAGGTTACGCAGACGTTTCCCAACAGCCTATTGGGCGAGATGACCGTCTAAGAACGAGAAAGTGTTTGCGTTTCGTAGTCGATGCGGAGTATTAAAGGGCAGGACTTCGGTACTTGGGAGGGAACCATGATGGAAGTTGAAATGAAGATTCGCGGGTTGATGATGGACCCCGTGACCAACATGCCCATCGTGATCCTGAAGGACCAGGGGAGCGACACCGTCCTGCCGATCTGGGTCGGCGTATATGAGGCCAACGCCATCGCCCTCGAAATCGAGAAAGTCACAACCCCGCGCCCCATGACCCATGACCTGCTGAAGAACTTGCTGGTTGGGCTGGAGACCACGGTGCAGAAGGTGGTGGTGACCGAGCTGCGCGATGACACCTTCTTCGCCGTGATCTGGCTGGAGCGCGAAGGGCAGGCCATCAGCATCGACTCGCGCCCCTCCGACGCGCTGGCGCTGGCGCTGCGCATGGATTGCCCCATCTTCGTCGAGGATGAGGTGCTGAAGTCGAGCAAGCAGGCCAACGCGACCAGCGACCGCGTCAACACCGACGAACTCCGCAAGTGGCTGGAGAACCTGGGCGAAGACGACCTGGGCCGCTACAAGATGTAGCCATGCCCGACGCCGCCGAGCAACTGCAACGCATCTATCTGGCCGGCTTTGAGCTGCAAACTTACGAACGCTATCCCAACTCCATTGGTGTGGTCCGCGACGGCTGCATTGCGCTGCTGACGTCAACGCCGGTTGGCCTGCAGATGATCGGAACGCCTTGCTGGCGGATGGGGGAAGTGCTGGGCGTGCTGGTGGAGAAGGACGGCCGCCAGGTCTTCCAGGCCAAGTCCGAGATCGTGGAAGCCACGCCAGAGAGGCTGGAGGCGCTGCGACGGTTCCGGGAGGACTTGGAGCAGTTGTTAACGGCGACGGCGTGAAGGTTTGCTTTTAGCTACCGTTCGGCTTGGCTCAGGGCAGGCTGCCGCACTGAGAGCACGGAAAGATTGGTAGTGGGTCAGTTTAGAATCGTGCCCGCTCGCGGAGGAGCGCTAAATGAAGCGCAAGGCATATCTGACAGTGGTGGCGATCGCTTTCCTCCTGGGGATATTGCATTCAACTCTTGCGTTTGTCCCTTATAAAAGACTGAACGCCAACGCGCTATGGTTTTTGGGTACCGGGCTAGCCCTGTTGTTCTACGGCGCCCTCAACCTGATTCACGCAAGACACAGAGAAGAACAAGACATACGCCTCATCGTGCGCGTCACGAACGTGTTAATGCTCCTGTTCATTGCACTGGCGGTCGCGGCCCTCGGGGTGAAGGGGAATCCCCAAGTGGTAGTGTTAGTTGCGACGGGTATTCTAATGCTCGGACTGTCGTTTTGAAATTGACCCAGTGCCGAAAGATTCCTCGAGAAGATCGTCCACCTTGTAGAACGTGTCCTCGATCTCTTTAGGAAGCGGGTCGTTGAAATCGGCGGCACCCACGAAGTCGCCTTTGCCGGTACCGATTGGCCTAGGGGAGGCGCTTGGTTGCAAATCTGGCCTATTCTAGCTGAGGCAATCAGAGACTTAACATAATATCTGTTATCGGACATGCTGTCGCTCTCGCCGGATACGGGAACCGATGGAGTCCAAAATTTGGACTCGCTACGTCGCTCAAGAGTGAAACTAATTCCAGAAACAATAACCAAGCCGTTCGAGAATGAACGCGCCACAACAAAGCCGAAGCAAATCTCCTGTCCCTGTGTATAATTTGGCCGGCCGCGGCGACCAAGCTGGTTTGTCGAGTGGGCGTTCGCGAATCGCCGATGGCCTTTAATTATTCCGAACTTCGAGGTTGAAGGTTCGCACCCACCCTAGCGCAGTTAGAAATGGCGCTCATGAGCAACCGCCCTATTCAGCAAGCTACGCGTTATGGAATCGTTGGGGTTCAACCTGAGGGCTTCTTCGTATTCCTTGATACCCTCGCGGTACTCTCCTTTTGAGATACGGAGGATTCCAAGATCCTTGTGCGCCACTGGATGATTTGGATTGATTCGAATGGCCTCTTCGCACTCAAGAATCGCGTCGTCATAATCATATTTGAGCATAAGCGCGGCAGCGAGATTTAGATGAGCGTCAAAGTACTCCGGCTTCAGCGTGGCTGCGGCTCGTAATTCTGCGATCGCATCGTCGGGAAGGTGTTTCTTGAGAAGAAGGCACATACCCAGATCCACTGCTGTCCGGTTAAAACT
>PMAT01000037.1 GCA_003152695.1 Acidobacteriaceae bacterium
TGGTTGTTCAGAGGTTCCCTAGTTGTCAGTAGCTTCCCTGACGACCCGCACAGCAGATTGGCTGAAATCCTCGCGCTTGCACTTGTGCGCGTTGAACTGCTGTTGGATAGCTGCTTGCGCTTCCGCTTGGCCGCTAACGGGATGGTGTGATGGGAACTGCATGTTGCAGTATTCGCAGACCCCCAGCACCGGAATGTTGTTCGTGCGCCGGACGATCCGGAGTTTTCTCTTTGCCATGCCCCAAGTTTACGCCGTTCGCGCTACGACTTCACCGGCGGCAGAGATGGAGCGGCGCCGGACGGCAGCATAGTATTTGACGCGCAGGGCAATCTCTACGGCGCTGCAAAAACAGGCGGAGCGCATGGCCTCGGTGTCGTCTGGGAGATCGGGCCGTAACTGAAAATTGGTGGAATCTACAGCGGTCGGCATCCTGGGTTGGGTGTCGGCCCTTGCACTTGAATGGCGCCCTATTCTCCCGCCACGGTCATGCCATCAATGCGCAGCGTGGGGGACGCGATGGCGCTGCGGAATTCCAGGTCGTTGCCGATCTCCGCGATGTTGAAGAACATGTCTTTCAGGTTGCCGGCGACGGTGATCTCTTCCACCGGGTAAGTGAGTTCGCCGTTCTCGATCCACAGGCCACTAGCGCCGCGCGAGAAGTCGCCGGTTACCAGGTTCACGCCGAAGCCGAGAAACTCGGTGACGAACAGGCCTTCCTTGATGTCGCCGATGATCTCTTGCAGGCTCTTGGCTCCGGGCTGAAGAAAAAAGTTGCCCGGCCCGATGCCCGGCGTTCCCGCCAACCCGCGCGAGGCGTTGCCGGTGGTCTGCATGTTCAGCTTTTTCGCCGTGTAGGTGTTCAGCAGGTACGACTTGAGCACGCCGTTTTCGACCACGACGGTCTTGCGGCTGGGCACGCCTTCGGAGTCGAACGGGCTGGTGCCGAAGCCGCCGCGCATGGTGCCGTCGTCCACCACGTTGATGTTGTCGCCCGCGATCTTCTGGTTCAGCTTGCCGGTAAGGAACGACGCGCCGCGATAGATCGAGTCGCCATTGACCGCCTCGAAGATGTGGCCGACGAGCGATCCGGCGACGGTGTACTCGAACACGATGGGAACTTTTGCGGTCTTGACCTTGCGCGCGCCGATGCGCCGCACGGTGCGCTGGGCGGCGATCTTGCCGACTTCTTCCGGCGATTCCAGTTTCTTCAGGGTCATCGCGACCGAATACCAGTAGTCGCGCTGCATCGACGAACCTTCCACCTGCGCGATGGGCACCGCCGAAACCGAGCAATAGGAGCGCTGGTAGTCGCCGACGAATCCGTGCGAATTGGCCAGTACCTTGTAGCCGATGGCGGCGTCGAAGGTGCCCCCTTCGGAGTTGATGATGCGCGGGTCGGCGTCGAGTGCCGCTTTCTCGGCGCGGCGCGCGTAGTCGATGCGATCGGCGGTGGAAAGGGAATAAACGTCGTCGTAATAAAGGTCGAGGTCGCCTTCAAGTTTACCGAGCTGCGCCGGCTCGGGAATTCCGGCGAAGGGGTCTTCGCTGGTGACCTTGGCCAGCGCCAGCGCCGCGCCCACCAACTGCTTCACCCCTTCCGGCGACAGGTCGCTGGAGTAGGTGCTGGCGGCGCGCTGTCCGAAAAAGACGCGCACGCCGATGGCCTTGGAACCGGACTCCTTCAGGGTCTCCACTTCGCCGAGACGCACAACGGTGGAGAATTCGCTGCCGTCCATGGCGACGGCTTCGGCGGCGGTAGCTCCGCCCTGCATGGCGCGGCGGACCACATCGGCGGCAATTTCCTTCAGATCGGTGGATGCGGTTGGCGCTGCGCCGGGGCTTTCTTGAGCAGAAACAGTCATGAATAAGTCCTACGTTGTCAGAGTGTCACAATGTCGTACAGTAAGGGTGAAAAGCAGATCCCTCTGCCGTCCCTACGGGACTCAGTCTACTTCTCACTTCACCCAGCGCTGAAGCGCTGGGCCAAGCTCTTTCGCCCCTTTGGGGCTGTTTTCTGTGTGTTTCCTGCCACGATGGCAAACCGAAGTGAGATCGGAATCTCCAGAGACGCTTTATCCGCCGGTCCCGCCGACGGTCAGCCGGTCCACCTTCAGCGTTGGGATTCCCACCCCGACCGGCACCGACTGTCCATCCTTGCCGCAGGTCCCAACTCCCTCGTCGAGTTGCAGATCGCTGCCCACCATCGAAACCTTGGTCAGCACATCCGGCCCGTTGCCGATGAGCGTCGCGTTTTTCAACGGCGAGGTAATGATGCCGTTCTCGATCAGGTAAGCTTCCGAAGCGGAAAAAACGAACTTGCCGTTGGTGATGTCCACCTGGCCGCCGCCGAAGTTCGCCGCGTAAACACCGTACTTCACCGACTTAATGATGTCTTCCGGCGAGTCCTGTCCGGCCAGCATGTAAGTGTTGGTCATGCGCGGCATGGGGATGTGCTGATAGCTCTCACGACGGCCATTGCCGGTGTTGGGAATGCCCATCAGCCGTGCCGACAACTTGTCGGAGAGATAGCCCTTGAGGATGCCGTTCTCGATGAGGACCGTGTTCTCGGTCGGATTGCCTTCGTCGTCCACGTTGAGCGAGCCGCGGCGGCCGGGCATGGTGCCGTTGTCCACGACGGTGCATTTGTCGCTGGCCACGCGGCGGCCCAGCATCCCCGAGAACGCCGAAGTCTTCTTGCGATTAAAATCGGCTTCGAGGCCATGTCCGATAGCTTCGTGCAACAGGATCCCCGGCCATCCCGGGCCGAGCACCACTTCCATTTCGCCAGCCGGCGCCTCGCGCGCATCCAGCTGAATGATGGCCTGCCGCGCCGCTTCCTTGGCGAAATGCTCGGGCGACGCGTCCCCTTGGAAATATTCCAGCGCCACGCGGCCGCCGCCGCCCGCTGTGCCGCGCGCCGAGCCGGCAACCTCGTCCTTGGCGATGCAGAAGACACTCATGCGCGCCATGGGCTGGGCATCCTCAGCAAAACTGCCGTCGGAACCAATCACCAGAATGTGGCGCAGCTCGTCGGCGTAGCTCACGCGTACTTCATGAATCCGGGGATCGTAGGCGCGCGCGGCTTTATCGGCCCGCTGCACCAGGTCAACCTTGGCCAGCACTTCGGCTTCCACGGAGGGCAGCGGCACGGGATAAAGATTGTGCGCGGGCTTGTTGGTCAGTCCCACCACCGGTTGCTTCGCCGGACCACTGGCGATCAGCGCCGCGGTCCGGGCAGCGTGCAGGAGCCGCTCTGGCGAGAGGTCATCGGTGTAGGCGTAACCGGTGCGCTCCCCCGACAACACCCGCACCCCGCATCCCGCCGAAATGCCTTGCGTGGCCGACTTCACCATGCTCTCGTCAAGCGAAACCGAGGTGGAGGTTTGGTACTCGAAATAGAGGTCGGCGAAGTCGCCGCCCGCGGAAAGGGCCGCAGAGAGATAACGTTCGACATCGGCTTGCGCCAGTCCGTAGCGGTCGAAAAAAAACTTTTTGTCCATAGTCACACTCATTGGATGTCCGGCTGCCGCAGAAGACGCGGCTGGCCGCCGGGACCCAATCTTCGATTATCACATAGGGCTGTGCTAAGGGAGGGTGCAGACTTCTCATGGTTGGATTACGCTTTCCCGTGAAGGGACTGCCCCGCTCTACCCGAAAAACTCGAATCTCCTCCTCGATCATGCAAAACAGCGCCATCACTCCCAAGTATCTGGCTAAGGTTCTGGAGCAATTCCTGGCGGACGCGCCCCAGGCGGTGGCCATGGAAGACGGAGAATTGTTGTTTGACTTCGCCACTGCGAAGTATTCCGTCTCCGGCGAAGGCAAGTGCATTCTGCATCTGTGGTCGGAGGAGCGCAACGCCGTGCGCCGGGTGCTCGACGCGGAACTGAAAGGCGGCATCCTGCGCCTTAGCGTAGTGCGCTTCGGGCAGGCGCAGCCGCGGGCGCTGGAGATCTGCGCCAACCCTGACCGGCGCAAGGGCGCCGCCAAGCACGCGGCCCGCAATCAATATCAACATTTGCTGGAACGGGTCTTGCTGCGCGAGTTTCCCGGGATGAAGGTCGAGCACCTGAGCAGCAGCCCTGATCTGGAGCATTCGTTCAGCCCGGTGTACACCCGCGCCGTGCTGCGGGCCGGTCAGTCGGCGTTTGCCGTGCTCGGGGTCAACGCCGAGGAGACGCAATCGTCGGTGGATGCAGTGCTCACCTTCGGCATTCTCTGGATGGATTACCAGCGGCAGCAGCTTGCCGGACGAGCTCACGTGGAAGGGCTGAAGCTGTTTCTGCCGCCGGGACGAGCGGAAATCGTGCGCCAGCGCGCGGCGCATCTTCATCCCGAGGCAGCCAAGTGGCAGCTCTACGAACTCGACGAACGCTCCGAGATCTGCGCGCCTCTCGATGTCCCCGATACCGGCAACATCGTCACGCGTCTGACCCACGCGGTGGATGTGGAGGGCGCGCGACTGCGCTTCGCTGCCTCCATTGCGCGCATTCGTGTGCTGGCGCCTGCGGCGGAGATTACGGTCGAGTCCGCCTCGGAAATCGTCTTTCGGCTTTTCGGCCTGGAATTTGCCCGCGCTCGGCTGACTCCCGCTTCAGGATCGTTCCGCAATGCCGAGACGATCTTCTTTGGTATCGGCTCGGCGGAGTACGTCCTCGACGAAAACAGCGAAGTGCTGTTCCGCGAACTGGTGCAAGGCATTCTGGAGCAGCGCCAACCGTACGGCTCGCCTACCAACCTGTTCTTCCGTCTGGCCCCCGAGCGCTGGCTGGAAACCCTGATCACGCGCGAGGTCCGCATGATCGACGAAAGGCTCGATGGCCGCTTCGTGTACTCGCAAGTACCCGCGTTTTCGGCCTCCGATCGTGCCATGCTCGACGTGCTTACCTGCACGCTCGACGGCAGGCTGGCCATCCTGGAGCTGAAGGCCAATGAGGACATCCATCTGCCGTTGCAAGGGCTTGACTACTGGGCGCGGGTGCGCTGGCACCAGCAGCACGGCGAGTTCGCGCGCAACGGATATTTCGCGGGACGCGAACTGTCCAGCGCTCCGCCGCTGTTGTTCCTGGTCGCCCCGGCATTGCGGGTGCATCCCGCCAGCGATGTTCTGCTGCGCTACCTCTCGCCGCGTATCGAGTGGACGCTGGTGCAGGTAGCCGAGCGCTGGCGCCACGGCGTGCGAGTGGTGAACAAGAAACACGCCAAGGGAAATCAGTCCCCGCGCTAGCATGGGTCAACGATGGAGAATCACCCGCGGGACTTGACCAAGTTGGGGCCCGATTTCGCTAAAGAGGATGCTTGTCGCGACTTGCCGGTTCCGATTGGCCGGCTCGGGAGTTCGGCGTCCTGATTGTCAGATGAATATAGAAAATCCTCGATCTCATCGATCCGGTTGTTGGCGTCGCGGTAGCCAATGTCGATGAGTTCCTTGGTGTATTTTGGTGTGAATAGCAGGTAACTCATCAGGTCCGAGCACGACGCTGCATCTCGTCCCAAACCATTTATGAAGTACTGAATCAGATACGGCATGTCGCGCTGGTGTTGCGCTGCCAGTTCTGACAAATCTACGGACGGGTTGATGAGAAGTGGAAGCAGAGGCCGCATCTTTTCACATCCCTCAAGGCCCGTCTGGCTGATGTGGCCCTCTTTGAGCAGTTGGTTCAAGCGTTCGAGGTGTTCGACATCGGTTGCGAGATGGTCCAGGAACATCACGTTAAAAAGCACTCCCATCACTTGCGCCAGCGAAGGGTCTTTTGGATCCGTGGGGTCTGTCTGATGTTCCTTATTCTCACCGCGAACACCGATGGCGAAAATCTTTCTTGCCCCCAGCCGTATGATCGGGCTGAGAGGTTGTTGCAGGCGCAAACATCCGTCGCCGAAAAAGGCCGTTCCTTTGGCTGTCTTGAGTCTTACCGGCTGAAAGACCAAAGGAATGGCGGCCGACGCGCAAATATGATCGACGGTGATCTTTGTCGCCAGGGTCACCCGGCGGCTTCGGTTCCACATCGGGTGGCCTTTGGCGCCTTGAATGAAGAGGTAACTCTTGCCTGAGTTGTAGTTGGTCGCGGAAATAGCCAGGGCGTAGAGATGCCCACGCCTGATGTTGTCCTGGATGTGGTCGCAATTGAGATGGTTACGGAGATAGCGCTGCAAAGGGCTGGCATCCAGGAAGGACCGGGCGTTACCTCCTCCAAGCACTGCCCCAAAAGAGAGATCAAATATCCAGGTAATGGAATTGCGGGCCTGTGACAAAACATCACAGCGAAAGACATCGGTAGGTCGAAGGCTGGCCCACAGGTGGGCGAGAGCTTTGGTCGTCAAGGCAAAATCGTCGGCACCGGCGGCCAAGGCAGAACCATTAATCGCTCCGGCGGAAGAACCTCCTATGATGGGAAAAGGATTGCCGTGGGTTTGGATCCGTTCGATCTCGCCAATGCGCTTCAGAACACCGGCTTGATAAGCCCCGCGAGCGCCGCCTCCTGTCATCGCTAAGCCGAGCGCGTTTTCCATCTTCCTCCTGTGCTCCGCAAAGAACTCCACTGGGGTCGACAGCACTGTCCAAAAACTTGGAGCTGGAGTGTTGCTGGTCTGCCCAGTAGGAGATTAGTACGGGGATAATCGAAGATCAAGTCCTTGAGTGTCGAGTCTGAGCTGGATTATTCATGAGCCACGTAGGTTTTGGGTGTCAGCCCGAGCGATGAGGTCGCCGGGCGCTCCGCTCAGGATGACAAACCATGTTCTAAATTATTCCGGATTTCGCAACACCGTGCACACCGAAGCGCACAGCGCGCCACCGATGTTGAAGGTCGCAGCCACTTTGGGATCTTTCCTTTGAATCTCCTTCGGCGTTTTCCCTTTCAGTTGCCGGAAACACGAACCCAGCATCGCAACACCAGTCGCTCCCACGGGGTGTCCTTTCGCAATCAAGCCGCCGGACATATTGATGGCACAGTCTCCATCGACGTTGGCTTTGCCTTCCACCCAGTATCTTGCCCCTTTGCCGGGCGAGGTCTTCCCCAGAACTTCCGTGCCAATGGCCGCGGCCACGGTGAAACAATCGTGGATCTCCGCCACATTCACGTCGGCGGGCAGAACACCCGCCATTTCGTATGCCTTTCTCATTGCCCGGTAGGCGCCGGCGGGAACCAGCGTGTTGCGTCCTTCCTTCTGCAGAGGATCGGTGGCCTGCGCATAGCCCGCGATCTCGACGCACTCCGACTTCGCTATGCCGAGCTTGCGCAGCCCTTCTTCCGTGGCCAGGATGAGCGCGGCGTAGCCATCGGTAATCTGTGAACAGTCGTAGGTCTTGAGCGGCAGACCATCTACCACGTAACGATTGATGCCCTCGATCTTCATGGCCTGTTCCAGCGTGATCTGGACTTTGTTCATCTGGGCCAGGGGATTGTATTTCGCATTCTGATATTCGTTGACCGCAATCTGCGCCAGGTCGCTTTCGCTGGCGCTATACACCTGCATGTAGCACTGCATGATCTCTGCAAACAGATGCGGGAAGATGAAAACTTTGCCGGGCCGCTCGTCGGGGTGCGAATAGTATCCCAGGACTTCGCCGATGAGCTTGCCGTCCATCTTGCCTTCTGAGTTGCGCATTTTCTCGTAGCCGACCGCAATTCCCACGTCGCCCACACCGCCTAGCAGTTTGTAAATCACCGACAACACGGCCTGCCCGCCAGACGCACAGGCGTTCTCGACCGATTCGATCGGTTTGCCCTCCAATCCGGGGACCGTGGCCATCAGGCCCGAGAGCAGGCCTTGCTGGTTCAAGGTAAAGTTGCAAGCCGAGCCGACCGACCCGGTCTCGATGACCGCAGGCTCAACTTTGATCTCCTCACAAACGCCGGTGACCGCATTGGCCAGAATCTGAGGCACGGTCATATCCATGAGCTTGCCAAACTTGGACTGGTTGTAGGCGGCGATATAAATGCGCTGGTTCATAATTTCCTCCCTGCACTGCTCTCCCGAAACCCTTCTTCGATCAGCCGCTGTTTCCAGTATCTGGCGGCCTGCGGGTTCCCGATTCGCGAATCTCTTTTATCACGCTAGCATTGCAGCGGTATGTGATTCAAATCACCTTCCGTAAAAAGGCCGCTGCAACGTCTTCCTGCTGGAATTAGGTCTGGTTCGAGACTCGAATCCAATGACATTAGCGCTTCAATCCGGAATTTCTCCAGCAATAATCTGGTCCACATAACACCACACCCAAGCCTCTCCCGGTTCGATGGAGCGTATCAGCGGATGCTGCGTTCTATGGTAGTGCTTGGTGGCATGTTTGTTCTTGGACGAGTCGCAGCAGCCCACATGTCCGCATTCCAGGCACAGCCTCAGATGGACCCAAGTGTCTCCAAGTTTGATGCATTCCTCACAAACATGGATCTTAGTGTGCGTGATCTTGATCTGGTCGAGATGAGTGCAAGCGTCCGCCATCTTGTTTCTCCCCCATCCACCTCAGCGCTCTAAGGCGTTACGGTCCCATTTCGCCAGCGTGGCAGCGGCGTCGTAGGTGGTTTGCAAAAAGTCCATCAGGACAGCCTTGGGCGAGGCAGCCGTGCGCACGTCGTCGTACATCAGCAGGTACTCTTTCAGTTGCGGATGGTAGAAAGCCGCGGCTGGCCCCACACGCTGCTCGGCAAAACCAGCTGGCTCAGGCGCGGCGTAGGAGTAGAAGGCTGGCCCCTTGATGTCGCCTCCGCCGGGCCAGAACCCGGCGCTGCTGACCTCGTGAGAATACGCTTCCCGCGTGATGCGGTCGGCGCCAGGCCGCTCCGGCGCCACTCTTCCCGAAAAGCGCGTTACCGCATGATCGAAGCTTCCCCACCAGAAGTGCACCGGACTGACTTTACCGATGAAACGCGCTCTGAATTCCTTGAACACTCCGTCCACCCACGCGAGGATGAGCCAAAAGCGATGCACCGCCTCGGCGTCATAGGAGGCGTGCGTGTGGTCTTGCTCAAACGGAATGGGCTCGGGGATTTCGACCGGTGTGGGCCAAATCTTTATATCCAACCCGAGGTCGGCGAGCGCTGCCATGAACCTTCCATAAAACTCGGCAACGCTCTCCGGTTCTAAGTTCAGGACTCGCGTTCTGCCGTCCGAGGTTTCGAGGATCAGCTTGTGGTCCACAAAGTCAAACCGTATCTCCACACCTCGGTCTAGATACGGCATCACCAATGTGGTCATGCCTCGGCCGGTGACATAAAACGTCACATTCCACCAGTGATTTACCAGGGGGCAAAGTTTCAAGCGGACCTTGCCGACCATCTGCGTCCACATGTGCAAGGTCGCCAGCGTGTCTTTCCAGCTCTCGAAGGGCAACGCGGGAAGGGAGTCGCCATCGTTCGTACTATGCGAGACAGAATCTGGCGCCATACGATGTTCCCTTTCTCGCGAACAATGGACACGCGTCAGCGGTGCTTGGATGTCGCATTCGCGCCGCCGGATTCAATGCCCACGCCAGCAGCATCTGCTCTACAACACCGGTATATTTTATTACACCAACTGCGGGCTGCGATTCGAAAAGGGAAGTGACGATGAGAAGAACTGCAGCGCATCGGAGTCACGGTTAATTAGCGCAAAAAATCCCCAGCTCGTCGTAACCAGCTGGGGACCATCATCTCCGATGACAACAGACCTTGGGCGGATGGACAAACCCTTCTGAATTGCCCCGACAGATGCGTTTGTCGAACTCCCATCCGCCCATCGTACTGTGCTGAAGCTTATCGGTGCAGGGTTTCGAGGTTGTCAATAAGATGTGAACATTCTGTAGCTTTTCATTTACGAATGCTTCCGGTAGCTGGCCCTCAATTCCGCCACAATCTCCTCCGCCGCCCGGCGCGCCTCTTCCAGCTTCCCCGGCGGAAACGAGACGGCCCCCACGCGCGCGTGCCCGCCCCCGCCGTAGCGCTCGCAAATCTTGGCCAGGTTCTCCATCGGCTCGACCTTCGACCACGGATTCGAACCCACTGAAACCTTGGTCCGGAAGCTGCTCTTGCTCAGTCCCACGCTGTAAACACAATTGGGATGCAAATAATAGGGCACGAATTTGCTGTAGCCCTCAAGCTCATGGTCGGTTATGTCGAAAAAGATGGTTCCGTCTTTGCACTGGGCACGCTCGCGCAAAATGTCGATCGACTGGAGATGCCGTTCCGTCAGCGCTGGAATGCGCTCAGCAACCCTCGGCTCCGCGACGATTTCCGCGAGCGACCGGTAAGCCAGCAGCGGGATCAAGGCGGGGATGAACTGTGGGTCCTGGTTCGATTCGATCACCATGGTCAGCTTCATCGCCGGCGCCTTCATCTCGACAGCCGACTGCGGATCGCTGTAGAGCGCTCCATCGATAATGTCGGCCCACTCAATCAACTCCGCCACCGGCGCGGGATCAAAGCCGAACCGCTGCTCGGTCACGGAAGCGATGAACTTTGTGCAGGAGCGGAAATCGGGATCGTAGAACTTGGTGTTGCTCAGTTCCTGCTCGAAATGGGAGGCATCCTCCGGCGTCAGGAAGGCGCTCTGGTGGTGGTCGAACCACCAGGTGATGCGCGGCGACGATGAGTATTTGAAATCGACAATGGCGTTTTCGTCGCCGGTGAAATCGTCTTCGTTGAACAGCGCGCCCGCGCGATGCACCAGACCCACATATTCGAATTCGGCGTCGCGGATGCGCTCGCGGTAGAAACGCGAAAACAGCGCCGCCGAACAAGCGCCGTCGAAACATTTGTCGTGATAGAAAACTCGTACCCTCACAAACCCTTTCGCCTATGCGGGATTCCTCGTCCGGAACGAGCCTCACAGAATAGCGCTTCCGCCAAACAAAAAGTAGGTGGAAATGACATTTTTGGAAAGGGAAGCGAAGGGGGAGGCAAAGACAGGGTCAACGAGGGGGTGACAAGTGATCGGCGCCGTCCGGCCCTGACAACTCGGCAAAACGGGCTATTCGATCTGCACCAACTGGCCGGCATCCACCGACGACTGCGGAGTCTGCAGGGTTTGGGGCGCTCGCCAGAAATCCATATACGACACCTGATGCACGCACGAGACGGTGCAGTGTGGGGCGCAACTCTTTTCCGTGAGGAACTCGCGCCGGATATCGGCAACCGAATAGTGCTCCAGCGGGACCGCGGGATAGCCGCGCTGCTGCGAACAGTAGTGCACCAAGCCGTCCTCGCAAATGTAGAGATAGCGCGCTCCGGCGCGGCAGCGCCACTGGTTCGGCTTGCCGTTGGCGATGTTGTTCTGGAACCAGTTGAAGCGCGCATAGTGGTGCCTCTCCAGTTCCTTCATCTTTAGGAACACTTCGCGCTCGACTGCATTGAGCGGCTGAAGCTGCCCGTCGCCATCGTGGATGATGCCGATGGTGGAAGTGAAGCCGAGCTGCACGGCGCGCCTGCCCACCACCAGCGCATCGTGGGGATTGTGCGTGCCCGCGCCCACCACCGAGTTGATGTTGACGTGAAAGTCGGCATGTTCGGCGAGTAGTTGCAGCTTCTTGTCCAGCACCTTCAGGGACTTTTTGGAGACGTCATCGGGCATCACGTTATCGATGCTGATCTGCAGATGGTCAAGCCCGGCGCGATTCAGGCGCTGAATGCGGTCGGCGGTGAGCAGATAACCGTTGGTGATCAAGCCCGACAGGATGGGATAAGTGCGGATGTGCGCGATGATCTCGTCGAGTTGCGGGTGCAGTAAAGGCTCGCCCCCGCTGAGCGTGACAATGGTGGTGCCCAGGCGCGCCAGTTGATCGACGCGGTGCTTCATGATGTCGAGAGCGACCGGCTTGGAAAAATCGTCGTACTCGTTGCAATACTCACAGGCGAGATTGCAGCGGCGAATGGGGATGATATGCGCCAACACCGGGTGGTCGGTTGAGGCCAGCCCTTTGGCGATCATCTTTAATTCGCGAAGCCGGCGCTTGATGGCAAGCACGCGCCGTCGTACCCCTGATGACGATTTCGGCATACTAAGCTCTTGCTATTACAACATATTCGATACCGGGCTTGGGAAGCGGTTGCACTTGTTCGGGGAGTTTCCGCCAGCGAATGGGGCCAGATGGCATCGGGCGGTTGGCGACTGGCTCGTTTCGACGCGAAGTAATGGAAGGCCGGAAGCCTGCGCTCACCTGCGTGCTGGTTTATAATCAACAAATTCAGCTAACCTCTCTGGAGTTCCTAAAGCATGATTCGATTTCTGCAAACCCCCGGCCCGATCAAGAAAATTGTGCTGGGCGGAATCCTTCTCGTCATCTGCGTGATGATGGTGATTACCCTCATTCCGGGTGGCGGCTTTCTCAACGACATGTTTGGCGGTAGCGTCACGCAATCAGGGCTATTGGCCAAGGTTGGCAATCAGGAGGTCAGCCTGCTGGAAGTATCGGAGCAGGCCCGCCTGATCGGCCGCCAGCAATTCAAGGGGCAAAGCGTGCCTCCCCAGCTTATGCCCTATCTGATGCAGCGGGCCGCGCAAGGCATCATCACGCAGAAGGCGCTTGTGTATGAAGCCGATCGCATGGGCCTGGGCGTCAGCGATGACGAGCTTCGTGGGTACCTGCACCAGGGGCAGATGGGGCAGATGATATTTCCGGGCGGGACTTTCATCGGCCAGCAGGCCTATCAAGATTTCATTCAGAGCCAGTTCAATATGGGCGTGCAGCAGTTCGAGCAGGAGGTGAAGGGCGAGATCGCACAGCGAAAACTGTTGGCGCTGATAAGCGGCGCCGTCTCGGTCAGCAACAAAGATGTCGCCGGGCAAGTGCAGAAGCAGGGCGTGAAAGTGAAGTTCGACTACGCCGTGCTGACGCTGGACGACATGAACAAGCAGATCAAGCCGACCGATGCCGAGCTGAAGGCTTTCTACGAGCAGAACAAGCAGCAGTATGCGAATTCCATCCCCGAGAAGCGTAAGGCGCGCTACATCCTGATCGACACCGCCAAGCTGGCGGACAAGGTCTCCCTCAGCCCGGCCCAGTTGCAGCAGTACTACCACCAGCATCAGGATGAGTTCCGCATTCCGGAGACGGTGACCGTGCGGCACATCCTGATCAAGACACCAGCGGCGGATGCGAACGGCAAGATGGACCAGAAGGGCGTGGACGCAGCGCGGGCGAAGGCGGACGACATTGAGAAGCAATTGAAGAGCGGCGCCAACTTCGCCGATCTGGCCAAGAAGAACTCCGACGACCCCGGGAGCGCACAGGATGGTGGGTTGCTGCCGCCCCTGACGCGCGGCCGCACGGTCCCGGAGTTCGAGCAGGCCGCCTTCAATACGCCGGTGGGCCAGACCACGGGCGTCATTCGCACCAACTATGGCTTCCATATTATTCATGTCGAGGGTAAACAGCAGGCAAGGTTGAAGCCGCTCGAGGAAGTGAAATCGCAAATTGAGCCGTTGCTTAAGCAGCAGCAGGTCTCCGGCGAAGCGCAAAAACTGGCCGACAGTGTGCAAGCGCGGGCCCGCGCCGTTGGTCTTGACAAGGCTGCCAGCGAAAAGGGACTGCTGATTCTCACGACGGATTTCATTGCGCAAACCGATTCTGTCCCTGGCGTCGGTGACGCGAAGGATTTGGTAAGCGCGTTGTTCGCCGCCAAGAAGAACGACCCTCCGGCCACGGCGCCGACGTCGCAGGGGTACGCAATTTATCAGGTGATCGACATTCAGCCCCCGCAAACGCCTACGTTCGAACAGGTCAAGGTACAGATAGAGCAGCAGTTTAAGCAGCAGCGCGCGCAAGCGCTGCTGGCGCAAAAGACGCAGGAGCTTTCCGACCGCGCCCACGCCGATCACGACCTGAAAAAAGCGGCCAAAGAACTGGGCGCTACGGTCAAGACCAGCGATTTGGTCGATAGCAACGCGCAGGTCCGTGAAATCGGTCCCATGAATGGCGCTGCCACCGTCGCCTTCAGCATGAAGCCGGGCGAGATCAGCGGTCCGCTGCAGGGCGGCCCGAACGGAGTGGTTCTGACCGTACTGGAAGTTCAGAAGCCTTCGCCGGAAGAAGTGAAGCAGAACTGGGACAAGGCGAAGGAGACGTTGCTGGAACAGAAGCGCTCCGATTTTGAAGGGCTGTACGTGCAAGGTCTGCGTGATCGGCTGGAGAAGGACGGGAAGATCAAAATCAATAAGGCGGAGATGGAACGCCTGTCCAGCCCTTCCGAAGGGACGTAGCCCAGCCCGGCGGTTTCGAGTCTTTGGCCAGCGGAGAGAGTCTGCTGGCCTACTTTGTCTTTGACCGGCAACCGGAATGAATGCCAGTTGCTGGTGATGAGTGTTTATTTCCGTCCGTCTAACTGTTGCTCATGCTTTCACAACGCTCATCCGGTATTTTGTTGCACCCCACTTCGCTGCCTTCGCGCGATGGCATCGGCGATCTGGGCCCCGCGGCGTACGAGTTTGTTGACTGGCTGGCCGCTGCCAAGCAGACCTTGTGGCAAATTCTTCCGCTCGGCCCGGTGGGATACGGCAACTCGCCGTATTCCTGCACTTCGGCATTTGCCGCCAATGTGCTGATGATCAGCCTGGAACGTCTCGCCGATCGCGGCCTGATTGATCGTGAGCGAATCGGACCCCCGTCCGACCTAGATTCTTCCGTGGATTTTGACCGCGTGCGCCAGCATAAGCTTCCCCTCTTGCGGGAGGCGGCCATAAATTTCTTGCGGTCGGCGCCGGGCGCGGCGCGTGAGCGCTACGACCACTTCTGCCGCGACAACCACTGGTGGCTGGAAGATTACGTCCTGTTTAGCAGCCTGCGCGAACGCTACGGCAATCAGCCCTGGAATAGCTGGCCCGAGGAAATCGTTCGCCGGCGCCCCGATGCCATGACGAAACTGCACACCGAGTTGCGCGAGCAACTTGACCAGGAGCGCTTCCTGCAGTTCGCGTTCTTCGAGCAGTGGGCGGCTTTGCGGTCCTATTGCCGGGAGCGTGGCATTCGGGTCATCGGCGATGTCGCCATCTTCGTCAGCTACGACTGCGCCGACGTCTGGACGCACCCTGAAATTTTTCGCCTGAAGCCGGACCTGTCACCCGAGGTGGTGGCCGGCGTGCCTCCTGATGCCTTCAGCGAAACCGGGCAGCGCTGGGGGAATCCGCTGTACGACTGGGATGCGCTCCGCTCTCGCGGCTACAGTTGGTGGATCAAGCGCATGCGCTGGGCGATTGAGACTTGCGATATCGTGCGCCTCGATCACTTTCGTGGTTTTGAATCGTGCTGGGAAATTCCCGCCGAGGAGCCCACAGCGATCCACGGCCGTTGGGTGGCGGGCCCGAATGCCGGCCTGTTCAAAGCGCTCAAGAGCGCGCTGGGCAAGTTGCCCTTCATTGCTGAAGATCTTGGCTACATCACCCGTGAGGTGCATGATCTGCGCAAAAACCTGAAAATACCGGGGATGAAGGTCATGCAGTTTGGCTTTGGAAATCGCGGCGCCCATATCTATCTGCCCCACCGGTTGGAGCCTGATGCAGTCGTGTACACCGGCACCCACGACAACGACACCACCGTCGGCTGGTGGAACTCGGGCGCGACCCAAGAGGAGAAGGCCGCGGCGTCCGCTTACCTGGGAATCGGGGAAGATGGAGTGCACTGGGCGTTCATTCGCGCGGCACTGACTTCGGTGGCAAACCAGAGCGTGGTTCCCGTTCAAGACGTGCTGGGGCTCGACAGCGAGGCGCGCATGAATGTTCCCAGCCAGACGGCCGGCAACTGGTCTTGGCGATTGCACCGCGGCGCATTGACTGCGCCGCTGGCAGAAAAGCTGGCCGCCCTGGTCGAGATTACAGACCGCGACGAATGCGTGAAACAGCCGTCAGCGCACGCTGAAAAGAGCGACGGGAAAGTGAGCGAAGATTTCGCGGCATAGCGGGGCGCGTTCCGCCACCGTGAGCACTTCTCCGGTAAAGATGTTGTGCCATTCAGTGCCCTTCACCTCCGGCGGCAACACCAACTCGGAATCGTTCCAGGCCGCAGCCAGGGGCGGTTCCATATTTCCCTTCATCAGGGTGTAACTCAGCCGCGGAGCCACTACAATCGCGGCTTCTCCCGGCCGCACCCGGGCGAAGGCCACGACGTAGTCTTCTTTGCCGCGGTTGGCCTGCAGCGGAATGTACTTGCCAGCTCGGAAGAGCTCCGCGTGTTCGCGCCGGTAGTTCAAAGTCTGCATGGTGACCCAAAGCTTGATTCGCCCATCCTGATAGTTACGCAGCAGTTGCTCGCAAAGCCCCAGCAAGTCGCCCGATTGCGAACCTCCCGTTAGTTCTTGCAGAGCACGCTGGCGCAAATCGAAATCAACCGGACGCCGGTTGTCGGGATCGACCAGGCTGAAATCCCAGAATTCCAGACCCTGGTAAATGTCGGGAACGCCTGGAGAGGTCAGCTTCAGCAAGGTCTGCGTCAACGAGTTGATAGCGCCGAAGTACTGCACGGCCGGCAGAAACTTCTGCATCGAATCCCAGAACATGTTCGTCTTGCCCCGATAAGTCGGCGACAGGATGGCCTCGATGAACTTACTGATTCCCGCGACGTACTCCGGGTTCGGGTTCAGCCAGCTCACATTGATTTTGGCTTCGTGAACGGCTTTTTCCATGTACTGCTTTATGCGGCTGACGAAGTTGAGCCACTCCTCTTCGCTGTCCATGCGAAACGGCCACGCCCCCATCAGGGTTTGGTAGAGCAAGTACTCTTCATTGTTGTCGGGCACGCTGCGCTCGTCGGGCATCTCGAATTTGCGATTGCGGTTAATGCGCCGCCACTTCATCACCTGCGGCGCCCAGTTGCGCGGCATCTCGGAGAGCACATCCAGGCGCGCCCGCACGTCTTCACTGCGCTTGCTATCGTGCGTTGATGTCCCCAGCATGGAGTCCGGCCAGTACTCGGCCCGCAACTGGTTGCCGTGATGGAACTCGGCCACCGGAATTCCGAAGTTGCCGGGTGAACCGCCCACCTCATTCACCGAAATGAAGCGCGTGTAAACGTAGCAGGCGGTGTCTTCCAGCCCTTTGGCCATCACCGGCCCGG
The DNA here is from genome assembly GCA_003152695.1 of Acidobacteriaceae bacterium. GTDB lineage: Bacteria > Acidobacteriota > Terriglobia > Terriglobales > Acidobacteriaceae > Bog-257. The sequence continues at coordinate 17,018 of PMAT01000037.1, forward strand.
TGAGCTGCTGGAACTTGAGCGTGAAGTACAGTTGCTTGCTGTAGCCGTAGATCGTGGCGCCGCTGTCATTGCCTTTCAGCAGCAAAATGCTCTGCAAAAAATCGAAGACCGCGGGCGCCATGATCTCGTTGCGCCGTTTGGCGCGAGCGATCGCCTGTAGGACATAGCGGCGGTCACGCTCATTCATGTTTCCCCGCTCGTCAACGTAGGTGCGGTACACCGGAAAGCAGGCGATGGTCTCGCGGATGGCATCGCGCAAGACACTGTAGGTAAAGTCGCGGGCGCGCCGGTCCTGGCCGGCGATCGCGCTGAGCACGTGCGTGAGCACATGAACTTCGCTCGCCAGCGCCCGATGCATGATGCGCTTCTTGCTTTCATAGATCAGTTGGTCGACGGCCACGGCGCCGCCAAGCACGCGATGGTAAAGAGTGGTGAAGTGGCGCTCGTTGCGCTGGTCAATCAGAACTCCATTCACCAGGTTGGCGAACTCGTAACCGACCGTGCCATCCACGGGCCAGTTATCAGGCAAGTGTTCGCCGGGCTCAAGGATCTTCTCCACCAGCACGTAAAGCCGGGCATGTTGGTTCATCCATTCGTGTTGCTGGAAGACCGTGTGAATTTCCTCCTCGATGCCATTCTCGGCGAGCGGAGATTTGGGATTGGCGCCCGCGCACTGGCTGGCGGCATACAGCAGTTGCAACCGGACGAAGTACTGCAAAGGATTCAACAGGCCGTCGGGATGATCAATCCGTACTCCCGAGATGAGGCCCTCGCCCATGAGCTTGCGGATGAGCTTGTGGGTCTCCGCGAAGACCAGCGGATTTTCCATGCGCAGGCCGACCAGGTCGTTGATATCGAAGAAGCGGCGATAGTTGATTTCCTCTCCCGACACGCGCCAGAACGCCAGCCGGTACGCCTGCGCCTCCAGCAAGCCATGAAGCGCGTCAAAGCTTCGGCTGTCTCCCGGCGTCCCATTCAACGCGCGCAGGGCTTCCGCGATGGCATCACGAACCGGGCTGGAATCCTCGGCGAGTTTCTGCAAGCGTTCCAGTAATGGCGGAATCTGGCTTTGGCGGCGGGCGATTCGTTCCGAGTCGGTCACATGGTTTGTGGGAAGTTGCCGCAAGGCTTCGAGGAGAGAGAGTAGCTCCGATGCCACAGCGTCCCCGTTGCGGCTGCGCCCGTATCGCTCTTCTCCCGCCTCGAAGATCGCGGGAATGGTCTGCGGATCGACGGGCAGCACCTTGTCGAAATATTTCACCACGAAGTGGCCGTCTGCGAACGCTACTTGTATGTTGCCCTGCTCGAGATCTTCACCGTACGGGTTTCCCAGGATCGGATTAAGGACCTTGTTCCGCAACTCAGGTTTGAGCGGATCCCAGTCAATGTCGAAGAAGTCCGCGTAAGCTGACGTGCGCCCGTTTTGCAGCACGTCTTGCCACCACGGATTCGTGCCGTGTCCGACGCCCATGTGATTGGGCACAATATCGAGAATCAGGCCCATGCCGTGGGCCTTCATCTCAGACACCAAGCTCCGGAACTCCTCCTCGCTGCCGATCTCGGGGTTAAGCTGGTTGTGATCGACGATGTCGTAGCCGTGTTCACTGCCCGGACGCGCCTTCAGAAGCGGCGAGGCATAACAATGGCTGACGCCCAGTCGCCACAGGTACGGCACCAGTTTGCGCGCGTCCTCGAAGCTGAGGCTCCGGTTGAATTGCAGGCGATAGGTGGAGAGCGGGCTAGCAGCGCGCTTTTCGGCGGCTAGGCGTTCAAAGCACTCGGAGAGCTCGGATACCGCCTCGATAGGAACTGGCCAAGTAGCACGCATTCAGTCTTGCTCGCGTTGCACACACAAATACTACGCCGGCGGAAACGCCTCAGCGACCTTAGATGCACAAAGCGGAGAGCGGGCTGTGCCCGCAGTCGGCCTCCTTTACTTAATTGCAGGTGGCGGCGAGAATAAGGTTTGCCCGGTCTTTGCGGTTGAAGGGGCCGCTGAAAGTCCTTTAGATCCTCGCCGGCTGCGTTCGTAACCGCGCTGACCGGACCAAAACGCATCATTCCTCTGCATTAGTACCTGTTTTGAAAGGATTGGTATGGCTGCCACTGGTGAACTGATTCGCATGATGAACTTCGTGGACGATATTGCAGCGACGCTGCGCCGCATCAACAGCAGCTTTTATCTGCTCAGCGGGGAAGAGAAGAAGCGCCTGGCCGAATACATGCGCAAAGCCGATCCCAATTTCCTGAACATCATCGAGCTGCTGGAAAAGGGAGAGTAGCCCGATGGCCGAGGTCCGCAGCATCGCCGTAATTGGCGCCGGCATTATGGGCCGCGGTATCGCTCATGCCGCGGCACTCGGCGGCTATCGCACCATCCTGGAAGATATTCTCCCGACCGCACTGCGCAAGGCCGAGACGGAAATTCGCGCCAACCTCGACAAGGCGGTTGAAATCGGAAAGGTTACGAAGGGCGCCGCCGACGAAGCTTTTAACCGCCTGGAATACGCCTCATCAGTGGAGCAAGCCGCGCGCGAAGCTGATCTGGTGATCGAGGCGGTACCGGAGGAGATGGAATCGAAGATCGAGATCTTTACCCTGCTCGACAAGGTCAGCCGGCCGGGCACCATCCTGGCTTCCAACACATCTTCGCTCAGCGTCACGGAAATTTCTTCGGTGACGTATCGCGCGCCGAAGTGTGTGGGCATGCACTTCTTCAATCCCGTGCAGAAGATGAAGCTGCTGGAGGTGGTGCGCGCACTGGAAACCGATGACGACACTCTGGCCGCTGCCGTCGACGTGGGCAAGCGCATGGGCAAAGAGGTTGTGGCCATCAAGGAATCGCCGGGCTTCATTACCAGCCGCATCAATGCCATGATCGGCAACGAAGCGTTTTACATGTTGCAGGAAGGCGTTGCTTCCGCACGGGACATCGACAAAGCCCTCAAGCTTGGGTTGAATCATCCTATGGGCCCATTCGAGATGGTCGATCTCGTCGGGCTCGATACTCGCCTGCACATCCTCGAATACCTGCATAAAACCCTGGGCGAAAAGTTTCGGCCCGCGCCGCTGCTGGTGCAGTACGTCAAAGCCGGGCGCCTGGGCCGCAAAGCTGGGCGCGGGGTGTATGAATATCCCGGACAGGATACGGGCGGGAGTTAGAGAGGAGCGTGGATGAGAAGATGCTATGGAGACGGATCTGCTCATCAACCGATTCGTCGTAAGCGAACCGTGATGAAGGATACGGCTACTCCCAGTGAAGGTGGTTCGTCACGCTGGTGGGAATTTTATGCGGTTCGATATGCCATGGGCACTGTTGTGGGCGCTGTTGTGTTTTTACTCCTCTGCTCCTCTGTTCCAACTTTGAGACCTCTGCTGTTCGGTACAGGCATCTCTGACACGACAAGCCCAACTGACAATGTGTCTTTATCGGTGAAGCCTAATACAGCTAAGGCCGATACGGATAAGCCCGATACGACGAAGATCAAACTTGATGCAGTGCAGCTTACGTTGCTGGCTGTGTATGGTTTGATCTACTGCTATATCGCCAGTGCTCCGATCCTGGTCTTGCATGCCGCCCGATTTCTGCTCAGCCTGGACGTCGGTGCTTGGGTGCGGGTGCGCAGGTTTTTATGTTACGGATTAGTTCCCCTGATTCTCGGCATCAGTGCCTATGTTTGGGGCGCGAGTAGGTTTGGACTTGTTGAACGGTGCTTCTATGCGGTGATTGCTCTTATCGTTGGGCTTATTGTTTGGCTTCAATATGTGGTTGTTCCGCTCACTTTGTTTCGTAGCAAAGAGCTTTACGCGTTTTATGAGCGGCTCGCCGGGAATCGCGAAGGAGCAAGGGGAGGCATGACAGACTCCTATCGGCATCTTCGGGAACACGGCAATTCGTTCTTCATTGTGTTGCTCGAGATCGTGCTTGGCGTTACCTTGTTCGGGATTGGCCGTTATTTAGTCGGGGACTCTTCCGCCAGCAAGAGAATGCTTTCATATATTGTTGTATTACTCGTTTGGATTATTCCGGCTGTTTTTGTGTGGCTTATCGCTACGGTTTTCGAGCGGAGGTTTGCCGACGCGAATTAAGGATGCTTAGGAGCTGCGGAGCAGTAATTTTCACTCTAGTGAAAATCGTGTGACCGCACGTCCGCATCGGTGACATCTACCGTCTCGGCTGCGTAGATCTCGCGCATGGGCGCAAGCCGATCGACCTTCACGGAAATCACGCCCTCCTGATTTTGCAGCACGCCTTCCAGCAGCAAAAACTTTTCCGACTGAATCAGAATGCGGTTCTGCTCCATCACGTCGGGCGAGATGATCGCATTGCTGATTCCAGTTTCATCTTCCAGGCTGAGAAAGACGAAGCCCTTGGCTGTGCCTGGCCTCTGCCGCGCGATCACGCACCCGGCCGTGCGCACATGACGGCCATGCACAACCTGCGTCAACTCCCGCGCGGACAGCACTCGCGCCCGGCGTAGCGCAGCCCTGCGATACGCCATGGGATGCGGACCGACCGTGAGCCCGGCGCCGCGGAAGTCGGCAACCAGGCGCTCCTCGGGTGTCATGGGCGCAAGTGGCGAAGCCGTATCGCTCTCCGGAATTCCTTCCAGGAGCGGACCGGCAAAACGCACGGCGCGCTCTACCTGCCACAGCGCATCGCGGCGATGCAGGCGCTGTCTGGAGCCAGCATTGCGCGCTGGATCAAGATTTGCCAGTGCATCTTCTTCTCGAGCGCAGCCAATCGAATTGAGCGCGCCAATCGAGGCCAGCAGCACCAGTTCCTTGCGGCGCAACTCGGGCACGCGATGGGCAAGGTCCACAATGGATGCAAAGGGCCGCTTACTGCGCTCGCGCACAATGGCTTGTGCCGCCTCTTCCGGCAATCCTTTGGCATAACGAAATCCCATGCGCAGCGCAAAGTCCTCTTCCAGCGTGCATGGCCATTCCGACCGCGCAATGTCCACCGGCTTCACTCGCAACCCGTGCCGCTGCGCATCTTTCACGATGGTGGAAGGATGATAGAACCCCATGGGCTGATTATTCAGCAGCGCCGCCGTAAAAGCCGCCAGGTAATGGCACTTGAGATAAGCGCTGGCGTAGGCGATCAGGGCAAAGCTGGCGGCGTGCGACTCGGGAAATCCATAGAGCGCAAACGAAGTAATCGAAAGTATGATCTGCTCCTGCGCTTCCGGCGGAATGTCGTTATGCTCCATGCCCGCGCGGAGTTTGACCTCGATATCGCGCATGCGCATCTCGCTGCGCTTGAAGCCGAAGGCGCGCCGCAACTCTTCCGCTTCGCCGCCACTGAAGCCGGCGGCAATCATCGCCATGCGCAGCAGTTGCTCCTGAAACAGCGGCACCCCCAGCGTGCGTTCCAGCACTGGCTGCAGCGACGGATGCGGATAGACGACGGCCTGCCGTCCCTGCCGGCGCTGCAGAAAAGGGTTAACCATCTGGCCGACGATGGGCCCGGGGCGGATGATTGCGACTTGTACCACAATGTCGTAGAAGCGGGTGGGATGCAGCCGCGGCAAACATGACATTTGCGCGCGGCTTTCGATCTGAAACATGCCTACTGTGTCGGCCTTTTGTAGCGTGTCATACACTGTGGGATTGTCGGGCGGCAACTTTCCCAGATCAACTTCTTCTTTGTAGTGATTGCGGATCAGGTTGAGGGAATCTTCCAGCACGGCCATCATTCCCAGCCCCAGCAGGTCAACTTTGACGATGCCGAGGTCGGCGCAATCTTCCTTGTCCCACTGCACCACCACCCGGCCGGGCATGGTCGCGGGTTCCAGCGGGACCACGGCATCGAGCTGTCCCTGGCAAATCACCATGCCGCCGGAGTGCTGTCCCAAATGCCGAGGCAGGTCTTGCACCGCTACACATAGCTCGAAAAATTTGCGCATGCGCGGATGCCGCAGGTCGAAACCGGCATCGCGAAACTGCCGTTCCAGCGTGTCGTCCGGGTCCTTGTACTCCCAGGAACTCACCAGCCCGGAGAGGCGGTCCAGAGATTCGCCATCAAAACCGAGCGCCTTGCCCACTTCGCGCGCCGCCGAACGTTCGCGATAGGTGATGACATTGGCGGTCATGGCAGCGCCGAGTTTGCCGTAGCGCTGATAGACGTACTGTATGGCGCGCTCGCGCTGATCGCCGCTGGGAAGGTCGAGATCGATGTCGGGCCATTCGCCGCGCTCCTCCGACAGAAAGCGCTCGAACAGCAAATCCATGCCCACCGGATCGACTGCGGTGATGCCGAGGGAATAACAAACTGCGCTGTTGGCCGCCGATCCTCGGCCCTGCACCAGGATGCCCTGCTCGCGGCAGAAGCGCACAATGTCCCACACGATGAGGAAGTAGCCCGCAAGATCGAGCTTCTTGATGAGCACCAGTTCACGCTCGATCTGGCGTTGCGCGCGCTGCCACAATTCACTTTGCCCGGGGCGCAGATAGCGGTCGCGTGCGCCTTCCATGGTGCGCGTCCGCAGAAATGAGTCCATGGTTTCGCCTTCAGGCACGGGATAGCGCGGGAACTGATACCCCAAATCGTTCAGCGTGAATGCAAGACGCGACGACAGCTCCAAGGTGTTTGCGGTGGCTTCGGGCAGATCGGCGAAGAGACGTAGCATCTCCTGCGGCGTCTTGATATAGCGCTCGCTGTTGCTTGCCAGCAGGCGGCCGGTCGTATCGAGCGTGCGATGGTTGCGAATGCAGGTGAAGACATCCAGGATCTGGCGCTCTTCCGGCTTGGCATATTGCGCACCTTGGGTGGCCAGCAACGGCAAGTCCAGGCTGCGCGCCAGCGCAATCGCTGCCTGGTTGCGGGCCTCTTGCGCGCGGTTGTAGTGGCGTTGCAGTTCGACGTAAACATTCGCGCGTCCGTAGATCGCGATCAATTGTTCGAGTGCGCTGCGGCTAGCCTCTATGCCGCCGTTAGCCAGCGCATGCGCCAGCGGACCTTCGTCACCGCCGGTCAGGCAAATCAGCCCGGGCGCATATTCACTGAGGTCGTCCACGGAAGCGATGGCTTGTGAACCAAGCATTAAGTCGTCATCGACTGCTACTTTTGCGCGGCGAGGCAGCGCAACCGGATATTTGGGCGCACGCAACTTCATGCGAGTCACCAGGCGGCAGAGGTTCTGGTAGCCTTCCCGCGAGGCGCACAATAATGGCACGCGCGGAGCCGCAGCTTCGCTGGTCTTAAGGCAGGATGGCAGCAGGGAAGTGATCTCTGCCCCAATGTGCGCTTTGATGTCGAGCTTCTTTGCCGCCAGATGAAAGCGCGGCGCGCCGTATACTCCATCGCGATCGAGCAATGCCATTGCCGGCATCTGGTGCGCGGCGCACACCTCGGCCAGTTCCTCGGGAACCGAAGCTCCTTCGAGAAAGCTGAACGCCGAGCGAGCATGGAGTTCGATGTACATCAGTAGCCAGTAGCCAGTGGTCAGTCGCCAATTGCGGCTGAATGCTGAATGCTGAATGCTCATCCACCATCAGTCATAGCTCGCCTCCGCAAACCACTTTCCACTCGCCAGATCGCGGTAAATACAATAGAGGGCCACATTGCCACCGTTTCCATTAGTCAGCGCTACATCCCATTCTTCGCGGTCCCACGGACACGCCGGGTCTTTGTTTGCGCTTTCCTCTTTCGCATTCTCCGTCCACCAGTCTCCGGAGGAGCGCCACGGTCCTGCCGACCACAAAACCTTTCCTTGCAGTTCTCCTAGACGGGCTGGTTTTGTCCCGGCCACCAAAGCCACTGGCCGTCCTTCCGCCAGCTTGACCCGCAGCTGCCACGGCGGGCGAAATATACGTAAAGCTAATCGGGCCGGTTCTGTGACATCTGACATTGTGGGAGCTACCGTCTGCTTCGTCTCTTCTTCCGTCACGAAACGATCCATCAGAAAGCCGTCCCGCCGGTGGGTATCCAGCCGACGCGCGATTCCTGCCCGCCGCTCGCCCACAATGCTGCTGATGCGTGCCAGCGTAATCTCCAACTTCTCCGCTTCGGGAGTAACGGGCAGGAAAAGTTCGTGCTGTGCCAAACGGGGAGGCGCCGGCTCGGCTGCGATCCATACTTTGGTGATGGGAGCGCCCGGCGGGTGGGCCCCTAATTCCAACTGCAGCAGCTTGAGAAAAACCTTGCTATCGCGCATGGCCACCGGCAGGCGCAAAATGTGTTTCGCAGTATTTTCACCTCCCACAACGTGGGACGAAGCTCCGGCTAATTCCTGCGCAGTCGTTGTCTCCTCGTCGGCGACTCGACGTTCCAGCCGTAAACGCAAATGCAATTCCTGTGCAGCCAGGGCCCGGGCTTCCAGACGGGCACATAGTTGTTCCAGCAGCCGGTTCAAGACAAACGACAGTGGTTCCAGCGTTTCGACTGGAGATTCCAACTCCATCGCCTCTTCAAAATGAGTAACGGGCTCGCAGAGTGCCAGCGTGCGCATGCCTGCTCCCCGAGCTAGGCGCTGCAAACTCGTTCCCGCTTCGCCCAGCCGCGAAGCCAGCGCATGCTCAGGCAGCAGCGCCAGGGTGCGGAAATCGCGCACGCCCCATCGTTCCAGCGTGTCGAGCATCTGTGCACCCAGCTTCTCGCGTTCGCGATCGGAAGCCGGACCGTTTTTCAGCGAGATATCGAAGGCATCCAGCAACACCTGCAACGGCAGCGCTCCTAGGCGATGGGCCTCTTCTCCCGCGGGGAGCACGGTAGTCCCGCTGAATCCGCGCGCAGCGAGCAAGGCGGCTTCAGGATTGGCGGCTAGCGCGATGTTTGCCTCCAGAGCAACCGCGTTTACCTGCGACGCCAGATCTCGTGCCATGGTTGCAGGCGCGCCGTAGAGCTGCTCCAGGCCGGCCAAGTCAAGCAGCAACGTGTCGTTGGCGGTGTCTTCCACGCGCGGCGTAAAAGCATGGGCGACGTCGAGCAGCGCGGCATGGGCCGAGTTCTCCTGCTCGGCTGAGCGCTGACGCAAGATTGCCAGACCAGGTTTCGGCTTGCTTCTCGAGCGCCGGGAAGAAAGCTCGATCTGCGCAGCCTTGGAATTTGTGACCCTGGCTTCGCTGGAATGGGCCACTTCATTTGCAGGAGCTGAGAAAACAGCCGCCTGCAGCTTGGCCATACCCACTTCCATCCCCAGGCAGCGAGCTTTTTCATTGAGCGCCACCACGCGCACCAGTGGAGATTTGCCTTCCAGCACAGCCACCGCCCGTTCGCGCAACCAGGGCTCCACGCGGACGATGGCCTCTACGGGAAAATCGGGAACGTAGATACAAGCAAACATCCAAGCCTCGAAGTCAAAAGTTGAAGAATCACCACGCAGCGCGCAGCTCAAAATTGGCATTGGCTGGCTGCGCGGGTTTACGTTGCGTCCATGCGCCGGGACCTCCATCGAGCGCCCCGCCGTGGCGGGCTGGGGGATTGGAGGAGCGCACCACTTCGGCCCACAATTGCATTCCCCGCAATAACGCGGCATGGCTCACGACATTGTTCTCAGGAATGCCGGAGCCGCTGTGCGGCACAATTTGCCAGCCTTCCGGTCCAATGCGCGCGGGAGCTGCCACTGCATCGCGAGCGCATACCGCTGTGCGCTCCAATCGCACGACCAGGGAAGCGCAGGTCTTTGCGCAAGGCTCCTGTTCGATGAGCAACAGCACGGTCGCCGTAGGTTCCACCGCGCGGCGAAAACGAAACCACGAGGTGAGCGGCACCCGCCGCGCACTTTCAGCGGGAATATCGCCAAGATCGAGCACCACCATGCCAAAGCCACCGCCTTGCAGCAGCAGGTCCGTCACCTTTAACACTTGTTCGAGACGGCCCAGCGCAGTCCGCGGTGGATGGTCTTTATGCGATGGCAAACTCGTGCGCTCACTGCAGCGCACCCACAGCAGGCGCTCAAGGTCCACGCCAGCGGTTGCCGCCGAAGCCGGATCGAAGCTGTCGCTGGCGTCCACCAGCGCGCACACCTCCCGCCGGCGAGTAGCCTCCGCCAGCGCCGCCAGCATCACTCCGGTACGTCCCGAGGAAGCTGGCCCGGCAATTTCGCTGAGCGCTCCTCGCGGCAAACCTCCAGTGAGCGCATCGAGCGCCGCCAACCCGGTTGAGACCGTCAGCGGGGCAGCGCGCTGGCGCAGCAACAGCGTGGAGGAGAGGTGCTCGCCCAGCGATGACTCGATGCGGGCACGAAGCGTGGCGACAGACGGCATAAGGACCTCAGGTGGGCGGAGCGAGTATGGGGGCAGGAGCAACTTTCGCTTTTTATTCGCCTACAGATAGAATTCTGCTACGGGGAACCAAGGTTGTCAACTCCTCTGCGAAAGCCGCTCTAAAAGAGGGGTTTACCACTTGTTTGCGACGAGAAGCTCAGAATTCGGCGGATGGGAGGCGCTACTTGCAAACCCGATGGTAGGCAGGACGATATCCCTTTTGCTGCGCCTCGGTTTGTTTCATGTAGACGCCAGACTTGGTCGCTCCGTACCAGCGTGTGTTGGGACAGTGATAGACGCCGGAGTTCGTGTTGACCCAGACTTGGACATCGGGATTGCCCTGGGTCGAGGAGGATTCTTGCGGCGTCGGCGATTTCGCTGGCGACGTTTGCGGGGCCGGCGCCGGGGCCGATGGCGCTTGTTGCGTTCGCATTGTCGCGGGTGCGAACAGCGCGAACCATAGAACCCAGAGCGCAATCAGCCGTCTCATTCGCGGGCCCCTTGATACAGAGAACATTGGAGCGTCACTATATTTTCTCAATGCCGAACCAGAAAGGCTAGCACTGGATGGACGACGTGCGCAGTGATGCACTGCACGGAATCATGTGTCGGGCGTGAAATACGCGAGGCACGCGAAACGCTGATAAACGCTGGCGATTTGTTATAATGCAGAAGCCTTTTCGAGGGGCGCTATCGTCTAGGGGTTAGGACGGAAGATTCTCAATCTTCAAACCCGGGTTCGATTCCCGGTAGCGCTACCAACTCATTCCATTGCACTTAGCACCAAGTCTCCCGATACGGTTTTTACTCGATTGTGGCAATTTTGTGGCAATCTACTGCATTGCCTCATTCCGCTTGTTCATCGCCTCCCGGATCTGTGCCAGCTCCGGATGGCTGTAGATGCGCAAGGTGTCGACACGCTCATGCCCCATCGCATCCATTACTGCCATGATGTTGCCTGTGGCCTGCATCGCATCGGTGGCGAAGCGGTGCCGGGCACAGTAGAGAACGACAGATTCAGGAATCCCCGCCAGCCGCTTGGCTTCCAGCCACTGCTTGGAAACCTCGCGGTCGGAGATGTGACCGGATGCAGCCTTCTTGGAAGGAAACACCCAGCCCTCGTTGCAGCCGGACTTGCGCGCCAGCAGTGCTGCCTTCATCCTCTCGGTAAGGGGCACATATCGCTTCGACTTCCGGCTCTTGCCGCGTGGGTTAAAGATCAGCCCTTGCTCCCAGTGAATGTTCTCCCAACGCATACGGTAAATCTCTCCCGGTCGCAGTCCGCTATCCAACATAATCAGCAGGATTGTGCGGAACGGCTCCCAGCCCACGCGCGATTCGCGCCCTTTGGGAGTTAGCCGCTGGCCCGCAGTTACGGTCAACAGTTTCTGCTCCATCCAGGGCCCGATGAGTTGCTCCCGGCCATGCTCTTCCACCAGCTTGATGACCGGGGTGGTTGTGATCAAACCCCACTCCTGCGCCTTCTTCAGCATGCGCCGAATCGTGCGCAGAGCATTGTTCGTATTAGCTGGCGAGCTGCCGACCTCGACAGCCAGCACATCGTCCGTCGTTATCTGGTCGAGCCGCATCGAGATCAGCTTGGTCGATTCGAGCAGTTGCCAGCCTACCCGGTAGTACTTTCTGGTTGGCGGCTTTGGGGATCGATCCGTCGGCAGGGCCGTCAACCAGGCAAGGAAACGCTCGGAGAAATCGGCAAGTGTCGGAACCCGTGTCGATCCCGGCAGCTTTCCGTCTTCCATTACGCGCGCGAGCATTATCGCCTCGATCTTCTCGGCCGTGCGCTGGTTGGAGGTTTTGCAAGAACCCCGATAGCGTCGACCGTTGTACATGAAGGCGAAATGCCAGATGGTTCCACGTTTAATGAGCGACACGCTGTAAAACCTCCTCAGCCGTCGCTCTCGTCTTAGACTCGCAGGTGTTGCGCCGCAGGTATTTTTCCAGCGCCGAGACATTGTAGCGCACACTCCGGCCGATCTTAACGTAAGGCGGTCCTTCGCCCGTGGAGCGCCAGTAGCGCAGGGTGTTGAGGCTCACATTCCATCGCTCGCTGACCTGCCTCTCGGTTACAAGTTCCGTGAGATTCGTGGCCGCCACGGTCTGGGTGTATTCGTTCGCCGACTCTCCTCGAGCAACGAGATCATTAGTCGTTTCGTTGTTCGTGTGTGAGGTTTTCCAACTGTAGGCAGAGTACGAGGGACTGGTCTCGTTCGGTGCCTGCACGGTTCTTGTTGCTTGGGTCTTCCGTTCGGGAATCATCTGCTTGTCCGCCGCCAAGAAAACCAGCGACCGAAAGACTTGGACCTGCTGCAGAGCTTTTGAAATAGCAGCAGGATTCCGCGTCTGTCGGCCCGCAATTTGGCCTTACGGGCACCGCCAGGAGGCAACAATAAGCTTCGTCACCCAGAGCAGTGTCGCTGTCAAGAGGTCAAGAATTCCACGAGTACAAAATTTGAGCAGGCATTGAGGGCTTAGCGAGAAAAGGGATGATGGTTCACCCCTTTCTCGCCGGCCCGGCAGACCGATGTCGGGTCCACACGTATTTGGTCTGCAGAACAGAACTGCAGATGGGTGTGTCGACAAATTACAAGCAGATTGGACGAGCGATTTCGGTACGGACAGGATCTAAATGGCCTTGAGCGCGTTCCGGCTGCTCAAGAGACAGGTCGATGACAGCAAAACCATGAGACAGCTCACAGCCACCGGACAAGATCGGGCGACAGGTCATCGTCTCCGCAAACTTGTTGCGAAATACTAAAACACCATTGCGGGGAGAATGCAAGAGAAAGTTGTAGTAATGCGAAATAATTCGCGGCGAGCATGGACCGGCAACAGCCGGGGCTGAATATGTGGCGGGAGAACTTGCCAATAGCAAAGTGCTTGTCGTAACGTACCCCACGCGATGCGGCTTCGGAAACGACCTCGACAACAGATCGGCGACCCGATAATTGGGCCACGGCGCCAAGAGGAACGTGGGCGAGCGTCAGCCAGGACCTCAATCAGCGGTGCATCGCCGGAGGGAAGAAACTAGCGTCATGCAATACTCGTGCCCCACCTGCGGCAGCCAGAACACGCAACGACTCTCCACAGCGTACATGTCTGGTGTATCAGAGTTCTCGGCCGTGACGAGCGGATTTGGTTGGGCGAGGGCTCCCGTGTTTGGGAGCGGTTGGACAAGTGGAACCTCACAGACACAGCTCTCGAAGATTGCCGCACCGCCGACCAAGAAAAGTTACCGGAACGCTCTCTTCCTGCTTTTTCTGGCACCATTCATCGGTCCGGCGCCCTTTGCCATGCTTGAGCGCATTTACGGAGTCGCTCCGGTTTACGAACATCTGGCCGTTGTTTTCGGCATTTTGCTGGAGATCGTCGCTTTCGTTTGGCTGATCTCGACGTTCACTTTCAATAAAACGGTCTGGCCCAAATTGTGTCGGCA
>PMAT01000073.1 GCA_003152695.1 Acidobacteriaceae bacterium
CATGATCCGGAAGGGGCAAGTTGATGGGTGGCAGGAGATGATCTTCTTTGACAGATTCAGTTCATCGACAGCCTTTTCGATTTGGCAGCCTGAGAACGCACGACCGACGCTCGGCGACAAACTTGTCTGCATTTGAAAGTTGCAACACTACGCCCACGAGAGTACTAATTCCGGCCTTTCACTCGACAATCAGTCAGCCGCCATCAGTGCGTATGGCGCGACGCACAACTTTCAATTTGTCGAAACCTATTCAGATGAAGCGAGGAGCGGGTTGAGGCTCGCAGAACTTCAAGATCGGCCAGAATTTTCTCCAGACTGACGATCCGTATCGGACTATCAAAGAGACTGATGCAGGCATTACGGATTTGAGGTCCGTCCTGGAGCGAACATCCTTCAGGAGGAAGTGTGGGGTTTGAGCAGCACGCAAGTCCATTTGAGCCGGAAACACGGGTCATGGTTATTCTAATCTTACGTCGCTGAGGGCAACTTCGGGGTTTGTACTTTCAATATCGGGATAACACCTGACTTCCGCGAGCGCTGCTCGTAGGGTCGTAACACCCTTCCCGTGATTGTCGAGGGCGAGGCGGGTTGAAAGTTTATCCACCTCACTGAAGTTCCATACTCCGATGACAATTGACACATCCGGGAGCCGAGCCCGCACCTTCTTGTACAGAGTCCGGGCATATGTGAGCGCAAAAGGCGGCAAGGCCGACAAGAAAACGACATCAGGATTCTCGTTCACTATCTGCTCCAACGTTTCCAGAGTTGTTCCAAGGGAGATACACTGTGCCTCGTGTCCGTTGCGTTCGAGTAATTGCGCTAACATCGTTCCGACAATTTCATCTGCCTCATCTCGCACGGGAACGCATACCGCCTTGGTACGAAGCGCGATCGCTCTCTGGGTGGCAGCGGTTTCCGAGTCGTGGCCTTCTGCTCCCACGACCGGCATCTCTTCTACCTCAGCGCACTTTTCACAAAGCTCTTCGATTAACTCTCTTGTGCTCTGACAGATGAATCGTTCGACGGCTTCGTCGAGATCGTTTTGGTGCCGGTCCCGCTCGGCCAGACCAAGCGCCGGAATCACAACCGAGTCATACAGTTCTAATAGCGACGACCCCTCGAGATGCTGCTCCAAAACCTGGCGTGCCTCCCGATGATCGGCGGCAAGTAGCCGTTGATAAAACCGCGCTTCCGGAGTCAGCACAGGCTCGTCGCCGAGCAAAATATGCAAAAACTTCAGTTGCGGAACGTGTCGACCTAACACCAGCAGACAAACCGTAAGTGGCGTCGAGAGTACAAGTCCGACTGGGCCCCAAAGAATTGTCCAGAACACGGCTGCCACCAGGATAGCCAGTGAAGAGATTCCAGTTTGAGCACCATATAGCATCGGCTCCAGAAGGTTCGCAACGATGATCTCGATGACGAGAAAAAGGCCGACGACCATCAAAGAGCGAGTCCATCCATCAAAAACAGCCAACGAGAGGACAGTTGGAAAGAGAGCCCCAATGGGAGGACCCACATAAGGCAAGAAACGCAAAGCCGCAGCAATGACTCCCCATAACAAAGCGTTGGGTAAGCCGATAAAGTGAAGGCCTAGACCTATAACCAATCCATAAGACGCGTTTACGAAAAACTGCAAGAGAAGGTATTTGCTGATTCGATGGCTGGCGTCATCCAGCGCCTGAGTCATCAAGTTCAGGTGGCTGTGGCCAACCAGACGAATGAACCGGTTTCTCAGATCCTCTCGTCGCAGGAGCATGAAAACTGTGAAGACCAGCACAATTCCTGCGACACCAACCGTTCCCAGCCAACCATACAGGAACTCCCACGGACTGTTGGGGTCCCGCACTACTTGTACTTCGGCGGGTTTATCGCCTGAATTTTCAGAGGCTCCGAGGGGCTTATGTTGATGGCCCGTCGGCACTGTGGCCGATGGCGTTTCGGCCATTTCTTTGCTCAGTTCGTTGACAGAGTCTATCGCTTTCCCGAACCCTGCCCGGTTGGTCCCGCGGAGCGATGCGACTTTCTTCTTGATATTCGCTTTGTAGTTCGGAAGTTGGTTTGTTACGTCTACCAACTGATTGGTAACAGCTACCCCGATCGAGCCCAACCCTGCCATGGAGATAACAACAACCAACAACACGGAGATTGCTCGAGGCACTCGAGCCTTTTCCAGCCCCCTAACAAGCGGCGACAGGAGAAAACTGAAAAGCATAGCCAGCGCAAACGGAATCAAAACGACTCGGGCAAAATAAAGCGTCGCGATTGCTACGACTCCGGCCGTCAGAGCGAAAAGTTGCGAGATCTCCGAGGCGGGACGACGATAAGCCAATGGGGAACCCTTCGTTTAAGAAGAACGAATCACCAAAATTACTCAGTTAGATGCTTTCCGCAGCTCCGGATGTTCGGGAAACTGAATGGCTTTCAGTTTCAAGCAGGTTTCGATTTGCCTCGTTAAGACACCGAGATCAAGCCGCACGCTCAGCGCTTTTGGAGATTTGGGACTCACTGCACCGAAGTTCACCTGGGCAGCCGCGCGATTACCTCGTATGGTCAAGAAATTCAACCGGTTTGAAAAGGCGAGGCTTGCAGCCTCGACTAGTCTCTTCGGATTGCCTTCTCCACCGCCTCGACAAGCCAACAATCCAGCTTCCCCTTACTCGATCATCGCGCTGCTGGCTTCTGGTGAGCTTCGGCTGCCAGTATTCACGCCTCGATTGAGGCACCCTGCCTGCCCTCCCTGCAAGGTCCGCGAGCTGCCTGAGCTTCGCGGTTCGCCTGGGGGAATGACATCCGCCATAGGCTGCACAGAATTTTCGTTAGGAACAGTCATTCTCGGCTTAATCGCAGTGGTTGTTCAGAGATTCCTTAGTGCAGCTTCTCAATCTGCTGTTGCACCTGGCTGCGAAATTCCAGCGGATGCGCGACTTTGTGAAATGGCTCGGGAGTTCCTCCTGTCCCGATCACCACAATCGTTCCGTAACCCAGCATCCTGCCGAAAGCAGTCTCGCTCACTTCGATACTCTCCACCTTGTTCAGCAGCATTTCGATCGTCTTCCGGCTGGCCAAGCCCGTCTTGATCACCACACGTCGGTTCGTCACCGCCATTTCCGTCGCGTTCCGCCGCACCATGCCCAGCAGAATCGCCACGACGCCGCAAACGAGCAACGCAACGCCCCCGCCCTCCATGATGTGCAACCTCCCGCTCTCAATCCCGGTCCGGCTGAGTGCGTAATAAAGCAGAAGCACTCCCGGCAGACCGAGGAGCAAGCACCCTAGGAGGATGTGCCCCAACATCACGATCCAGTGCAGCCGGGTCTGGTAAATCACTGCTTCACCGGGAACCAGGTTCGATTCTACGTAGCTCATCTGCTCTTTCCCCCGAATCGCTCATCCTCAATGCCTTGCCCGAAAAGCCCGCTTGTACGAATACCCGTGCCCCGTGCAGGCGCAGTCAGTTCGGTAATGAAACGCGCTTTTCGAGGAACATTAATTGGCCAGTTTCGACCAATTCATCGAATACATCCACCCAGTGCTTTCTGGCTAAAACGAAAAGGGGCGATAAGCCTCTTTTCATACGCAGTCCTCATCTTCAANNTTTGTTTCGCCAAGTTACTGCCGGCCTAACTACTGCGAGCAGCTATCGCTGACCATCTTCAAGCTTGTGACGTGCAGATCGGCATAGGGCTTGCTGCCCGCCTCCGTCTTTTCGTCCTGTTCCATCTTCGATTCGTCCGACTTGGACATCATCTTTTGATGACCGGTGACGGTCACGGTGTGGTTCACATGCGCGGAGAAGTCGGTCTTGCCGCTGAGTTCATACACCTTGCCATCCGAGCTGGTGAGGTAGTACCCGCCGCTCTCACCGCCCTGCTTCAAGCAACCGGTGACGCTCATGGCCGGATGGCTACCGCCCATATTGTTCTGGCTCATGCCGGACTGGTCATTTTGCATTCCGCCATTCTGCCCATAGAGCAGGAACGGACACAGGCTGACCAGCACCAGCGGAACCAACCAAGATGCGAATCTCATTCGGGGTGACATAGGCAATGCTCCTTTCATCTTCACAAAGATGCACAGAATTCTCACTTAAACCATTCCCTAAGAAGATGATTCAGGCTGACGATATTCCGCTATCCCTTAGGAGGTCTGGTCAATTTTGCACAAACCGGATTTCAACCAA
>PMAT01000070.1 GCA_003152695.1 Acidobacteriaceae bacterium
GGCCGCCCTCTTCGTAGCCGACATATCCCGGAGGCGATCCGATCAGCTTCGATACGGAATGTTTCTCCATGAACTCCGACATGTCAAAACGCACCAGCGACTTCTCGCTGCCGAACATGAACTGCGCCAAAGTGCGAGCGACTTCGGTCTTGCCGACGCCGGTCGGACCGAGGAAGAGGAAGGAGCCGATGGGACGGTTCGGGCTCTTCAAGCCGGCACGCGAGCGGCGGATGGCGCGAGACAGCGCTGAAATCGCGCGGTCCTGCGAGATCACTCGCCGGTGCAGCTCTTCTTCGATGCGCAACAGCTTCTGGCTTTCTTCTTCTTTGATGGAAGCGATGGGAACGCCGGTCCAGCGCGAAACTACGTCCTCGATGTCTTCGCGTCCGACCACGCCGGTGGACGACTCGTCGAGGTGGTATTTTTCGCGCAGGGCGCGCAGGTTTTCGCGCTCTTTGCGTTCCTCGTCGGAGTAGAAGCGGGCCTTCTCGAACTCGTGATTGGCGATGGCGTTTTCCATGCGGTGCACGATGAACTTGATCCGCTTCTGCACTTCCGTGATGTCCTCGGGAAGCGAAGTCTGGCGCAGCTTCACGCGAGCGCCCGCCTCGTCGATCAGATCGATCGCCTTGTCGGGCAGGAAACGGTCGGGCAGATATCGGCTGGAGTGCGAAACCGAGAAGGTGATTGCGTCGTCGGTGTAGGTGACGGCATGGAACTTCTCGTAGCGCTCCTTGATGCCGAACAGGATCTTGACCGCGTCCACTTCGTTCGGAGGCGGAACTTTAACGGCTTGGAAACGCCGCTCCAGCGAGCGGTCTTTCTCGATGGACTTGCGATACTCGCCCGGCGTGGTAGCGCCGATGCATTGAATCTCTCCGCGCGACAACGCCGGTTTCAGGATGTTGGCGGCATCGAGCGAACCCTCTGCCGAACCCGCGCCCACCAGGGTATGCAGCTCGTCAATAAAAATGATGGAATTCTGCGACTCCATCAGTTCCTTCATGATGGTTTTGAGGCGCTCTTCAAACTGGCCACGATACTTGGTGCCGGCAACGATCAGCGAGAGGTCGAGCGCGAGGATGCGCTTGTCCGCCAGGAACGACGGCACTTCGCCGTCGGCGATGCGTTGCGCCAGGCCTTCGACGATGGCCGTCTTGCCTACACCCGGTTCGCCGATCAGCACCGGATTGTTCTTGGTGCGGCGGCACAGGATCTGCACGACGCGCTCCAGTTCGGCATCGCGCCCCACCAGCGGGTCGAGCTGATTATCCATGGCCGACTGGGTGAGATCGCGGGAAAATTCCGACAACAGCGACGACTCGCGCGAACGTTGCGAGGGCTGTGCCTTCTCCTGCGAGGTGCGCGCCAGTTCTTCGCGAATGGTCGAGAGGCGCAGTCCGCGCTCATGCAGAATTTCAGCCGCGAAGCATTTCTCTTCGCGCAACAGGCCCAACAGCAGGTGCTCGGTGCCGATGTGCTTGTGCGACAGACGCTCGGCTTCCTCGGCAGCGTACGCCAGCACACGCTTGCACTCGTTGCTTAGGGGCAGGTCCACGGAGGTTGAGACCTTCTCGCGAATGGTGGTGTGACCCTCGATCTGCTTGCGAATGGATTCCACCGAAGCGTGGGACCGAAGGAACCGGTTGGTGAGCGCTTTGTCCTCGCGCAACAAACCCAGCAGCAGGTGCTCCGTTTCGATGTAAGGAGAACCGAACTGACTGGCTTCGTAGCGCGCGAAGAAAATTACTCGCCGGGCCTTTTCCGTGTACCGTTCAAACATTGAGCCTCTCCAAGGACCCGCTGGAACGTTCCCCCTCAGCGAAGGAACAGTCACCCGCAGCGTCCCGTTGCCTGTCGCACCCATTGATCGTCGGCCAGCAAAATTCTGTGGCCGATCCATAAGGACCTCGCCGGTCCTTTCCATCTACTTGCTACGTACAAACCCGTCTTCCGCCCCCCGGTTGCATCACGCCAGCAACGACTGCGGGGACACTTCGACGACCCGTCCGCGCTCTAAACGCAGCACGCGGTCGCAGCGCCGTGCGAACCCAAGATTATGAGTAACGATGAGCGAAGTCAGACGATAGTCGCGATGTAGCTTGGCGATCAAATTAAAAACCACGTCCGCTGTCCGATTGTCGAGGTCTCCCGTAGGCTCGTCGGCCATCAGGAGCTTCGGCTGGGTGACCAGGGCGCGGGCCAGCGCTACCCGTTGTTGCTCCCCGCCCGACAACTCGCCGGACCGATGACTGGCACGGTCCGTCAAACCAACCTCCTGCAACCAGTGCAGGGCCTGTTGCTCAGCTTCCCGACGGTTCCCGCCGCGCATCAACAACGGCATGGCCACATTCTCAACCGCGGTAAACTCCGGCAACAAATAATGAAACTGCCACACAAATCCGAGTTCGCGGCCGCGAAACTCCGCCGCATCTTCTTCCGAGAGCTCACCCAAATTGAGTTGGGCGAAGTATACGTCACCTTCGGAAGCTCTATCAAGCACTCCGAGTATGTGCAGCAAAGTACTTTTGCCGGCACCAGACTCGCCAACAATGGCCAGCATCTCGCCGGTCTGCACCTGGAACGACAGGTTCTCAAAGAGCACTAAATCGGAGTCGCCCGAGCGGAAAACCTTTTTCAGGTTCTGCACTCGTAACAGCACATCTTGAACGATTGGATGCAGGTGCGCTCCGGTGCGTCACAAATTCCGGCCAAGTCGCTGCAACCAAGCCCGATTTGGAACTCAGTATGCCAACCCACGGCCTATAGGAATTAGATCACGTCCGGGCCGCGAAGTCAGCGACTTTGCCACGGAAGGGGTAGGGAAACGGGTTCCATTTCGGAGTTCTGGAAGCGGTAAGGCCTGGTGCCGAACGGGTTGGGCTCTGGTCTCGCAACCGCCACTATCAATCTCGCGCCTCCGGCCCGACGGCGGGCAAACGGACCTGAAACCTGGTATCGCCCGGAGTTGAGGTCACATTGATTGATCCGCGATGTTTGCGCACGATTCGCAGCGTGGTATCCAGCCCCAGGCCCGTGCCTTCTCCCACTCCCTTGGTGGTGAAGAACGGTTCGAAGATGCGCGACTGAATCTCCGGCGGGATTCCCGGTCCTGAATCTGCAATTTCAACCACGGCACTGTCGCCGTCCGGAAAGGTCTTGATCCGCAGTTCGCCCTTCCCGCGCATGGCATCGACGGCGTTGTCGATGATATTGGTCCATACCTGATTGAGTTCGCTGCCATAGGAGTTAACCAGCAGCGGCGTGGGATGGTAATCGCGCTTGATGGTCACGCCCTTTTTCAGCTTATGGCCCATGATGATCAGGGTATTCTCCAGGCCCTTGGTCAGGTCAACGTCTTGCACCGGAGCCTGGTCCATGTACGAGTATTCCTTAATGGCGCGGACCAGATCGGAGATCTTGGAAGTGCTGTTGTCCAGCTCGGCAAGCAAGTCGTTGATCTCAACCAGCGCCGACACCCGCTTCAGGGCTGGCTCCGCCACGGCGCCGCGCACGCCGCCGAGCATGATATTGAGCGGGCCGGGTTGAACGCCGGATTCCACCAAGGCCGATGCATACTGCCAGCCATCCTGGATTCCATGTTGATGTAGAACCGCCTCGATCTCGTCCTCAAGCGCGCTTGCCTTCAGCACGTCAGTCTCGGGGGCGTCCACGCAGCAGGTAGATTCGAACGTCTCGATGGCCGCCGTCTCACCCGGGGTGAGCTGCAGCGCCTCCAGCTTGCTGGCCGAGCTGCGAAACTCAGCCACCGAACCGCGCAGCCGTTCGGCGGCGCGACGGGCCGCAGCCGCGGGATTGTTCAACTCGTGGGCCAGCCCGGCTGAGAGCTTGCCCAGCGCGGCCAAGCGATCGCGCTGCTGCTCGCCTCGCGTGGATTCGCGCGTCCGGTCCACCATGGTCGCCACCAAGCGGCGGCCCAGTTCCGGCAAGTGGCGGAGAAGGTTGTCGAACTCGGCAGCCGGGAATGCGAGGATTCGCGAAGGTTTGACCGCCCTGCCGGTCCCGGGAAAGACCTTCATTCGGGAGTACGGTAGCACGCCGGAAACGGCCCCAGCCTGGGTGGTAAACACGTTCTCGTTGGCGCCCTCAAAGCGCGCCTGCAGCTCGCCTTCCAGGACCACAATCATCTTGTCCGCGGGATCGCCCGCGCGAACATAAATCTCGCCGGGCTGTATGCGGACCTCGGTTGCGTGTTCGAGGAACCAGTCCAGTTGCTCGTCCGGAAGATCGTGGAAGACCGCGACCGTGCGCAACTCTTCGCGGGTGACGTTCGACATTGGCTACACCTTCGCCATATAACGATGGATGAACTGCACCGCAATTGCTCCCTCGCCGACCGCCGAGGCCACACGCTTGATGGAACCGTGGCGCACGTCGCCCACCACAAACACACCGGGCACGCTGCTCTCCAGCAGAAAGGGATCGCGGTCAAGCTTCCACGCAGCAGGAAGCTTTCCGTCCTTCAGCAGGTCAGGCCCCGCCAGCACAAATCCTCGTTCATCGCGGGCAACCGTTCCTTCCAGCCAGTCCGTTCGGGGCAGCGCACCGATATAGATAAACATGGAGCTGGCCGGCACTCGCTCCACCGTATTGGTGTCGGAACATTGCACCGAAATCTCTTCCAGATGCGTGTCCCCATGAACTTCGATGATTGCGGCATGGGTCCATACTTGGATATTGGGTGTCTTCTCGATCTGGTCGATGAGGTAGCGGGACATGGTTGCCGAAAGCGAGTCGCCGCGGACCAGCATCACCACTTTCTCCGCATACTGCGCAAAGTTGAGCGCGGCTTGGCCCGCCGAATTAGCGCCGCCAACGACGTAAACGGTTTCGCCCTTGCAGGAGATCGCCTCCTGACTACCGCCTCCGTAATAGACACCTGCGCCTTGCATGCGGTCCATTCCCGGAACCTCGAGCTTGCGCCATTGCACGCCCGTCGCGATCAGGACGGCGTGGCAGGAAATCTCGTTACCATCGGCGAGCTTCAGGATGCGGTACGGACCTTCCGCCCGGAGCTTTACGACTTCCTGCGGAGCGAGTATCTCCACTCCGAAGCGTTGCGCCTGCATCACCGCCCGGCGCGCAAGATCACCGCCGCTCAGGCCTGAGGGAAAGCCGAGGTAGTTTTCGATCCGCGAACTCAGACCCGCTTGCCCGCCGGGAGCCTCGCGGTCGAGCATCACCGTCTTCAGCCCCTCGGAGGCGCCGTACACCGCGGCCGCCAGACCTCCAGGACCGCCGCCGACGATGGCGAAGTCATAGAACTGAGTATCGGCTCGTGTCTTCAGCCCAATTTTTTCGGCAAGCTCAGCCGGGCTCGACTGAAACATCCGTGTGCCATCGGGAAACAAAGTCAGTGGCAACTTGGCGGCGTCATCGCCGATGGACGCAATGAGCTGCTTCACCTCTGGATCCTCAGCCGAAAGCTCCACATCGATCCACTGATAGGGAACGTGGTTCCTCGCCAGAAAATCGCGCACGTCGTATGCCTTCGACGACCAGCGCGTCCCCAGTACGCGAATTCCCTCGTAGGTTGGCCGGTACGCGGCCGTCCAATCTTCCAGCAGGTCGTCGATGACCGGATACAGATGCTGGGCCGGCGGGTCCCAGGGCTTCAGAAAGAAATAATGAACGTTGACCTCGTTGATGGCGTTGATGGCGGCGCCGGTGTCGGCATACGCCGTCAGCAAGGCCCGCTTGGCGTCGGGATAAACTTTTCTGGCTTCGTTTAGAAAACCAATGCCGTCCATCTGCGGCATGCGCTGATCGGCCAGCAGCAGCGCCACCGCGTCATTGCGGACCCTGAGCTCGCGCAATATTTCCAGACCCGAATTGCCCGAATTAGCGCGCAGCACGCGATATTTCTCGCCGTAGCGAGCTCGCAGGTCCCTCTCGATTGCCTTCAGCACGTTGGGATCGTCGTCCACCGTCAGCAGTGTCGGTTTGGCCATGCCCAATTCACCTTTCTCCCTTTACCGGCAGCGTTGCTTTTTTCTTAGATAAGAAAATGGGGTCGCGCGACTCTGCAAGGGAGGATCTTCCGGACAAAATTATTTTCGAGGATGCGGCTTCAATGCCCCCGCGGTCGCGGGGCGACCCGGCGCGGGCAGCTATAATGGCCAGCCATGTTTCCCTATGATCCAACCCTGCTCGCGGCTGTCACGGCCACCCCCGAATCCATCGACGAGGTTATTCAAACTATGCGGGTAATTGACGAGACCTGTATAAACCGGGACGGCCTGAAGTGGTTCAACGGGCTGTACCTTCAAGTCACCCAAGCCGTCCAAAGCCGGATCGCCTCCGGTGGATTCAGCGATCCGCAGTCACTTGCTGGGCTGGACGTGCAATTTGCGCGACTGTATTTCGGCGCGCTGGCGTCATCGCTTTCCGGTCAGGCAGCGCCGGAATGTTGGCAGGTTCTGTTCAACAGTCGCAGCCAGACTCTAATCGCCCGTATCCAGTTCGCCCTCGCCGGCGTGAATGCTCACATCAATCATGATCTGGCACAGGCGATCGTAACCTGCCAGGCGACTGCCACCATTCCGCAGCACGGCACAATACAACGACTATACGGAGCTTAACGCCACGCTGGACAGCCTGATTGAAACCGCCAAGCGCGAGTTGCACGTCCGCTTGCTCGGCGATCCGCTCCCGCCATTTTCTCGCCTGGAAGACACCATCGCAGCGTGGAGCGTGAGCGCGGCGCGTGAATCCGCGTGGAACAATGCCGAACTGCTATGGCATCTTCAGTCGACGCCCCTGCGCGCTTCGACTTTTATGGACACGCTTGATGGCCTGGCTACATTGCCGGCAAAGCTCTCCTAGTGCCTGTCCCGGAGTTGCCGCTCAATTGATTTTCAGTCGTACGGCGCGAGCCAGCTTGCGTTGCTGCTTGTCGAAGCTGTAGAGGACATCCACGCCGAGCTCGAGCGCCGCCGCCACATGCAGGAGATCGGCGGTCCGGGTGCCCAGATGCGCCGTGGTTTGCCGCGATAACTGGCGTGCCCGGTCAAAGGCCTGCTCTGGCAAGGGGCGCAATTGGAGGACGCCGTCCCGCAGGTCCTTCTCGAAGTCCTCCAAGGAGGACTGGGCTTGTGCTGCTGACACTTCCTTGCGAAACACGCGGAGTCCTAAGGCATTCACGACTTCTAATTCCCCTAAAGTTGTGATCAAGCGGTCTCCCTTGGAGGCGTGCATCCCACGGGCGGCGGTCCCGGAATTGATATCCGGACTGTACAACGAGATGAGAAAGCTGGTGTCGAGGTAGATCTTCAACTGCGGTTCCGATCTTCACTTACCAAATCAGCGCCGCTGACGGCCAACACCTTGTCTCCATAAATAGCGCGTATACGTGCTCGAAAGTTGGGAAGCTGGGGATGAGACTGGGCGTTTTCAGGGACCAGGCGAGCAATCACCCGCCGGCGTTTGGTGATTTGGACCTCTTCACCCTGGCGCAAGAGCAGCTCAATCTTCTTAAATTCGTAACGCAGGTCGCGGACGGAGGCTTTTGTCATGTGATACATTTTAGCATCACATTGACTGCCGCGTCATTCATAGCGCAACGCTTCGGCAGGCAGAACGCTGGCGGCTGACCACGAAGGGTACAGGGTCGCAATGAAAGAGACGCCGATGGCGATAATCGCCACCAGAACTCCGTCAAGCGCGCGCGGCGCGAACGGCACGTAGTCGATAGAATAAACCTCGGCGGAAAGCGATACCAAGTGATAGTGCCCGGCTGCCCAGGAGAGCAGATACCCTGTGATCAGACCCAGCACCGTTCCGATCACGCCGATCAGGATTCCCTGATAAATGAAGATGCGCCGAATCTGCCGCTTCTTGGCGCCCATCGAGACCAGCACCGCAATGTCGCGCGTTTTCTCCATCACCATCATGATCAGCGAGATCAAAATATTGAGCGCCGCGACAAATACGATCAGCCCGATGGTGATGAACGTCACCACCCGCTCCAGTCGCAGGGCGTGGAAGATGGCGCGGTTCTGTTCCATCCAGTTGGTTGACATGAAACCCTTGCCAGCGGCGGACTCCAGCTTCTGCGCGATTTCCGGCGCCTGGTAGATGTCGTCGATCTTGAACTCCAGCACGGAGACGACATCGCCCAGGTCGAAGAGTTTCTGCGCGTCAGCGAGCGGGATGAAGGCCCAGGAGCTGTCGTACTCATAGAAGCTCGACGAAAAAATCCCCGTTACCTTGAAGCGCTTGTACTTTGGCACAATGCCAAAGGGCGTGAGCTCGCCCTGCGGACTGGTGACGGTCACCAGCGAGCCGACCATAGCGCCCAGTTGGTCGGCCATGTCTTTGCCAAGAATAATCGGCGGCAGGGAAGCGGTGATGCTCGCGGAGAGCGGGTTGGGTTCGTCGGGGTCAGGAGGCGAAGTCCCGCTTTGATCTTCTTTGTGCATTTCGAGACTGTCGGCTGAGCCGCTCTTGACGGTATCGAGAATGTCGCTGACCCTGCGCTCGTCTTGCGGCAGGATACCTTTCAGGATCGCCCCTTGAGCGCGGGCCCCGCGTGAGATCAGCACCTGCTCGTAAATCGCAGGCGCAGCGGCGAGAACGTGCGGCTGCTTTTGCAGTCGCGCCAGCAAGTTTTGCCAGTTGCGGATGCCATCGCTTTCCACGTGCAGCAAGTTGATGTGCGAGGTCGAGCCTAGCAGCCGCTCCTGCAAGTCCTGGCGAAATCCGTTGTTGATGGCCAGCGCGATGATGAGCGACGCCACGCCCGCCGCTACTCCCACAATGGAGATCACGGTGATGACCCCAATGACGGCCTGGCGCCGTTTGGCCCGCAAATAACGTGCCGCGACAAAGAGTTCAAATTGCATTCAGAGCGCTCAGCGAAGTTTCATTGTAGCGAAAAGCGGGTTAGGCACGGCCGAGGTCAGTCCTTTCGAAGCCTTGGCACGACGCCAGGCACTCTCTGCCGATACGCTCGAAACGCTTCCCCAAAGCGCGCTTCCAATTCGCGGTCTTCCATGCGAATCATCACGGCGCCCGTGATTACGGCGAAGATCGCCAGCACATACAGCGCTACCAATCCCGTTCCGATGCACCACGCGACGATCTCGCAGAGATGACCCAGATAAATCGGATGGCGCACGCGCGAGCGAATGCCGGTGGTGATCAGTTGCTGGGGATGACGGTCGGGCTCAAGTTCGGCGAGGCCGGAAACCTTCGTCCGGTCGAACTTCTGGAATGCCGCGCGGTAAATAGAGAATCCAACCAGGAAGAAAATGGCCGCAGGTGCCCAAGCAAACCAGGCCGCATAAAAGTGGACCGTGCGAAATGGCCACATCAACAGAAAGACGATGGCGATAAATCCGCCCCACACCGGTACGATGAAAGCGTAGGCCCGCCGCCCGCGGGTGCGCCAGCGCTCCACAAACGGATGCACCACAAACCAGAACAACGGAATGGTGCCGTACACCGAGCAGGCCAGCAGCGCGACGAGATCGAGGGCGGATCGATAGGTCATGCGATTCAGGCGAACAAGGAAGGCAATCCTGGCGCCCCTTCACGCGTCAAATCATCGACCGTTTGAATTGACTACCGTATGCGCCACCTGCAACACCGCCTTGCTGATTCCCACGTTTTCAAAGCGATCGTACACGCGAATCACCAAGGTGTGCTCCTCGATATCGTCGATGACGCGCTTGTCCGCAATCGGTACGGTGAAATCGTAGCTCTCAACCTTATAGTCGGAGATCTTCCCCATCGGATCGACGGTTTGCCAATCGCCGGCATCCAGCGAGTACTCGGCACGGCTGATGGGCGAGAAGCTATCCACCGCGCGGAAGGTCACGTGTAGCTTATCTCCCTCGATCTTCGTGTTCAGCGACTCAATACGCGGCGGGGTGTTGTCCACCTCAAAGCGCGGGCTGGTGCTCTCGCCCGTCAAAGTGTCCTCAGGCGAGTGCGACGGCGCATCCGAGGCGACCACGCGAATGGTGTAGCCGCCGTCGGGGAACAAATCGGAGTCGAGGTTGACGAACCGGTCCTCAATCCCATCGCGCAGCAGCTTCCAGCGGCTCTCGCCGTCGCCGCGGTAGTAAACGCTATAGATCAGCGAGTCATCGTTTTCGTCCTGCGCCTTCCACTTCACTGCAATGGAATGTTTGTCGCGGACCATGGGAATGGGAGGCGCATAAGGGTTCGGGCCGGAACTCTCCGGCTCGATATGCGTGCCTGCCGGGACCCGCGAGCCGACAACGACCGTAACCTCGTCCACCTCGGGGGCGACATTCTTGGGCAGGTAATTGAGGGTTACACTCTCGATGACCGCCGCTGGTTTACCGGGATGCAGCACCGCCTTCCACTGGATGAAGCGTGCCGAAGGCGCATCCACCGGCAGGTCTTTCTGCAGATCGACCTGCTTCCACAAGCTCCAGTTGCGGTCAGGATTGTCCACGTTACCGCTGCGCGCGAACACATCGAAGCTGCCGCTGCCACGGACTTCCACGCGTCCCCACTGGGAAAAGTTTCTTGCGTCGAAGACATCGCTCTCGTAGGTGCCTTCTGCCATCGGGTTGGGACCGAGGAGAAAAATCTTTCCCAAATTGCTGGTGGCCGCGTACAGTCCGCCCTTCGGCGCGAGCGCGAAGGCGGTTACCTGGTTAGCGCTGGCCTGGACCAGGTCGGTGTATTGATTGCCTCTAATGATGAAAATCTTGCCGCGATTTCCCGTGCCCGCGAGCAATCGTCCCGCCTGATCGAAGGCGAGCGCATAGACCAAATCTTCATGCGACGACCATATCGTCTTCGGCGAACCGTCCGCTCCAATTCGGTATACCTCGGAGCCGCCAACGCTGGTCACGCTAGGGTAGGGAATCGCCGTGAAGGTGGAAGTGGAAGCGCCGGGGGTCGCCGAACCTTGCGGTCCTGGCGTGATGGCGGCCCCACCGCTGGGCGGCGTCGCGGTCACCGGTGCCAGCGGCGCGGTTGCGCCCCGCTTCTCGCCAGCTCCGGCTGCGTAGATATCGCCGTGCCCATCGACGGCGAGAGCGGTGATCTCCTTCTTGGGTGCGCTGTACAGCACGAAGCCTTCACCTCGCGGAGAGATGCGATAGATCAGCCCGCTGCCGTCGGTCCCAGCGATCAGGTTGCCGGAGTTGTCGAAATCGAGAGCACGGATTTGTGCCTCATCACTCTGGAAGAACAGTGCCCCGTTGCCGTCGCGGTCCACGCGGAAGATCTCGCCGCGATCGCCGGTGCCGACGTAGAGTTGCCCCTGGCGGTCGAGCGCCAGAGCCCAAATGTATTTCGTCTTGGGATCGAAGAGGACGCTGGCACTGTAACTGGAATCGACAGCCACCGAGGGTCGCGGAAACTCGCCCGCCGGACTTGGCTTGCTGCCTTCCTGCGCTGCGGTCACTTCCGCCGTAGTGTGCGATCCTTCAGGACTCTTCCCGGGCGCCGGGCCGCCGTGAACGATTTTGTACACCTTGCCATCGGGCGAAGTGGCCGCGTAGATGGCGCCGCTCGGGCCCGCCACCAGCGCCTGCACCTGCAGCTCTTGCGGAGCAAAAATGATGCTGGCGTTGCCATCAGGGGTCAGCTTGTAGACGCGCGCCGGCGATCCCGCCGCGGCATAGGCGTTACCCTGCGCGTCGGCAGCGAGTCCCCAAAGATAGGTGGACGGCGAAGTGTACAGCGCGCTGAACGCAGGCGCGAGCGTAAGCGATCCATCGCTGCTGATGGCGACGCCGTGGCTGGTGCCTTTTTCGAATTCGTCGTACTTAGTCTGTTCCCAGGTGCGCGTCCCTTGTGTCCAACCCATTGCGGCAAGCAACGGGCAGAGGAGCGCCAGTCGAAACACGTTCATCATGAATCCTGATTGGCCGATTGGCAGGAATAACCAAAGCGTAACACAGGCGGGAGGGGTGAATTGTGCGAAGTTGGGTGCAACCGTGGGCTCAGGCGTTGGTGTCAAGGCGCTGCACAACTGACTGCTGGCTACTGGCTACTGGCTACTGCCCCCTACTTGATCGTCAGCGTGATGATTTGCGAACCCGTCACCACGTAGTCCACCGGTGTGGACGCTTCATCCACGGCGGATTCGCCCACGACGATCATGTCTTGCGTGCCGCGCATGCCGTCCATGACGTTCATCACCGACAGCGGCAACGTCGGCATTACCTTGTCGTCCACCATGGCTTGCGGGTTGGCCTCCAGCAGGGAGACGTAAAGCTCAGAGTTGGTGTGCTCTTTGTTGAGCAATGCAATCGTGGAGCCCAGATCGAGGCGGCGGCTCATGGGTCCCGACACGCGGTGCATCTTGTCGAGAGTGTCGCCGTCGCTAACCAGAATGCGCAGCGTGCCCCTGGGCGTGGAGGTCGGAATCTTCACCGGAATCTGGCGGAGAATGCTTTCTCCGCGGTAGGGCCGCAGCAGAGTCTCGATGGTAATTTGATCGCCGGGACGAGCTTCGGTGACGTCGGTGCGGGCGGTTTCTAGCCGCGCCGAACGGCGTTCAGGAACCAGATCGAAGTTCAATTCCACCCCCTCGATCTTCGGGGTGGCGTAAGGATTCTCGAAGATACGGCTGAAGTGTTCGCCGATGGCGAGTGCGATACCATAAGCCGTCGGCGTGGAGCCATCCAGCGGAGCATACATGTTCTGCACGCGCAGCTTGGGATAGCCCAGCACGTCAATGTCGCCTCGCAAACGATAGGTCGTATCCTCGCCGTATTCGTTCATCCCCTGGATGGCATTGAACACCGTGGCCATCATGGCGGCCGGCGTGACCTTGGCATTGTTCAGCACTTCATAATGAAACTGCTTGGGATGGGAGACGCCGTTGAAGGTGAGCGTCACGGGAATCATGTGCGGCGCGCGATCGAAGCGCCCCATGATGCCCGCGCGGCGGTCCTGCACGAACGCCCCGACCGGCTCGGTGGTGTTAACGATCTTGAAGGAGTTCTGCGGCGAAGGCAGAGTGGCCAGCACCGTGGCTTTGGTCATCGGCATATCGACACTGCCCGACTGTAACAACGGATGGCCGCATGCCAGCAGGTGGGTGTCGTCGAGATACGTGACGGTGCAAGTGCCGGCGATGTTCATATCGCCGCGTACCAGAATTGCGCTGACCGCCGAGCCTGGAACCAGCGGTTCCGGCTGCTTGTCGTTGCTGACCGAACCGGCTCCCATGACCGGTACAACTCCGACCGAGGCAAAATCCTTAGAGAAGAGCCGCAACGTGTTTTCGCTGAATCCGGTGAAGACCAGCGGAGTCTCGATGGGCTTCAGCAGGTTTGCGTAGCCTGGGTCCGGCTGATTCGGAGCGTCGGCCAAACCGGGTCCAGAAGTTCGCGCTGCCGCCTGCGTGTCTCCCGCAGGCCCTCGCGCCTCTTCCGGCGCTGGCGACTTGTCCATGGCGTCGATTTCCAGCATCGAGCCGGCCGGAGTGATACCGGCGATCGGCTCTTTGGAAAACTCTCCAATGCGATAAGCGATGGCGCCGACCAGTTTGCCGTCAATGTAAACCGGGCTGCCGCTCATGCCCGCGACCACGCCGAAGTACTCAACTTTCTTGCCATGCAGCCGCGCCAGGATGACGTCGGCCTTCGGGCCGGCCATATTGCGTAGCACTCCGAGGATCTCGACTCCCATCGGTTCCGGCGTGACGCCCTCGAAGACGGTGTAGGCCACGCCATGCATGCCGGCCTTGACGCGGTCCTCGGGCATGATTTGAACTTTTGGCTTTTCGGCCGCGAAGACGGCCAGCGAAGTGAGGCAGAGTATGACTAACGAGACGACGTTGCGCAACATGTTCCTCATCCCTTACTTAAGCCGCGCGGTGCGGCTTTGCCATGAAGATCGGCGATTCCCACTGCGCCCGAAGGCGTCGCGGATGGACAGCCCCGAGTGGCTGAATTCACTGCGGCAGGCCCAGACCTTTCGCGCTCGCGCACTTTTCCGCCGGCCGCCGCGAGTCAAAGATGCTGAATTTGCATTTATACTAGCAGACAGTCCGTCGCAAGAGGCAACCCTGATGTATTCCGAGAAACACCTTAATTGTTCAAGTATTTCGCCTGTCGTTCTTAACTTCTTGAGCCTGGCGGTCGTCGCCTTGGTGACAGGCGTTCTTTGTTTCGCCCCAGGGGCGAGCGCTCAAACCTCCGGTGGCACCGATGCGGGGACACAAACGCAATCACAGCCCACCAAGAGCCAGCAAGAGCAGATGCCTGCCGAAGCGGGAGGACCAGCGGGCGAATCCGGCTCCGTTGCGGTGCCTAAAAAGAAAGACACGGAAGAAGCGCCTCCACCGCCCAAGCCGAAACCGCCTACCGACAATCCGCAATACTCATTGCACGTTGACGTTCCGGTGGTAAGCGTAGATGCGCGCGTGTTGCAGAAGGACGGGCGGCCGCTGGCATTGCCGGAACAAGCAGCTAAGGAGCACTTCAAGATTTACGAAGATGGTGTTCCGCAGCAAATCCAGAGCGTCACCATGAGCAAGGCGCCCATCACCGCGGTGCTGCTGGTGGAGTTCGCGTCCAAAAATTACAACTTCATGTATGACGCGCTGAATGCCTCGTACGCGTTCGCCTCAAGCCTGCAACCGCAGGACTGGGTCGCCGTCGAGGAGTTCGACATGAAGACGCGTATCCTGCTGGACTTCACCCAGGACAAGCAAGCGGTCTTCGGGGCGCTCAACAAGCTGCAAATTCCCGGTTTCAGTGAGACCAACATCTTCGATGCCATGTACGACACGCTGGACCGCCTGGATCGTGTCCCGGGGCACAAGGAGTTGGTTGTGGTCGCCAGCGGTCGCGATACCTTCAGCAAGATCACCCTCGACACCATTTACAAGAAGGTCAAGGCGACGCCCAACGTGACCATCTACACCATTTGCACGGGCGAAGCCTACCTAGAGTGGGTGGACGCAGTGGCCGGCTCAAATCCCGACGTTTCCCTTAGGATGATGGACTACCTCCAGGCCAAGAACCAGATGGCGACCTTTGCCAGGATGACCGGTGGCCGCAGCTACGCTCCGCGGCTGATGGGTGAATTGCCGGACATCTTTCACGAAGTGGCCCAGGCGATCCGTAATCAATACACCATCACCTATAAGCCCACCAATACCAAGCAAGATGGCACCTATCGCAAGTTGAGGGTGGAACTGGTTGGGCCGGATAACAAGCCGCTCGTCCTCAAGGACGAAAAGAACCACGACATCAAGTATCAGATCGTGGCCCGCGAGGGGTACACCGCTAAGCACGAGGTGGAATAGGTCCAAACGCCGTTCCCCGCCGTCGTGCTACCCTCTTGCTTTGTTTTCCGTCTAGAGTGAGGGCCTGCCCTCCCAGGCAGATGCCCTGTGGAGTGCTGTAAATGAGATCCGCCCAGAAATTCCTTAATTCCGCCCTTAAACTTGTTGGAGTTATCACCTTCGGTCTTCTCGCTGCCGCCGCACAGGATGCGCCGAAACCAGAGACTCACGGCATCAATGTCGCCAACATGGACCGCTCGGTCAAGCCGGGCGATGACTTCCATCTGTACTGCAACGGCGACTGGATCAAGCGCACCGAGATTCCACCCGACCGCTCCCGTTTAAGTGTTTTTGCGACCCTTACCGACGTGAGCGACAAGCGCACCGCCGCCTTGGTTGAAGAGGCTGCGAAAAGTGGCGGGGCTGCCGGTTCTAGCGCGCGCAAGATCGCCGACCTCTACAACTCTTACATGGACGAGGCCGCCATCGAAGCCAAAGGTCTGGCGCCACTCCAGCCTCATCTCAAAGCCGTCGCTGCCATTAGCACCAAGAGAGAGTTGGCGGCAGCGCTCGGGGAAACACAGCGCGCTGACGTTGACGCGCTGAATAACACCGACTTCCATACTCCGCATCTGTTTGGATTGTGGGTCGCTCCCGACTTCAACGATTCCGATCACTACGCCGCTTACCTCCTGCAAGGCGGCCTGCAACTGCCGGACCGCGAGTATTACGTTTCCAACAGCGACCAGATGCGGGACATCCGCAGCAAGTATCAGACTCACGTCTCGGCCATGCTCAAGCTGGCTGGCTTCACGGATACGGACGCCCGGGCCGAGCGCATTGTCGCGCTGGAGCACGCCATTGCGGGAAAACATCTCAGCCTGGCGGAAAACGATGACATCCACCAGGCCAACAACACCTGGAAGCAGGCCGACTTCGCAGCCAAAGCTCCGGGCCTCGACTGGGCCGAATACTTTCGCGGTGCCGGACTCAGCAAGCAAGCCAGCTTCATCGTCTGGCAGCCCACTGCCTTTACCGGCGAGTCCGCTCTGGTGGCCTCCACTCCGCTGGACACCTGGAAAGACTGGCTCGCCTATCACCTGATCGAAGAGTACGGCGGCATACTGCCGAAGGCCCTGGCTGACGAGCGCTACGCCTTCTTCGGCAAGGTGCTGCAAGGAGCGCCGGAACAGCGTCCGCGCTGGCAGCGTGGTGTGGTGATCGCCAACCGGTACCTCGGCGACGACGTTGGGAAGATCTATGCGCAGCGCTACTTCTCTCCCGAAGCCAAGACCCAGGCGCAGGCCATGGTGGCCAACATCATTGCCGCTTTTCGCAAGCGAATTGAGGCGCTTTCGTGGATGGCTGCTTCTACCAAAGCCGAGGCCCAAACTAAGTTGAACACTCTGTATGTCGGGGTGGGGTACCCGGAGACCTGGATCGACTACGCAGCTTACGACGTGAGGCCGGATGACATCTTTGGCAATGTCTGGCGGGGCAATATTTTTAAGTATCACCACGAGGTCGCGCGCCTCGGCGCGCCGGTTGACCGCAAGGAATGGTCCATGACCCCGCAGACGGTCAACGCGGTTAATCTGCCGCTGCAGAACGCGCTCAACTTTCCCGCCGCCATCCTGCAACCTCCATTCTTCGACCCGCTGGCGCCGGCCGCGGCCAACTATGGCGCCATCGGCTCGGTCATCGGCCACGAAATCAGCCATACCTTCGATTCGGAGGGCGCCGCGTTTGATTCCAAGGGCCGCGTGCGCAACTGGTGGACGCCCGCCGATCTTGCCCATTTTGAAGCAGCCACCGCCAAACTCGCCGCGCAGTATGACACCTACAAGCCCTTGCCGGGTCTCTCCCTTAATGGCAAGCAGACGCTGGCCGAGAACATCGCCGACGTCGCCGGTATCTCGGCTTCGTATGACGGCTACCGCGCTTCACTCGCAGGCAAGGAAGCGCCGGTGCAAGATGGGTTCTCCGGCGACAAGCAATTCTTTATCGCTTTTGGTCAGGACTATCGGGCGAAGTCGCGGGAAGCTGCGCTTCGCCAGCAGGTGGCGGTTGACTCGCACTCGCCCGCCGAGTTCCGGGCAGATACAGTTCGCAATATCGACGCCTGGTACGCAGCCTTCGATGTCAAGCCGGGAGAAACGCTGTACCTCGCTCCAGCGGAGCGGGTGCGCATCTGGTAGAGCGCGTGAAAACGGTCGGAATCATTGGCGGAATCGGCCCGGATTCAACGGTGGATTATTACCGTTCGTTGATTGCCGGCTATCGCCAACTGAGGCAGGACGGAAGTTATCCTTCGATCATCATCAACAGTATCGATGTGACGAAGCTGCTCGCTTGGATGGGTGCAAATCAGTTAAGCGAGGTCACCAACTACCTGGTGGACGAGCTGCAAAAGCTGGCCAGGGCCGGAGCCGACTTCGGCATAATTGCCGCCAATACCCCGCATATTGTTTTCGAGGACGTTCAGCAGCGCTCGTCCATACCCTTGATCAGCATCGTCGAGGCAACATGCGCAGAGGCTGAGAAGCGCGGGATCGGCAAAGCCGCCTTGATCGGAACCCGATTCGCTATGCAGGCGCGCTTCTATCCGGACGTATTTTCCAGGAAGGGAATTACGCTGGTCGTGCCTCGGGAGGACGAGCAGAATTACATCCACGAAAAGTACCTGGGCGAGTTGTTAAAGGGCGTATTTCTGCCGGAGACACGCGAGAGGCTGCTGGAAATCATCGAAGGCATGAAGCAGCAGCATCAGATTGAGGCAGCCATTCTTGCCGGGACCGAACTGCCATTGATTCTGCACGGTGATCAGGCATGCGGCATTCCGTTGTTGGACACGACGCAAATCCACGTGCAGGACGTGGTGGCGCGGTTGCTGTCGTAATACATCTTTTTATACAGCTCAATTCCCACACATCCTCTACAGACCTTAACCCCTCTAAAGTTCTTACGAGAACGCGCGTTGGGGTTTATGGGATTGCTTGTATAATGTGTGAGTTTTTGGGTAACCCTGTGGGCATTGGCTGGTCAGCCTGTTGACCATCCTGCGAAGAGTTTGTTCAGGAGCAAGGATGACTCTCGTGCGCGGTAAACCGATCCCGTTTTTGCTTGCCTTCCTCATCGCTTGGTGCTTGACCGCCGCCCTTCCAGCGCAGGAACACCCCAGCAACCCGAGTCCCACGGCAAGTGCGGCGCTCCCGGGCTCAACTGGCGGTCAGTACGCCGACACTGACATTTGCCAGACGTGCCACCAGGAAGTCTGGGACAAGCACTTCGCCAACACGCCGCACGCGGCGTTACTCAAAGGCAACCAGCACGGATGCCAGGCTTGTCACGGTCCGGCGCAAGCCCATGTTGACGGCGGCGGCGATCCCGCCAAGATCGTTCGCTTTGAGAAGCTGAGTCCGGCGGAGACAGCAGCCATCTGCACCAAGTGCCACCAATCGACGCTGGAAACGCAGAATTTCTCCAAGTCCGAACACCTGGCGAATGGCGTCAGTTGCACCAGCTGTCACAGTCCGCACCGATCCAAGGATGTCAACTTCCTGCTGGTGAAACCGCAGACTGAGCTGTGCTACGGATGCCACGCCGCGCAGAAAGCCGAATTTGCCCGGCCCTATCGCCACCGCGTCGATGTCGGACTTATCCAATGCAGCGACTGCCACAATCCTCACGGCACCGAGACCGGTCACCAAGTGCGGGCTGCCGCCGGTCAATTCAAGGTTTGCACCAAATGCCACACTGACACCATGGGGCCGTTCGTCTTCGAGCACGCCCCGGTGAAGACTGACGAAGGCTGCCTGTCATGTCATATGCCACACGGTTCTACCAACCCGCGGCTGCTGCAGGTTAATAATGTCAACTTTCTTTGCCTTCGCTGCCATACGGCGAACATGAATGGAGCAGCGCCGGGCGCGCCCTCGTTCCACAACCAGGCCACCAAGTATCAGGCGTGCACGATGTGCCACACGCAAATTCATGGTTCCAACTTCGATCCCTTCTTCTTCCGTTAAAGGAGAGGCATGCCAATGGGTTGTCAAAGGAGTCTCGGCGCTTGTTCTTTTGGATTGGCCCTGCTGGCGGTCTGCCTGTCTTTGATCTGCAACACGCTTGGGCAGAGCTCAGGCCAGACGGCAGCCTCCGCGTCTGCCGATTCGAGCTCGGGCGCAGGAGAGGGTAAAAAGATCGGCGACTTTCAGGTAACGCAGTCCATCGAGCTGGGCGGCCGCATCTCCGAGGTCAACGGCAGCCAGCCGATGTACGACACCCTGGTCAATGACCAGAGCGGTGCCCGCATCCTCGAGCAGTCGCTCACCATGCAGTCTCTGACACACGAGGACATTTTCGACACGCTGACGCTCAACAGCTTTGGATGGGGCGGCGATCCCCAACAGGCGGCGCGCATGCGCGTGTCGAAATACCGCTGGTACACCTTCAGCGGCAGTTATCAGCACATGCAGAACTATTTCGATTACGACTTGTTTGCCAACCCGTTGAATCCGCCCACCGGTACGCCGTTCATTCCGATCCTGAACTCACCACACGGCTACTACAACCGGCAAAACCTTTACAACTTCGATCTTGTCGTGCTGCCGATGCACCGCTTATCGTTTCGGGCGGGCTACAACCGAAACCGCTTCGCGGGGCCTGCGTTCAGCAGCATCCATGAAGGTACGGAGGCACTCCTGAACGAGAGTACTGACAATACGCTCAACGGATATCGCTTCGGAGCCGACTTCCGCGCCACCAAGAAGACCACCCTCAGTTACACGCAACTGCTTCAGTACTATGACGGCGGGACGACTTATGGCCTGAACCCGTTCAATTCCTGGCCGCTTCCCAACGGCACGCCCGTCAGCTTGGGACTCTCCTGGTTCAACAGCGGGAGTCCCTGCGCGAAGCCGCTCAACAACGGGATTGCCAATCCAACGTGCAATGGTTTTCTCGATTACAGCCTGGACCAGCACATAAATACATTTGTCCCAACCGAACAGTTCAACCTGACCTCATCTTCGCTCAAATGGCTGGACTTTAATGGCCAGTTCCAATACAGCCATTCGCAAATGAATACGCCGTTCACAGAAATTTTCAGTGGTTTAACCAGCCGGACGGCGAGTCTCGGATCCAACTCAGCAGGCAGTGAATCCAGTGCCAAGTGGAACTCGGCCTCGGCCGACGTTTCCGCTACCATTCACGTCACCGATAAGCTCCGGCTGGTCGAAACCTTCCGCTTCCGCAATTTCAGTGTCTCCGGCGATTATCTTGATCTTGAGACCAACTACTTCAACCCTGCCGCCTTCGGCTCCGCCTCGCTGCTGAATCCTGTGGGTACGTTTCCGCCTACGCTTCTCTTCCACACCTCGAGTTCTCCGGCCGACATCATCAACGAGATGACGATCAACATGATCGGCCAGAACACGAAGCAGAATGATTTCCAGGTGCAGTACGATGTGTCGCGCTGGTTTGGAGTGCGCGCCGGGTTCGTGTGGGCCAATTCCATCATCCAGCCGGGAAGCACCTACCAGGCTGCCCTGGGCGACGTTTATTACCCGAATCTGCCCAACCGCGGCAATTGTGTCGGCTTACCGTTGAACCCGGATGGCAGTTGCACGTTCAGCGGAGTCCTCGCTCCGTTTGGTAATCCGACCACCGAGATCAATAATTACTCCGGCGTGGTCGGGGCTTGGTTTCGGAAGGGAAGTACCCTGCATGCCAACCTCAATGCGAAATATGGCGGGGCCGACAACTGGATCTATCGCATCGATCCTCTGAGATCCTTCAACATTTCCGGAAACGTGTCGTATTCGCCCCGCCCTTGGATGACGGTGGGCGCCAATCTTAATTTCCAGCAGGCCAGGAACAACACCAGCGACATCCAGTACAACCAGCACAACTACTCGACGGTGCTCAATGCCATGATCAATCCCAACAAATACTGGGGACTGGACATGGCGTACAACTTCGATGCCATTCAGCAGAACATGTTCCTCTGCTTTGCTGGAACGGTGACCCCGCCCGACACCACCACCTGTGCCGAAGATCCGACCTTGCTGCAGACGTATGGCTTCTATAACACTCATACGCAGTTCGGTTACTTCGCCTTGACGCTCACTCCCATCGAGCGCGTCACCATGCGCCTGGGATACAACATCGTCGACAATCAGGGCAGCACGACCTCGCTCAATACGCTGCTGCCGTTGGGTCCGCTTTCCTCCGTTTATCAGTCACCTCTTGCCGCAGTGGATGTCGTTGTCCACAAGGACGTCACGTTGAAAGCCGCCTGGAACTATTATCAGTACGGCGAAGAATCGTTCGTGGGACCGACCGCCCCGCGCTATTTCCATGCCAACAATACAACGCTTGCACTGAGATACGCGTTTTGACGCGCCGCAATTGGCGCTCCACGCAGTCACGGCCAACCCGGGAACTGCCTACTGTTTTTGCGGTTCTGCCGTGTGCATGTTATCCTTGATCCCGTAACAACATACGATTAAAGAGTAGGAGCGCAGCTGATTCAGTGTTAGCCCCAGAGAAAAAAGCCGCTTTGATTGACCAACACCGCACTCACGCGGCCGACACCGGTTCGCCCGAAGTGCAGATCGCGATCCTGAGCACACGGATTGGTGAATTAACGGAGCATTTTAAGACGCATAAGAAGGACCATGCCTCCCGGCGCGGTCTTCTCATGATGGTGAGCCGGCGTCGTGGCCTGCTCGATTACCTCAGAAAGTCGGATACCGAACGGTATAAGACTGTCATTCAGAAGCTCGGCATCCGAAAGTAACGAAGCCAGCGGTTTGCCAGCCCCTGAACAACAACGTTTCTGGCGTATTGTGCGTCGCTACATGCGTTCTGCGCGGGCCCTCACGGCGCTTCGGCGTCCCCGGGCTTTCGTCCAGTCTCTGTTGGCGGATGAGTTTTCCACTCCAATCTCCCGTCGTAGTTACAATCCCTGCTCGCGCGTAGCACTAAACGCGCGGGGCGAGGTGCATTCGGATTCGATAACGGCGGCATAGCAGGGCCCCTATCGGTTGCGTTCGGAACGGAAGGAACTTAAGAAAATGAAACACGAAGTTACGGTCGAGCTGCACGGCGGCAAGTCCATCCACTTTGAAACCGGAAAATTAGCCAAGCAGGCCCACGGTTCCTGCATTGTGCGCATCGGCGACAACGTTGTTCTCGCCACTGCCTGCGCCAACCCCGACCCGCGTGAGGGCATTGACTTCTTCCCCCTCACCGTCGATTACCGTGAGTACACCTATGCTGCCGGACGCATTCCCGGCGGCTTCATCAAGCGTGAAGGGCGGCCCAGCGAGCGCGAAATTCTGACCAGCCGCCAAATTGACCGGCCCATCCGGCCGCTGTTTCCCGAAGGATTCCGCTGCGAAACGCAAGTCATCGCCATGGTGCTATCGGCGGACACGGAGAACGACCCCGATGTTGCCGGCATCAATGGCGCGTCAGTTGCGCTCAGCGTCTCTGACATTCCATTTCACGGGCCTATCGGCGCCATTCGAGTCGGTCAGGTGGACGGAAATTTCGTCATCAATCCCACCTACGATGAGC
Source organism: Acidobacteriaceae bacterium (assembly GCA_003152695.1). Classification (GTDB taxonomy): domain Bacteria; phylum Acidobacteriota; class Terriglobia; order Terriglobales; family Acidobacteriaceae; genus Bog-257. The sequence goes on from PMAT01000070.1 coordinate 22,832, forward strand.
AGCGCTCGGGCAAACTGAATCTGATGGTGGTCGGCACCGCTGACGGCATTGTCATGATCGAGTCCGGCGCCAAGGAAGTTTCGGAAGAAACCGTAGTTGAGGCCATCGAGTTTGGGCATGAACAGATCAAGAAGATTTGCGCTGCGATCAGCGATCTGGCCCAGAAAGTGGGCAAGCCGAAGCGGAAGGTCGAGCCGGTCATGACGGACGAGGCCTATCTGAGCGAGCTTCGTTCCAAGCTCGGCGATCGTCTGCTGGATGCGGTCAACACCGAGAAACATCCCAAGAACGAGAGCTACGCACTCATCAAGCAGCTGAAAGACGAAATCAAGAGCGCCATTCCCGAAGAAGACGAAGCTGGCCGCAAGAAGGTCAGTAAATACTTCGATCTTCTGCGCGAGCAGATCTTCCGTGAGCAGGTGATCAAGGACCGGCGCCGTCCCGACGGACGCAAGTTCGACCAGATTCGCGATATCTGGATTGAGGTCGGAGTGCTGCCGCGCACTCACGGCTCGTCCATCTTTACCCGCGGTGAGACCCAAGCGCTGGTCACGACCACGCTCGGTACCGGCGAAGACATGCAGCGCCTGGAGGCTTTCGAGGGCGAAGCCAAGAAGCGCTTCATGTTGCACTACAATTTCCCGCCCTTCTCGGTCGGCGAAGTCGCATTCCTGCGCGGAGCCGGTCGCCGCGAAATTGGGCACGGCGCCCTGGCGGAGCGTGCTTTGTACGGCGTGCTGCCATCACAAGAAGATTGGCCATACGCCATGCGCGTGGTCTCCGACATACTGGAGTCGAACGGATCGTCTTCGATGGCCACGGTTTGCGGAGCTTCGCTCAGCATGATGGATGCTGGCGTTCCGCTGAAGGCCTCGGTGGCTGGAGTTGCTATGGGGCTGGTGAAGGAAGACAAAGATTACGCCATCCTTACCGACATCGCCGGCGCCGAAGATCATTACGGCGACATGGACTTCAAGGTGGCTGGCACTCGCGATGGCATCACCGCGTTGCAGATGGACATCAAGGTGATGGGCATCACGCCGCAGATCATGCGCGAGGCGCTGGAGCAGGCCCGGCACGGACGCCTGTTCATCCTCGACAAGATGAACGAAGTGATCGCCGAGCCGCGCACCAAGATCAGCGAGTTTGCGCCGCGCTTCTATACCCTGCAGATTCCGACCGACAAGATCCGCGACCTCATCGGGCCGGGTGGCAAGGTGATTCGCGGAATCATCGAGCAGACCGGCGTGAAGATCGACGTGGAAGACACCGGCAAGGTGAATGTCTCGTCCAGCGATCAAGTGGCCGCGGCCAAAGCGCTACAGATGATTGGCGACATCACGGCGACCGCTGAGGTGGGCAAGACCTATCTCGGCAAGGTCACCCGCCTGGCTGACTTCGGGGCGTTTGTCGAGATCATCCCGGGCACGGATGGACTGCTGCACATCAGCGAAGTCGCCGAGCACCGCATCAACGATGTTCGCGACGAACTGAAGGAAGGCGACCAGGTACTGGTGAAGGTGCTGTCCGTCGAAGGCAACCGCATCAAGCTATCGCGCAAGGCCATTCTGAAAGAACAGCGCGCCAAGATGGCAGCCGAGGGCGGCGAGCCTGTTCCCGAGGGGGCAGGCGCGGTGACCTTCGAGGGCGGGCATGAAAAGGCAGACGAGCCGAGCTCCGAGCCCAATTTCAATCGCGACGGCGAGCGTCGTGAGCACACTGGAAGCAGGCACGACGGCGGTCATCATGGCGGAGGCGGCGGCCGCGGGGGCCGTGGCGGACCGGGCGGCGGACGCGGCGGTCGTGGCGGTCCGGGTGGCGGACGCGGCGGACCGCGGCGGTAACTGTTTCGGCAGTCGTGGGAATCAAGAACTGGAAAGGGAGGGCGGATGCTCTCCTTTTCTTGTTTCGGATCGGGAAGTGTTCTCGCGAGGTGTTGCCCAACCAGAAGCGGCAACCGCCCTGTTTTGCCGGTAGAGTAGAAGACCAGCGGCCCCCACCTTTGTCGGATTGAAATCGACCGCAGCGTTGGGCTAGACTTAGCCGACTTTCACCACGAGAAGGAGTATTACTATGCGATTCGCGTTGGCGGGCCTCTCATTGTTGGTCCTGCTCGCATCTGCTCTGATTATGCCGCTGGCGGCGCAGGGTCCTGACCAGATGCCGTACGCCGCCTTGGCGTCCACCAAGTTTATGGCCTTGCCTGTGCTGCCAGCTTGCATGACCATCTCCGCGCAACGCGGAGATCCCATGAAGGACGCGGCGGTGCTGCTGCTGAAGGTCAAGAGCGGCTGCATTGTGCCCTGGCACTGGCACACCGCCAATGAGAACCTCATGATGGTGTCCGGCTCGGCCAAGGCGGAGATGTCAGATGGCGCGAACACCTTGGTGGCGGGCGACTACCTGTACCTCGCGGGAAGGCAGGTACACCAGTTCACCTGCATCAGCAGTTGCGTGGTCTTTGACGTGATCGATGGCGCCTTCGACATACACTACGTCGACGCCGAAGGCCAAGAAATTCCCGTGGAGCAGGCCTTGAAGCCGACGGCCAATCCCGCCCCAGCGAAGAAGCCGTAAAGCGGTAGTCAGTAGCCAGTTGTCAGTCGTCAGAAAGGCAAAGGCCCCGCATTTCTGCGAGGCCTTGTTCTAACAAAACTCACGCTCGGTTCTCAAGAACCCAGTCTCGCCGTTGAATTGCCTCCAGTATGAAGGCGACAAGCAGGTGCAGACCAGACGTTTCGACCCCGGACTTCCGCCGTTCGCGCCCCTGAAAGCCTGCGCTTGCGTCATGTAAGACGTGGTTCACTGCAATGCATTGCTCGCTTCCAGGAGGCATTAAGCTGAAATCGAATTCGCCGGGAATTTTCTGTTCAAGAAACTGTAGGAGGGTTCCGCTTTCCAGGTTGCCATAGATCTCGTCAAAGGAGATCGCATCACCGTGACCTTTGGCTATCGCGGAATTTACGAGAAAACCGACAAATGTCAATGAACTTAACCATGGCTTTTCTCCGGGCATCAGCCCTCCTTAATGCGCAGGAAGGCCCCACTCAAGAAAACCCTGTGTCCAGTCCCAACACATGC
>PMAT01000051.1 GCA_003152695.1 Acidobacteriaceae bacterium
GACTGCACCGGCGACAACGCGGGCGATTCAGTTGGTCCCAGCGCGGACGGCTTCGAAACTTACGGCGTCACCGGCGTGGCGCTGATCACGTTCATCCTGCTGGCGGTGAGGGACCCCAAGGTCCAGGTGCAGTTGCTGGTTTGGATCTTCATCATGCGCATCATGATGCTGGTCTCCAGCACCGTGGCCTACTTCCTGAACGAAGCGGTTGCCAAGGCCCGTTACGGCAACTCCGACCAAATGAATTTCGAAGCGCCACTTACCTCGCTGGTGTGGCTCACTTCGATCATCTCGATCGTTCTGACTTACATCGTGTCGTATCTCATCGTGCCTATATTGGGCGGTGATCAGACACAGTGGTGGAAGCTGGCGACCATCATCTCCTGCGGAACGCTGGCCGGCGCCGTGATCCCGGAACTGGTGAAGGTATTCACCTCAACCGAATCGCGACACGTAAGAGAAGTGGTGACTTCAGCCGACGAAGGCGGCGCGTCGCTCGGCATCCTGTCGGGCTTCGTGGCCGGCAATTTCTCCTGCTACTACCTTGGCTTCACCATCGTGTCCTTGATGGCAATAGGGTCTTACGTCAGCCAGTTCGGGCTGGGTGAGCTGATGCTGGCTCCCGCGGTATTCGCCTTCGGGCTGGTCGCCTTCGGCTTCCTCGGCATGGGACCGGTAACCATCGCCGTGGATTCCTACGGTCCGGTAACCGACAACGCGCAATCGGTGTACGAACTCTCTCTGATTGAAATAATTCCGAACATTAAGGGCGAGTTGCAGAAAGACTACAACATGAGCGTGAACTTCGAACGCGCCAAGCACCTTCTGGAAGAGAACGACGGCGCCGGCAACACATTCAAGGCCACCGCAAAACCGGTGCTCATCGGAACGGCTGTCGTCGGTGCGACCACCATGATCTTCTCCATCATCATGGCGCTCACTCATGGCCTATCGGAAAATGTGAACAAGCTATCGCTGCTGCACGCTCCGTTTGTGCTCGGCCTGATCAGCGGTGGCGCCATCATCTACTGGTTTACCGGCGCTTCCACGCAGGCGGTCACCACCGGCGCTTATCGCGCGGTGGAGTTCATCAAGGCCAACATCAAGCTGGAAGGATCGGATAAGGCCTCGGTGAGCGACAGCAAGAAGGTGGTTGAGATCTGCACCAAGTATGCGCAGAAAGGCATGTTCAACATCTTCATTGCGGTATTCTTCGTGACCTTGTCTTTTGCGTTCATCGAGCCGTTCTTCTTCATCGGTTATCTCATTTCCATCGCGGCATTCGGTTTGTACCAGGCGATGTTCATGGCCAATGCCGGCGCTGCCTGGGACAATGCCAAGAAGATTGTGGAAGTCGAACTGAAGCAGAAAGGCACCGCGCTGCACGATGCCACTGTGATCGGCGACACCGTAGGCGATCCGTTCAAGGACACGTCCTCAGTCGCCATGAACCCGATCATCAAGTTCACCACCTTGTTCGGGTTGCTGGCGGTGGAGCTGGCAGTGCAATTGACCGCGACGCAGGGAGCGGTGCTAAGCCACATACTGGCAGTCGTTTTCTTCCTGGTGTCGTTTACCTTCGTGTGGAGGTCGTTCTACGCCATGCGGATCGTCAAGGCTGTTTGATTTCAATCCAGCCCACCGCAAACGCCATCCCACGGGATGGCGTTTTGCATTTGCATTGTCGTGCACTGGAGCGGGCGGCAGCTAACGGTTATACTGCCCGCCATGCGCGAACTGCAGCGTCAAATCGAGTCTTACTATGCAAGGGGAGTGGAGGCAGTCGGACTTCCTGAGGCCGGCGAAGCCTTTTTGCGGTTCCGCGATGCCCTGACGGCGGGCACAATTCGTGCTGCCGAAAAAGTTGACGGCCGCTGGCGTACCAATGAATGGGTGAAGCAAGGGATTCTGCTGGGCTTTCGCATCGGCAAACTGGCGGAGAGCGGAGACCCGCGCGTGCTCTCGTTTGTTGACAAGGATACCTACCCGATTCGCCACTTCGTGGCCAGCGATCTGGTGCGTGTCGTCCCCGGAGGCTCGTCGGTACGCGCTGGAGCCTACGTAGCGCCCTCGGTCATTTGTATGCCGCCGATGTTCATCAACGTCGGCGCGTACGTGGACGAAGGCGCAATGATCGATTCGCACGCGCTGGTCGGTTCCTGCGCCCAGATCGGCAAGCGAGTCCACATCAGCGCGGCGGCGCAGGTCGGCGGCGTGCTGGAACCAATCAACGCGTCGCCCGTGATTATCGAAGACGACGTACTGATCGGCGGAAACTGCGGCATCTATGAGGGCACGCAGGTCGGCGCGCGCGCCGTCCTCGGGGCTGGCGTGATCCTGACGCGGTCCACGCCCTTGTTTGACACAGTGCACGGCGAAATCTATCGGGCGACCCCGACAGAACCGCTGCGCGTGCCTGCGGGAGCAGTCGTCGTGCCGGGCTCGCGCGCCATCACCAAGGGAAAAGCCGCGGAGTGGGGACTGTCGCTCTACACTCCGGTGATTGTGAAGTATCGCGATGAACGTACCGACCGGGGCGTGGAACTGGAAGATATTTTGCGCTAGGAAGAGCGGACCATGATGTCCGCTTTTCCCGTGTCTTACGACTCTATGGTTCAATCCACTAAACAACGAGAGAACATCGTGCTGCTGACCGCAGCCATCGTTGCGCTGGCTGCTCTGTTGTGCTGGCGCTTCGCTGGACAGGCGACGATACTCGTCGCCGTGCTGCGCTGGACCGCGCTTGCCGCTCTCGTGGTCTATGGCTGCTTCAGGCGCACCCTGACCGCGTGGATCTTCATCGCCATGCTGGTGGGTGCGACTGTCGGGCACGATTTCCCCAACGCCGCCACCAACCTGCGAGTGCTGGCGCTCATCTTTCTTCGGCTCATCAAAACCATCATCGCGCCCCTGATCTTTGGCACGCTGGTGTTGGGCATCGCTGGCCACTCCAACTTGCGGCAGGTCGGCCGGCTTGGCCTGCGCTCGATCATCTATTTCGAGATCGTCACTACCATCGCGATCTTCCTCGGGCTGGCAGCCATCAACATCAGCAAAGCCGGAGTCGGGGTGCAACTTCCGCCTTCCACGAGTGCCGAGTCGGTGCCGCCAGTCAACAAGCTGAACGCGCAAGACGCTATCCTGCACATCTTCCCCGAAAACATTGCGAAGTCGGTGGCTGACGGCGCGGTGCTGGAGGTCGTCGTCTTCAGCCTGATTTTCGCCGTTGCCCTGGCCCTGATCGGCGAGCAAAAGCGCCGTCCCATGCTGGCGTTCTGCGAGAGCCTAAGCGAGGTGATGTTTAAGTTCACCAACCTCGTTATGTACATGGCGCCGCTCGGCGTCGGCGCCGCCGTGGCCTACACGGTGGGACACACCGGGATTGCCGCGCTCGGCAGCTTGGTGAAACTTCTTCTGACGTTTTATGCCGCCCTCATCGTATTCATTCTCGGTGTCCTGCTACCGGTCGCAATGATGTTCCGGGTCCCCTTACGTGCATTCGTCCGGGCCGTGACGGAGCCGGTCACCATTGCTTTTGCCACGACCAGTTCTGAGGCCGCCCTGCCACGCGCCATCGAGGCAATGGAGGCCCTCGGCGTTCCGCGACAAATCGTCGCTTTCGTCATCCCCACCGGCTACAGCTTCAACATGGATGGAGGTTCGCTGTATCTTTCTGTGGCGACGATCTTCGTTGCCCAAGTCGCGGGCATTCATCTTTCATTGGGGCAGCAACTCATGATGATGCTGACGCTTATGCTTACCAGCAAAGGGATTGCGGGCGTCTCACGCGGCGGATTTGTGGTCCTGATGGCGACGGCTGCTTCCATCGGTCTGCCCAGTGAGCCGGTGTTTCTACTTCTCGGGATCGATCCAATTCTCGACATGGGCCGCACCGCCGTCAACGTCCTGGGCAACTGCCTGGCGTCGGTGGCGATGGCCAAGTGGGAAGGCGAATTCGGCACCGAAGCGCCGTCTCCCGCCGTCAAGGAAGCGGTATTGCAGTAAGGCGTGGTGTGGCGAAGATTAGCAGCGCCGCTGGCTGACGCTAACCCGCTGGAAGAGCCGGGGGCCTGACTGCCCTGTTGCTCTGCTGTGCCCGCATTTGCAGGTGCTTCTCGCGGAAATGTCCGATGGCGCGCTCGCCCCAGAGCTTCACAAAGTAATGATTCAGACCGGCCCCGATCACGGCGCTGACCAGCGGAATGAGGCGCGCTGTCCACTTCTCCACGATTTCCGCGCTGGCGCTTACCGCGATCCGCTGAATGACCCGGGGGACGAACTTCGACACCAACTGCTTCTCCAGTATTTCGCGGCTGATGTCCACGCCCGCCGCACTGGCCGCGGCCACCCACAATTCCGCTTCTTCTTCCTCGGTGTTGTAGGGGAAGCCGTAAATCAGGCTGAGCTTCTGGATCATGCGCAGAGTGATTGCCGCCAGAATGCCCAGATCGGGCAGCATGGTGAACACGCCACCCATGCCGAGACCAGCGCCTTCGACGGTGGCCAGGCGCGTGTGAGCACGGACGGTCTGTGCCGCAATGTGGTCCAGCATGGCGGGATCGACCGAATACACACCTTGATACGTCAAGGCCGGCAGGTCATACGCCATGCGCAGATGGTCGAGATACTTCTCGGGGTTGACCTTGACGGTTACATAGGCTTTCATGAAAGCGCTGCGCACGGCAGCTTCCACGCCGCGCCTCATCCACGATTTTCTTGTCCGGTCTGTCATGCTCGCGTACTCAAGTATAGGCGTTTTGTCCAACTCGCAGCCTTTACGCGGTGAAACTTTCCCGGCACTCCTGTGCTAGCATCGAAAGTTGCAGATGCCAATAGGAAAACTCCAGGTTGTACCCCTCGGTGGGCTCGGCGAATTCGGCATGAATTGCATGGCGATTCGCTGGGGCGACGACATCATCGTCATCGACGCGGGACTGATGTTCCCGGAAGCCGAGTTGCTAGGCGTGGACATCGTTGTCCCAGATATTACCTACCTGATCGAGAATCGCGCTCATGTGCGCGCGATCGTTCTCACCCACGGCCACGAAGACCATATCGGCGCGCTGCCCTGGATTCTGTCGGAATTGAACGTCCCGGTTTACGGCACCGAATTCACTCTGGCCTATGTGGAAGGCAAGTTGGAAGAGCATGGTCAATTGGACAATGCCGTGCTCAACGAGATCAGAGCTGGCGAGCGCTTTAAGGTGGGCCCGTTCACCATCAATCCCATCCAGGTCACGCACAGCCTGGTGGACTGCGTCGCGTTGGCCATTCATACGCCGCTCGGCACCATAATCCACACCGGCGACTTCAAAGTCGATCCCACACCGACGGACAATCGGCTCTTCGATCTGCATTCCTTCGCGGAATACGGCAAGGAGGGAGTGCTGGCGCTCTTTCAGGATTCCACCAACGTGGAGCGCCGCGGTTACACGCCGAGCGAACGCGCCGTGCGCGCCCGGTTCCAGGAGATTTTCTCCCGCGCCGAGCGGCGCCTGTTCATAACCTGTTTCTCCTCTTCCATCCACCGCATTAAGCTGACGATGGAGCAGGCCTTCGAAAATGGGCGCAAGCTGGCGCTGGTCGGCCGCTCCATGATGGAGTCGGCGGAGATCGCGCAGGACCTCGGCTACATCGAGGCGCCCGAGGGATTGCTGATTCATCCCGCCCAGATTCGCGATTTTCCGCCGGACAAAGTTTGTGTGCTTATCAGCGGCACGCAAGGCGAGCCCATGTCGGCCCTGTCGCGGGCGGCGGTTGACAATCACAAGCACGCGCGCATTCAGCCGGGTGACACGGTGGTGCTCTCGTCACGCATCATTCCCGGCAATGAGAAAGCAATCTACCGTGTGGTGGACCACCTGTTCCGCCGCGATGCCCACGTCATCTACGACGATGGTTCGTCGCCGCCGGTGCACGTCAGCGGGCACGCCAGCCAGGAAGAGCTGAAGCTCATCATCAATCTGGTAAAGCCGCAATATTTTATTCCCATCCATGGCGAGTATCGCCAGCTCAAGTTGCACGCCGAAATGGCCGGCGCCATGCACAACTCGGTCGGCAAGGTGCTCATGATCGAGAGCGGCGACATTCTAGAATTCGACGAAATGGGTGCGCGCAAAGCGGGACGCGTTGCCGTAGGCCGCGTCTGCATCGATTCCAATTCCATGGGCGACGTCGTGGAAGACCTGGTCATTCGCGATCGCCGTCACCTCAGCGAAGACGGCATTGTGTTGCCCATCATCGCCATCAACAAGCTGACGGGCAAGGTCGAGGCACCCCCCGAAATCGTGATGCGCGGCTTCTCCGGTAACACCGACGAGGATGGTTTCCTCGATCAGGCGCGGCAATCGGTGATGAACACCCTGGAGTCGTCCAGCGATGAAGAAAAGGGCGACTACGGCATGATCAAGGAAAAAATTCGCCAGGACCTGAAGCGCTTCATCGTAAAAAACACTTCGCGGCGGCCATTAATTATGCCGGTGATCCTGGAAATTTGATCCAGCGCAGCGCTTTCCCATGACCACCGTCCCCTGGCAAGGCCGCAATCCATCGCACAAGGCGCGCCTCCTCGCCTGGCTTCTGCTGTTGCTTCCGATTGCTGTCATTCTGCTTTATCCGCTGGCCAACGACTATCTGCAGGCGGCTTCTCTGCTAGAGCGCATTTCTGATCCGAAGGCCACGGGATGGCTGGCCAACTACGAAGTGCATCCGGTTGACGTGCGCGACACCATTTTCACCTTCCGAGGCAAGCCGGTCCCGGCGCACGTGTACACGCCACGCGGAGTAAGCTTCGCGCCCGGCATTGTCATTATTCACGGCATGCACCGGCTCGGGATCGACGACCCTCGGCTGGTGAATTCCGCGCGCGCGGTGGCGGCGAGCGGGTTCTTTGTGATGACGCCGCTGGTTCCGGGTATCGCCGATTATCGCGTGGAGGGCGAGTCGGCTGAACTTATTGGCGCGGCCGCGCGCAGTTTCGCGCACGAGCTCAACGTGCCGAAGGTGGGCATCCTGGCGATCAGTTTTTCCGGAGGCTTGTCGTTGCTGGCTGCCAGCGATCGGCAATTCTCGCCGTCGATCGCATGGGTGGCCTCGGTGGGCGGATACTACGATCTTGCCCATGTTCTGCGCTTCTTTGCCACCGGCGAAGCGGTCCGTCCCGATGGTTCAATCGAGCACATGCAGCCACACGAGTACGGTCCGCTGATCGTGGTCTATGACGAGCCGCAGGATTTCTTCGCTCCGCAGGATGTCCAAGCGGGACATGAGGCCCTCAAGCTGCTGCTCGCCGAAAACGGAAAGGCTTCCGAAGCGGTGACCACGACCATGACTCCCGCCGATCAGGACATTATGCAGCGCATCTATCACAAGCAGCGCGCCAACTTCGCGCCTGCGATTCTTGCCGAAGTCGACAAGCGCCGGGAGGAGTTGGCTGCGGCCTCTCCGGCTGGTCACCTCCAGTCCCTGCAGGTTCCCGTGTTATTGTTGCACGGCTCCGACGACGCGATCATTCCGCCGACGGAAATGTTGTGGCTGCAGCGTGACATCCCGAAAAAGTATTTGCTGAGCGCGCTGATCAGCCCGGCGATCGGTCACGTGGACTTCGGCGCCACAGCCAACTTGCGCGATCGACTGGCACTTGTACACTGGATGGCATTGATGATCCACGAAGCGCGGACCGCCGGCGATGGCCAGGACTCGATGCACCTGCCCGCCGGGCTGTGGCTTGCGTTCGTGGCGAAGATGGTGCGCTGACCCAGCCATGGTGAGTCTCGAACAGATCCAACTGGCGCAGAAGAGGCTGCGGGGCATAGCGGCCCGCACTCCGCTTATTCGCTACTTTCCGCCAGCCCGCGGGCAGAGCGCGACTGCCGACGCGAAAGAACCCACGCGCGGGCACTTGTGGCTGAAAGCCGAGAGTCTTCAGCCCATCGGCTCGTTTAAGCTGCGCGGGGCTTATAACAAGATCGCGTCGTTCACAGAACAAGAACGGCAGCGCGGGGTTATCTCGTATTCCAGCGGCAATCACGCGCAGGGAGTTGCCTACGCGGCGCGCGCGCTGGGCGTAAAAGCGATCATTGTCATGCCGCGCAATGCGCCCAAAATCAAGATGGACAGCACCGCCGCGCTGGGGGCGGAGATTGTCACTGTCGGCCCGGCCAGCGCCGAGCGCCTGCAGAAGGCCGAGGAACTGGCGCATCAGCACGGCTACATGATCGTGCCTCCGTACAATGATGAGCAGATCATCGCCGGACAAGGCACAGTCGGGATCGAGATCCTGGAAGACTGCCCCGATGTTGACCTGGTGCTGGCGCCGGTCGGCGGCGGTGGGCTGATCAGTGGCGTTTCTGCCGCCCTCAAGCTGAGCGGCTCCAAGGCGAGGGTGATTGGCGTGGAGCCTGAGCTGGCCAATGATGCGCAGCAAAGCTTCCGCAAGGGCGAGATCGTGGAGCTGGCGGCCGAGCGCGTCTCCAGCACGCTGGCCGACGGACTGCGCACGCAATCGGTCGGGCGGCTGAACTTCGAGCACATGCGGCAATTCGTCGATGACATAATCAGCGTGACGGAAGATGAAATCCGCATTGCGATGCGGCGGATCATCCTGAACGGGCGCATCATTGCCGAGCCCAGTGGCGCGGTCACGTTTGCGGCCTGGCTTTTTCACGGCGACGAGCTGCCCGAGTCGAAGCAAGCGGTCGCCGTTGTCAGCGGTGGCAATGTAGAGCCGCAACTGCTGGCCCAAGTGCTGATGGAAGATAGCAACTAGCAATTAAGCCGCTAGCGACCAGCAATTGGCATGGCGTGCAGGAGTAATAAAGTGCCTCACAAACTTTCACGGTGTTGGTATTTCGTTCTGGGGTTCATGGCGTTCTTATCTCCCGCTCTGTTCGCCGCCGAACGCGGCGTCATGCTGCGCGAAGGCATCATCTACATTTCCCCGGACACCTCCTCGGCAAAGTTATCGAACATCGGCCGTGGCCGTGAGGTTACCGTTATCGAGCGCACCCCGGGTTGGGTCCACGCGGTGGGCACAGTGGATGTGATTACCGGCGTCGAGTTCGATGCTGAGGAGGAGGAGAACAACCGCAATGTTACCGGCTGGATTCTGGACAAGGGAGTGATCACGACGGCTACTCCCGATGGCGACAAGGTCCTATTCGGCGAGGCTTTCGATTCCGAGATGGAAGCCAGCCGGCGTGGCGGCCGGCGCGGAGCGGCGCAGGACGCCATGCGAATCTACGCACGCATCGCCGAATATTTCCCAACTTCCCCGCTGGCCGGAGAATCGCTTTATCGCAGCGCCGACATCCGCTGGCAGATCGAGGCGGAAGACCGGGCCACCCGTCCCTCGGCGAAAATGCGCGATCCTGCACTGCACATCCCGATCGACGAAGAGCACATGAAGCAGGTCATCAAGAAGTTTCCGCGCACCAAGTGGGCCGATTTGGCTTCCTATCACCTGATCGGCAACAAACTCTGTGGCGAATGGGAGGCGCAAGCTAAGTGTCCCGAAAAGGAAGCCGAGATGTATCTGAAGTACGCCGACGAGCATCCCCAGTCGCCCAAGGCCTCGGAGGCCCTTTACAAGGCGGCGTGGCGTTATTCTGCCCTGATCGTGATCTACCAGACAGGCAATCAGCCGAAGAAGGCCGATGACTCCGGCGCGCGCGCCATCAGTGTCGCCAAGAAACTAATCACGCAATACCCCAGCGACGAAGATTGGTCCGGCCGCGCCGCGCGTCTGATATACATGGTGCAGAACAAAATCCCCACATTTGGGAACACGGTGGAATAGTTTGCCTATTCTTGAAGCGATTATCCTGGGCATCGTGCAGGGACTCACGGAATTCCTTCCTGTCTCCAGCACTGCACATCTGGCACTCATACCCTGGCTGGTCACCCGGCTGGGACTGGCGAACTGGAGCGATCCCGGGCTCACTTTTGACGTGGCGCTGCACGCGGGCACACTGTTTGCGATTCTGTTTTACTTTTGGCGCACCTGGATACAGATCCTGCGCGCGGCCTTTGGCGGAACAGTCGTCCGCTTTTCCGAAACCAGCGACAACGTGCGCGACTTGACGCCGGAAGAGCAGCGCCGCGAACGGCAACTGCTGTGGTACATGATCGCGGCGACCATACCTGCCGCCCTCGCCGGTGCGCTGCTGGAGAAGCGCATTGAAACCACTTTTCGCGCGCCCGTGCTGGTGGCTTCCATGCTCATCCTTGTTGCCCTGGTCATGTGGCTGGCCGAGCGCGCCAGCCGCTTCCAGAAGCCCCTGCCGCAGATCACCTTGGGCGACGCCATGACGGTCGGCGTTTTGCAGGCTTTTGCCGTCATTCCTGGCGTCTCGCGCTCCGGTATCACGATCACCGGCGGGCTGTTTCGCAACTTCACGCGCGAAGCCGCGGCGCGTTTCAGCTTCCTGCTTTCCACTCCTATCATCGCGGGCGCCGCGCTCTTCAAGCTGCATCACGTGATGAAGCACGGCCTCCCACCTGGCGAGACTGCACCGGGAGCGGCCGCATTCGTCGCGGGAATCGTGATTTCAGCGCTGGTCGGCTATGCGACGATCGCGTTTTTCCTACGCTATCTGCAGACAAGAACGCTGACCGTGTTCATCGTTTATCGCATCCTATTCGGCATCGCAGTACTGCTGCTGTGGCACTTCGGACGATACTCCGGATAGCTCGGCAACCGCAACAGCTTCTAAGTTTCCATTAATCCGGAATTCCGGGAATCCGACCCTTCGGAATCCAATCCAATCGCGAACATCCGCATTTGACACATCTGATCATGTCTTGGCCCTCGTCTTTTCAACGATGAACGTAGCGCCGAAGCCTTGTCAACCAGCCTGACCCGCGAGCCTCCTGTCGCACTCGCGAGACGGCAACGTCGGTCACTTCTCGACCTCTTTGATCTCGTGCGTAAACTCTGAAAGGAATTTCTCAATATCTCCAACAGCTTTCTCTAAGTAATCGTTGGGCAGTTTCAAGCCGTCACCGCTGAGCGGCGTAATGAACTCACCATCAAACCAGTCCGCATGGCTTTTTTTCAACTTTTCGCAGTCTGGGCCGTCGCCGTGTTTTACGCAGTTCGCGACCCTCCGAATTTCGTCGATGGCATCCCATGAAGATACGTTCTTCAGGTCGATATGCCAGGCACCTTTAATCTCTGTTATAACGTTATAAAGATGGGGCGGCTTCTCGTTGTCCATTTGTGTCGGCGTTTTTCCTAATTTCGTTCCGGCCTGACGATAAAAAAACGTAATCAAGTGCTGTTCTAGTATGTGGTATATCGCCACAGCGTAAAGATTCCGAAGCATTCGCTCAGTAGTATCAAGTACCGCCAGCTCCTCCGCCGCAAGGTCTTCCAAGTTATATCTTCGCGAATGTACACGCTCGCGTTCTTTCGTGATGGATGAAAGAAGCTGCTCGGTCCAACTAGACAAAATAGACTGCAATGCTGGCGATACGAACGACGTCAGAGCGCGGGCGCTGCGGGTCAGTGGTTGGTTCCTATATTTGAAACTCTTGTCCACCGCGTTTCTCCATCTCATGACCCCAACAATGGACAACAAATGCAGGGGTTTGATTTCTCCATCTTCCAGAAAACGTCTTCACCGCCCGGATGCGGAATTCCCCTGCCCCTGCGGCTCAGTGCAGTTCCTGCAACTCCTTTCGGAGTTTGGTGATTTCGTCTCTGTTCTCTTGTTTATGGTCTGACAGTGGCGTTAGTGTCGTCTTACCGCCCATCGTACGAATTTCCCGCTCGGTCTTTTGGGTGTTTTTCTCCAGCATACAGTTGCGGTGATCTGCATCGAGGTTTATGACTCTCCAGCTTAGGCCGATTCGGAGTGCCGCAGTTGTGGCCGCATGTGACTCTGCACAAGCTTCTTCCACTGCCAGCTTAGCTTGAACGGAGGCAGGAATGTAGGAGAGATCATCGTCGCAAACCTTGGTTGTGGCAATGTCCAGCGCATCAATAGCCAGTTCTGCTTTTTCCTTGAAATCTGTGCTGGCGTGATTTTGTTGGTAAACGAAGAAGCCGCCGATCCCCAAACCAGCCACGATGAGAACGATCACGACGAACAGTTTCATGACTTACCTTTGCGCGTTAGCGTGCCGAACCGATTATGACGCTGAAACCGTTGAAAGCCTCGCCAAATTCGGAGCAGACCAGCTTTGGCATTGGTCCGCGACTATACGAGCTCACGCAACGCCAAATGGCCGCCTTTGCTTCAGTGGGTTGGTTGGCGGGACTTGGGGCGAGCTTCACTAATCCCCATAGTCAACCCGAAACTTGGCGGCTTTACGTTCCTCCTCGGAAAACAGATCCCGGTATTTGGGCGAGCACACGTAGTGCTCGACGACCAGGTCGGGTCTCCTCAATCTTCTAGCTTCCTTGAACATCGGCCTTGTTGGGTTGCTTTTGAGTAGTTGGTGCGCGACATCAACCCCACGCTGCATCTCCAGCATTTCCCTGAATCGCGTCGAGCACCAGCCAAACTCTCGTTCTTTTTCCAGGATTTGCCACATGTCCGCGTTGAACTCATCCGCTAAACGGTCCATGTCAGTCATAAGCCTCAACCTCCTCCTCCTCAGCCAGCGACCAGATGGAGTCACCCTGGTCCAAAAGGGCAGACGATTATACGAGGTGACTCTACGCCATTTGAGTTTCTTTGTCGCTTCTGCACGTGTTTCTTGCTGCGCACGGAGACCCAGCGCTTTCAGCTAACGTGTCATCCCGACCGAGGCCTGACACATTGCAAAATGCAACCCCGGACAACCGAACCTACTTAGCCACCCCCGCTCCTCCATTTCCACCCTCATCACCCTGCTTTCTTGGGATAATTATTTTGGCTCTGGCGTATCTGGTCCCCAATCGGCTGAAGGACGCCCATTGGGGAGCCCGCATCGGTCGATTCCCGGCATCACGCTTTTTCGTTTGCGGCGGGTTGGACGTAAATGTGTGCCCGCGCTGGACGGAGCAGGCAGCATGAGTCCTGGCAAACGACGTGGTTCCGTGGCGCGCCCGAACGCCTACATGACAATCGCCTCGCGCGCTTTTACTCCGACGGGCAACCGGCGGCTCAATGAGCTGATCGGCTTCCTGATGTTGGTATTCGCGGTCCTCCTTGTCCTCGCGCTGGTATCGTATTCCCCGCTCGATCCGTCGCTGAATACCGCAGCAACTCCTCCCGCTTCCAGGCCGGCCCATAACTGGATCGGAGTGGTGGGGGCCATGGTCAGCGATCTTGGGCTCCAACTCTGTGGGGTCGCGGTATTTCTGATCCCGGTTTTTTTGGGGTTGTACTCGCTGCGATGGTTCCGTTCGCGGCCCATCACTGCCCCTTACGCCAAGGTGGTGGGTGCGGCTGGGTTGGTGACCTTCCTCTCCGGCTTCATTGGGCTGTTGCCCTTGAGCATTCGCTGGAAGGGAGTTGTCCCTTCCGAGGGACTTCTGGGCCGCATCGTCGCGGACGCGCTCATTCACTACTTCAACCTAGTTGGCGCCTATCTGCTTTGCCTGGCCGTAATCGCGGTGGCCCTGTATCTTTCCACGGCGTTTTCCTTTGGAGCTTTGCAGATATGGTCACAGACGCGCTTCGCATTCGCCTATGCGGCGCTGGATCGGTTCGCCGACTGGCGACTCGAACGCGCCCGCAAGAAGGCAGCCAAGGAGCTTGAGAAGAAGCGCGCTGCCGCCGCCAATGCCAAGCCGGTGGTGACCGCCCAACTGATTCCCAAGCGATTCGCTGCGGCGGATGCCGAGGTTCCAGCAACGTCAACTCCCCAGGCAGGAATGGTTCCTCCGCTGCCGCAGACTGCGCATTCGACAAACGCAGCAAAGAGCGGCATTGAGCGTACATTCGGCGGCGAGGCGGTCCAACCAGACGGTGACGGCCGAGAGGCTTCCGGAGCCGCTGTCGCGGAAGACATTGCCGTCACCTCGCGCGCCGATAGCACACAGCACGGCAAGACCACCATGCCGCGCCTGGCCGGCAGCTACAAACTCCCTTCTACCGCCCTGCTGCACCGCCCGGACGAGCACAGCGACATCAACGAACTTGAGTTGAAGAACCTGGCGCAAGTGCTGGCGGAAAAATGCGGCGAGTTCGATGTCCGCGGGCAGGTGGTGCAGATCAATCCCGGCCCTGTGGTTACGACGTTTGAGTTCAAGCCGGAAGCCGGCATCAAGTATAGTCGCATCACCAGCCTTTGCGATGACCTCTGCCTGGCGCTGCGCGCCGAGAGCATCCTGATCGAACGCATGGCGGGAAAATCCACCGTAGGCATCCAGGTGCCAAACCACGAGCGCGAAACCATCTGGCTGCGCGAGGTGGTCGAAGCGCAGGAGTTTCTGGGGTCGAAGTCGAAGATCACCTTGGCGATGGGCAAGGACATCAATGGCCGCATCGTAACCGCCGAGTTGAACACCATGCCGCACCTGCTGATCGCTGGTTCCACCGGCTCGGGCAAGAGCGTGGCCATCAACGCGTTCATCATGTCCATGCTCTACAAGTCCACCCCCGAGCAGGTGCGCCTGATTCTGGTGGACCCGAAGCGGCTGGAGCTGGGCAACTATGAGGGTGTGCCGCACCTGTACACGCCCATCATCACCGAGCCTAAGCTGGCGTCAAACGCCCTGCGCAATGCCGTTCGCGAAATGGAGCGGCGGCTGAAGGTGCTGGCCGAGAAGGGCGTCCGCAACATCGACCAGTACAACCGGCTCTTCGACAACAGCACTCCCAACCTGTTTGAAGATGGCAGCGAGGCGCATCCGTTGCCTTACATCGTCATCATCATCGATGAGCTGGCCGACTTGATGATGCTCGACGGGCAAAACGTGGAAGCCTCCATCACGCGGCTGGCGCAGATGGCGCGCGCGGTCGGCATTCATCTGATCCTGGCCACGCAACGGCCTTCGGTGGACGTCATCACCGGTTTGATCAAAGCCAATTTCCCCGCCCGCATGTCGTTCCGGGTGGCCACCAAGATTGACTCGCGCACCATTCTTGACGCGAATGGCGCCGAAGCCCTGCTGGGCCGTGGCGATATGCTTTACCTGCCGAACGGATCAGCCCGGGTGCATCGCTTGCACGCGCCCCTGGTGACGGAGAAGGAAATTGCCGCGGTGGTGGAGTTCTGGCGCGCCCAGGGCGAAGCCCAGTATCAGGAGCACTTCCTGCAAGCTCCGCGCGAGGACGGCGAAAGCGGATTCGCGCCAAGCAGCGATGGTAGCGCCGAGGACGATAATGACGAGCTTTATCAGGACGCGGTGCGCATCGTGCTGGAATACGGCAAGGCGTCCACTTCGCTGCTGCAGCGCCGCCTGCGCATCGGCTATGGACGCGCCGCTCATCTGATTGACCTGATGGAGCGGGATGGAATCGTGGGCGCAGCCGACGGTCCCAAGCCCCGCGAGGTGTTGAAGCGGCCTGACTGGTTGAGTGAAGTGGAAGACGCGATGCGCTAGAACGTCCGGCAGAAGAGCTGTCCACATTTCTCTAATTGCATTCAATCGAAGCCGTGGAGGATAATCGGCTGTTGCCGCCGCAGCCAGCGCCGTGGTGTGGCACTCTCTTTTGTGAACCTCCCGAACTACATCACGCTCACCCGGATCTTCAGCATCCCGGTCCTGATTTGGATCTTGTCCAGCAACCGCTTCAGCTCTACCAACGGCGAGCGCGAACTGCTGGCCTCGTTCGTGTTCATCGCGGCTTCGCTGACCGACGCCATTGACGGCTACCTCGCTCGCAAGCGCGCCCAGGTGACAACCATGGGCATGCTGCTCGACCCGGTGGCCGACAAGTTGCTGATTGCCGCGGCCTTCATCACCCTGGTGCAATTCAATCCCCGCACCGTACCCGCCTGGATGGCCGTCATCATCATTGGGCGCGAGTTCCTGGTGAGCGGCTTGCGATCCATTGCGGCTTCGGAGGGCTTCACCATCCAGGCCAGCGAGCTGGGCAAAACCAAGATGGTGGTGCAGATCGTCTCGGTGGTGGCGGCGATTATCGATCACCATTGGGCGCATCTTCCCTGGTACTTCCTGAGTTTGCCGGTGCATCCCATCGCACTGCTATCGATCTGGCTGATGGTGGCGTTGTCGCTGCTGTCGGCCATCGACTACTTCGTTGGGTTCTGGAGGAAGATTGACCGCCATGCCGAAAAGCGCCGCAAGCGGCGTTCCTTTGTGCTGAGCCGGCGCAGAAAGCGCAACGATGTCCCCGTACTCTGAAGAGCCACGCACTGCGACTGCAGTGCAGTCGTGCGAGTATTCGCAGGAAGAACGCGAACTGCTTCTGCGGCTCGCTCATCGCTCGATTGAGTTGGCGCTGGAAGGACGCGCTATCGACTCAAACGCGCCGACGGCCCACTTGGCCGAACCACGCGGCGCCTTCACCACTTTGCATCTGGAGGGTGAACTGCGCGGCTGCATCGGGTATGTGCTGCCCACCCAGTCCCTCTATGCGACGGTTGCGGAGACAGCCAGGGCTGCAGCCTTGGATGACCCGCGTTTTCCGCCAGTGACACCGGCGGAGGCGGCACACCTGAAGATTGAGATCAGCGTGCTGTCACCCTTGCAGCCGGTTCGGCCCGAAGAGGCGATCGTCGGCCAACATGGACTTGTCGTCACCCAAGGCAATCGCCGTGGATTGCTGCTGCCGCAGGTTCCCATCGAGTGGCAGTGGGACCGCGAAACCTTTCTCGCACAGACCTGCTTGAAGGCGGGGCTCCCGCCGGACGCATGGCAGCATGGCGCACAATTGCAGGCCTTCACCGCCGAAGTGTTTGGCGAACTCTAAGTCGGTCTGCGGCAGTTCCTCAGGGATGGCAGGACCAACAACACCCGAAAACCTGCCGTTAAGTACCCCCCTCCCCCCCGGCATTTATCAATCTTTGTTTTCAATACTTTGCCTGCAAAGTATTCATAACACGTAACTTATGTTAGGCGGTAAGTCCTTGTGGCTGAATACTTTGCACAATTCACGCCAAAGTATTCATAACACGCAACTTAGACGCTGCCATAAGTCATTGCTCCTCAATGCTTTGCGTGATTCCAGCCAAAGTATTCTATCTAAAATAGTTACACGCAAAGTATTGCGAACAAAATACTTACCGAAGCACAAGCCAGTTGCCAGCTTGCTGTTTTTCAAAGATCCTGCCGCAGCGACCGTTCACCATCTGCCCAGCGAAGACGGGCATTCGCGACGCCGGAGACTGACTCTGGCCTTCCCATTTTATCTTGCGGATATGAGTGGGGCCGAGAAGAAAACGCATTCCGCAGAACGAAGGTAACCCCTGAAGAATGCGGGTGCCCCAGACTGCCGCACGTTCCCATCGAATGGCAATGCGAATCGCGAAACCTTTCTGGCACAAACCTGCCTGAAGGCGGGACTGTCGCCGGACGCATGGCAGCATGGCGCACAATTGCAGGCGTTCACTGCCGAAGTGTTTGGCGAACTCTAACGCCAAGCTTCTTGCCGAAACCAAACCACAGGATCGCACACGGCAATTACGGGCGCTCTCGCTGCGCCGCCTGCAAGCATTTCTGCGATTCTTCCTGGTTGCCGAGCGCGCGATAGGCCAGCCCCATGGTGGTATATGCCTTGGATCGCAGCCTGGGGCTGGGCGAGCGGGTGAGAACGATGTTTGATCGGGCGATCGCCTGCTGCGGGTCGTCATGCTGTTGCGCGTAAATGGCGAGGTTCAGGTTGCTGAACGGGTCGAGAGGATAGATCTCCGCAGCCGCGCGGAAATGCTTCATAGCTTCCTCTAGTTGTCCTGAGTTCAGATACGCTCCGCCCAAGTCATCCTGAGCGATGTAGTTGGGAGGGGTGACTTCGATGATGTGCGTCCACAAGACGACATTGTCGCCCCAGTAATTGAGCTGACGATAAGCCACCACGCTGAGCGCCATCAGGACCACTACGCTGGCGCCGGCCAGCACGGCGATAGGAACCTTTCTTTGCTCGGCCCAGTCCTCTAGTCCCCAGCAGACCATGATGAATAGGCCAATGAAAGGCAGATACGCGTAACGATCGGCCATGGCCTGTTCACCCACTTGCACCAGGCCGATCATGGGCACCATGGTTCCCAGAAACCAGAACCAGCCCACCAGCAGATAGCGCCGGCGCCGCTCTCTCAGGACCAGAGCGGTTATGGCCAGTAAGAGAACCAACGCCGCGAGGACCTCCCAGGTTTTTAGAGATGTACCGGGATGCGGATAAATGAGCGCCAGATGCGACGGCCAGAACGCCTTTCCGAGGTAGCGGGCGTAGCAGACAATCGCGTTGCCCAGACGGATGGATAGCGGAAAGGTATTCTTCGCAGTGTGCATTGCGCCAGCGGCCTGCTGCGCTTTCATGGTGATGAAAGCGCTCGCTGCGCACAAGGCGAGCAAGGGAAGCTTCTCGGCTGCCAGCCAGGAAAAACTTTGCTGAGGGAGGGTATCCTCGTCTAGCCTGTTCTTGGCTCGGGTCGAGGAGTCATCTGGCGCGTCGAAAGCAGCCCGACGCCCTGCGATTAACATCCGCCGCAACGGCCAGTAATCCCAAAGCAGCAGCACGAACGGAAGGGTGATGACCTGGGGCTTGGCCATCAACCCGAGCGCGAAAAATCCGGCAACCACAGCATAGCGGCCGGTTCGAGGCTCGCGCACATACCAGCGATAAGCACCGAGGGCGAGCAGGAAAAACAACATGCTCAGCAGGTTCTTGCGTTCGGAAATCCACGCTACCGATTCGACGTTGACGGGATGCAAGGCAAACAGCGCGGCTACCATCCAACTGCGGCCGATGAAGCCAGTCGCCTGCCGCAACACCCAGAACAGCAGGAGTGCGTTTAAGACATGCAGCAGCAGGTTGGTATTGTGGTGGCCGGCGGGATCCGCCTGAAAAAGCTGATAGTCCAGGGTGTGCGACAGCCAGGTGAGGGGATGCCAGTTGCCCGCCTCGGTAGTAGTGAACGCCCACTGCAGCGTGTCCCAGTTCAGGCCGGACTTGACCTGCTCATTGTCGGTTACATATACGTTGTCATCGTAATTGACGAAAGGGTGACCGCTAACCGGGTAGTACAATGCAACCGTCGCAAGCACGAGCAGAATTCCCAAGGCCCAGGTGTACTTCTCGCTCCCATGCCCCGCAGCCGCGCCGAGGTGGGCTGGTGTTGCCGGCTTCGGTGTCAAGCCAACGAAAGTCACTCTTCTCCCTGTCTCCTGCAGATTAAGTCCCAACAATGTTCGGCCCGACGGGCCTATTGTCCGCGCTGGATTTGTTGCACCTCTTGGAGGCATTCCCGCTCATGGGCAGTATCTCCGAGTGCGTGATAGGCCAGGGCCATCTTTGCGTACGCTGCGGCTTTCTCTATCGACAACTGCGTCATGGCTGGCACTTTCTTGCAGCGCTCGATGCAGGCAAGCAAGTTCCCGTGCCCTCGGTCGTACTCAGCCAGGTTCAGGTTGCTGGCCGCATCGTCGGGTCTAATTGCCACCGCCGCTCGGACGTGAATGATGCCTTCCTCCGGTTTGCCCGCGCGCGCCAGAGCAATCCCGAGACTGTTCTCGGCGATGAAATTAGGTCCGGTGACCTGCACCGTGTGGGACCACAGGGATACATTGTCGGCCCAGTAGTCGAGCTGCACACGGGCCGTCACCGTCAGCGCTACCAACACCGCGATGCTGACAGTTGCCAGCCAGGCGGCGGAAATGTGCCGTTGTTCGGACCAGTCCGCCACGCCCCAGCAAATCATGATGAACAAGCCGACGAAAGGTAGATAGGCGTAGCGATCAGCCATCGCCTGCACCCCCACCTGGATCAACCCGATCATGGGAACCATGGTCCCTAAAAACCAAAGCCACCCCACCGCGAGATAACGGCGGCACCGCTGACGGACGACCAGCGCGGTGACCGCCAGCAATAAAATCAGCGCCGCGAGGACATGCGACATTTTGAGGGAGTAGCCGGGATGGGGATAAAAAAGCGCCAGACGCGACGGCCAAACCGCCTTCCCCACATACCGTGCGTAACAGATAATCGCGTTGCCTAGCCGGATAAAGCGGGGGAAATAATTCCTGGCGCCACCTCTGCCCTGCGCTTGCATGGTGATGAAAGCGTTGACGCCGGCAATAGCCAACAGGGGGAACTTTTCCTCTAACAGAGAGTAAAAGCTATTGGCCGGAACCATCGGCGGACCTTCGCCGGACGAACCCGCCAGAGCGGGCAGAGACATGCGTCGCAAGGGCCAATAGTCCCACAGCAGCAGCACGCACGGCAGGGTGATCACCTGCGGCTTGGCCATCAGCCCCAGGGCAAACAGCAAGGCGACGACGGCATAGCGCCCCACTCGAGGCTGGCGCACATACCATTGGTAGGCACCCAGCGCGAGCAGGAAAAACAGCATGCTGAGGAGATTCTTGCGTTCGGCCACCCAAGCTACGGTCTGGACGTTGATGGGATGCAGGGCAAACAACGCGGCAACCATGAAGCTGCGCCCCGCAAAACCTGTGGCTTGCTTTAGCACCCAGAACAAGA
Source organism: Acidobacteriaceae bacterium (assembly GCA_003152695.1). Taxonomy (GTDB): domain Bacteria; phylum Acidobacteriota; class Terriglobia; order Terriglobales; family Acidobacteriaceae; genus Bog-257. The sequence continues at coordinate 20,538 of PMAT01000051.1, forward strand.
GCAGGACATTCAGCACGTGCAAGAGCAGATTTACGTCGTGGTGTCCGGCGGGATTCAGCTCAAAAAGCTCGTAATCCAAGGTGTGCGAGAGCCAGGTCAGAGGATGCCAGTTTCCCGCATCATAGGTCGTGAACGCCCACTTAACGGTGTCCCAGTCTAAACCGGATTGCACGTGCGGGTTTTCAGTGACGTAAACGGAGTCGTCGTAGTTGACGAACGGATGATGATGCACCGGATAGTAAAGTGCGAGGGTCGCAACCACAAGGACAATGCTCAGGACCCATGTCCGCGTCTCGATCCAAACGAGCCAGCCCTGGCCGGGCCGGGACTGGGATCCCATCGTCGGTGTCGAAACAGCAGAAGTCACTCGTGCTCCCTAGTTTCGAGGATTATATCCGACCAACTTTCTCCAGCAGAAGGCGAACGGTTAACAGGCGGGCGAAAAAGCAACGCCTCGAGTAGCGGCGACGTGCAGGTACGCCTATGCGCCTTGCGTGCGCCGTAGTCGATTGCATATAGTCGTGATAAGTTGCGGGCGGCTAGATTGCCAGCATCAGTGTGCGAGTCTGCGAAATTGCAATTTTGTCCCCCAAGGTGAAGATCTTGTGAAGATTACCGAGGCACTCAAAATCACCCAGAGCGCGCCCGCGAATGCGCGCCCGTTTTGCGTGGTTCTGGCCTGCGGCTTTACGCCTCTTCACCTGCAGACGTTTCTATCGGCGCACTTGCAGCAGTCGCTCCCCAATCGCAAGGTGGTAGTCACGCCAGGCTTGTACGGAACCCTTGCCGAAGCCTTGGAGGGAACCAGCGATGCGGCCATCGACGGTATCGCGGTCGCGCTGGAATGGTCCGATTTGGATGCGAGGCTCGACTTCCGCAGCGCCGGCAGTTGGGGACGGAGCGCCGCCGCCGACATCGTAGCCAATGCGCAGGCCATGCTGGACCGCCTTGCCGCCGCGATCAGTCGCGTCCCTTCCGGCGTACGGGTCGCACTGGCGCTTCCCACTCTCCCGTTACCGCCGTTGTTCCACACACCGGGATGGCAGGCCTCGGAACACGAACTGCATCTGGAAAGTGAAATATTCGGCTTTGCGGCGGGCGTCACGCAATCCGCGCGGGCGACTGTAATTAATGTGCGGCGGTTGCTGGAAGCGCCGCCACCGGGCCCTAGCTTTGACCTGAAGAGTCACCTGCACACCGGCCTGCCCTACACCACACCGCACGCCGACAAAGTCGCGTCGCAACTGGCGTTGGCGCTGGTGCCCCCTGCTCCGAAGAAGGGCATCATTTCCGACCTGGACGACACGCTGTGGAACGGAATCGCCGGGGAGGTAGGTCCGGAAAATGTGTCTTGGGACCTCGCCAGCCACAGCCATCTGCATGGGCTGTACCAGAAACTGCTGGCTTCTCTTTCCGAACATGGCACCCTGGTTGGTATTGCCAGTAAAAACGATCCGAGAGTGGTAGCCCAGGTGTTCGAGAGGAAAGATATTCTGCTTCGCCCAGAACAAGTATTTCCCCTCGAGGTGAACTGGAACGCAAAGTCGGGCAGTGTGTCGCGGATATTGGAGACATGGAACATCGCTGCCGATAGCGTCATCTTCGTAGATGACAGCCCGATGGAACTGGCCGAGGTAGCGGCTGTCCACCCAGGCATTGAATGCGTGCTGTTTCCCAAGAACGACTACGTGGCCGGCTTGGCGGTGTTGCGGCAGTTGCGCGACGCCTGTGGCAAGGAACGGGTTTCCTCCGACGACGCCCTGCGGCTTGAGAGTATCCGCCAGGGCGCGGCGTTCCGGGTGCGGGCCGCCGCAGCGGCCACTCCAGAAAGCTTCCTGGCCCTGGCAGAGGCGATAGTGACCTTTGATTTTGGCTGTGCCGCCGAGCCTCGGGTCCTGGAATTGGTAAACAAGACCAACCAATTCAATCTGAATGGAAGACGGTACACCGAAGCGGACTGGCGCAGTTTGACGTCTCAGCCTGATCCAATCGTCGTCTCGGTAAGCTACGAAGACAAATTCGGGCCGCTGGGAACCATCGCCGTGGTTGCCGGAGCGGTCCACGGAAAACGTCTGGTGATCGAAACCTGGGTCATGAGTTGCCGCGCCTTTGCCCGCCGTATCGAACAGCAAACGCTTAAGATGTTGTTTGAAAGCACCGGCGCCGAGGAAATTGATTTCGACTTTGTGCCCACCACCAAGAACGGCCCTCTGCAGGAGTTTTTTGCAGCCGTCACTGGCGACCAACCTACGGCAGAGTTCCGCTTGCGGCGCGCACAATTCGATGAGTCGTGTCCTGACCTCTATCATGCGGTGCGCGAGTTGAGGAGAGCAGAAGCCCATGGATGATACGGGAAAGCGGCTGGCCGGCTGCTTCCAAGTCGTATTTCCGAATTTGCGGGAAGCCGAAATTCCGTCAGCGTCGCAGCAGACGGTTGCTGCCTGGGACTCGGTTGCCGCCATCACCATGATGACCGTGATCGAGGACGAGTTCGCCCTGCAAATGGATTTGGACGATTTGGCCGACTTGGATTCCTTCGCGAAGATCCACACTCATCTCCAGAAACGGCTGCAGGTGGCCTGACCTTGAACCCCTTGCGCCTGCACCATATCGGCTACGTGGTCGCCAGCATCGATGTCGCCATGCCCGGTTTCGTGCGTTCGCTGGGGGCAAACTGGAATGGACAGGTGTTCCACGATCCGCACCAGAAGGTCAAAGTGGCTTTTCTCACGACCCGGCCAGAAGATGCGCAAGTGGAATTAGTGGAACCGGTGGGCGACGATTCCCCGGTGCTGCGGTTTCTGCGCGAAAAGGGGGGCGGGCTCCACCATGCTTGCTACGAGGTGGCGGAGTTGGAAAACCAATTGTCAGAGTTTCGCTCGCGCGGCGCAGTCATCGTAAAGCGGCCCAAGCCGGCAGTGGCCTTTAACGGACGACGCATCGCCTGGATCATGACAGCCGAAGGGGCCTTGATCGAATTACTCGAGCAATCCGTCAGTTCTGTTTCGCCATCCGGAGGAATCGTCCACAGATAAGGTCAGTCAGGCCCAAACACTGCGGCCGCTCAGGGTTTAATACGACCCCACGAGCCGGGAACGGCTCCAATGTCGGTACCGTCGGATCCTGCCCCGCGCAAGCTTACGTTGGTCGGCATCGCTCCTCGACGGAGGTAGTCAACCAGGCTGGAAGGGTTGTAGCGGCTGTCATAGGCGCCTCCGAACCCGCTGCGCTTAGCAAGCTGTTGTACTAAGTGGACCACCGTGCCCGGGCCGCCTAGCGAACTATCGAAGCTCTCGGGAGTGAGTTGGAGAGCAAAAAACTCCGGATTGACCGTTAAGTCGCCATATAGCGAGTTGGGATGGTGTACGGTCCCGTTGTCGAATCCTGGGCTGCCGCCAAAGTTGCGCACATACGGTGTGGCGACGTTATAAGTAACGTTGTGGTGAGCACCCGCACCGTTATAGCTGTTAGCGGCTGACCATTGATCATTGGGGTTTCCATCAATGATGCCCCACGCACCGCCGGTTACGATGCTGTTCATGATATAGCCATCGTGAATCGCCAGGGCAGTGGTTGTGCCCTCCCCCAGAAAAGCACCCCGGCTATTGCCCAATCCGATAAATGTGTCGTGATTGTAGTGGGCGCACGTCGGGTAAACGCCCTCGCCGATGACCAGCGACATGATGTTGGTATTGTCGCTCTCCAAAACATGCACATTGTATACATCAGATGGACAATTAGCATTTCCATAGATGATCAAGTCTCCTTGACCTGGAGATGCCAATGCGCGTTCCGACATCCAGCCGTAGCTAACCGTGGGACTACCTCCGACGATGTCGATAGGTTGCAAAGCCCCGCGCGCGGCAAAATGATTGATCAGTGTACCCGTATCACTGGGAGTGCTCTGGAACTTTACGCACTGGTCGTTGCCCGTGAGAGGAATATTCGGATTGTCGCAATACCAATTCGTCAGCCGATAGGACGATCCGGAGCCACCGCTAAAAAACAACCCGCGCTGGACATTCGTCGAGTAGCCTTCAACCGCCGCGCCATCGATCGTGAGATTGGTTGCACCATTAGGAAACCAGGCGAATTTTCCGGCCACTTGCGGACTAAGTTCCGTAATGTTCTGAATGGTCCAACTATCTGGTATGTTACCCGTCGAAAGCGAGAGCGTGTACTGGAATCTGGCATGCACACTAGTAAAGTTACCGATATAGTAATTCCCCGATGAGTTAGCGGCGCGATGGATGATTTGCCCCATATGATCGGCCTGGACATTATTGATCGTGAGCATGTTGGGCAAGACAGTTCCGCCGCGCATGTCCCAGCTTATTCCCTCGAAATGCGCGACATTTATACCGAGGTTGCCGGTGAATTCAACCATGCCTAAATTCAGTTGGGCCCCCAAAACTACCGAATGCCCATTGCATTGGTTACTCGTGATCGTAGTGCAACCAATATAGTCGTTGGCATCATGCTGAATATACAGGTCGCCCATGACCGTCAAAGGATATGGGCTGCTCAGGCTCAGTATGCCTCCTGCTACGAGGAAGCCGTTCAGCGTCGCGTCAAAGCCGGGGTTGTTCCACGTACCCGATCCAACGGGATCGGTACCACCCGCCGCAAACGTAAGGGTCATGGGGCCGTTCTGTGCGAGATTGAGCGATCCACCTTCGATGCGCCAGGTCTTCATGCCGCCGCAATTTGCTCCCGGATCTACGTCGAGTGTCATATGGTTGGTCACCACTGCGAACTGGCAATAGGGAACAGTTCCTCCCCACCAATTGGAAGGGGTGCTGACATTTCCGTCGTGGATGGTATGGGGGACGGTTTGCTGCGCCCAAGTATAAAAACTAGACAAAAGTAAGAGTGAAAAGACACCAAGGAGGCGTCCGCATTTCATGACTTTTAGTTCCTTCCTCATTTATGAAATTGTGCAAGTCTAAGCCGGAATATATAACCCTTTAAGGGACTCCAGCGCATAATTGCGGGGCCAGGAATCTCTGACGGCAACAGTTCTTCCCAGTCCTCGGCACTGCGCACATTTCTGGGACGCAGCTTCGCCGCAAGACAGTCGCTCTCGCTGTCAAGCGGCCAGTCTGGTGATGGCAGGTGGACTCAGAGTGCCCGTTCCGGGCTGGATCCAGAGCCGCAGGTTATTCCGCCGAAATACCCAGTCAATGCCTGACCGCCGCTTTCATTAGGATCGCAGCCTCGGCGCCGCGCAGGGCCAGACTGCTGGTTCCGGCATCGGTCGTGCCGTCGGGACGCAATCTGTAGTACACGCAAAACGGCGCGCATCTGGCCTCAAAGCTCGATAAGTCAATGGGTTTGCTGTAGGTTGCCCATTCTTCTGGCGCTGTCGGCAGGGTCCCGCCCATGCGCGTCGTCCGCATAAGGACGATCGCATTGGTGTAGTCACGCCGTGCCAGGGGCGAACAGTCCATGTTGACCGTACCATGCGGGCTGCTGAATTTCCCCAACGTACTGCAGGCCAGCCCGGACCACAGATGAGCGGAAGTTGCAAAGGCCGTATTGCCTGAACCCCCGTAGAAAAGATCGGGATCGCCCTTACTACATGGCGTAGTAGGCTGTATAAAAAAGCTGTGATTGATGTTATAGATGCAGTTGCCATTTGGCGGCTGCCAGCCATTCCCCGTATCTGGAACGCCTATGTCTACCCGAAAAGCGGGCGCCAGACTGGCGTACACGTCCATGCTTTTCCACGATGGCATGTTGGCCGAACGGGTGAGCGCGGCATGACCGTATTGCGCTATCTGTACCTTCTCGGTCCCTACGTAGCTGTTGGCAACGCCCACCAACTGAACAGAATTTTGCGTGATAGTGGTTGCCACATTAACGGTCGTGGGCGCCATTTTTGAGGTGGTGACCAGGAATACATCGCCCTCTTCACAATTTCCCGCGGCAGGGCAGATGCGGACGATAGTGTCTCCTGGGTACAAGTTGTCGGTACCGCAGCCAGGGGGAATGCACGATCCCAGCCCGCCCATGTTGTCTGTCATTTGTACCAGTGGCGTTGTGCTGGTGACCTGAAAAGTAAAGGGGCTGGGGTGTAGCCCGCTGGCGATAGGGGCGGTGAGGGTCGAACCGGAATCGACGAAGTAATAGTATTGGTCGCCAGCTGAGTACGATGTCATGGTGGTGATCGTGTAAGTCAGCGCCGTGCTGCTATTGCCAAAGATATATTGATGCGCCAGTGTAGTCATGGTCCCGCGCGTCGCCCGGTTCCAAACTACCGGCAAGCACGGTACGGTCTGGATGATGATGTCGCAGAACCCATAAGCGTAAATATGATCGGCTGTCCCGTTGGACACTACGAACCCACTGGCAACGTTGTACTGATTTTCCGCCGTCTGTGAGTAGCTGTTAAAATATCCCGGCGAATAGGCGAGTCCAGATGCTTCTATCCACACCAGGTCAAACGATGGGCCTAACCGGGCTATCGTGCCTGCGGCTGAAAATGGACTACCGTTAAGCTCGCTCGATGTAGGATGACCGACCTGGACATTGCCGGTTATAAAGAATGGGTTGTAAGCTGCGTGCATACTCGCCGTGGTCTCTGCGAATGCCGTAGCCCAATAGCTTTCAAAGTTCGAGGTCTGGAGTGTGTCCAGACAATTTGGCGCGCAGGCCAGGTCGGTTTGATTTCCGGCGTTCCAGGCAGCACCATAGCCGTAGTTGGTGGTTGCGGCGTTATCGAACATCGTGCCGTTAGCCTGAAGACCGAAGGCCGCCTTGTCCGCCGCCCACAGATAGGGCAGGACTTTGCCCGCCAGGGTTTTGCCATCCGTGTCGAGCGCCGAGGGGTTGAGCCAAATTTCGTTGCCGTAGTCACCGTACAGGCCACTACGCGCCTGATAGGTGAAACGCGCGCTGGATGCCGCAGGCGGGGCAGGGTTATATTGGTACGTTCCTGCAACCGTACAAGGAGAGCCGCCGCAGGCGGTGGACGCTGACCACGCCGTTTGCGACCATCCCCGTAGCAGGCAGCTATGCCCGGTCTGATATTGAACAACCGTTCCGCACTGAGAAACATTGTTATAGGCGGACAGCAAATTGTCGCTGCGCAGATTGAAGATGGCGGGTTGCCGGCTAGCTCCTGTTGGCGTAATTCTTACCCAGAACTTCGCTCTGGTTCCATGCACGATGTCCGTTGCCCAGTCAGTAGGGGGGTAGAAACCAATTCGTGCTGAGGCCAGTCCAGAAGTGAGGCCAGCCGTGCCGTCACTCCAGTGCGGTGCAGTAGTGAGATTTCCCCACGCGCCACCACCCTTGCTGTACTGGTACGTCACCGAGCCGCCAGCCTGCGGCGTGGCCAGCCGAACATTGATCTGGTCGAACGGCTCCATCAGGCCGACGTAGAGCGTGTCTCCCGCTGGAACGGCCTGCGCCTTTGCGATGTACCCTGTTTCGCTAGTGCCGGTACAGTTCGCTGAGCAGGTCAGGGCAAATGTCATGATCGGAGTGGTAGTACCCGTAGAAGTCTGCACGGTCGCGGTTTTGCCATTCAGGAAGGTGGCCCTGGTGAAGCCGGTGAGGGTAATGATGCTGCCCGCGGTGATGTTGGTGAAATTCTCTTCCGGCAGCCCAGTCAGGGTGAAGGTGCCTCCTGAATAGGCGACGGTGGTAATGGCCGCGCCGTACGCGTAGCCGGTTATGTCGGAGACGAACGACGATCCGTTGTAGAGCAATACGCCGTTGGCCGCTTCGTTGGGAACGTAGTAGTGGAAGCCCTCCGTCAGACCGTGGGGCTGCTCGTACCAATCGAATTGACCCACGCCAATCAGAGATGAAGCGTGCAGTCCTCCAGTGTCCTCGGTGTAGTGCAGAATGGAACTCTCGTACTTCGAGGCCCCGACCGCATCCCGAATCCAGTACAGGTTGCTGAGATAGGGGACGCTGGAGAAGTAGAGGATGCACCATGAGCCGGGATAGGCGGTAGTGCAGTCGAACCCTGCCGTAGCGTCATTGATCACATAGACGCTGGAACCCAGCCAGTTAACCAGGCATTGGTTGCCTGTCCTGACCGTCCCGTCGAAGCAAGCATAGCTGCCACTGCCTAGTCCCAGGGCATAGTCGTTCAGAGTGACCTTCAAGTTAGGGTTTTGCTGTGCGAACGCAGCCGAACTGACTAGCGCACATGCCAATAAGAATGCAAATCGATTCACTGGAGGAAACCTTTCTTTGACTTGCACGAATCGCAATTAGGTTTTTGCCCTAACGATACCGTGCGAGCCGTTGCTGAACCCGCGACGCTGCTACCTGACATCGACGTGTGTCTGGGTCGCCGTTCCAAGGTGGAGGTAGCGATCTCGCTTGGATATCTTGTGCCGGCGGATGACCGTAGCATGAAGATGAAGATAATGGCCATGAAACCAGAGGGTCGAGCGCTATGCCGAGCAGTATAAAGAGCAACAGTGCGGCAAAATCTTCCTTTCATTCAATCTCCAAGGAGGGCCTTCGCGTCGCTCCCCGATCGACCCGGTAAGCCAAGACTCGCTTCGTCACGCTCAACCGGCACGATCGTCTCGGGCGTTGCGCTGCCATTTTTCGGAGTAGCTCAACAAAATTACCCCTGTCTGGGTATGGAGCGAAAGTGCTAAGAGGAGATCACCAGCACTTTGGTAACCACTAGTAGAATTACTGAGGTGGTCTATTGGAGGCCATCGATGAGTCTCTAAGGTGTTGTGGCTCTTTGGTCGCAGGGGGCGACCGAGTCTCGTTGCCTTGGTTAAAACTGACGAGGAGGCGTCGGTTGACTCTCTGACGTTTGATAAATCAGGATGTGCGGGCTGCTTTCTTCGAGACGCAACCAATCCGGATACCGCCCCTCGGCCAAGTTCCTGAGGAAAACTGATTGCCGCTGCGCCAGGTCATCTGCAAACTGCGCGTGTGGATAGACTATAAGGTGCGAGGCACGGTAGGTCCGCATCAAATCGTGGACCCTGTTCGGGTCCCAGGCTTCAGCAGTGAATTCAGGGCTGGCCAGTGCGACTGTCGGCCGGCGCAGCAAGTATCCGGTACCCTGGCCTTCGGTGGCAACGATGGCAGTGTCCATTGGAAGGTGACGCTCCACCCATTCACTCACCCTGGTGCCTTGGTTCGTCCGTTCGTCGAAATACAAGGCCAGCTTCAGATGGGGCGGCGGATCCCCGTGTCTTCGTAGCACATTGAGGTTGCAGTACCCATAACCAAGGATGAACACGACCGCGAGAATTCGCACCCATGAAATGCGCCCTGAGCTGGAGACGGGCCATAGGCTGCTGCACAGCCGTCCAATGATTAGAATAAGAATTGGCAGCAAAGGCAGGAAATATCGAGGCGCCCCCACTTCCACAGGCAGGCGCCACTGGGTATACGCCACGGCTACGCAGTAACTGGCAAACATCAGCACCAGCATTGCGAGGGCAGAGTCCGTTGCGAGACCTCGCACCTTATGCCGATCAGCCAGGAGCAAGAGGAAGACAGCGACCGCCGAAGCTAAGCACGCCGCTTGGACGACAGCACCGTCTCGAGTTGAAAACACACCGAACGCCAGGTGATACCAAGCGACTGCAAACTGGTGGAGAACAAAACCGATTGGGCGTTCAATCTTGGGCAGCCTACCACCCGTCCAAGTGCCTGCGAATACGATATTACGAACCACAATGCCGCCAACTATCACCACGGACCCTGCTAACGATGCCAGCCATACCCGTGTTCTTGGGCCTCTCTGAACCACTCGCACAAGAATGAAAAGGTATGCTGCCAGCACAAAAAATAATCCAGCATAGCGTATGCAGTAAGCAAAGGTAATAAGCAGCATACCCGCAGGAATAGCATAGTAGTGGTCCGAATGCCGGTTCTCGCCTACCAGAAGCAGCACGATTCCGGCAACTACGACACAAGCGAACAACAAATCGCTCATGATCGCTGTGCTATAGAAAATTGCGGTTCCGTTAAGGACCCAGGCGGCAACGCTAAGCCGCCGGACTCCCTTCGAACTACCTAAAAACCCGGCCCCAAACCATAGCAGTAACGCCACGCCTGTAAACCCGACCACCGAGAGGACAAAGGCCACAGTCTCGGGAGCTAGGTGCGTCCAGGAAAGTAGATAGATAGCGATGGAATAGCCAGAAGCCTGCGTGGTTTCGCTAGCAGGGACTCTGGATTGCGAACGTTCGCTGTCGAAGTAGATGATGGAAGTGGCAAGCTGATGGTGCCGTAGGACATTGTCAGCAACACTGAGATACTGGTAGGAGTCATTGAAAAAACGCGGATGCAGTCCTCGGACGGACCCGATGCTGAGGACCAACGCAAGCATCGCCCACAGCCAGGGCTCGATCCCATGGAAGATCGGCAGTTGCCGGGGTACTGCAGTGTCGGACTTGCGTGGTCGACTGAGCGGCATGTGTGTTTTGGGTGATTTTACCAAAGCCACAGTGTCGCTGGAAGCGCGAGTACCATTTCTGCGATGAAGTGGGTATGATCGCTGCCATGGAGGGTTGTTGCCCTGCTCCCAACATGCCCCCCGGGACTGAGGCGTTGAAGGTGCGAATGCGACTTTGTGTATCAATCCTGTTTCTGCTGGCGAGTTCCGCGGCGTTTGGTTCTATCGGCTCCGATCAGCCAAAACAAGTGCAGTGTGGTGATGTCGCGGACGGCGCTTGGCAGAACCCATGTCCCGCAATGGGCCCCACCCCGGCAGTCACCGCGGGCGGCCTGGACACCTCCGGAACATCTGGCGCGTACGTGGATGTCAAGTGGACGACGGAGCATTGCAGTTCTTCCGTAGTCGTTCTGATGCGGGATGGCAATCTGGCCCCAGAGCGTCAGGTCTATGGTGACGGCTTAGGAAGCGACGATTGTGGTGCGGGCTTCGCCAAGAATCATCTGGTCCACGTCGACCATCTCTCTCCCAGCTATCAGGGCACACCCGCAGCGGGATTCGAGTTTGGCAGCAAAGGCTCCCATTTCTTCTATGTGGCTTCCCAGGACAAAAACTCAGGCAAGTGGTCTACCAGCGGTGGCCCAGCTATCGCCAGTGGAGGCTGCAAGGGGACCTGCAAGCCTTTTGTATTCACCTCTCCAGTGCCCAACCTTTCGGGCCATCCCAACTGGGCCATCTGGACGTATGGACCGCAAACGGTTTATCAGAAACACGACTTAATGATTGGCCTGCAGCAGGTGCTTACCAGCGGTCCCATATCCAAATCTGTATACATGGCCTGGTCTAGCGTCCAATTCGCTGAGTTGAAAGACGCGGCAGGCAATGCGTGCCAATCTAACTGCATAGACGGGCAGGATGGAACGTTGTTTAACATGGACGTGACACTTCTATGTACCCAGCAATACGTCGACAATCCTGCGACCGAATATGCCAACTATATGGTTGACGGCAGGCATCGCCGTGACTGGTGCCATGGCGGAAATTTCGAGACCATAACGGGCCAGTCCACGATTCGCATCAGGACAAACTGTAACGGTCATGGCCCAGATACCTGCGGTCGCAATACTACTCCTGCCGGCCAGTATCAGGTGTCGGCAACTTTCCAGCTGTTGGACGAGAATAATTCCGGGGAGAGTGTCGGCCAGCCGGTTACGGTCAGCTATGTTTTCACGGTGAGGCCGTCCGCAACCTTTACCGTGACCCATCCATCCTGCTTGATCTCAGGAACCTGCCAAGCAATTCCATGCTACCTGGCGAGCAGCAAGATCTGCCCTTCCGGAAAAGATTACACTTGGGAGAATCGAATTCAGTACTGGGGACCGATTGCTTGCACCGGTGGAGCACAGACCTTCATGGCCCGTCTCGGCGGAGAGTACCTGAACAACGCAGGTTATTTCGAGAATGGTGTTTATGGGGGGGCGAGTGCCAATTCGAATTGCTACAATTATGACAACGGCAGAAACTTCCTGGCATTGTCCGACTATGCCGACCTAAAGGGTTGGTCAACACCCCCAGGTGCGAGTACTCAACCAAACGGCCAGCGATACTCCAGCGCACAAACTTACTACCAACACTGCGCGCTGGTATGTCAGCAGTCCTACTGGAATTTTTTCGCGGGCGTGGGCGCGGCAGGTACGGTTTGGCCGGGCGGACTACTGCGGGAATGGAATCTCTTCCCAAATGGGGCAGCAATGTATTACTTCCGCTCCGGGGATGAAGTCGCAAAGCAAGCGGCCATCAACTTCGGAAGTTATCAGCCTCCCGGAGGCGGTAAAGCCGGAGACACGCTCTATCAGTATTACTTTGTGGACGCCTATGGCGGCGCTCGTGTGGGGGCTTACATGCTGGATGCCGCTGTCGCAAAGTGGCAGGTTGTAGGCAGCCAAATGCCACAAGACGCTCTACAGACTAAACGCTATGTCGACTCTCTGTTGGGAATTCTGGACCAGAACGTCAATTACGATCCTGCGGGACGCCACTACGACACGCCGACGCATCCCCAAACCTATCCCATGGGACCGATCTGGCGCAGTTTCATGCTAGGGCTCGACATGGAGGCATTGATCGAATACTACGATTGGCAGGGTGCAGTAGGGCAGCAACAGGATCAGCGGATTCCGATTGCCATAAAATCCACTCTCGACTTCATGTGGTCTACATTATGGGCCGCAAAGAGTTCGGGTTTTAACGCTTTCTACTACAACGGAGTGGACATCCCACATAACAGCGCTAATGGCAATGATAGTTATGCCGAGTTGAATAATTTGGTTTGTGGCGCCTACGCATGGTATTGGAGTATGTCCGGCGACAGTACTTACCTCAATGAGGGCGATACCTGCTTCGACGCTGGTATTTCCCCTGCGGCATCTGTCTATTTCACGGGGAAGGATTTCGGCCAGATATTCAAGTGGACTTTTGACTATATAGGGTGGCGCACTCAGGCAGGATATATCCCTAGCACCTTTCCTGAAAAGAATAGGCCGTCTGGAGCCCAGGCTTCCTTTCCCGATACGGTGCCGCCGGTCCCACGGCCGCAGGTCGGGAACAGTACGACCGTCGATCCCTATACCGGCGTGACCCCTGTGACGGTCAATGGAACGTCGGTTACCATTGCCTGGAGCACTTACGAGCAGTTGTCCTCAGCCGAGGTCCTTTATGGGTTCTCGAACTCGTATGGATCGATTGCGAAGGGCGCCAGTAAGCCCTGCAGTAGTGTTTCAGCCTGCAACATGGGGTGCGCGAGTACGGTCAATCCGAAGGTTTGCCGGCTCTCCTACGTCAACACAGTTGTCATGACAGGGTTACGACCGAACGCTACTTACCATTTTGCCACGAAGGGCGTTGACCATGCCGGCAACGTTGCCCAGACTAACCGTGCCGGTGGCACGGCGCGTGACTGGACATTCACTACCGGATCCCAGTAAGACGTGCACTGGGTTGCGATCAGGCCGGTCGCTGGCAGGTTAGAGTAGTATTTGGTGCGGGACGAAGTTTCTGTAGTGGCAGGGAACCTCAGCCATGATCAAGCGATATCTCAAGTTATTCGCCATTGGAGTGGCGATGGTTTTTGCGTTTCCCTGGGCCCTGATCGCGGGGTTTGGCCGCTTTGGTGAGATGTTCTCACTCGCCGCACAGGCGTGCGCTACGGTCCCCGGTCTTCCGGGCGATTACCTGCGGATTGCATTCTACAAATTGACCCTGGAACAATGTTCGCTGGAAAGCCGAGTTTCGTTCGGCTCTTTTTTTGCGCATAGCAGCGCGATGCTTGGGAAAGCCGTCTACATCGGCTCTTATTGCGTCGTGGGTAACTGCAAAATTGGCGATCGCACGCAAATCGCATCGCACGTTCAGATCCTCAGCGGACGACGCCAGCACCCCAGAGATGCGTCTGGTCAGATAGGCGCGGCTTCCGTAGGCGAGTTCCAAATGATTGATATTGGGGCGGACTGTTGGATTGGCGCATCTGCGATCGTCATGGCTCCGGTCGGGGCGCGCAGCACGATAGGCGCTGGCACCGTTGTGGTTCGTCCTGTCGAAGGCGGAGTGATTGCGGTGGGTAATCCAGCGCGCGTTATTAACGCCCCTTCGGCAGTCTCGGTGAAGTAATTCCCAACCTAGGAGTTTACCGCTGTCGGCGTACCGGGATTGTAAGTCGCAGCCACCCTTCGCTCGACCAACTGCTCATAGTACTGTTCCAGCCGGGCAACAAAACCATCCATAGAAAACCGTTCCCGGGCGCGCATCAAAGAATTCGATCCCATCTGGCGCCGGAGATCTTCGTTTTGCAGCAAGCGGATGATCGGCGCGGCAAACGCCTCGGGTGTGCGTTCCCGCACGAGGTAGCCGGTTTGCCCGTCCACAATTGCCTCACCATTGCCCCCAACTGCCGTGGCGATCACGGGCAGACCGCAGGCCATGTATTCCAGAATCGCATTGGAAAACCCTTCGCTGACGGACGAAAGACAAGCAATGGACATGTTTGCGAGATGGTCCCGCACGTCGCCTTCTCCGTTGGTAAAGAAAACGGACTTGGCGATGTTCATCTCGCGCGCTAAATTCGTGAGTTCCGCCAACGATTCGCCTTTACCTACGAGGAGAAAGGCGGTGCGAGGAACGTTGTCGGCAACAATCTTTGCGGCGCGAAGAAACAGCGAGAGATCTTTGACTGGCCGATAATTGGCAACGATGCCGACCACCGCCGTGCCTTCGGGAATGCCCAGCCTTGCTGCGGAGCTATGGACCGATGGATTCTCGCCATAGGGAGTGAATCGGTTGGTGTCCACTCCCTGGTACATCACGTCAATCCGCGCTGGGTCGAGCGCCTCCATGCTTGAGGCAACTTGCTTAATGGCTTCGGAATTTGCCATCACGCGTGTGGTCCGAGGATTCAGATAGTACCGAAAGAGCTTGATCTTGTAAGGCGTGTACCAGTCCATACTCATGCGGGTTGTGACCGTCGAGGTACAGCCGGAGCGATGACCGGCCGCCACAGCCAATATCGCGGTCCTCACCATGAAAGAATGAGCAATGTCAATTTGTTCCGCCCGCAGATAGCGTCGCATGGCCACAATCTGTCGAATTCCGGAAGGCGTATGGAAGCTTTGGGCCGGGAAAAGCTTGGTATGGCAGTAATGGCTCATTTGCCGGAACCGTTCGCTGTCGAACAGGCAGCAAAGATGTACGTCGAAGCGATTGGAATTGATGCGTTTCGCGATCTCCGCGACCAGCCGTTCCGTACCCGCGTCGATACCGACAGTATCGACTAGCAAAGCGACCCCAATTTTCCCCGACTTCATTTCAGTTGAGCCCCGCTTGCGTCTCTTACTGTCCCTCTTTATCGTGGGGCGGGCCCTCTCGGGTGGTGATGCCACCACGCAGCGAGTGATGACGCCGAAGAGGGAGTGGCTTTGGCAAACTTAACGGAACGGCAGTCAGCCGACCTGGCTACCTTGGCGCGCTCGGACAAGCTTGGCCCGCCGAGCCACGGCTAGCTGGAAAGTGCCCGAAGCACCAATTAATACCCAAATTAGCCCAGAGTAGCCGAGGGTCAAAAAGAAGGCACAGAGGGTCACGACGATGAGCGCCAGGTGCAGAAATAGCGCCATCCGGCGGGTGAGAAAATCGGGGCCATATTTCCGTATCCGCTGCAGTCCTACCTGGGCGCCAAAGAACGCCACGATGAACAAGATAAATCCTAGGATGCCGGTCTCGCTTGACGTTTCTGTATACGTGTTGTGAGGATACATCCACATAGCTTTCCGGTTTTGCGCGTGCGCGTGTTGGACGGCGGCTTGTATGAACTGGCCCGGGCCGACTCCAAACAATGGATTCTCGAAGGTGTACTGCACGCTCTCGAAAAACAGTTGGCGGCGTGCTAACGCGGAGTCCGCGGCTGCGACATCTTGCCGTGTGGCGCCCTCGCCCGGATGAAAGAGAATCATAAAACGTTCCTTTACGCTCTGCGGCAGCATGGGAGGGACCACAACAGCCAACAAGACACAACCAATCATCAGATAGATCCTTTGCCGCATATTGCCGAAGACAAAGAACATCAGTACGCTCACGGCGAACGCGACCAGCCCCATTCTCGACCCCGACCGAGCGGCCGCGGCCAGGCAAAGAGCGATCAGTCCCATGGAAATTAGTCGCTGAAAGCCCTTATGCACGGAAACGCTTAACGACAGGAAACAAATTCCCACAAGAAGATACAGACAGAAAAAATTAGGGTCGCCCAGACTCGCCGATTCCCCCATTCCCAGACGCGCCGACGAACCGCCGCGTTTCAAAACCAGTCCCAGGATAGCGACCAGCCCCATGGAGAGACCGATGGTATACATGAGACGGAAGCTGTCACGGATCGTCCGAATGAACGCAGCCATCACGACGACAACCAACAGCGCTATAACATTGCCTCGCAGTATCCGCAGACTGTCCAAATGCCACAAACTGGTCGGGACACACGCCGCCACCCAGACGGTAAAGGCAATCAAGGCCTTCCCCGAACGGATGCCGAGTATGGCTTTGGTTCGCCCGCTGAGAAATAATCCAATCAGCAGGATGGGCAGAAGAACAATCGCGAAACGCATCCCGGAGATCAGTTCATTGATCCGGCTGCAGTAGAAAAACACGTACAGCAGCAACATATACTGAAAGAAGCGAAAACGGTCTTTGGGTTCAGAATACGAACGTGCGCGCGGGAGTGTTGCTCGGGAAGGCGCGGTGACAAGTGTTTCAGAGGGCGCGAAGTCAGGGTCGTTTGCGTACTCCGCCGGGGCCGAGGTCATATCCAGAAAACGGGACATTGGGTTATCATATCAAGACTACGTCGGCAGATCGAGTAAAAATCCCGAGAACCATCGTCCCGTCTGATTAGATAGGCGCGATCGCCTGGATCGGTATCCGAGACCGCACCGGTCCCGCGTCCTGCTGCGCGTGGTTCCATTACGAATGGGAGGAAAGGTTTGAAAATCCTTGTCACCGGCGGCGCCGGATTTATCGGTTCCAATTTTGTACGTCTGGCTCTCGCTTCCGGGCATGAGGTCAGCGTCCTCGACGATCTCAGTGTCGGAGATCGCCGCTACCTCGAGGATCTACCGCTACGATTCGTGCAAGGCAGCATCTTGGACGAGGATTTGGTGCGGAAAGAGGTACGTACGCATAATGCCATCGTCCACCTCGCCGCTCAGACCGGTGTGCCGAAATCGCTGGCCAATCCGCGCGGCGATTGCCAGCTCAATGTCCTGGGAACGTTGAATATGCTGGAAGCTTGTCGCGCCGCGCAGGATGGCTCAGAGGGGCCGCGATTCGTCTTCGCATCCTCCAATGCGCCCCTAGGCCGGCAACTGCCCCCCGCCACCGAAGACAAAGCTCCCCTGCCGGTGTCGCCTTACGGAGCGAGCAAGCTGGCCGGTGAAGCCTATTGCCTGGCCTATCACGGGTCTTGGGGTTTGGGTACGGTAGCTCTACGATTCGGCAACGTCTATGGACCGTTTTCCGCCCACAAGACGAGCGTCGTCGCCAAATTTCTGGATGACATTGAAACCAGCGGCTCGATCGTGATCGACGGAGATGGACTTCAGACCAGAGATTTCATTTACGTCGAAGATCTTGCCCGCGCTTTGTTGGCGGCACTCGAGAGTCCGGTCAAGGGGGAAGTCTTTCAGATTTCGGCTGGCATTGAGACTTCTATTCAAACCTTGAGCGAACTTATTGAAGCCGTAGTCGGGCAGAAGGTCAACAGCACTCACATCGAGGCCCGCGCCGGGGACGTGCGGCGGAATTACTCCCTCATCGCCAAGGCCACGACGATGCTGGGCTGGAAACCACAGGTTTCTCTGGAAGACGGCTTGCGACGGACCTATGAATGGCGCGTAGACTGGAAGTCCAGGCAGTAAGTGCTTTGACCAGTCAATCCGGAATGTCCGATTCGATATGCCGCTGAAATTCTTGTACGTCTTTCCTGGCCTGGTGCCCCCACCCGGGGACCCATCGAATGGCGAAATGTATCACGTGGGCGGCGATATAACGGTGGACGTCCTGCTTCCCACCTGGGAAGCCAAACCGGATTCGCTTCGAGCCAGTCTCGGCGAGAACTGCTTTCCCACCTATAAAGTGAATGAGAAGCTGACCTATCATCTTTTCCTGGCCGGCAGATACAAGCTGCTGTCGTTTCGCCAGAAGGCGGCCATTTTCTGGTTTCACGTAGGCCAGGGCCTGCGCGTCGGCCGCGAGAAACGCGTGGATTGCGTCATGGGCTACAGCACCGGCCTGGCGGGGGTGGCGGCGTGGGTCCTGTCGGTCTTATTGCGCGCCAAGTTCATCCTCAGGCTGCCTAACGTTCCCGAAAATGCATACCGCTTCAACGCGTTCGGCGGGAATGCCTTTCACTATTCCGCGAGAGTGGACGTTAAGACACGCCTTGCGAGAGTGGTATCGGACCTATTGTTGCGGTTCCTAGTGTTACGCTGCGATCGGCTTCACTTGATGTATCCCAACGAACTGCAAAAGTACCCCAGGTTGCAAAAGGTCCCCGCTTGCGTGATTCACAGCTTCACAGCTATGTCCCGGATTCCACACACCGGGAAGAGCGATGGTTCGGTTCTGCTCATGGGTGCGCCATGGTTCTTGAAGGGGGCGGACATTCTGATCCGCGCATTTCAGAAGATCGAATCCGAGTTTCCAGACGCCAAGGTCCAGCTGCTGGGCCATTTCCCAGATGAACATCTGATCCGGGAGATGATCGGCGACAGCCGGCAAATAGAAATCCTGAAAGCCCGGCCCAACCTTCAAGCCTTGCAAGTCTTGGCCGACTGTTCCATCTACGCCTTGTGCTCGCGGACCGACGCCGCTCCGCGAGTGGTGCTGGAAGCCATGGCTGCCGGCAAGCCGGTCATTGGCTCGCGGGTAGGCGGTGTTCCTTATTACATCCGGGAAGGGGAAACGGGGCTGATTTTCGAAAGCGAAAATATCGACGAACTGGCCGAGAAACTCCGCCTACTGCTGAGTTCTCCGGACCTGCGAGCACGCCTGGGGCAGAACGGACAGCGCATCGCTAGAGCTCAATACAACGAGGCAGAGTGGGGCCGGAAAATGAAAGAGCTCATCGAGTTGACCGTTCTTGGCCAGATTAGCGAAGCCGAGAAAGAGCCGAGCGCGATGGTCACGTCCTAGGCGGCTGCGGATTTCGAAGCCGCTTCCAGCGTCGCCAGATAAAATCCAGTCAGCGACCGGCGGTAGGCCTGAGGCGTGTACTTCGATTGCGCGCATGAGCGTGCCGCCGCTGCCAATCGAGATGCCAGGGCCTTGTCCCGGAGGATGCGCAAGATGACCTCGGCCATGGCTTGCGGATCGCCCGGCGGCACCATGAGAGCGGTTACACCATCTTCCAGGATTTCGGGAACGCCTCCCGCTGCCGTGGCCGCGATTGGAAGGCCGGCGGCCATCGCCTCCAGCACCACGTTCGGCGAGCCTTCCGAGTAGGAAGGCAACGCAAGCAGCGTGCTTAAGCAGTAATAGGGCCTTACGTCCGTCTGGAAGCCTGCCATCACGATCCGCTGCCCGATCCCCAAGCGGCCCGTCAGGCGGAGGAGGTTCTCCTGCTCGGGCCCGTCGCCTACCACCACGACTCGGAAATCGGGTACTTCGTTCATCTTCTCCAGTCGTGCGGCAGCCTGTAGCAGGATGGCGTGCCCTTTTTCAGACGAAAGGCGTCCTACGGCCAGGATCATAGCTTGGTTCTGCACGCCGAGGCTGCGTCGCAGCCGTTCAACGTCCTCCGTGGGCGCAGGTACGAAGGGCTTCACGAAATTGTGCAGGATGGTGATCTTACGCCGGTTAATTCCGCGACTTTCCAATGTTTGTGCGAAGGGACCACATACGGTTACGACTCGAAAGGCTGCTTGCAGAGACCAGCGGTCTAACTGGCTGTAGGCGCGGTCCAGCCAGTCGCGCTCGGTGTAGCCGTGGTTCCAAGCCACCCACGGATACCGCTTATGCAGCCCGAGCATGCGCACCAGGAAATGCGACTTGATGTTACGGGATTCGAGGATGTCGGGCCGGTAGTCAGCGATAATTCGGCGCAATTGCGGGATGACCCCGGTGTCCCACCGGCGGCGCTCAAGGATCGTCGCTACTAACAGTCCGGCATTCCTGGCTGCCGCTGCGACAGGGCTCTCGCCGGCGCCCCGCCAGTACGTCACCACCATCGTTTCCACGGCCGGCAAACCGGCCTCAGCAACTAGTCCGAGCCTGCCGAACTCAATGATGTTGCGCGCGGGTCCGGTTACGGTCGGACTTTCAATCAGTGTGAGAACCCGGATCGTCTGTCGCGTCACCATCATCTCCTAGGCAAGGACCGGGTTGATCGCCATTTCAACCTCTCGATTTCGTCGCGCCGACTCCGACCACATCCGCATCCGGGCGTTTGGCGAGCAGCTCCGTGTAAACACTTAGAAGCCTCTCTCCGACGACTGACCAGTCATACTGCGCCTGGACCAGGCGGAAAGCATTGGCCGCCAACTGTTGCCATGTCGTGGTGTCCCGGTGAAGCGCAGCCGCGGTAGCGATGGTCTCCGCCGGAGTTTCGGCGATGAGAATGTCTTTGCCGGGGGTGATTGCAAGGCCTTCGGCGCCTAAGGGAGTAGAAATCACCGGCACTCCAGCAGCCATTGCTTCCAGAACCTTCAGACGAGTGCCACTGGCGACGCGCACCGGCGCTACCACCATAACAGCACTGCCGTAGTGGGGCCGCAGGTCATCCACAGTTCCTGTAACCGTGATGCCGGGCTGGTTGGCAAGCTCCACAATTTCGGGGACCGGTCTGGAGCCTACAATCACGAACCGCAGGTCCGGCCTGCGCTCCCGCAAACCGGGCCAGATTGCTTTGGCAAAGAACAAGGCCGCGTCAATGTTGGCGTGATAATTCATTGACCCAACAAAAACCACGTTCTGCCGTAGTCCCTCGCCGGCGGCGCCGGCTGCAAAGAACGCCGTATCAACGCCGTTGGGAATTTCCGTGATGTTTGCCTGGGGCACCTCCTGCAGAAGCATCTGACGCTCGCGCTCGCTGCAAACCGTGTGCGCATTCGCCAGTTGCAGCACTTCCCGTTCGGCCCTTTTCAGCAACTGCGCCGTTCTGCGGGCATAGAGGCGCCGCGCTGGGCTCTCGCCGCTCTGGGCATAACGGCGCTGGACTTCCGACTCAACGTTGTGCCAGTCACAAATGAGCGGAACGTTGGGTGCGATCTGCCGTATGCGCCTGGCGTAAGCCAGTAAATGCACGCCCTCAAATTGAATTATGTCGAAGCGGTCCTCCGCCAGGACGCGTTCGATTTTGTCCATGACTTGCGGGGCGGTGAAATTCAGAATGCTGACCGGCGTGGGACCAATAATGCCGCGCACCAGGTCGATGCGCCCGTAACCTGCCGGGCGCCTGACACGCACCATTTCCGAATCAGGCAACACTTCCAAGCGCTCTCGCCGGGAACTCCCCACCGGCCCATCCATTTCGCGGTCTAAGCCCAGGTAGGTGAGGGTGTATTTGGCGGCGACCTGTCTCGCCAGGTAGAAATCACGCAAATGCGCACCCGAGATCGTGGGCCAGCAGAATCGGGTTGAGAGATAAAGCGCTCGCATCGCTGTAAGACAGTTTACCGGATCAAGCGTCGCCGGTGCCCAAGGTACACCGAGGTGAATATGTCAAGAGAAGCGCGCTGATGAGTTGTGATTGCGTAGAATCTCGCAGCAACGCCTTGCTGGAAACCAGCTGTGAAGCTAAGCTAACCAAGCCAGACCTCTGTCACCTTTTGGTGTGCGAAAGCGGGCTCCGGAGGTCGAATGCGATGTATACGATGCAACGGCTATCGGCTGCAATCCAGGATTTCTTGTCAGACTTGGTGCGAGGAAAGGACGTGCTTGACGTCGGCTGTGTGGACCACACGGCGACGCTCGAGGCCACGGATACCTGGCTGCACAAACATATCGTTCGCAGCGCGAACAGCGTGGTCGGGCTGGATCTCCTCGAACCCGAAGCTGCAAAGTTACGGGAGAAGGGATACGACATTCGAAGCGGCGATGCCTGCTCGGTATCTTTGGACCGGACCTTCGATGTGGTGGTCGCGGGCGAGATCATCGAGCATCTGGACAATCCCGCGGCCTTCGTATCTAACATGGCGCGTCACCTGAATGATGAGGGCCGCCTGGTGATCACCACCCCTCACGCGTTCTTCGTTCTGCACTTTCTGGAATCGATTTTCTCGTCCGGAGAGCGACGCTGGAATCCTGAGCACGTTTGCTGGTACTGTCCGTTCACCCTGGAGAACCTGTTGCGCAGAAACAATCTGAAGATCGAATCCTGCTACTACTTCACACGTAGCCGCAAGCTTCGTCGTCTTTTGAATATTTTTCACATCCCGTGTTACGGGTTTCTGGCTTCCTCCATTCTGATCATCGCTCGTAAATCTGCTTCGTTTTCAAAC
Source organism: Acidobacteriaceae bacterium (assembly GCA_003152695.1). Classification (GTDB taxonomy): domain Bacteria; phylum Acidobacteriota; class Terriglobia; order Terriglobales; family Acidobacteriaceae; genus Bog-257. Next base: position 42,966 of record PMAT01000051.1, read on the forward strand.
CTGCCCGTTATGCAGGCAGAGATGAGCGCGTGAGGTGACGGCCACGACTGCGGCGTTTCCGGAGACGAAACCACCCCGTCTAGCGATCCAGGCATTCTGGCTAACGGCGTCGAAGTTCATCGGGGTTGTTCTCAACGTCGGGCTCCCGATACTGCTGGTTCGCATCCTGTCCCAGTCCCAGTATGGCCTTTACAAGCAGGCCTTCCTGGTGGTGGCCACGGTGCAGAGCATTGCGAACCTTGGGGTTGGGCTCAGCGCTTTTTACTATTTGCCGCGGCGTCCCGAAAAGGGCGGCCAGATCGCGCTGAACATCCTCATCTACAATTTTTTTGCCGGGCTGATTCCTCTCCTAGTGGCCGCGTTTCATCCCCAGGTACTCGATATCTTCAAATCTCATGAGCTGCAATCGTTTGCCATACTGCTCGGCATTCTTAGCCTGATTACACTCACTTCCAGCCTGCTGACGCTGATACCGACTGCGCTGCAAGACGTTAAGTATTCGACAATCTTCGTGGTTGGCTCCCAGGTAGTTAAAGTCATCATAACCTCGGTCGCGGCGCTGGTGTATCGCTCCGTCGAGGCGCTGCTGGTGGCCGCGGTCATCACCCAGGTGCTTTCGACGATTGCCCTCTTCTGGTACCTCTACAAACATTTCGGGCATTTCTGGGGACATTTCGACTGGAGCTTTTTCCGCGAGCAGCTTGCCTATGCCATCCCGATTGGCGCTTACGGATCGCTTTGGGTCGTTCAGAAGTACATGGACAACTACTTTGTTGGACATTATTTCGGTCCTTCTGACTTCGCCATCTATTCGGTCGGCTGGGTGGATTTTGCCTTGTTCTCGCTGGTTCTGGAGTCCATCGCGGCGGTGATGGTGGTGCGTGTCAGCGCGCTCCAGCACCAGGACCGCAAAGAGGAAATTCGCAGGTTGAGCGCGGCCGCGGTGAACCGTTTGGCCGCACTCCAATTTCCGACCTGCGCCCTGCTGCTGGTAGCTGGGCACGATCTTATTGTCGTGTTTTACACCAGGGCCTACGAACGTAGCGCCCCCATCTTCTCCGTGGCAATCCTCTTGCTTGCGCTGAATGCATTCCTGATCGATCCGATCATCCGGGCCTATATCGGGCTGCGTAAGTTCATTTTGGTGACGCGAATCGCAATCCTAGTGTGTCTCTTTTTCGCGTTAACACCGGTCATTCAACATTTCGGAATGCTTGGAGCTGCCGTGGCCGCCGTCGCCGCTCAGTTTGTCGAGCGCATTGTGATGGGGTGGAAGGTCGCCCGAACCGTAGAGATGACTGCCAAAGATTTGCCCCTGTACAAGGACCTGGCAAAGGTCAGCGCGTTGACCGTCGTCGCCGGCCTGGCGGCCTATGCTGTTCGCAACCTCATCAGCCCTCATTTGCTGGTCCCGCGCATCGCCGCGGTAAGTGCGTCGGTTGCGGCGATCTATCTCCCCGGGATGTACCTGTTCCGCTTGCCGGGATGGGAGGTGCTTTCCAAGGAGCGGCTATTGGGCTTGATCAGGACGGCCCTGGGGAGAACGAGCGGCGCGAATGCTTGAAACCTCTTCGCACGCGTTGGAGCAATTTCAAGAACGAGCGTTGCCCATTTTGGGTTTCTTGGTTGCCAATAGCTGCCAAGTTGGACATTATCTCGTGGACACCGATCCTCGGAGATTGATATAGTTACCGCGCTCCTTTCGTGTGGCGGACACCCCAGTCTGACCATTCAACCCCACTTTAGTGGGCCCGTAGCCGCACTCGCTATTGCGTAAAACGCAGAGGGCGGTCCAAAGGCGGTCGTCGCTTTGGATTCGGTTTTTCTCAGCCGAAGACTGGTCCACTGTGCGGGGACGAAAGTGCGTGTTCAGATTCTGTAAATCTTTCCAAGGAGCTGGAGAAAACTGTATGCGTGTTTTTATCGCAGGGATGGATGGGTACCTGGGTTGGTCGCTGGCGCAATATCTTGCGGCCCGGGGGCATCAAGTGGCGGGCGCGGATTTGTTTCTGCGGCGGCAATGGGTCGAAGAGATGGGATCGTGCAGCGCAACCCCCATTGTGCCGATGAAGGAGCGGCTGGCGGCGCTCAAGGAGTCGCGTGGGCTGGAGGCAAAGTTTTGGGAAGCCGACCTTCGAGATTATTCGGTGGTGGAACGCATCTTTAAGGAGTTCCATCCGGACGCGGTGGTGCACCTGGGAGAATGCCCTTCAGCTCCTTACTCCATGGTAGATGTGCATCACGCTACGTTCGTGCAGGTAAACAACGTAGTTTCCACCTTCAACCTGATGTTCGCCATTCGCGACCTCCAGCCTGAGGCCCACCTGCTCAAGCTGGGCACTATGGGAGAATACGGTACGCCGAACGTCGACATTCCGGAAGGCTTCTTCGAGATTGAGTACCGCGGACGCCGCGACCGGATGCCGTTTCCGCGGCAGCCCGGCAGCTTTTATCACCTCTCCAAGGTGCACGGATCCAATAACATCATGTTCGCCTGCAAGGTGTGGAAGCTTCGCGCCACCGATGTGATGCAGGGGGTGGTGTTTGGCACCCGCATTGACGAGATGGGCAGCGACGAACGGCTGCTGACCCGGCTGGACTTTGACGAGTCGTTTGGCACTGCGATTAACCGCTTCTGTTGTCAGGCAGTGATTGGGCATCCCCTGACTCCGTTCGGCCGGGGACATCAAAAGCGGGGCTTCCTGCCGTTGCGTGACTCCATGCAGTGCCTGACCCTGGCGCTGGAAAATCCTGCCCAACCTGGTGAATACCGCGTTTTCAACCAGTTCGAAGAGGTTTACGACCTTACCGAACTGGCGGAAAAGGTCCGGCGAGTTGCGGAGCAGCTCGGGTTGAAGGTCGAGATTCACAACCTGGAAAACCCACGTAAGGAAATGGAAGAGCATTACTACAAGCCCGACCATCAGAATCTACGGGATTTGGGTTACAAGCCGACTCACGATGTCGAAGCTGAGATGAAGATCATGCTTGCCGACCTGATGAAGTACCGGGACCGGATCGAGGGGAAACGGGAAGTCTTGATCCCCAAGATTCGGTGGGACGGAACGAGCCACAAAGTAGAATATTTGAGTGGTCAGGCCGTGGGGGCGTAGAGTCTCTTAACTTTATCGGGCGGCGCTCTTTCCCGAAAATGGGTTGGTTTGCAGCGCCATATCGAATGCCAGCGTTCTTGGGGCTGAGCGTCGCCCGAACTTACATCCGCTTCAGATCGGCTTGATCGCCGACCTTCGGCCAGGTTCCTTCCGGGCCGACTTTTCCAGGACACCGCCGACTTCCCAGACTGGGACGATCGGACATTTCGCCATTTGCATGTGGCCCTGTTGCGCCGTTAGGCGCTGTACCATCAACTGCGGGACCGGATTCTAAGGCTTTTGCACCAGCCATGGCGCTTACTTCCATTCAGGCGATTTGCATCGGGGTGTTTGCGATCGCCGGTGCGACCGTTGTTTACACTCTGTTCGGCTATCCTCTTCTGCTCGGCTGGATGGCCAACCGTCACGAACAGCCGGTGCACCGGGACGACATTCTGCGTTCCGTGTCCTTCGTGATCGCCGTCCACAACGGCGAGACCTTTCTGGAGCGAAAGCTGAACTCGATTCTGGCGCTGAACTACCCACGAGAACTCGTGGAGATGATCGTAGTCTCCGACGGGTCCGACGATCGCACCGACGAGATTGTACGCAGCTTTGCGCCGCACGGGGTCCGTCTGGTGCCAGTTCCCCGCGGAGGCAAGCCGGCTGCACTCAACGTCGCGGTGCCGATGGCAACGGGCGAGATCCTGGCACTCACCGATATTCGCCAGACGCTGCATCCCGATTGCCTGCGCAATGCGATCGCCTGCTTTGGCGACCCCAAAGTTGGCGCAGTTAGCGGCGAGTTGCAAGTCGCCCCGGGCGAGACCCAGGACGAAAACGATTTTGGTGTCTACTGGCGTTATGAGGTCTGGATTCGCACTCAGATGGCGAGGATCGATTCCACCTTCGGTTGCAACGGCCCGTTTTACCTGATGCGCCGGTCCCTGTGGGTGCCGGTCTCTCCGGACACTCTGCTGGATGATGTTTACCTGCCGCTAACCGCCTTCTTCAAAGGCTACCGCCTGCTCCTGGAGCCGACGGCAATTGTCTATGAGCTGCCCATCGCGCTGCATTCGGAATTCAAGCGCAAGGTCCGGCTGCAGGCCGGCCTGTATCAAACGCTTCAGATCATGCCTGAGATGCTCACCCGGCGCAACCGCATGCGTTTCCACTTCGTCTCGGGGAAGTATTTTCGCATCCTGCTGCCCTATTGCCTGATCGCCATGGCATTGGCCACTATCGGCTTGCCTCCACCTTGGCGGACCCTGGCAATTGCAGCACAAGTTGCGTTTTATGGGCTGGCCGCTCTGGACGCGATTCTTCCTGCCAGATTCCCGCTAAAGCGACTGACGTCGCCGATTCGTACCTTTGTGGTGCTGATAAGCGCGACCTTGATCGCGCTCCGCGTGTTCTTCGTGCCCCCACAGAGTTTGTGGAAAGAGAAGACGGTGCGTGTCGCAGAAGCCCCGCACCCGAAGTAGAGCAACTGGACCTAAGACCGATAGCGGTGCTTGATCTAAATAGCTCGTTGCGCCAGCCTGTCGGCACCGGGTGGAACCCTCGCTCCCATCGGGACAATGTCGCCGTCCACGAGCTGGTAATCCGGGAGCGACTGCACACCCGCGAGAGTGTCGGTTACGGTCCCGAACCGGTACGTCTTCAGCAGGGTCCGTAGTTTCTCCTCCGTCGTGGCGATATTGACGTAATATTTGAATCCCTTCATTCGCGGCAGGTCAAGACGAGGTTGCTGGGGGTCGATTTCGCGCGGATGTATGTACGTCATAACCGGCCGGCCGGCACGATGATTCTGGCGGAAACCATACTTGATAATTGGCATCGAAAACAGCCGCAGGTAGCCGCCTCCGGAGAAGGGCACACGTCTTCCCAGGGCGCTCAGAATGGATAGGGGAAACACTGTCAGCGCTCCGGCGTCGGTGTGCAGCAGAATGGGATCGCGGGAGAATCCGTCGATACCGCCGTGATCGCGTGGCGCTGGCACGACGGAGACGTCCACGGTAATACCGTTTTCCCGCAGAATAGGATAGGCCCAAAAGCATTCCCGCTTCATGGAAAATCCCGGGGCGCGAAACGACACTACGGCCTGGCCGCTCACCTGACGCAAGACCTCAAGCGAGCGCTTCAGGTCCTGCGCGAACTCCTCCGGCGTCAGCGTGTACACCAGGCGATGGAAGTGGGTGTGAGAGCCGACCTCATGGCCTGCATTGCTAAGCCGCCGAATCAACTCGGGATGACGCTCGGCCACCCAGCCGACGGTAAGAAAGGTGGCGTGCGCCTTGGCTTCATCCAGCAGGCGCAAAATCACTTCCGTGTCTTTCACGACGTGGCTGGCCGCCGAGTCCCAGGTCTTCGGGTCGTCGTACGGGGTGCTGGCCTCGCAGACGTGAAACCACTCTTCGAGGTCGATACAAAAGGCGTTCAGGATCTGGCCGGTTTTTTCGGAGGACATACTAGGCTTCCTCTGGCGGCTTACGGAAGGTCTTCACCACCTTCGCAGGGTTGCCCGCAACCATAGTGTACGGCGGCACATTGGTTATCACCACCGCTCCACTAGCGACGACCGCAGCCTTGCCGACCGTCACTCCCGGCATGATGACAGAATTCACGCCGATAAAACAGTGGTCCTCCAGACGCACGGGCTTCAATACCACCGGCATAATACCCGTCTCACGCAAGTGGTGTGGAGCTTTGATGTGGGTCATGATGATGGCTCGCGCGGTGACCCGAACGTCGTTGCCGATGGTGATGTTTTCCGGGTAAGCGGTCTCGATGATGGCATTGGGATCGATGTAGCAATCCTTGCCGATCTTCACTCCGCGAAGCCGATGGAGTGGAAGGATGATGCCACGGGGCGCCCAGCGCACAAGGTTTCCCAGAAACCAGTTCCGCCACAGATAATTGAACGCCAAGCCAGCCAGGCTGCGGCCTCCTCGTTCAGCGGCCGACACTCGGGCATCGCGCAGAAAGTCGCGCTTCTTCCAATGCGTTGAACCAGCAGCGGGGGGTTGAGGCTTGGCTGCGTCAGGCGCCTCGGCAGGCGCAGGGCTGGAATCCTCCCTGGCGGCGGGAACCTCGGTCATCGCCGTTGCCGCGGCATTTCCAGCCTTCTGCCGCTCAAGATAGGCGAGTACATCCGACTCGCGAACCAGTTCGATTCCCCCAAAAGCGCTGGCATCGATAGCGTATTGCTCGATCAATCCCTGCGCTTTCCTGGAGATTCGCAGCCCCGGAGCCCCGGCCGCTGCGGCAGGCGGTGTGCCGTTACCGCGGGAGGCCGGAGTGCCGCTGGAGGCGAGCGCCGCCGGGGCCGAAGCCGTCCCGGCGGAAAGCGGCTGGGCCTGAATGCGCCCGATCAGCGCGCCTACGGGAATCTCGGCGCCGGTAGGATGCAGAATCTCCAGGTAGCCTTCTACTTCGGCCTCGACATCGACGATGGCTTTTGAGGTTTCGATGGAAACCACCACTTGCTTGGGCGCGACCTTTGCGCCGTGCTCCGCCTCCCATGCGGCTATTAGAACCACATCGTCGTTGACGATTTCCCGGGGAATCCTGATCTCAGTGAACGAGTTCACGGACGAATTCACTCGCCTTTCGCACGATCGAGCCGGTATTGGGCAGGCATTGTTCCTCCAGCGGCCGGGAGGAAGGGATAGGACAAGATTCGGCCGTGAGCCGGCGGCAGCGCACGTTGAGGTCGCCAAAGCGCTCTGCTACTTGCGCCAGAATTTCGCTGCTCAGCGACACGAATCCCTGCCCCTCTTCGATCACCAGCAGCTTGCGAGTCATCGCCAGGCTGTCCTCTAAAATCCCGCAGTCGAAGGGATATAGGCGCGTTGGCAGGAACAAGTCCACGAGCAACTCCTCTTCATCGAACAACCGCAGCATGGCCTCTTCCGCTTCCACGGACATGCCGCCGATGGCTACCATCGTCAGGTCGGGCGCCAGGTGCGGCTTCAGGCGCGCGGTTGGGAAGGTCTCGCGCGTAAAAAGCAAGGAATATCCCGGCGGAGGCTCGGGGTCGGTAAAGCGCGTGTAAAGAATTTTATTCTCGATCACCAACGTGGGTGTGGCGATGCTGGCGAAAAGATCGCCATAGAGTTGCGCCGGACTATAGCGGTGATGCAGGCACAAGACGTTAGTTCCGGGCACACCGAGGAAGTGCTTCTCGAGGCTTTGGCTGTGGGTTGGACCGTAGCCGCGCTTGCCTCCCATCGGGGTACGCACGATGGTCGGGACCTGGACCTGCCCGTTGTACATCCAACTGAACTTGGCTGCACCGTTGATCCACTGGTCGGCCGCCAGCGCCAGGAAGTCACCAAACATGATTTCGGCCACCGGGATAAGCTTTGCCAACGCCATGCCGTTGGCAACTCCGACGATGGCGGCTTCGCTGATGGGAGTATTTCGTACGCGGCCGGGAAAGCGCGCGCTAAGTCCCAAGGTGCACTTGAAGGCTCCGCCATAGGGTGACTCGATGTCTTCACCGATCAGCACCAGCTGCTGGTGCTGCGCCAAACCTTCTTCCAGACCGCGGCGAACGGAGTCAACCACCCGCTCCCTGGGGAAGGGGCGCGCTTCCCAGACACTCGCGCCACCCATAACAGGCACACCTGGAGCAGTATCGTGGCTGAAAGGAGCGGCTTCGGCTTCGGCCACCGCCTCTTCAATCAATTGCTCGACCTCGCGGGCCATCTCCTGGAAGCGCGGGTCCGACGCGTATTGCTCGGCAAGCGTGGCGATGGGATCGCGCTCCCAGTAGGGCGCGACCTCGCTCTCCGGCCGGTTGTCGTCGCCCTTGGAGTGGGCCATCAATCGGTAGGTATCGACCTGGTGGAATCGCGGCCTCGACGTCCTTCTGACCAGGTCCGCGCTGTCGGCTATGGCACTGAGGAGGGCGGGCCAGTTCCAGGTGTCGCTGTAGGCGGTTTCGATTCCGAAGGCCTCCGCCCGCGCGCGGATGCCTCCAGCCAGGGTCTGCGACTGGTGGGTCGATTGTGCGTAAAGATTGTTTTCGCAGACAAACAGCACCGGCAGCTCCCACTTGGAGGCGATGTTCATCGCCTCATACACAGCGCCTTCTCCCAAGGTACCATCGCCGAGAAAGGCAACCGTGATACCGTTCGTGGCTTTGACCTTCTGGCTGTAGGCGAGTCCTGCGCAAACCGGCACAATCGAGCCTTGCACCCCGTTTGAGTAGAAGGTCCCCTGGTGCAAGTGCTGACTGCCGCCACGTCCACCACAAACCCCAATGGACTTGCCCATGATTTCGCCGATCAGGCCAACCAGGTTCTGCCGGTAGGCGAGGAAATGGCCGTGACAACGGTGGTTGGAAAAGACATTATCCTGCGGGTGCAAGGCCCGGGCAACCGCGATGCCGACGAACTCCTGGCCGATGCAGGTATGCACCGTGCCAAATAGTTTGCCCTGCTTGAACAGTTCCAGCAGCCGTTGCTCGGTTTTGCGAATCAGCCAGCCCAGACGAATGACTTCCGCGTATTGCTCCAGCGAATCGGTCGAGGCTGGCTGAGTTTTGGATGTCATGAGAAGACCGGTTAGTAAGGGCAGTTTACCCTGATTATTACTCAAGCCGCAATACAGCCTACGCGTCCAGCAGATGGGTCACATTTTCAACTCAAGCTTGCACGGAGCAGCGTCCGATGCTACGGAGGTTGGAGCAGTTTCTGCCATGTCTTGGCCGGTTGGCCGGAGCAGCCACAGCGACTGCGAACACAGTGCTGGTTCATGGCTGGGAAAAACGTCTGTCCTGCAAGCACTCGTACGGCACGTTTCCTTGCGCATCCGCTCAGATAGTTCCCGCCGGTTTGCTTTTCGATTCTGAAGTGCGGGCGCGGTTCGAAGTTGACCAGGATCTCGATTCGTCTTCTCCGAACAGCGCCCGTTTGCCTGGCTGCTGGCAGTTGCGCCTGGCTGCTTTGCGTCCTTACGGCGCAGTGGTTAAGGTTTGATCCGCCAGCGCCGCTATATTTTCTGCGGCGTCTACCGAAATCACTTGATAGTGGTACAGAGTTGCGGGTAACAGCCCGATCAAGGTAACACTGTGACTCGTCACCAGCGATGGATTTAGTGACGAGGTCGAACCGTAACCCGACGTGATACCGTACTTCACCTGGGTCGTGGCTGGCTCATAGGTGTTCCAAGTGATCGTCGCGCTGGTCGCAGCCGGAATGACCGTGACCCTGGTGTAGGCACCGCCTCCCATGATCGGCGGCTCTGTGTCCGCATAAGGCCCACTGTACGGGTTGGCGCTGGGCATGACGGTTAGAACAGCATTAGGCTCGCTGCGTAGCCGCACATAATCAAATGTCCATTGGTATATCTGGCTGTACTCCTTGCCACTCCAACCGGGGCTACCCAGGGGATCAAGCACATGTTGAAAAGCTAGATCTCCCCGACTCAGAGCGTTGGCGTCACCGGTCTTGCTCCAGTACCAAGCATAGGCGGTTGCTACCAGGCCATTCAAATCGGTCCAATCGATACTGTCGTTGCCTCCATGATAGAAGTCGTTACTGGGCAAGGAGGTGTTGTCGTAGGCAAACGAGAAATGGGTCGGGTTCCAGATTGTCCACAACGCATCCAGCGCTTGCTTGATCGCCACCGGAATCCGGTTGTCCACTACGCCTCGGGAAGCGTTCCACTCATAGTAGTTAATGAGTGTCTGCATGGCGATTCCAACCATGAACGGGTGCACGGTATTGACGCCGCCGCCGTTGGCTACCTGGTCAAGGTCTCCCAACAACTTGTTGATCCCAATGTCCGTCAAAGGGCTGTGCGGATTGCCCAACATTTCCGATGCGATGCGGTTGTTGTTCATGTAGGAAGTTTCGCGGATAAGGTACCAATCCACCCAACCGCCATAGTTGGAACCGGAACCGCTGTTGGCCATTAGGAGCACAGCGTTTTTCATGTCCCCATTTCTGGTCCTGAAGTAGTTCATCGCCATGCCATAGGCAAACTGGCTATAGAGGGCAAATGCTCCATTATTGTGAAGGGCATACTGGCCATATGGGTCGAGGTCGGTCAGGGCGCAGTGTTGCCACAAGGCGTGATTCGGCTGGCCTAGTTGGTTGGCTGTGTAGTCGTCTACCTGTTGGTATACTCGCCCTCCGTCATAGAACCAAGTCTCCTCTTGCCAACCCCAGCCCGTCAGAAATACGCCGGCTGCATTTCTGGAGTCGCGTGAGATGCCATTATGGTCGTCGCACCATTTGTGGCCGAGGGTGACCATCTGCGTCTCCCAGTTGGCCCTGCCGGGAATCGGCGGGAATGCCGTGGGAGGGGTCGCGCCGAATGTGGGAGCAGCGACGACATTGAACTGGTAGGTTCCGGTCGTAGGCACTACGCCGTTGATGTAGGTGAACGTCACCTGATAGGGGCCTGGAACGGTGTTGGCCGAGCTGCGTAGCCGGAAGTTTGCACCCGGCATCACATTGTGGCTGGTCACTGCTGTCCGGTTAA